>NC_020449.1:1200000-1800000 GCF_000146065.2 Candidatus Cloacimonas acidaminovorans str. Evry | reverse complement strand
GAGGTCAAGTCATCATGGTCCTTATGACCGGGGCTACACACGTGCTACAATGGTAGTTACAGAGGGGAGCGAAGCAGTGATGTGGAGCGAATCTCAGAAAAGCTACCCAAGTTCGGATTGAGGTCTGCAACTCGACCTCATGAAGCCGGAATCGCTAGTAATCGCGCAACATCATGGTGCGGTGAATACGTTCCCGGGCCTTGTACACACCGCCCGTCAAGTCAGCCGAGTGGAGTGCACCCGAAGGAGGTGAGCTAACCCGTGAGGGAAGCAGCTTTCGAAGGTGTGCTTTGCGAGGAGGACTAAGTCGTAACAAGGTAGCCGTACCGGAAGGTGCGGCTGGATCACCTCCTTTATAAGGTGTTATAACAGACAAGATGAACTTTCTCCTTGCCACTCTATTTATCTTTTTATTTTTTTTTATGAGCTCGGGCTTGTAGCTCAGCTTGGTTAGAGCGCACGCCTGATAAGCGTGAGGTCGGCTGTTCGAGTCAGCCCAGGCCCACCAGTTCTTTTAGAAGTTATATAGTGTGTATCCGTGAGTGAGAGAGTAACAAGACACAGAGGATAAATTATATGGTGAAAGCAAAAAGGGCACAAGGTGGATGCCTAAGCACCAAATGGCGAAGAAGGACGTGGCGAACTGCGAAAAGCCTCGGTGAGCTGTAAGCGAGCTTAGACCCGGGGATATCCGAATGGGGCAACCTGGCAGGTGGAAGACCTGTCATTCCGCGAGGAAGGCGAACGGCGTGAACTGAAACATCTTAGTAGCGCCAGGAAGAGAAAATAAGAATGATTCCCTCAGTAGTGGCGAACGAACGGGGAAGATGCCTAAACCGGTCTTAAGGCCGGGGTAGAGGGACAGCGTTGTCTGGATATTACTTATAGACGAACCGATCTGGAAAGGTCGACCGGAGGGGGTGACAGTCCCGTAGTTGAAATAGGTAATATTTGGTAGCTGGATCCCGAGTAGCCCGGGGCACGAGAAATCCTGGGTGAATCTGCGAGGACCATCTCGTAAGGCAAAATACATTTGGTGACTGATAGCGTAGCAGTACCGTGAGGGAAAGGTGAAAAGCACCCCGGGAGGGGAGTGAAATAGAACCTGAAACCTTGTGCTTACAAGCGGTCAGAGCAGGCGTCAACTATTGGAAGTTGGGAGGTTGAGAGGTCATTCTCAGCTATTAACTTTCAATAGTTGACGCCTGTGATGGCGTGCCTTTTGCATAATGAGCCAACGAGTTAATGTCATAAGCGAGGTTAAGTATTAGAGGTATGTAGCCGTAGCGAAAGCGAGTCCGAAGAGGGCGTATAAGTTTATGGTATTAGACCCGAAACCAGGTGATCTACCTATGGTCAGGTTGAAAGTTGGGTAAAACCAACTGGAGGACCGCACCAACCGTCGTTGAAAAGGCGGTGGAGGAACTGTGGGTAGGGGTGAAAGGCCAAACAAACCTGGAGATAGCTGGTTCTCTCCGAAACATATTTAGGTATGGCCTCAGTGGAGATTATTGGAGGTAGAGCACTGAATGGGCTAGGGGGCTTACACGCTTACTGAACCCAATCAAACTCCGAATGCCGATAATTGCTCACTGGGAGACAGGGCGCGGGCGATAAGGTTCGCGTGCGAGAGGGGAACAACCCAGACTGTCAGCTAAGGCCCCGAAATAGATACTTAGTGCGTAAGGATGTTCAATTGCCCAGACAGCCAGGATCTTGGCTTAGAAGCAGCCATGATTTAAAGAGTGCGTAACAGCTCACTGGTCGAGTGGTAGGGCACCGAAGATAATCGGGACTGAAGTATCTTGCCGAAGCTGCGGACTTGCATATATATGTGAGTGGTAGGAGAGCATTGTGTTTGCGCAGAAGGTGTATTGTGAGATATGCTGGAGCGGGCACAAGAGACCATGTTGGCATGAGTAACGATAATGCGGGTGAGAAACCCGCACACCATAAGCCCAAGGATTCCTGAGTAAAGTTAATCTGCTCAGGGTTAGTCGGTCCCTAAGGTATAGCGATAAGGCGAAGCTGATGGGAATCAGGTTAATAATCCTGAACCTGAGTATTGAGTGAAGGAGTGACGCGACGGTGCTGCAAGGACAGCTGTTGGAATAGCTGTTGAATGCAGGTAGGAAGTGGGGCAGGTAAATCCGTTCCACAAATATTCCGAGATGCAGGACGAGGCGTAAGCCGTAAAGCTTGTTTAGAGACGTTGCCGAGAAATAGCTTCTAGCGTTAATCAATATTCAGACCGTACCGCAAACCGACACAGGTGGGCGAGGAGAGTATCCTAAGGTGTTCGAGTGAACTCTGGTTAAGGAACTAGGCAAAATTACCCCGTAACTTCGGGAGAAGGGGTGCCCCGTTATCGTGATTAGTCAGCGCTATGAGCGAGAGGGGGCCGCAGTGAATAGGCCCAAGCGACTGTTTATCAAAAACACAGGTCTATGCGAAGGCGAAAGCCACGGTATATAGACTGACACCTGCCCGGTGCCGGAAGGTTAAGTGGAGAGGTTAGCCTGCACTAATTTTATCATTGTGAAGAGGGAAAAGTGAAGAATGTATAATTTACAATGTATAATGAATGTGAGAGATGGTGAAATTAGTGCAGGCGAAGCTTCGAAATGAAGCCCCGGTAAACGGCGGCCGTAACTATAACGGTCCTAAGGTAGCGAAATTCCTTGTCGGGTAAGTTCCGACCTGCACGAATGGTGTAACGATTTGGGCGCTGTCTCAACCAGGGACTCGGTGAAATTGAAGTAGCGGTGAAGATGCCGCTTACCCGCGAACGGACGGAAAGACCCCGTGAACCTTTACTGTAGCTTGGCATTGTAAATTGGTGCAGTATGTGTAGGATAGGTGGGAGGCTATGAGGCGTGCACGCCAGTGTGCGCGGAGCCAGCGTTGAAATACCACCCTTATTGTATTGATTTACTAACGATAGAGCAACTATTGGACATTGCCAGGTGGGCAGTTTGACTGGGGCGGTCGCCTCCGAAAGAGTAACGGAGGCTTACCAAGGTTCCCTCCGGCTGGTTGGTAATCAGCCATAGAGCGCAAAGGTATAAGGGAGCTTAACTGCGAGACCGACGGGTCGAGCAGGTGGGAAACCAGGTCTTAGTGATCCGGCGGTTCTGAATGGAAGGGCCGTTGCTCAAAGGATAAAAGGTACTCCGGGGATAACAGGCTGATACCGCCCAAGAGTTCATATCGACGGCGGTGTTTGGCACCTCGATGTCGGCTCAACTCATCCTGGGGCTGAAGAAGGTCCCAAGGGTTCGGCTGTTCGCCGATTAAAGAGTTACGCGAGCTGGGTTCAGAACGTCGTGAGACAGTTCGGTCCCTATCCTTCGTGGGCGCAGGAAATTTGAGGAGCACTGCATTTAGTACGAGAGGACCGGTGTGGACGAACCTCTGGTGTACCGGTTGTGATGCCAATTGCATTGCCGGGTAGCCAAGTTCGGTTAGGATAACCGCTGAAAGCATCTAAGCGGGAAGCCAGCTCCGAGATAAGATTTCCCTATAGAGAGGTTGGAGACGACAACCTTGATAGGTTACAGGTGTAAGCGCAGTAATGCGTTGAGCCGAGTAATACTAATAACTCAATTGGCTTTCACCTTTTATTTTACTCTTTGTGCCTGATATCTCTCCTCACGGAATACTATTGCTAATGACCTGTTTACTTTTAGACCTTTTCCGCCGTTAGCGATGGTGGTTATAGCAGCAAGGGTACACCTGTTCCCATTCCGAACACAGCAGTTAAGCTTGTCTGCGCCGATGGTACTGCACGGGCAACTGTGTGGAAGAGTAGGTCGCCGCCATCGCTAACGGCGAATTTTTTGGAGTCGAGAAGTAGAGAGTTTTAATTTGCACCCTTATGATTTTATTCTTTACGATATCTTTGGTGCCACCTATGATTAGTGATGACCTTAAACTTTATCTCTCACAGATTTCACGAATAACACAGATAAAAAATTTAGTTTACGCAGATTTCGCAGAGTATTATTTAATAATAATCATTACATTTTAATCCGGTTGATCCAGTTTTCTGCATTCTATCTTTTTGTCGTCACGAGTCCTCACTGCAAATGAATTTGTGGGTTATGTATAATTTTTGATGGCAGTGACGACTCCTGACTTGCGTCTTTTTTCGTTTTGCTTTTCTAAAGACCTCAAGACCTTTCCGTCCTTGCCATCAACACATAATCAACCAATGATGCACCTATCATCCACTCATCATTTTGGATGGGTTGATGATGGGTAGCGAGTTAGGAAGAAACAAAGAAAAGGGATAAATCGCATTGTCCTATAATATAATTTCCCTATTGAAAATACAGTTATTTTGACAGAACTTGTCCAGATTCCTGCTTTTGCGGAATGACAAAGGAATTTTCCTTCAAAATTCACATTAGAAAGGAAGGTGATGAATCTTTAGCTTGACAACTGGTTACAAATTATTATAAATGCGCTAAAAAAGATTGGAACATTTATTTATCAAATTGAAAAGAAAGTTATTATATTAAATATTGTTTGGATTTCTGCTTTCGTGGGAATGACAAGACATTTATCAATAGTAAAATGACATTAGGAGATGGAACAATGAGGATAGACCCGAAAAAGTTAGAAAAATATCTGCGCTATTTCTTTATGCTGTTAACCTGTTTAGTTATTGGCTACAACCTTTATTTGAGGCAATGGGAGACACTTTGGTCAGCGGTAATGACTTTGTTGCTGTTTATGTTACCGACGGTGCTGGAAAAAAGAATTGCTATAACAATTCCTACTTCCATGCAAATCATAATTTTACTATTTATATTTGCCTCAATGTACTTGGGAGAAATTCACCGTTATTTTTATCGTTATCGCTGGTGGGACAGGATGTTGCATACGGCATCCGCGGTAATTTTAAGTTATTCAGGTTTTATTTTAATTTATTCTATGAATAAGGATTATAAGGTAGATATGAAATTAAGTCCGAAATTTATGGCGCTTTTTAGTTTCTGTTTTGCGATAATGGTTTGTGCCTTATGGGAAATTTTGGAATATACCATTGATGCCATTTTTGGGGTGGATATGCAAAAAGCGCGGAATTTGGAAAAGGTCTACGGTTTTTTTGACACTCGTTTAGGGGTTAAAGATACAATGAAGGACTTGATTATAGATGCTATTGGCGCGTATGTTGTCTCTTTGATAGGATATTTTCATTTGAAGAGAAGAAAGGATGAGGATTCGGCTTTTTGGTCATTGCATAAACAGTTTATGAAAGATAATCCGGAACTTTTCGGAATGGCTGAAGAAGAGAATAAAATAGATATGAAATGAACAGAATAAAAAAATAAAATAGATTAGGGATGAACAGGATAAAAGGGATTTATGGGATTTTAAAAAACAATATTTGCAAAAAAGCCCGTAGGGCGATACAATGATAGCGATGGTGGTGTAAACCCCTCGTAAAAAAAGGTTGAGAAGGTTTAGAGGGTTGAGAAGGTTGAGATTTTTTAAAAGCCCGTAGGACGACACTTTAATAGCGATGGTGGCGTAAGCCCCTCGTTAAAAATGGGAAAAACGCTCTCTGCTCTCCGCTCTTAGCCCTCTGCCAAAAGCCCCAAAGGGCGATACAATAATGTAGAAGGTGGTGTAAACAGTCCAAATTAACTAATATAGGCAATTTTCACTTTACCCTTGAATCTTCAATTGTAAAAGTATAAGGAACAAACCTTTAAATAAATCAGGTTCCCGATGCTGGAATCAAATAATGTTACTACCTTTCCTAAGCATCTTTATAATTCATTATACATATTTTTATACCGGATGCAAACATACTATTACAAAAATGGCTTTACTAACTTAATTCTCTATATTGCATATCCTAGTAAAAATCATATTACCCTTTATTCAAGACCGTATATTATTCGTTAATCTAACCTTAATCAAGCGTTAATTATTAAGGAGTGATTAAGGGCAGATAAAGAATTGATTGACAGTTTTAAGCAAGAAAATAAAATGACCCAAAAATTATGGAGGTTATAATGAAAGTAACTGTTAAAGAAGGAATAAAGGGATTTTCCGGCAAGCTGGATGGTGCTATATATTATTATCATCCCCGCTTGAAACGGACTTTGATGCGGCGAGCTCCCCAAATGCCAATCCAGGAAAAGAACCTGGAATATGCTGCCATCGCCAAACAAATTAAAGCCATCAACCCTTCGGATGCATATCGCAGCGATTTTAAAAATTACCTGAACCTTTTGAGAGATAGGGATGATAGCGTGCGTGTGCCCTCCTGGTATTCTCTTTTTGTGAAAATGCTGTGGGCAATGCAAGCTAAATATCCGGAACAGGTGAACCTGAAAACTATCACCAAAACCCAAATCCTGGAACAGCAATTACCCTGCCGTTCGGTAAAAAATGCTGTGGAAGATGATTTACTACCCAAAGTTCCGGGCTATCAGTATCTGGATAATGAAATTTAGTACTTTTTTCCTATTAAAATAATCACTTGTTAATATGAAAAAGAAAAAAGGGAAAATACAAATAATTAAGAAACCGGGATAAATTAGGTAAATTTAGAGTAAACACTCTTGAAAACCCACCTTTGGCTTTTGTAAAATGCCGGAAAAACGGTGTCCTCGCCGTCCATAAGAGACCTTATCTTATCGTTACTGCAAAATTATCGGTATTGATATACAGCGTAAGAGGGGGTTGACGAGGACGTCAACACTCCGACATCCCAGAAATTTTGGGTGCAGATAAGATAAAAAAAGAAGATAAAAATAATTGGTATTCTCATTTTAACGAGGGGCTTACGCCACCATCGCTATTAAAGTGTCGCCCTTTGGGGCTTTTTGGGAATTCCGGAATAACGGGGTTCCTTACCATTTATTTGATAATTATATGCACCTCTTAAGAGAAATTATCAATAGGGACTATTTTTCCTTTACTACCTATCCTTTACTGTTTTATCTTGCCTTACAAAAAAGGAGAAATTTCTCTTTCTAAAGCTGCCAAATATTTGTTATCCGATATCCAGACCTTCAATGATGAATTTAGGGAAATTAATAGAACCGTCGGGAAAATATATAATTAAATCATATTATAGCCCTATAACTTATCATTGCCTTTTAGTTTCCAGTTCCTGAAATTTGCAATTATGTTCCAATCTAAGTATATAATAAGCATATTTTATATTCTGTTAATCTTAATTTGGTATTGAATTCAATAGTTCCTATTTATTCACATAAAGATTCTATTATCATTCTTTTGATGTAAATTTGCCTTCGTAAAGAGTCCCCGCAGCTCCAAATTGAATATTTTCTATATATAGTTCGGCGTTATTATCAAACACTACTGCATGTAATCGGTATGGTTGGTTAAATTTATATTTAGTAAATCTTGTATTCTTCTTAATTAGTTGTTTAGAATCATGATGCTGTACTGAAGGTGCAAGGCTTAATAATGGGATATAACACTTACTCCATTCGGGATTAAAGAAAAAGGTCTGCAACCCTATATAAAGTTTTGAGCTTGGCTCGTTCCCGGTAGAATCCCAAGGTACTCTAAAGCTAAATTCAAAATTAGGGTATGCCAATAAATTTTTTTCAGCTTTGTAAAACTTGATTATTCCAGTCATAGATGCATTTTTTATATTTGCTTTGTAGCCTGCCTTAGGCAAATTAAAATAAACACCACCATAATCAACTATAATTTTGGGAGTTTTTCCATTCGGATTTTTTTCTATTATTACTGTTGAATCTTCCCGTGTAAATTGGTTCCAGGCACTAACCCATAAATTTTTATCATATAACTGATTTTCACTTAAATGAATAATTTTATTGCTATCTGGATACTGAAAATTAATCTCAATATCCTCTATACTTGCTTTGCAATTCCAAGTGCTAAAACCAAAGGTACCTCCTTGCAGATCTGGAATTGGTACAAAAGGTCTTTTACTAATCAGATATGAAAAACCCGATATAAGTCCCAATGATATTATAATAATTGTTAAATAAACTTGCGTATGCCTTATAATAATATCTAATGAATACTTTTTCCTGGGGAATAAATGAATTATAATATTTAATATTGCCCATAAAAAGAAAGCATATAAGAATATTAAATATGAATTGAATTGAATGTCAAGGAATTTTTTTCTTAGAACCAGAAAAATACCTATAAGCATTAATAACTCAATAATTATCATAATAATATACCCAAACAAAATCAGATATACTTCTTTTTTAATAAAATAATACTTTGCTTTATTTAATCTTTCTCCCTTCATAAATTCTCCAGTTGAGTCCCAAATGTTGGTGTAAATTCCAACTCTTTATTTATCAGGTTCTTTGAGGAAATTCTAACTATCCTCGTTACTCACAATCTATATTAGTCCAAAAGACCAATTTCATTATCTTCATCTTATAAATCCTTGTCAAGTTTTTTTTAAAATAAGATGGGTGGTAAAGGTAAAAAGTAACCCCCCTTAATATCCTTTCCCAGCAGATGCATATAATTGTCAACAATAATTGAAGGAATCAGAGGAATAGGTTTATCAGTATTCAATTCGGATTGGAAGATTTGTTCAGGGTTTTGATTATTTCTACCTCTATTATTTCTATAAGAATTGAACCAGATTTGGTAGGCGAAAGTTTTAGCCAAGAGCTCGGTTTCATTATTCGGTTTTTCTTAAGATAAAGAATTCTTCTTCAATAATGTTATGAAAGGACTCCACATCACTATTCCAGGTAGGTCTTCGGTAGGGGATAAGAAAATGAGTTTCCTGATATTTTTCCTTTACTATTTTTTCAAATAAAGTTACTTTTCGGTCAGTAGGATTAATGAATTCTTTTCCATTATCAGTTTGGATAATAATAGTTTGAGGATTTATGCCATAGTTTTGAAGAGAAGAGAGCAAGTAGTTGATAAACAGAGCTGTAGCCGTAGATGATTTTTCGTAGCTATAAGCAAGATAGATAGCACCGGTTTTATAGTCCCTGGCAGAGATAAGATATAGAGGGAAATGATGTTCCCATCTCCAGATTTCGAATTCAGGAATATCGGTTAGATATTTTATATCTATTTGGAGCCGGCTAAATACTTTCTTTTGTTTTCGGACTTCCTGCATATCTTTGCGTTTCTTATATTTTTTTCTTTTCGGCAAAATCAGACCAGCATCTTTGATTACTCTATGGATAGAGACATGCGAGAAGTTGAGTTCCAGGACTTCTTTGATTCTTCTCGCACCCCAACCTGGGTGATCTTTGCGACATTTAATAATCTGCAGTTCTGTTTCTTTATCAATCTTGATTAGACAGTGTGTTTTTTTACGGGAAAGATCATTCAAACCATCCTCCTTATATTGTTGGTATCGCTTTACCCATTTACGTACTGTTTTAACCGTTGTCTGATACTGGCGAGCGCAGGGTTTAATTCCATATTTTAGCGCATCTTGAACCATCTGCAGACGATAAGTCTTGACATCCTGACTACCAATAATTTTTTTGTTTTCCATATAGGTATTCATAACGGTTGCATATCCCGATATACTGTCGAGATGGCAACCATTTTTTTTTAATATAGGTATTCATAACGGTTGCATTCCCTCTACCTGTCTCAATAACACCCATTTATATATTTTTTTATTTTTTCTTTTACCAGTTTTTGCTTAGTGCCATTTATAATCTCTGGTAGGGGGGTACTTATACCCTTTACTAGCCATTTTTTTAATTTATGGTGATTTTTTACTTGACAGGTTGTAAACACTATTTACAGGTGCACTGTAAACAAAATTCCAAGAGGGGTGAAAAAAAAATGGCAGAGAACATAACCCAACAGCTGGATGCATATATAACAAACAAGATAGCGCTTTCCAAGGCAATGGGTTACTTAAGTGACAGTGCAAAGAGTCATCTAATTGAAATAGTAGGCAAATCGGGTTCTGGTAAAAGTCATTTTGTTCAGCCCTTAATGGAAAGTGTGGAAGATATATATGCGAAGCGGATATATTTTTCCCCTCATCCCCTTATGTTAAATCATTTTTCAGAGCTTATGCAGGTGATTACAGAGGTAACGGAAGAAGACCTGTATGGTTATTATCGGGAATTTCGTGAAAATATAGGTTCCGTAAATAAATACGATTTTTTCTTTTATATTACGGAGCGTTTAAACGAGATGGAACTGTTTCAGCCATTTCTGCTGGTGATTGATGATTGTGATATTTATGATAATTATACCCGTGATTATTTACAATATCTGGTTCAATATTTACCGGATACGGGAATTCAGATAGTAGTTTTTACGCAAACGCGTTTATTTCCCTTTGCGGAATTGGACAATATACCCACATTAGGAGTGGAGGAATGTCAGTGGCTTTTACAATTAACCTTTCCGGAGACGGATTTTACAGGTAGCAGTGAAAGCGAAATATTTCAGAAAATAACTTCCGGCAACCTGATGATCATAGAAAAGGTCTTGAAGGAGATGAAGAGCCAAAAGCCAAAGGGGAAGTTTAATTTGGGACCTTATCTGGAAAAGACCTTTGATGCTGAACAGATTTATTATGAAACGCTGGAAACCCTTAGTTCCTCACAGAAAGAAATTCTAACTGCGATGTATGTATTGGATGGATTTGATGCCAGTGCCTTAGCCAAAGCTTTGGGCAATCCCAAAAATATAAAGACGGATTTGGTTACTTTATATAATTTGAATTTGATTTCCAAACCGGAAAAGGGATTGTCCATTCAAAAGAAGAAGGCATTTTCGGAATGGCTGAATAACAATTTGAAGGAGTTCAAAGGCACTTTATTGAATCAGCTGATGGAATATTTGCAAAAGGAGAAAAAGCATCCCCAGATTTTGGTTTCTCTGCAGATGTTAAATAAAAAATACAATTCCGCTCTCTTTGGTAAAGTAACTTCCGAGCTATATCAGATCAACGATTCCGCAAGTGTGTTAAGGTTAGAAGAATATGTTTTGGCGCATACCAAAAGTCCCGCGGACAAATTAGCCAGCACGCAAAGAATTGCTGAAGCATATTCAGCGCTAAATCAGAAAGACAAAGCGATAGATCATTTTCGTCAGGCATTGCATATTTCTACGGAAAACAATATTCCTGCAGAGCAAATCGTTTATAAACTTGCTAGTGATCTCTATGCCGTAAATTCATCCGCTTTTGCTTTGGAAATTATCAAACAGTATTCTCCGGCTACGATAGACCCCTATTGGAAAGTAAAAATTCTCCTGTTAAAAGCTGATATTCAAACGGAAAGTGAGGCATTTAATGAGGCATTCAACACTTTGGATATTGCCAGCCACTCTTCAAACAGCATAACTAATCAGCAACAAAGACACAGCGTTCAAGCCGAAGCCAAAAAAATACGCGGGAAAATACACTATTACATAAATGAATGGGAACAGGCGGAAGAGGTCTTCAACGAAGCTGAAACGCTTTATTCTCTTGCCAAAGATCACAGCGGTTTAGCTGCTATCTATAACAATTTGGGTGTTTTGTATATGTGTCAGGGTTTTTGGGAAAAGAGCGAGACCTATTTTCTGAAAAGTTTGGCGCTGGAAAAACAATATTTTAACCTGAATGGCATTTCGGTATGTTATAATAACTTAGGCGGTTTAATGGATGATAAAGGTGATCCGGCAAAATCACTTTATTACCTGGAAGAGGCACTTAAAATACAGAAACTTCTGGCTGAACCCTATAATATCACTAATATCTATAATAATATAGGTGTTACGCTAATGGACCACGGTGACTATGACAGGGCTGAAGATGCCTTAAAAAAGTCGCTGGATATGGCTAATGAATTTGGTTTTCAGCGTAATACGATTGCCACCTTAAATAATCTGGGCGGTTTATATTTCAAGAAAGGTGACTGGGCAGAATCCATTTCTTACTATGAAAAAGCCATTAAACTTTCTCAGGAAAGCGGTTTTAACGAAGGTCTATTGCGCAGTTTTAATAACTTGGGCGAGGTTTATGAAAAACAGGATGAACTGAACCTGGCTTATGATCTTTATATTAAAGGTCTGGAATTGCTTCCTGCCGTTTCGGATGATTATATTAAGGCAGAATTGTATGGCAATCTGGGAAGTGTTTTTACTAAGCTGCATAAATTTAAGGATGCCTATCGTTATCTGGTTGAAAGCTTGGATTTCTTTAAAAACATTGCTGCCCGGGATAAAATTATTGAGGGTTATCTGAAACAGGCATATTACTTTATCCTAACCCGCAATATTGAAAGTGCCGATTATTATCTGGCGGAAGCTCAAAAACTGGCTATTGAACAAAATCTGCCTTTTGAAATAGGGCGTTCTTTATATCTGCGTGCTTTGCTGGAAAGGAAAAATTTGGAATCCGCAAAGAATTATCTGAATGAGGCAATTAAACATTTTGTAGAAGCAGGTAGTAACTATGAACTTTCTTTAGCCAATTATGAACTTGCCGGTGTGCTTTTGGATATGGAAGAATGGGAACAGGCAATGGAAATTTTGAAAAATAACCGCAAAATAATTGAAAGATACGGCTCTATTAAATTACTGGAACAAAATGACATCCTGATGCAAAAAATATCCCGTGAATATTCTTCGCAAATGGAAGAAGTAAAATTTGAAGAAAACCTGCTGAACCAGTTCTATGAAATTACCCAAAACCTGAATACGATAACCGATTTGGATGTGCTGATAGAACAATCCCTTTCCAGTTTAGTGGAAATTGCCAATGCCGATGGCGGAATGCTTTTACTGCATCCTAATCCGAGTTTGCCGGATGCCTGGGAATATAGAATTTATCATAATTTTTCTCCTGAAGATAAGTATCACGACCAATTTCAGAATATTTGTTATGAAGTGTATCAGAATAATAAGCTGGAAAACATTAAACAGCCGCATTTTGCTCCCAGTTATAATAATATTTTAGCTCTGCCTCTTTCCATTCGTAAAAATACTATGGGAGTCGTTTTGCTCTTTTGTAAAAGCGGTTCCAAATATTTTTCCGAAAGGATTATCAATTTGCTTTCCGCTCTTTCCAATCAAATTATCGTAATTATAGAAAACATCCTCAGTGCCAATCTGGAAAAAAGCCATAATATTATCCGCGAACAGCTTAGCTCCAATAATATCTATTCCAATATAATAGGTAAAAGCCCGGAGATGATGAAGATTTTTGAGATTATTGAAAAGGTGAAAGATACTCCTACTACAGTGCTTTTAGAAGGTCCCAGCGGAACAGGTAAAGAATTGATAGCCAGGGCATTACACTATAGCAGTAACAGAAGAAATAAGGCATTTGTAGCTCAATATTGCGGTGCCTTGCCCGAGACCTTACTGGAAAGCGAACTTTTTGGTCATGTAAAGGGTTCTTTTACAGGTGCTGCTTATGATAAAAAGGGTTTATTTGAAATAGCTGATGGTGGAACTTTCTTTCTGGATGAAATTTCCGATATCAGCCAGTCCACACAGTCCAAATTGCTGCGTTTTTTGCAGGAAGGAGAAATTAAAAGAGTTGGAGCTACAAAAACGGAAAAGGTTGATGTGCGAGTTGTTTGTGCTACCAATACGCCTTTAATGGAAAGAGTTAAAAGCGGGGAATTCCGTTTAGACCTCTATTACCGTTTAAATGTTATCAGAATTGATGTTCCGCCGCTGAAAAACAGAACGGGTGATATTCCTCTTTTGGCAATACACTTTCTGGATAAATACAATAAACGAATGAATAAAAATGTTATGGGATTTACAGCTGAAGCAATGAAGGTTTTGGAACAATATGACTGGCCTGGAAATGTCCGTCAGCTGGAAAATGAAATTGAAAGAGCGGTAACTTTGGCTGAACCCAATACTTTCATTAAGCCCAGTGATTTTAGTGAAGAAGTTTACCGTCATATTGAATACAGCAAAACAATCGCTATGCTTTCGGGAAAGAAAAACTTAAAGGATGCCATAGAAGAACTGGAACGCAAATTGATTTCTCAATCCCTGGAAAAATTTCAGTGGAATCAAACCCAGGCAGCTAAAGAATTGGGGCTTTCGCGTCAGGGCTTAATTAAAAAGATGCAGCGTTATAATCTTTACCGCGAAGAGGATTAACGAATAGGATAAAATGTGGAAAGTATAAACAACGAAGTAAAAAACACGGAGAATTTTAACAACCTGCCTTTGGAGCAATTGGAATTTGTAGCTATAGATATTGAAACCACCGGCTTAAATTCGGAATGGGATGAAATTATTCAGATAGCTGGTATGCGCTTTAAAGGTGAAGAAGTTGTTAATCAGTTTGTCAGTTTGGTTAAGCCCAAAGGGAAAGTGCCCAAGTTTATTGAGCATTTAACTCATATTTCGCCTCAGGAACTAAAAACGGCACCTCCTATAAAAGAGGTACTGAAGGATTTTTGTAATTTTATTGGCGATAGCATTTTGGTGGGACATAATATTGGATTTGATTTTAACTTTCTCAATCAATTTATCGTGGATAATGGGGGTTTCCCGATCAGCAATATGCATTGGGATACAGCAGAAATAGGGCGTATTTATTTACCTTTTACAACTGACCATAAATTAAGTACCCTGGTTTCTTTTTTCGGAATTGAACTAATGAATGCTCATCAGGCAGATGCAGATGCCCTGGCAACAGGAAAGCTCTTTAATGCCTTAACCAATTATATTTTAAATCATTATGGCTATATGCTTAATGCCCGGTTAATGGATTTAGCAATGCAGGCAAATCTGAAAAGCGGATTGTATGAATATATCAAATGGATTGTGAGACAACAGCGTTCATCAGCTCTTTCCGGTAAAAAAACGGTTCCTGTAGTCAATGAACTGAACAATGTTATTGAGCATATTGCTGCAGGTTCCATAAAAAGCATTCCTGAGGTCTTTGCTGAAGATGGAATTTTTGCCTCCAAATTTCCCAATTTTGAATTTCGTTCCGGACAAATGACTATGGCAGAAGAGGTTGCCGATGCTTTTAGCAAACAGGATTTTTTGGTGGTAGAAGCAGGAACGGGAGTAGGAAAATCCTTTGCTTATCTGGTTCCGGCAATTGATTTCAGTAACCGGAATAAGAGCAAAGTAATTGTTTCTACCAATACTAAAAATCTGCAGGAACAGCTTTTCTTCAAGGATTTACCGCAACTGAAAAAAATATTGCCCCTGCCTTTCCAAGCCGTATTAGTTAAAGGTAGGGAAAATTATATCTGCGAAAGAAGGTGGCAGGAACTTTTACAGGAACAAACCAGAGGCATAACTTCTTACGATGCGTATGGTCTACTGAATCTTCTTGTTTGGAAAGAACATACGAATACAGGGGATGTTTCCGAAAATTCTTCTTTTGATAAAAACCGCTTTGGTGTTTTATGGCATAAGATATGTTCCGATCGCTACTTGTGCGGAGGCAGAAAGTGTCCCTTGTTCCAAAGCTGTTATGTAATGAAATTGCGCAAGAATATAGAGACGGCATCTATTGTAGTTGCCAATCATTCCTTGCTTCTGGCAGATGCTCAAATGGATAATTCCACTTTAGGTGAATATCAATATCTGGTAATTGATGAAGCGCATAATCTGATGTCCGCTGCTTCCAAAAATCTGGGTTTTACTTTAAGTTATGTTGACCTCAACAGCTTATTTAATCAGCTTGTTTATACTTCCAGGAAATATTCCGGGGGCTTTCTTTCCCAAATTATTCAGACACTGCAGAAAAGTATGTTAACTACTGACCAAAAGACGCATATAGAAACCCTTTGCACCAAACTGACAGGGGAAATTGACAGTCAGAGGCAGGTGATAACAAAGCTTTTCAGTTTAGCGGAAGACCATTGTGTTGAAGCAAAAAGCTATAATAAATTGCGGATAAAGGACATCAATGCTTTTGAAGATATCTATACCCTTCTGAAGGAATTATCTCTTGCTTTCAAGGATATTATGAAAGACCTTACTGCCCTGGATAATGTTTTCAGCACTTTAAACAGCAATCAAGTGAAGGATTTGGATGTTCTGAAAGATAATTTGAAGGGTTATTTATCCCGCTATATGGAAACGGAAGAGATAATTTTACAACTTCTTAATCCCGATTTGGATAATTATGCTTTATGGATTGAAAACGATCCTAATTCGGAACGCAATGTTCCTATCAGCACTTTTTGTTATGCACCTGTGGAAGTTGGAGAACATCTTAACCGTTTGCTTTATCAAAATATCCCCTGTATTATTTTCACTTCTGCTACTTTATCTATCAGGGGTTCCTTCAAGTTTTTCCTCAATCAATCGGGCTTGAGTTTGGTTACGGAAAAGAATGTTAGGCAGAGTATTGTTGAATCACCTTTTGATTATGATAAGCAGTCCTTATTGTTAATTGGCAGTTTTCTTCCTGAGTATAAGGATAAATTCTTCCAAAGTCAGGCATTGGGTTGTTTGGAACAAATATTGACTACTACGAATGTAGGAACGATGGCACTTTTTACTTCCTATAAGGACTTGGATGCTGTTTACGATCATCTTAGCGATACCCTTTTTCATCTCAATCGTCCATTTTTTGCTCAGGGTAAGGGTGTAAGCAGAAATTCCCTTCTGGATGAATTCAAGAAGAGTAAAAATGCCGTGTTATTGGGAACTTCTTCTTTTTGGGAAGGGGTGGATATTCAAGGGGATTCACTTTCTCTATTGATTTTATACAAAATTCCTTTTCAAGTGCCTTCCGAGCCATTGGTAGAGGCACTTATAGATAAACTGGAACGGGAAAATAAGGATTCCTTTATGCATCTGATGTTGCCCAATGCTTTATTACGTTTAAGACAAGGTTTTGGACGCTTAATCCGCAGTAAAACAGACCGGGGAGTAGTTCTTATTATGGATTCCCGTGTTTCCAAAAAGAAATATGGCATTTACTTTAAACAAATACTACCAGGACGCTGTATTGAATTGAAAGACGAACAACATCTCATTTCTGAAATCGGTAAATTTTTTAATCCCTTACCTGCCAATATTTGAGTATGGATACTTTTCTTTTGTTACGGAAGGAATACCCTCAACTAATTGATGAGGGCATTGTGCATATAGAAGTTCCCTTAAAAGAACATTGCAGTTTTAACATAGGGGGTCCCGCTGAGGTTTTTTGCACTCCTTATACCCAAAAACAATTAGTTACTCTCTTAAAGTTTTGCCTTGGGCATAATATTCCTTATTTTATTTTAGGGAAGGGCTCTAATTTGCTCATTTCAGATAAGGGAGTAAAGGGCATAGTTATCAGCACGGAGCGTTTTGATAAAATCACTTTAGGTAAGCATTATTTATCTGCTTTCTGTGGAGTTACCCTTAAGGACTTAGGTAATTTTGCCTGTGAGAATGGATTAAGCGGATTGGAATTTGCCAGTGGAATTCCGGGCTCTGTAGGAGGAGCTGTTTTTATGAATGCCGGTGCCTACGGAAACGAGATCAAAGATGTACTTTACAGCAGTAGAGCTATTTTGCCTACCCAAGAAAAGCTCAGTTCTCCAAACCCTGTTTTCTACCTGAAGGCGTCAGAACATAATTTTTCCTATCGGCATAGCGTCTTTCAAGATTTGGGCTTAATTCATCTTTCCTCTCTGTTTATTCTGAAAAAAGATAAACCGGAAAATATCCGCCAGCGAATGCAGGAATTACAACAAAAACGACAGGATAAACAACCAATGGATTTACCCAGTGCCGGCAGCGTTTTTAAACGACCGGAAGGTTTTTTTACCGGAAAATTAATTGAGGAATGCGGATTGAAGGGCTTTCGGATTGGTGATGCAGCTATTTCGGAAAAGCATTGCGGTTTTATTGTTAATCTTGGTTCTGCTACTGCTAAAGATGTTTTTCAGCTTATTCAGCATATTCAAAAAGTTGTTTATGAACGCTATGGTGTTCATCTGCAAACGGAAATTCGTATTTTGGGAGAAATATGAAAAGCCGGCAAATAATTTTGCCTTTGCTTTTTTTTGTGGTTCTGGTTTTGCTCTGGCAATTTATCAGCACTAAAGGAGTTATCGCTTTTTGGGTAGTTCCTTCGCCGCAACAGGTGATTCAGGTTTTTATTAACTATCCAGGTTTGATTTGGCATCACTTAAAGCCAACTTTGATAGAGGCAATCAGCGGACTTTTAATCAGTATTGTTCTGGGCTCTATAACGGCTATTGCTATGAATTTATCTCGCCTTATCAAACAAATTATCTATCCTTATCTGATTATTTCCCAAACAGTTCCTATTATAGCTGTAGCGCCTTTACTTATAATTTGGTTTGGCTATGGCATCAGCGCTAAAATCTTTGCCGTAGTGCTGATGTGCTTTTTTCCGATTGCTTTAGGACTTTATGACGGTTTCAGGAGTGTGTCCATAGACCAGATTCGCCTTTTAACTTCAATGGGAGCAACACCCTATAAGATATTTAGATTATTAAAAATACCTTCTGCTTTACCCAATTTCTTTACGGGACTAAAACTATCTGCAACTTATAGCGTGATGGGAGCTGTGATAGGTGAATGGTTAGGAGGAACTTCCGGTTTGGGAATTTATATGACCAGAGCTACAAACGTGCATCAGACAGCTCATATTTTTGCCGTGATTATTGTTTTCGTGGCTGTCAGTTTAGCGCTGTTCGGAATCGTGGCTTTGCTGGATAGGATTTTGCTGAAATGGAAATATCATCCTATTGATGAATATCTGGAACCAGAAAAAAAATAACCTCTCACAGATAAAAATAAGTGCACGCAGATTTCGCCGATACCGCAGATTTTTTTATTTATAATTATTCTTATATTGAAATACAGCTGAGCCAGTCGATCCGGTTATCTGAATTCTCTTAGTCATTCTTCATTTTTCATTTTTATTTGTGCTTCTTGGCTTGGAACTTGGACAAAATCGCCGGGTTGGAAGTTTCCGGAAAAGCGGACGCGGACATAGTGATCGCTCAAAAATTCGCAGTAGCCAGCGGTGTTTTTTTCCACAATTCCGCGTAACGGGATATTATTTTCCATTAGGGATTTAGTATAGGCGGAAGTCAGTTCGCGGGAAATTTGGCTGAGTTCATTGGCTCTGCGGTTTTTAATGGTTTTAGAGATTTGGTTAGGAAAATCAAAAGCAGGGGTTCCTTTTCTTTTAGAAAAAGTGAAAATATGTAGATAAGCCAGGGGTAAAGAGCGCAAAAATTCACAGGTCTGGTTATGTTCTTCTTCCGTTTCACCAGGGAAACCGGTTATTACATCCATTCCGATTGCCGGATAGGGAATGCGTTCACAAATCTTAACTATTAGTTGGTTAATTGTGGTGGAGGTATAGTGGCGTCTCATCCTTTTTAGCCCAGAATCAGCACCACATTGCAACGGTATATGATAATGCGAGCAAAGCTTGGGAATTAAGGGAAGAGTGTTAATTAGTTTATCATTAAACAATTGCGGTTCAACGGAGCTAAGGCGAATCAATTCCAAGCCCTGCAATTCGTTTAAGCGGAGCAAAACATCGGTTAAATCGTTATTTCCATCTTTGTATAGTCCTAAGTTAATTCCTGATAGCACAATTTCCTTATAACCGTTTTCCACAAATAACTTGGCTTGCTGAATAACTTGTTCCAAAGTTGCCGACCTGCTTCTGCCCCTTCCATAAGGGACTGCACAATAAGCACAGTTAAAATCGCAGCCGTCTTGAATAATTTGAAAGGCGCGTGTGCGGTTATACATTTTAGCAGTTGGCTTATAGACAAATTCCTTTGCCTGCATAATATCCATAAATTCGTAGTTGCCACCGGCAAGGATATCCGCAATATTCAGTTTCTGCTGATTATCTATAATCCAGTCAACATTGCCCATTTTGGCAATTTCTTCCGGATAGCGTTGAGCAAAGCAGCCAGTTACGACAATTTTGGCAAAGGGGTTTTGCGTTTTTTGAGATAATGCCTGACGGATTAAATAGCGGCTTTTATAGTCGGTTCGGTTCGTTACAGTGCAGGTATTGATGATATAGATATCCGCTTCTTCCTGCCAGGGAACTAACTTAAAGTCGTTGAACTGGTCTAAAATTATGGAGGACTCGGCTTGATTGGCTTTGCAACCAAGGGTAGCAATAGCGATGCGAATCACGACTTTAACAAAAATTGACAGATGGCAGGTGCATAAAGTTTGTGTTCAATTTCCAGCACTTTTTCGGCAATTTCTTCCGGACTTTTACAGGAACTGATATCCACTTTTTGTTGAGCTACAATTTTTCCCTTATCATATTGGGAATTAACAAGATGAATAGTAACTCCGGAAAATTTGTCACAGGAAGCAAAAACCGCTTTATGCACAGCCATTCCATACATACCTTTGCCTCCATATTGGGGCAATAAGGCAGGATGGATGTTTAAAATGGGGACTTGAACATCCGCAATAAAATTCTCCGAGAGCTGTTTTAAAAAACCCGCTAAGGCAATCAGTTCTATGTTATGTTGTTGGCAAAGGTTTATTGCCTGTTGTTCAAAAAGTTGCATATTGCGGGTAGAAATAATGTGGTAATTCAATCCTTTTTCTTCAGCCAATTGAACTGCAGGTGCATCTTTGCGGGTGAAAATGACCAAAGCGACTTCAATGGGTAACTTATTCTGTGTAAAATAGTTATGCAATGCACACAAATTTGAGCCCCGACTTAATCCGCTGCAAAAAACAGCTATTTTATGGGTTGCAGATGCAGGTCTTTCCATTGCTGTTCATCTACTTCAGAAGGTGCCTGGCTCATTAAATCCGTTGCCTTCAATGTTTTAGGAAAGGCAATAACATCTCGGATGGATTCAGCTCCCGTCATAATCATAACTAATCTATCCAAACCAGGAGCTATTCCTCCGTGTGGTGGAGTTCCATATTTTAGTGCTTCCAGAAAGAACCCGAAACGCTTCTGCAGTTCTTCTTCACTAAAACCAAGAATATCAAATATTTTCTTTTGGATGTCATAACGATGACACCTGATACTGCCGCTGGAAAGTTCAACTCCATTGCAGACAAGGTCATAAAGTTGTCCAATAATTTCACCGATTTTTTCGGGAATATCCAGATAGGGAATATGTTCTTCTTTGGGTAAGGTAAACATATGATGAGCTGGTTCCCATTTACCTGTTTCCAGATTTTTAGTAAAGAGGGGAAAATCCGTTATCCAGCAAAAGGCAAAACTGTTTTCGGGAATGAGATTTAATTGGGGAGCCAAGAAATTACGAATTCCTGCTAAAACCTTGCTTACCATTTCATAATTATCTGCGGCAAAGGCAAGAAGGTCATTTTTTTGAGCTTGGGTAGCTTGAATAATTGCCTCTGCTTCTTCAGGGCTAAGGAATTTACTGATGCCACCTTCCAAACCGTTTTCCGTTACTTTGGCAAAGGCAATTCCTTTACCTCCCAAGTGCTTAGCAAGTTCTACCAGTTCATCCTGTTGCTTTCTGCTGAAATCAGCTGCTTTAGGAATGGCGATTGCTTTAACTACTCCTCCGTTTTTCAGGGCGGCAGAAAAGACATTAAAACCACTATTTTTCACTATGTTAGAAATGTCAAATAACTTCATTTCAAAACGAATATCGGGTTTATCACAGCCATAATTCTCCATTGCTTCTGCATAAGGAATAACAGGAAAAGGAACGCTTAAATTATATCCCAAGACCTCCTGAAAAAGTTTGGCAAAAAGGCGTTCTATAAGATCAAAGATTTGCGCTTGAGAAACGAAACTCAGCTCTATATCCAATTGCGTAAATTCGGGCTGTCTATCTGCTCTTAAATCCTCATCTCGGAAGCATCTGGCGATTTGATAGTATCTATCCAAGCCGGCAATCATTAAGAGCTGTTTAAACATTTGAGGGGATTGCGGTAAGGCATAAAATTTTCCCGGTTGCATTCTACTGGGAACAAGATAATCCCTTGCTCCTTCAGGAGTGCTTTTCATCAGGATGGGAGTTTCAATTTCATAAAAACCCTCATTATTGAGAAATTCCCGTATAATTTGCATTATGCGGTGCCTGGTGATAATTATTTTTTGCAGTTTGGGACGACGCAAATCCAAATAGCGATAAGTAAGCCGCAAATCCTCTTCCGCCATAGCGACTTCACTAAATTGAACAGGAAGGGGTTGTGCATCATTTAAAATATAAAATTCCTCCGCTTCCAGTTCAATTTTACCGGTGGGAAGATTGGGATTAATGTTGGGTTCGGTGCGTGCACAAATTTTTCCGCGGACAGCAATTACATATTCATTACGAACTTTTTCCGCTTTGGCAAAAATCTCCGGTTTTTCGGGACGGATAACAACTTGCAGAATACCTTTAACATCACGCAAGTCAATAAAAATTAAACCACCCAGGTCGCGGCGTTTATTCACCCAACCCATAACGGTTACTTCTTGTCCAATGTGCTCCGTATTCAAATTTCCGCAATAATGAGTGCGGGTTAAATTTCCCAGGTTATCAAGCATTGTGTTTTCTTTTTCTCGCTTTATCAGTTTAATTTGATTGCCTCAAAGAGCTTATCTATTTTCTTCACATTTTCGCCAAGGGCATTAATCATATAGCATTTTTGGAGATATTCCTCGCTTGGATAGATAAGTGCATTATTTTTAATTGTATCAGGTAACAAATTGTTTGCCGCCTTATTGGGAGTGGCATAGCGGCAATATTCCGTATTGCGTTTACCGATTTCCGCATTTAGGAGAAAATCAATGAATTTATAGGCAAGTTCTTTATTTTTAGAGGACTTAAGCATAACGATATTATCCATCCATAAGCTGGTGCCTTCCACGGGGAGAAAGAATTTAATATCGGGATTGTTTTCCATAACCTGTAAAGCATCTCCGTTATATGCCTGAGCCAGCCATGTTGTTCCATCGGGAACTTCGTTTTTATAGCTATCAGAATCAAACTGCGTAATATTTTTATCCCATTCGGCAAGCGTTTTTTCTGCAGCCGCTAATGCTTCAGCACTTGTATCATTAAGATCGTAGCCATTGTAGATTAATGCGGCACCAACAACTTCGCGTGCATCATCCAGCATCGTAACTTTGTTTTTACCGGTGAAAAAATTATCGGCTAAGATATTCCAGCTTTGAGATTTAACAACGCTTTCAGGAACATAACGCTGATTATAAATAATTCCGGTTAAACCCCAAAAATAGGGTAGGGAATATTTATTGCCAGGGTCAAAACTGGTGGCTTTCAGCAAAAGATTGTTATCCAGATTGCGGTAATTTGGAATTTTGGTTAAATCCAACGGTTCCAGTAAACCCGCATCACACATAATAGTTACATGATCACCACTGGGGAAAACAAGATCAAATGCTTCGCGGGAACTCATAATTTTGGTGAGCATATTTTCGTTGGAATCGTAAGTGCTATATTTGATAGTGCATTTATTCTGCTGTTCAAATTCCTTGATGAGGTCGGGATCAATATAATCACTCCAGTTGAAGATATACAGAACCGGCTTATTTTTACTGCAGGAACCGCAAAAAAACAGCAGAACTATGACCATTATTAGGACTATGATATTTCCTCTTTTCATCTTTCTCTCCTTTTTTTCTCTCACAGATTACACAGATAACACAGATAAAAGATTAGCACACGGATTTAACGGATTTTAGCTGATTAACACAGATTTTAGTTTTTTAATTACCATTATGTAAAATCCTGCTAATCAAGTCGCTCCAGTTATCTGCGTTCTATTTTTTTATCTTCCACTTCATTCTTCATTTACTTTCGCTTGTTCAATCCCTTCCTGTAACTGCACACTCTGCAATAAAATCCAGCCAATCACAAAGAAAAAAATCAAGGACAAAACGGAATAACGAATATCCCCTGTCTGATGTGCTATCCATCCATATAAAATTGGACCAATAATAGAAGATAAGCGTCCTGTCAAGGTATAAAATCCGAAAAATTCTGCCTGTCTATCCCTCGGAGTTAAAAGAGAAAGCATAGTTCTACTATTTGCCTGACTACTACCAATTGCCAAACCAGCAACCAGACCGACAAAATAATATTCACTGGCACTGCTGCAAAAAAATGCCCAGATTACAACGCCAATCCAAATTATAAGGGATATACTCAAGGAATTTTTTACATTCCATTTATCCGTAAGCCAACCGAAAAATGCTGCTCCCAAAATGGAAGTAAATTGTGCCAGAATGAAATAGGTTATCATCTGCGGAGTTGTCATCCCAAACCTTTCCGCTCCATAAATGGAAGCAAAAACAATCACTGTAGTAATGCCGTCGTTATAAATAAAATAGCTGATAATATATTTCAGCAGTTGGGGTAACTTGGCAATGTTCTTTAGGGAATAAGTAACTCTTTGCCAGGCAATCCGATAATAGTTACTTCTTTGAGAGGGACGACGGAATTCTTTCAACCAGAAAAAAGTGAACAGGGAAAATAAAAACAGGTGCAATGCCACAGCAGGAAAAACCAAACGCACATTGATTTTTACCAAAACTAAAGCTACAAGCAGGGAAACTAAACCACCTACATATCCTAAAGACCAGCCAAAACCGGAAACCTTACCGATATCTTCCGGCTGGCAAATTTCGGGCAAAAAAGCATCGTAAAATACATTAGCACTATTGAAACCGAAATTGGCAATAATGAAAAACAACATTCCTATAAAAACATCACCTGGCTTAACAAAATAAAGCAGAGCCGTAAAAATTACGGTTATATAGCAATTAATGAAAAGCATCCGTTTTTTGGCACGGGAATAATCTGCTACAGCTCCAAAAATAGGTGCTGAAATAGCAACCAGGGTCATAGAAATTCCGATTGCTCTTCCCCAAAGCATTTCTCCATAACCGGCAGGTCCGCCGACTACATTATTGATAAAATAAACGCTGTAAACGACTGTAACAATTATAGTTGTAAAGGCAGAATTGGCAAAATCATAGAGCATCCAGCCGATAATATTACGGTTGAATTTCATTTGTCCATTCCTTCCAACTTCTGAATTTGATAGCCCTGCCAGATATTACAGAGATCTTCTTTGGGACTGGCAATAAAAACCTGATAACGGTTATTGATGCAATTTCTTATTTGTTGAGAATGAAAAGTATCCAACTCGGCAAAAATATCGTCAAAAAGCATAATAGGTTTTATGCCGGTAACTTTTTCAATTAGGCGTGCTTGAATGAGCTTAAGAATAATAACTGCTATGCGTTTTTGCCCTTGAGAAGCATAGGTAAGCATTTTACGACCCTTAAGCTTAAATTCGTAATCATCCAAATGAGCTCCGACTAAAGAGCGTTGCAGTAATTTTTCTCTTTCTTCAATAGTTGCCAGGTGTTTTATAATTTCTTCTGGAGAACTCTCCAAAGGCAATTTTAAAGAAGGTATATAAGCCAGAGAAATGGCAGTGGAAGCAGGAAAAATATCTTTGAAGGTCTCCTGAAAAGCGGTATTAACCTGCTTTAAATAGCGATTCCGATAATTCCAGACCTCCGCTAAAGAAGAGGCAAAAGATAAATTCCAGCTGGTAATTTCTGCCCGGGAATAGTTTCTTTTCAGCATTGCATTTCTCTGCTGAACGATATGCAAAAAATGCCTTAGGACATTGATGTAAGGAGGATAAAGCTGAGAAATTGCTAGGTCAAAATATTGTCGGCGAAAACGCGGTGAACCACTTATCAATAAATGGTCTTCTGGAGCACAATAAATAACTTTTACCACTTCAAAAAGTGAACTTAATTGGCGGATAGGCAATTCGTCAATCTTTAAAAGTTTATGCTGATCTGCATAACTTAAAGAGACCTTCTTCGGGGTTTGCTGGTCACTGATAAATAAACTCTGAACACGGAAAAACTGCCCTCCAAAATTGAGCAGTTCTTCATCGTGGTGAAAACGAATGGATTTACCTATACTGCAATAGGCAATTGCCTCCAGGAGATTGGTTTTTCCACAGCCATTAGGACCAATTATCAAACACCCCTGAGGGTTGAAATCAAACTCATTTTGGCGATAGCTGCGGAAATTCTCAAGTTCAATTTTAGCCAGGTTCAAATTTTTATGAACGCAAAGGCATCAGCAGGAAGGTTATTTCCTGATCGGGAAGGGGTGTTTCATTGTAAATCATCATCGCGTCTTTGGAAGTTCCCAATTTGATGACAACTTTTTCCGTATCTATAGCTTCCAGGATGGAAAGCATATATTTATAGTTGAATGAAATTCCTGTAGAAGAGCCAGCAAAAGTAAAGTCATCCATATTTTCTTTAGCTTCACCGGTATCTCTATTACTGGTATTCACTTCAAAACGATCACTATCCAAATCAAAATGAATGCGTAAATTGTCATCTGGAGCCACCAGAGCTACTCTTTTTATAGCAGTAATGAGGGCTTGTCTATCAATAACAAATTTATTGGGCAGTTCGGCAGGAAATGCTTTTTGGTAATCGGGAAATTTGTGTTCCAAAACCTGAGAGGAAATAAAATATTCTCCATACAAAAACAGAATCCGGTTATGTTCCAAACCTACTTTCAATTCCTTCACTTCATCATTGAATATTTTTTGCAGAAACAGAAGGGTCTTTACTGGAATCACTTTTTCCACATAATATTGATTCTGTTCTGTAAAAATATTCATTTCCGGGTTATCATTCGGTTCCAAAGAAGATAAAAGGGACGAATTCAGAATTTTTATTTCTGCTACTTTGCGTCCATCAGTTGCTGCCATTATATGATGATCAGGATAAATCTTCCAGCAAACACCATTGAGAACAGGACGGTTTACATCCGTGGAAACGGCAAAATAGGTTTTGGAAATCATCCTGCTAAATAACTCTGCATCAATAGTTATGGGATTATTCAGTTTCGGCTCGGGAATAACAGGAAAAAGAGTGTGATCAGCAATTAACAGATTAAAATCAACTTTGCCACATTGAATCATCAGCAGATCGTCATTACGCCAAAGATTGATAACCCCATCGGGCATATAATTAATAATTTCATTAAAATGATGAGCAGAAACAGCAACTGTTCCACCTTCAGAAACAGCTGCAGGAAACTCTACAACAACCATAAGTTCCAAATCGGTAGTGCTGATTCGGACTTTATTGTTTTCTTCGGAGACCTCAATAAGGTAGTTGTTCAATATCGGAGATGTGTTTTTTGTAGGCACAATGGATACCAGATGTTGAATGCGGGCAAGAAGGTCTTTCTTTTCAATCGCTAATCTCATAATAACCTCACTGGAATAATTTACTTTTTTCCAGAAAAATTTACTGTGTTATTTAGTCAATCACTTTTTTGAAGAAAGGGGATTTTACACCGAGAACACCGAAAACACTGAGAACACCGAAAAGGGATTGTTTAAACAAAGAGAAAATAATTGAGAATTATAAATGGTTGAGAAGGTTGAGAAGGTTTAGAAAGTTGAGAGGGTTGAGATTTTTTGATTCTTGTTTTAACTCACAATTTTGAAATGAGGAGACCAAATGTAGTTCGGTTGACAGTGTGCAGGTTCTTGTTTTAACTCACAATTTTTTAATTCGTAAACAAGTTATAACTTGGTTGCAAATGAAGATGTTTGTGGGATGTGTGTACCTGGAGGGCAAGTGAAAATTGTGAGTCAAAACAAGTAGAGGGGGGAGTTTTGACTCTAAACCGACCCTTTTATGTTTGCAACTATATTCTGAGGTAACAGGAAATTTTGTTTGTTGCCTTCTACTTTCACAGCTGAAGCTCGGTTTAGAGTTAAAACGAAAGTATTCCCCGAAGTCACCAATTCTGAACAATTCCTACCCCACATTTCTGGAGCGGCTGAATATATATTTTTTCCGTGACCGTGGAATTTGACGGAATGCTGTAGCTCGGTTGTAAGTGTGCAGGTTCTTGTTTTAACTCACAATTTTGAAATGAGGAGACCAAATGTAGTTCGGTTGACAGTGTGCAGGGTTCTTGTTTTAACTCACAATTTTTTAATTCGTAAACAAGTTATAACTCGGTTGCAAATGAAGATGTTTGTGGGATGTGTGTACCTGGAGGGCAAGTGAAAATTGTGAGTCAAAACTTTCTCCCCGGTGAAAATTGTGAGTTAAAATAGAACATGCGTCGGGGTTAAAACCCGTCGTTATCTAACTGCCATCACTATAGGAGTTATCTTATTTTATAGAGTTTAAGAATAATAAAACTATATAAAATATGGAGTTACAGATATAATATTTTCTTCTTCCCCCTAAATTTTCCTAACTCCTATTAACTAAATATAATTCCATTTTCTTCCTTAATAGCATTGCTTACTCATTGCTTACCCATTGCTAATCCCATCCGTAATGGGTAAGCAATGCTTCAGCAATTCAAGCTGGGAAAAAGCTGAGATGCCCTGAAAAAAATGGACTTTACTTAACCCCCAAAATGCAATTGAGAATAAATGCATTAACAACTTCCAATTTACTACGGAACTTATTCGCAAAAAGGAAATAAGATATCTTCCAACTTCATAACGCCGGGTTAAAACCCGTCGTTAATACCTGTCGTTCCTACGGAACTTCTTGTCGGGAAAAGAGATAATGGCTCTCTGATGTTCTTCTTCACCGGGTTAAAACCTGTCGTCCCTCCGGAACTTCTTCTTGGAAAAATAAAAAGAGTGCCGGCCATAATCGCAAGCCATATAATGCCATACGAAAACTATTTGAAATAATCGTGATATGTTTTGAAAAAATCGTGATATCGCAAGCCAGTAAAAACGCCGATTTGAAAAAATAACTGAGAACGCATACTCAGTGTAAAAAAAACTAAATACGATTTGGCTAGTAAAGGGTATAAGTACCCCCCTACCAGAGATTATAAATGGCATTAAGCAAAAACTGGTAAAAGAAAAGATAAAAAAATATATAAATGGGTGTTATTGAGACAGGTAGAGGGAATGCAACCGTTATGAAGACCTACCTGGAATAGTGATGTGGAGTCCTTTCATAACCTTATTGAAGAAGAATTCTTTATCTTAAGAAAAACCGAATAATGAAACCGAGCTCTGGGCTAAAACTTTCACTTATCAAATCTGGTTCAATTCTTATAGCAAGAATAGAGGTAGAAATAATCAAAACCCTGAATAAATCTTCCACTCAGAACTGAATACTAATAAAGCTTTCCCAATTATACCTCCAATTATAGTTGACAATAATATGCATCTGATAGGAAAGGATATTAAGGGAGGATACTTTATACAGTTACTACCCACTTAAGAGATAAGCTATACAGGGAGATTCAATTGTTCTCTATACGTCGCAATGAGCCAGAAGATTATACTGCCATCAGTAGTATAGTAGAGAAAACTTGGCATACCACAAGTATAATTACCCGTGGTAAACTTTATCATATCAGTAGCTTGGAAGGATTTCTGGCAGAGGATGCAAGCGGAATTATCGGAGTGTTGCTTTACCGGATTGCCGATTCTGAATGCGAAATTATCCTTCTGCAAAGCTTAAAAGAAAACCTGGGCGTTGGCACCGGGCTACTGAAAGAAGTGATAACTCATGCTAAAAAAGAAGGTTGTAAAAGAATTTGGTTGATCACCACGAATGATAACACATCTGCTATGCATTTTTATCAGCGACGAGGTTTTATTTTTGCCGCCATCCATATAAATGCAATGCAAATTTCGAGACAAATGAAACCCCAGATTCCGCTTACTGGGATTGATGGTATACCTCTAAGGGATGAAATTGAAATGGAATATCCGTTTATTATAGAAATGAATAAAGAGGTATTGTGAGTTTAACCCATCAATAATCTTATATTATAACTACCTGTTGCTTGGTCATTTCTTTAACGATTCTTTAACACTGCCTTAACTTCGCTAAGGAATCGTTAAAGAAAGTTTAAAGGAGCATAAAAGATTCAACTTGGCAGGAAATAATGCCCAGCAGCAAAAAAGGTGAAGGTCTAACCAATTGCAGGCTAATTTATTGCAGCATAGCATAATTTGTAATGCTAAACGCTATAAATATGGGACAGGTAAAAGGGAAAAAGACGGGAAATATTTATGCATTTTAAATATAAAAAATATATAAGATTCGCTGCTGACCACAAACTCCTTGACAGAAAGCAAGCGAAAATTATAAAGAAACAGAGAGTATTTTAGAAAATAACAAAAAATGAGGATTGGATTTTGGAACCCCTGAAATCTAAGGCATTAGCAGAAAATCTGGCAGTTACTAAAGTAGCCGAAATTGTGCTTGATGATGAGGCAAAATGGTTACTTTCCTTAACGGATGGTAATTTTGGCATCAATCAACGCTGCCGGAATTTTTTGGAAGAACTGTATCATCCTTATGCTAATCCGGAAGCAGTAGCATCGCTAATTCGGCAAAGCATTTTAGGTGATTTATGGTTCTATGTTCAATTGCCGGATAAGGAAAAAACCTTAACCGTTATAGGGGATTTGTATTTACTGGCGGCAAAAAAATGCACTAAGCCAATGCAGGAAAAGAGAATTATTATTGAATATCTGGATTTTATTTCGGCTTTATGCGACAAGGAAGGCATTCCGGAAGGCGTTTATGCCAAGTTACTAAACGAACTGGATAACTGGCAAAAAAAGAGCAGGGAGCTATTTATTCCTTTAAATGGTGCCTGCAGAAAATGTTTAAGCAATCTGGTGCAGGTATATAAAGACAACGATATTTGTTTCAGGATGCTGAAAGACCTGTTAAAAGAGGGCTTGGAATTTTGGCAGAAAACAACAGATATAGAGGGCTGGTGTGCAAAAATGGGAGCGGAAAGCAATTTGGATGTAAAACAGCTTTCCTCAACCTTGGGCAAAAAATATTATCAAAAATGGCTTAAGCAACTTGAAGAAATTCAGGATTTTGCATCCCTAAAAGATATTCCCTCTTTTTCCGATATAGCTGTTCTCCAACGAGAAGCGATTTGTGAATTTAGCACCTTAACCTTGAGAATACAATATATATTTTATCTTTTGGGTTTACCCGGAATGGAGGACTTGCGTAATCATCTGCTTTGGGATTTGAATCGTCAATTGGCAGATTTGGAAAAGGACTTGCAGGAAGAGGAAGTCCCTTTGATGTTGGATTCCATTTTTGAGACCTTATACGAATTTAAGGAAACACATCTTTCCATTGTTTTGGATTGTATTTTAACTATTGGCAAAACAGTGCTTTCTCATAAAAACAAGAAACACTGCCAACATCTGCTCCCTAAAATTATGGAACTGGAATTTACCCCTCCCGGAAAGATTAAAATAGATAAGGACTGGCAGATGGAAGTGGATAAAAATCATATCAAACATCTTAGAATGCTGCTGGAACTTATTGCTATTGATCCCGTTATGTGTAAAGACCTGCTTGCCTATTTAATTATCAGTTTAAGCCAAAAAGGGGTTTTTATTTCCGATACCGATCTCTTTCAGAAAGATGTTTCCGCCTTTTTGAATTCCAATTTTAAGCCCCTGGTAGTGCAAACCAAACACCTGCTGAAAATGTTTCCCGTCTTTTTCAATGAAATTGGAGCGGAAGGTGAAATAAGGGACATAAGTACCTCTCTGGATGAATTGGGACACAGAAAAGACCTCTTAATGCACTTTTTACGCAAACAGTTACATACTGAAAGCAATAACACCCATCTCCTTTTAATTCAGAAAATTTTGCAGTATTGGACTAATTTGGATTATAGAGAACTGCAGGATATGATTCCGGAAGATGTTCTCATTTATGTGATGCATCCGGATGAAATGACAAAAAAGCAAAGTGCAGTGGTTAATAAGTTTTTACAAAAGTATAACTTAACTCCTGAAGAGCTGCTTTCTCTTTCATGGCAAAGGGTTAGTAAATTATTTGAAAACGAGCCGGAGGACTTTTCTTTAAAACGACTGAAACTTCTATGTTACTCGCATTTTCTGCTGAAGGACAAGTATAATCTTGATCCTTATGATATTGTAAAATTTCTAACTCGTTACAGTTGGTTTGATGCTCACGAACATAATCGCCTTGCCAATAGCTTTATGAGAAAGGATTATGACAGTTCAATTAGGCAATTGCTTTCCTATATTGGCAAAATGAACAGCGTTATTTTAGACCCACAACCTACTATTGCCTGGGAAAACATATATTACAAAAGACACATTGCTGCCGGCATTCCTTCTATGTATGGTATGTATCGTGAACCGAAACTGGAAGCAATGGGAATGATTTTTAGAATAGAAAATGTGGTTAAACGGCTTTTTGAACGCAATGTGCAACAATTGAACCTGAGCTATATTACCGGCAAGACCCTGAAAAGAATTATCCGGATATTGGAATTATACGATTATGCAATGAAACAGATTTTGGTTACAAGTGATGCTTACGGTTCTGCTTTGAATATGTTAAGATCAGCTCAATATCTCAGCAATCTTTCCATAGACCAGTATCTGGATATTTTCAAGTTGCTGAAAGATAGTGTAGTGGAAATTATAAACGAATATTATTATAGATTTTACGAAGGGCAATTGAGGCAAATTGGAATGCGAATAGCAGAAAAGGAGAAAGGGAAAAAAGGTAGGGGAACTAAGGAAATAGAAATTTTTGCCGAAGAATTTTATCGTAATCTGCTTTCCAAATCCTTTCTGGTGCAGGGCTTGGATAATTTTATCACCCGAATCTTGGAATCCTTATCCGAGATGAAAAATCTTTTTAAGCCGGAAGATATTCTCAAAGTAATGAGCTATGATCCCGATAAACTCTTTTTCCACTTAAATAAAAAGAATTCCCGCATAGAAAATCAGGTGCTTTTGGGTTCTAAAGCATATTTTCTGAAACGGATGTATCAATATGAATTTCCGGTTCCTCCAGGTTTTGTGATTACTACAGACCTTTTCCGTCATCGGAATATTATTAATACACATCCCGATATATCTAACGAATTGGATAACTTAATTTTGCAGAATTTAAACATTTTGGAAAAGAATACGGGGCTTGTTTTAGGCGATCCGGAAAGACCTTTATTGCTTTCTGTCCGTTCAGGAGCTCCAATGAGTTTGCCCGGAGCAATGAACACTTTTTTGAATATTGGCTTAACTGATGAAGTTACATATAAACTTTCCCGTCGTCCTAATTATGGGTGGACTGCCTGGGATTGTTACAGACGGTTAATTCAAAGCTGGGGTATGGCTTTTGGAATTGACCGCGATGAATTTGATGCCGTTATGCTAAACTATAAGAAAAAGTATAATGTTGAGCTGAAAACCCAATTTTCAGATAAGCAGATGCAGGAAATGGTGCAGGACTATCAAAAAGTGCTGGCTGAACATAATATTGAACTGGAACAGCAACCCTTTATGCAACTTTATAAAGCAATTTCCAATGTTCTGGATAGCTGGAATACGGATAGAGCCCGATTATATCGTCAAAAATTGCATATTGCTGATGAATGGGGAACTGCAGTTATTATTCAGAAAATGGTTTTAGGAAATATATCTCTGGAATCCGGAACCGGAGTTCTTTTTACTTATGCGGATTTTAATGAGGAAGGCGGAATTTGTTTAAATGGCGATTTTACGCTGTGCAGTCAGGGAGAAGATGTTGTAGCCGGTTTAGTGCATACTTTACCTATTTCCGAAATGCAGCGTTTACATAGCAAAACAGCGGTTTCCAGTTCTCTGGAAAATACCTTTCCCGCAATCTACAATGCTTTGATGCGCTATGTGAAACAGCTTATTGAGGATAAAAATTATCCCCATCAGGAAATGGAATTTACTTTTGAAGGCCCTTCTCCCGATCAGTTATATATTTTACAAACTCGCGATCAGGTTATTCAAAAAGCTCCGGACTATAAGGTCTTCGGGACAACAAAAGGAGAGCAAAAAAAACTTGCTTACGGCATTGGCATCGGAAAAGGCGCTGTGAACGGAATTATTGTGTTCGGCAAAGAAGATATTGAAAAATTTGCCGGTAAGGGTGAAGCTCTTATTTTAGTGCGTCCTGATACCGTTCCTGACGATATGGAACTTCTTTTTGCCTGCCAGGGATTGTTAACTTCAAGGGGTGGAGTAACTTCTCATGCAGCGGTTACAGCTACTCGTTTGGGCTTAATCGGAGTAGTAAATTGTCGGGATTTGGTAGTTTCGGAATCGGATTCCAATTGCAGAATAGGCAATACCTATTTGAAAGCGGGTGATAAAATAGCTCTGGATGCTACCAGTGGAGCTATTTATCTGGGGCATTATCCTCTCGTTAGTGTGCATTGTTTATAATACAATAAAAGATAGAAGGAGAAAGCAAAATGAAAGTGAACTTAGGGAACAAAAAACTACTCGGAATTAACGGTCTGGGTAGAATTGGAAAACTGCTGTTATGGAACCAGTTACACCTTAAATACTTTGACGGAATTGTGGTAAACTGTGGAAGAATTGTAGGCAAAACCCTGGATGACCTTATTCAAGTTATTGAAATGGATAGCACTTACGGTTCTATTCATAAGTTTCTCTATGGAGTTGTAGGGAAAAAAGCGGAAATTAAAATCCTGGATGCTGAAGAACCCCTTTTGGAAATTGAAGGAATACCGGTAAAAATTTTAAGAACCGCGCGTGACCCTAAAGATATTAACTGGCTTAATGAAGGGGTAAGAATTGTGGTTGATTGCACAGGAAATTTTCTGGACCCTACAATGCACACTGATTCTGGAAAACCCTGTTTAAGAGGACATTTAGATGCGGGAGCCATAAAAGTTATCTGCAGCGCACCTTTTAAAATAAAATCCGGAAATACGGTTCCGGATGATGCCAAAACAATGATTTACGGCATTAACCATCTGGAATATGATCCCCTAAAACATAATATAATTTCAGCGGCTTCCTGTACTACAACCGGCTTGGCACATATGTTGAAACCGCTTTTGGAAAATCAAAAAACTTCCCGAATATTAACCGCTTCTATGAGTACTATTCATTCTGCTACAAACACTCAATCCATTTTGGATAGTGTTCCGAAAACCGATGCTTCCGACTTAAGAAAATCAAGAAGCGTTTTAAATAATATAATTCTTTCCACAACCGGCGTTACTAAAGCCCTGGAACAAGTGATGCCCAATATTAAACATATCGGTTTTATGGCTGATAGCGTCCGAATTCCTACCACGACTGTTTCTCTCATAAACTTAAATGTTACTTTTCATACGGAACTGGACGAGCTGGGAGAGCCGTTAGTAAACCGCAAACTGATCAATGAAGTGTATCAAAAAGCCGCTGAGAACTCCCAAAAAGATCTGCTGTTAATCAGTAACCGACAAAATGTTTCCGCAGATATGATTGGAACTATGGCTGCAGTTGTTATTGAAGCACATGAAACACATACCCGCACCGGTTTTATTACTATTCCATCATCAGCCCTGGCTGAACAAGGTATTCTTACGGATAAAGTTCTGGAAATGCCCGTAACTCATGCTAAAATCTTTGGCTGGTATGATAATGAACTTGGCTCTTATGTCAATTGCCTTTCCAGATTAACCAATTACATTGAAGAAAAAACGCTGTAAAAGCTAACGAGTGAATAGGTTAACGGATGAACGGATGAAGAGGTAAGCAAGTTAGCAAAGGAACAGGTTAACGGGTGATTGAGTGAAGTGAAAAAGACAAAAGAGGAAACCCGCGCTAAACCTGAAGAATGTAATTTACCCACTTAGAAGGTATATTATTACCTGAGGTTGCCGAATTCCGATTCGGCAACTTCTTTTTGATAAATTTTGTATTTGCCTTTTTTATAGTGCAGAAAAGCAGAATTTTCCCTCTCCCAATACCTTCAATTTTGTTGTTTGGTTTTATCAGACCATTTGTTCCTTTCTGAACATATTTTTACTTGTTCCCTGCCAACAACCCATCCTAAAGGTTGGGTTGATGATGGGAATTGATTAAGGAACAAACAAAAATCTAATTTTCCTTCCCTTTGAAAATATCTCTGTCCGATTCTCACTGCTTCGCTTACGCTTTTTCCCTCTTCATTCTTCATTTTGCCTTCGTCATTTGTTCCCACTTGAGAAAAATTTACTTGCCTATAAATGCGTATCTATAAAAATGCGACCAAAAATTGATTATCAGGACTTGAAAAATTCAAGCCAAAGGGAGTGTTAATGCGCTTGAAAACATTTCCCGGAGGTGTTCATTCTCCGGATGAAAAAAGGTATAGTGCCTCTGTGCCTATAACTGAAGCTCCAATACCCCAAAAAGTAATTATTCATCTTTCCCAGCATATTGGCTCACCTTCAAAGCCAATTGTAGCTGTGGGTGATGAGGTTTTAACAGGTCAAAAAATTGCGGAAGCAACAGGTTATGTGTCGCTGGTTCAACATTCTTCAATTTCCGGAAAAGTTACAGCCATAAACCGTTTTCCTAATGCTACAGGTTCCAGTTCTATGGCAATTCAAATTACCGGAGATGGTTCCGACAAATGGATAGAACTTGTTGATGAACCGAATTTTATGGATTTACCCCTGGAAGAAATGAAAAAAAGAATTGGTGAAGCCGGTATTTGCGGAATGGGTGGTGCAGGTTTTCCAACTTTGGTAAAGCTTTCTCCTCCTGCAGATAAACCGATAGATACGGTTATTTTGAACGGAGTAGAATGCGAACCCTATTTAACCAGCGACCATCGTTTGATGCTGGAAAAAGGTGAAGAAATCATAATCGGCTTAAAACTGATAATGAAAATTTTAAGTGCTAAAAAAGGAATGATTGGAATTGAAGCCAATAAACCCGATGCCATTGCTAAAATGCAGGAACTGACTAAAAATGAACCCCATATTGAGGTAGTTCCCTTAAAATTGCGTTACCCTCAAGGTGCCGAAAAACAGCTTATCTATGCGGCTACCAAAAGAAAAGTTCCTGCCGGTGGTCTTCCTTTGGAAGTTGGAATTGTAGTGCAAAATGTAGGAACTGCCTTTGCCATTTATGAAGCGATTCGTTATCAAAAGCCGTTAATTCAAAGAGTAATAACGGTAACCGGTTCTCCCGTAACAAAGCCCCAAAATCTTTTAGCCAGGATTGGAACTCCTTTTTCCGAACTCGTTGATTTTTGCGGAGGAACAAAAGAAGAAGTAGGAAAAGTTATTTGTGGCGGACCAATGATGGGTTTTGCTCTTCCCACTTTAGAGGCAACAGTGGGAAAAGGAAGCGGCGGATTGGTTTTAATGAATACTGAAGATGCCCGTTTAAATGAAGAAGGAAATTGTTTGCGTTGTGCCCGCTGTGTAGATGTTTGCCCGCTGAATTTGGTTCCCTGTATGATTGTTTCTGCCGTAAAATACGACAATCAAAAACTTGCTGTCAGATCAGGGCTGAATGATTGTATGAAATGTGGTGCCTGTGCCTATGTTTGTCCTGCTCAAATTCGTTTGGTGCAATATATTGATACCGGCAAAATTCGTTATGCTGAAGCAAAAAAGTAGGTGAAGAAAATGAAAGATAGATTTATTGTTTCCCCGGCTCCTCATTTTCACGATAAAACCACAACTAAAAATGTGATGTGGAATGTAGTGCTGGCTTTAACTCCCGCTTTAATTTTCGCTATTTATTATTGGGGTTTTAATTCGTTGTTATTAACTCTGTTAGGCGCTGTTTCAGCGATGGTAACAGAGGCAATAATTCAAAAATTGCGCAAAGTTCCGATTACGGTTTCCGATGGCAGTGCTTTTTTAACAGGTATGCTGCTTGCCTATAATATCAATGCTGGAGCTCCCTGGTGGGTTCCTGTTTTGGGAGCTGCCTTTGCCATTGCTATTGGCAAACAGGTTTTTGGCGGTTTAGGCAATAATCCTGTTAATCCCGCTCTTTTAGGCAGAGCTTTTTTAATGGCTTCCTGGCCCACCATAATGACAGCCGGATGGGCAAAACCTAAAAGTGGAACTTTAAGCGGAATAACCGATCCGAATTTGATAGCTGTAAACCTGCAAAATTTATCTCCCAAGGCATACGATCTGGTAACAGGCGCTACTCCCTTAAAAGTAGCTCAAACCTTAAGGGACAGCAGTTTTGTATCTTCGCTTGGTGCAAATGCCGGTCAAGGTTTTGACTTGGCAAATCGTATTTTTACCAACTTAACCGATTTGTCTGCCTTAAAAAATCTTTTCTGGGGCAATATTGGTGGTTGCATTGGTGAAGTTAGCGTATTTGCTTTGCTTTTAGGTGCGGCTTATTTGCTTTATAAGAACATAATTGAATGGCGAATTCCCCTTTTCTATATTGGAACTGTATTTGTGCTCTCTTTCTTTTTGGCTCCGCTGAAAGGTTCAGGTTTCAGTCCGCTATTGCCGTTTTTCCATATTTTTTCCGGCGGTTTGATGTTAGGTGCTTTTTTTATGGCAACGGATTATACAACAACACCGCTAACGAAAAGCGGAAGGATAATTTTTGCCATCGGTTGTGGAATTTTAACTATGGTTATTCGTTTGTGGGGTGGTTATCCGGAAGGCGTATGTTACAGCATTTTGTTTATGAATGTAATGACCCCTTTGATTGATAAACTTACTATGCCCAAAGCATTTGGGAGGGTAAAAAAATGAAAATATATTTACAGCTTGGCTTAATATTACTTGCCTTTTGTGTAGTGGCAACTGCACTTTTGGCTTATGTGAATTCCCTTACTAAACCTCAAATTGATTCTATACAACAAAAAGAAGCGGAAGAAACCCGTCGCCAATTGATTCCGGATAGCGATTTTGAGGAAATAAAAGGGGACTTCACCTATTACATAGCTAAAGATAATAAAACTAAAGATGTGAAGGGCTATGTTTTTACGGCAGAAAAAAATGGCTATAACGGTCCTGTAAAAACAATGGCTGCCATAGATAAGGATTTTAACATTATAGCTATTAAAGTAATTCAACAAACAGAGACACCCGGCTTGGGAACAAATTCTACCCAACCTAAATTTACCGCTCAATTCAAAGGTAAATCGGTTGAACAATTGATTGTAGATAAAGATGGTGGCGTTCCTCCTAATTGTATAAAAGCTATAACAGGAGCTACTATCACTACCCGGGCAGTAACCAATTCCTTGAAAGAATCCATAGAATTGTTAAAAAAACTGGTTCAGGAAAAATCTGCCTCTACCATAGAAACACAGGCAGAAGAAGAGGTGCACAAATGAGCTTTATGAAAGAATTAACCAAGGGCATAATAAAAGAAAATCCTACTTTCGTGATTGTATTGGGGATGTGCCCTACTTTAGCAACTTCCACATCTGTAAATAATGCTATTGGAATGGGATTGGCAGCAACTTTTGTATTGATTTGTTCCAATATCTTTATTTCGCTGATTAAAAATATAACCCCCGATAAAATCCGTATTCCTGTTTATGTAATTGTAATTGCAGCTTTCGTTTCCATTGTGGATATGTGTATGGCTGCTTATTTACCGGCTTTGCATAAATCCTTGGGTCTGTTTATTCCGTTGATTGTAGTGAATTGTATCATAATGGGTAGAGCCGAAGCTTATGCCAATAAGAATAATGTAATCAATTCCATTGCCGATGGCATTGGAATGGGGCTGGGGTTTACTCTTGCTCTATCGGTTGTTGCTACAATCCGGGAAATTTTAGGTAATGGCACCTGGTTGAATATGAGAGTTATGCCTAAAACTTATGATCCGATGCTGATTACTTTGCTTGCTCCAGGTGCTTTTATCACTTTAGGACTTTTGATGGCATTGATGAATATGCTGAAGGAGAAAAAATAATGGGATTCCTTGGACAACTTTTCACAATGGCAATTTCTGCCATTTTAATCCAGAACTTTGTTCTTTCCCGTTTCTTAGGTCTTTGCCCTTACCTGGGGGTTTCCAAAAAAATGGATTCTGCCTTCGGAATGGGGATGGCTGTTATTTTTGTGATGACCTTGGCTTCTGCTTTTTGCTATTTGATTTATCAATACATCCTGGTTCCTTTTGAACTGGAATATCTGCAAACCCTGGCTTTTATTTTGACAATTGCAGCGTTGGTGCAGTTTGTAGAAATGTTTATTAAGAAGAACTCTCCTGCTCTGTATAAATCCCTGGGCGTCTATCTTCCCTTAATTACAACCAACTGTGCCGTTTTAGGTGTGGCTATTCTGAATATTACTCCTTTGGCGGATGGAACGCGTTACAATTTCATTTGGGCTGTCTTAAACGGCTTTCTTTCAGGCGTTGGTTTCACTTTTGTCCTTTTGGCAATGGCGGGAATTAGAGAACGTTTGGAAATGGTGGAAATGCCAAAAAGTATGCGTGGAATGCCCAGCGGTTTAATTCTTGCCGGAACAATGGCTTTGGCTTTTTACGGTTTTATGGGAATGAAGTTTTAAAGGAAAGGTGAAATATGCTTTATCTAATTGTTGTTCCAATGGCTGCAACCGGTTTTTCTGCCATTTTGTTGCCGGTTGCTATTATGGGTTCTCTGGGTTTGATTTTTGGGCTAATTCTTGCCTTTGCTTCCAAGGTCTTTCCCGTTACCGTTGATGAACGCATAGAAAAAATTATAGAGGTTTTGCCCGGAGCTAATTGTGGCGCTTGTGGTCAACCTGGATGTTCAGGATATGCTACAGCTATTGTGAATGAAGGAAAGGACTTGAATTTATGCGCTCCCGGAGGTCCTGCTGTAGTAGAAAAAATAGCTCAAATTATGGGTAAAGAAGCAACTGCTATAGATAAAAAAATTGCCGTAATTCATTGCAGCAGTGGCGGTAAAAATAATACTAAATGGAAATATGCTTATCAGGGAATTGAAAGCTGCCTTTCCGCAGTAAATATTGCCGACGGACCCAATCTTTGCTCCTATGGTTGCGTTGGTTTTAATGATTGCATAGCTGCCTGTAAATTTGACGCTATCAGTATTGACAATGAAGGTATGCGAGTTATTGATAGAGAAAAATGCACAGGTTGCGGCGCTTGCGTAACTGCCTGCCCGCGCAAATTAATAATGCTGGTTCCCGAAAGTATGAATGTGTTTATTTCCTGCAGTTCCAAAGATAAAAATCCGTTGCCCAAACAAAATTGCGGAGCCGATAAACCCTGCATTGGCTGTAGTTTGTGTGCCAAAAAATGCCCTGCTGAGGCAATTACTGTAGAGAATAATATCGCCAGGATTGATTACGGTAAATGTACCGATTGCGGAACCTGTGCTACTGTTTGCCCTACCAAAGCTATTATAGACCTGAAAGCAGGTTCACGACCGGAAGGTTGATTTTTTCATCAACCACAGGAAATTACACTTCCTGCCGCTTGTTATTCCTGCGAAAGCAGAATCAGGAACATAAGCTACATAGTCAGATTGTAAGTAAAACGACGAGGACATCGTTCTTCCTGTAAAATAGAAGTCATTAGCACCTTCAGAATTTTATTCCTTTCTATATCCTGAATGGTGCTTATGAATTATAAAGGCACAAAAAAAGAGCTAACTCACCACCTCTCTATCTCATCATCTCAAGGATAAAAGGTTTGACAAAAAAGCCCAATTGTAAAGGTTGACATTTAACTTTACTCTTTAAGGGCAAGGGGAAAGCAAGGTCTATAGGCATCCTAAACTAAAAATTATGATGGAAGTAAAATGCGAACTTTTGATGCTGTTCTTCCTTATTTGAAGAAGAGCTACACCCGAATTTTGGGTGGACTGGTAATGTTAATTCTGGTGGATCTGGTGCAGCTTGCTGTTCCCAAAGTAATGCAATATGCCATAGATCATATTCAAGAAAGGACAATAGATCAAGGGGGTTTGATTTGGATTGCCTTAATTATCTTTGTCTTTGCCATTGCGGTAATGGTTTTAAGGTTTTTTTGGCGAGTTCTGATCATTGGCAATTCACATAGTATAGAAAAAAGTTTAAGACAGGATTTTTACGATCATCTGTTAACCTTATCCCAAAATTTTTTCAATAAAAGCAAAACAGGTGACTTGATGGCTTATGCCACAAACGATCTGAATGCAGTTCGGATGCTCTTTGGAATGGGTTTAATCTCTGCAATGGATATTGTTTTAATGACTATTGCTTCCTTTGCTTTTATGATTTCTATCAATGGCAAGCTGACATTGCTGGCAGTTATTCCTATGCCTATTATATCATTAACTGTTATGTATTTCGGCAGAAAAGTGCATACCCGTTTTAGAGCTGTGCAGGAAAGTTTTGCCATTTTAAGCGGTAAAGTTCAGGAAACCATTTCCGGTATCAGAATAGTGAAGGCATTCTGTCAGGAAAAAACGGAGCTGAAAAAAATAGATGATGTTTCTCACGATTTTGTAAATCAAAATATTGCTCTTGCCAAGATTGCAGGCGTGTTTCATCCTTTTATGGGTTTCATAGTAAGCATCAGTATGATTATTACTATTTACTTTGGAGGCAAATCTGCTATTCGGGGAGAAATAAGTGTAGGTGGCTTCATTGCTTTCTTCCAATATCTCGGAATGCTTGTTTGGCCTATGATTGCTATTGGTTGGATTGTAGATATATATCAAAGAGGAACTGCTTCTCTGAAACGGTTGAATGAAATATTTGAAATAAAACCCGAAATTGATGATGTCTTTGCGGATGAACGCATAACACATCTGGAAGGTAAAATCCTATTTCAGAATTTATTTTTCCGCTATAGCGATAATCTGCCTTTAATTTTTAAAGACATCACAGCAGGTATTGAAGTAGGAAAAACACTGGCAATCGTTGGTCCTACAGGTTGCGGTAAAACTACCTTAATTGAACTTTTAGTAAGGATCTACAATCCTCCGCGAAATAGTATTTATGTAGATGATTATGAGCTGTATACTATTCCGTTGAATGTTTTGCGCAGAGATATTGTTCTTGTTCCTCAGGATATTTTCCTATTTTCAGAATCTATTGCCGATAACATTCGTTTGGGCAATCCTGAGGCTTCCGATGAAGAGGTTTTTGAGGCGGCTCGTATTGCCCAGGTCTATGATGAAATAATGGAATTTGAACAGAAATTTGAAACCGTTGTGGGAGAAAGAGGTGTTACTCTTTCCGGAGGACAAAAACAACGCGTAGCTATTGCCAGAGCGTTGCTTACCAATCCTAATATATTGATTTTGGATGATGCTCTTTCAGCAGTGGATACAAAAACCGAGCGGCGCATTCTGAACAGCTTAATTGAAATTCGGAAAGGGAAAACAACTCTTATCATTGCCCACCGCATTTCTTCCCTGCAACATTCTGATTTGATAATCGTGATTAATGAAGGTATTATTGCAGAACAGGGAACTCATCAAAACCTTCTGGCTAAAGGTGGATTGTATAAAGACCTCTACGAAAAACAAAGAATTAGAGCACGCTTGGAAGGAGAAGAAGAATAATGCATGGTGGTGGCAGCGGTGGCGGTTCTATGGGACAAGGTAACTATGTTGAAGATGAACTGAAAACCAAAATTTACAATAAACGGCTTTTAAGTAATATGCTTCGTTACTTGAAACCCTACCTCAAGTGGGTTATTCTTTCTTTCCTATTTTTATTGTTGATTTCTGGTGCTGAAGTTATTATTCCTTTAATTCAAAGATCGGCTATTGATGATCATATCGTTTCCGATAAGTCCATTGCCGTTTTTGCCGGGGAAAATGATTATCAAAATTTTATCAAACGCTATCAAAAACTGGGATTCAAAGAATATAAATATGGTGAAAATCACTTTGTAATTATCAATGCTAAAGACCGTAATAAAATAAATCGTACTGATCTGGAGTACTTACAAGAAAAAGGAATCCTAAAAGCAGAAACGGTATTTCTGCTAAGCGATAAGGATGAGAATATTAACATCTTAAAGAAGTATCTGCCGGAAAATTTACATCCTGATACACCAAATCTTTCCGGATGGTATAGAATCGGCTCAAAAACAATTGCAGTTCCCAAAAAAGAACTAAACAAATTACCCAAGGAAGAGCGTTTGAAAGTGCGGAATGAGACAGTTCAAAAGCTGTTGATTTTAGCTCTTATCTTTTTGGCTATTATTACTTTACGCTTTATTGCCAGTTATTTTCAAACTGTTATTACTGCCTATTTTTCGCAAAATGCAATGGCTGATTTACGACACGATGTTTTTGCCCATCTGCAAAAAATGCCAACCAAATTCTTTGACACAAATCCTGTAGGGCGTTTAGTTACCCGGGTTACAAACGATATTGCTGCCATTGATGAAATGTTAGCTTCAGGAGTTATAACTCTAATTCAGGATGTTATTTTAATTATTACAATTGTGATATTAATGTTAGCTTTGAACTGGCGTTTGGCTTTAGTGAGTTTTAGCATCTTACCTTTAGTAATTTGGGTAATTGTTATTTTCCGGAAAAAAACCAGAGTTGTCTATCGGGAAGTGCGAAAACATCTTGCAGTTCTAAATGCTACTTTGGCAGAACATATTGAAGGGCAGAAAATTATCCGGCTTTTTAATCAATACTTTCATAAGCGTCAGGAATTTGCCACCATCAATCAAAAATATTATCTTGCTTCCATTAAGCAGATACGCTTATTTGCTTTTTTCCGTCCTATCATTCATGTTTCTTCTCAGATTGCTGTTGCTTTAATCATTTGGTATGGGGGTGGAAAAATACTGCAAAATGTAATCACCATCGGTTTATTGATGGCTTTCACTCAATATATAAGTAAACTTTTTGAGCCCATAAACGATTTTTCGGATAAATTTAATTTCTTACAGAGCGCTTTAGCAAGTGCAGAAAGAATATTCAATTTAATATCGCTTACCCCTGATGATTATAGAGTGGAAATGCATAAAAACATAAAAATGAAAGGCGAAATTGAATTTCAAAATGTGTGGCTTGCCTATAATGACGAAGAATGGGTTCTTAAAGATATCTCTTTTAAGGTTGCTCCGGGAGAAAAAATTGCCCTCGTTGGGCATACAGGCAGCGGCAAAACATCTATTGTAAACCTGATTTTGGGAATGTATCCTTTCCAGAAAGGGAGAATTTTGATTGATGGTAAAGATATACATAACTATTCTTTAGCTGACTTGCGCAGAAATGTAGGAATCGTGCAACAGGATGTTTTCCTCTTTTCCGGAAATATAAAAGATAATATAGCTCTCAACAATAATGACCTTACCGATGAGGAAATTATCAGAGTGGCAAAATATGTTAATGCCGATAAATTTATCAGTCAATTACCTCGGGGTTATTACGAACCGGTTATGGAAAGAGGGGCAACTCTTTCTACAGGACAAAGACAGCTTATTGCCTTTGCCAGAGTGCTGGCTTACAATCCTTCCATTTTTATTCTGGATGAGGCAACTTCCAATATTGATACTGAAACCGAACTTCTTATTCAGGATGCTTTAAATAAGGTTATTAAGGGTAGAACTTCTATAATAATTGCTCATCGTCTTTCTACCATTCAAAATGTAGACCGCATCTTAGTGTTGCATAAAGGTGAAATTGTAGAAGAAGGTTCGCATTTTGAACTTCTTGATAAACAGGGCTTATATTATGACTTATACAGGTTACAGTATACCCGAAATTGAGCTTGCGCAGAAAAAGTGATTGACAAAATTGCGGGTTTGAAATAGTATATAATTATGGGGATTGATTTTTTGTCACCAGAATGACTTTTTGTGCTCCCCTATATATAGAGAGTGCTTAATTGCGGAAAAACGATATCCTTTTTGGTAGACGAGGATATCAACCTTCCGGTGCAACAATAAAAAGAAAAAAAACATTACTTGATCTATAAGGAGGATCAATGAAAAAGTATTGGCTGATTATCTTAGCCCTTACACTCGTAACAGCAATCTTTGCCGACGGCAATCGCTATCAGGTTATTGCTTATGGTGAGGATTTTGAATCCGGGGCTCCTGGCTGGACTCATTACGATGCTACGGTTTCACCTAATAATTGGCATATTTACAATTTTGGCGGAACCCAGGGAAATGTCTGGTGGATGGGAGACCCGGCTCTGGCTCAAGGAAGTAATATTGGTGGTTATTATAATCATCAATACCTTGTTTTGGATACCCCGGCAAGAACTTTAACTTCTGCCAATGCAACTTTAACTTTCAAAATGCGTCACAATGTAGAAGACCCTGCGGGGGCTACTGCACCTTGGAATGGTTGGGATGCCTGTAATGTAAGGATTTCCACTAATGGCGGAGCTACTTGGACACCTATTTCCGGAAATCCTGCTTATGATTGTACTTCCGCTTATTCCTTCGGTTTTGAACATGGCGAAGGACAGGGAATTCCCGGTTGGGGTGGAGTTCGGGAATGGACTAATTGCACTTTTGACCTTAGTGCTTATGTGGGACAAAGTGTGAAAATCCGTTTTGCTTTTGCTTCCGATCCGGCTTACTGCACAAGCGATGCACCTGCAATGTATGGAATGATGGTTGATGATATCAGTTTTGGTGGATACAGCAATAACGGAGTAGATGATGGTCAAATGACCTATTCTTCTCTGGTTCCTGTTGGAGAAGACCTTTGGCATATAGCAACTGATGCTACAGCTCCTTCACCTACACATTGTATTGTCTGCCAAAATGCTTCCGGCAGTTATAATACTAATATGCTGAACTATTTAGTCAGTCCTCCTGTTACTTTACCTAATAGTGGAGATATGTGGGTGGACTTTATGGTGAAGGGAAGTTACAATGATCCGAATACCTTCCCGGAAGTGGATTATTTTGGCTGGGAAATTTCTGTAGATGGTGGAAATACCTGGTATGCAATGAGCAATCCTTACGGGACACCCGAAGGAAATAATTATGTGTATACAGGCCTGCAAGATGCCTGGCAATCTATGACCGAGGGATTTGGGTTAAGTTTCTTTATTACCGAATACCACGGTGAAACAGCTATTTTCCGCTGGTATTTTAAGTCCGATGCAGATACTCCTGATGGAGTAGGAATGTTTATTGATGACTTCAGGGTCTATAATGATGTATTTATTGCTGCTCCCGAAAATCTGACAGCTGCTGTTTCCGGAAACTCAGTTACCCTTACCTGGAATGAACCTGGTAGTGGAGGCGGAGGTGGCGAAGAGGGCTGGATTTATTACTGTGGTGAACCAGCCGGTAATTCTATTGGCACCAATGGAGTTGCCGATTTTAGTGTAGCTGCCAAATGGGATGCCATTGGGGAAACGAATAGTATCTATCCTTATGTGGGAATGAATATTACCAAGATTAAATTCGTTCCTGCAGAACCTACAACTCTATGTTCTTATGCCGTTCGCATTTGGACAGGAGCAGCAGGTGTATTAGTTTATGATCAGGCAGTTCCTACTATTACTGAAGATGTATGGAATGAAGTGATCCTCACTACACCATATACTATTCCCGCAGCGACCACAATTATGGTTGGATACCGTTGCAATGCAACAGGCGGCTATCCTGCAGGTTGTGATAACGGACCTCAAGTTGAGGGTTATGGCAATATGATTTATATGAACAATAATTGGCATACTCTTACTGCTGAAAGTGCTTCGCTTACATATAACTGGACTATTCAGGTTTATGTAGCCGATGCCACAGGGAAAGAATATGTGTTGGGTGAATTGCCAATGAACAATTCCTTTGCGGAAGGTAAATTTGGTGTTCATTATACCGAACCTGTGAGAGGACGTGATGTTACCGGTTATAAGGTTTATCGTGATGCCGGTTATGTGGCTACTGTTGATGGTAATGTATTAACTTACACCGATACTCAAGTCCCTGGTGGTCCTCATTCTTATTATGTAACTGCTATGTATGGAACTGTTGAATCCGGTGCTTCCAACACGGTAAGTGTTTTCATTCTACCCGATGGGCATTATGAAATCAATCACGATGACGGAACAGCAGAACAGGGATTTAGTGTGGGTGCTACTAAACAGATGGCAGTTAAATTTGAATGCAACGATGAATATGACCTTAAATATGTAAAAGTGTATGTTCATACTTTGGGAACTGCGGGTATCGTTATTCGCGTTTATGATGCTAATGGACCGAATGGAATGCCTGGAGCTCAACTTGTTACCCAGTATCAATATCCTGCAGCTTCAGTTGTTGCCGGATGGAACTTTATTACTTTGCCCACACCGGCTCATTTGAACAACCAGGCATTCTATGTCGCTTTATTTGAGACATCTGGCGCTTCTCAAATTGGCTTGGATACAAGTTCAAACGGCTTCAGTTATCAAAATACAAGCGGTTCCTGGGAACCGGTTACAACTGGTGAAATTATGGTGCGGGCAATAATTCAGGGCGGAAATGCAGGAGAAGATCTTACTCTTCCTCCTTTGGTTCTGGATGCCAGGAATTATCCTAATCCCTTCAATCCCGAAACAACTATCAGTTTCAGTATTCCTGCCAGCGGTCAAACCAGCGTGAAAATTTATAACCTGAAAGGTCAATTAGTCCGCACCCTCGTTAATGAAACGATGAATGCCGGTTATCAGAAAGTTGTCTGGAATGGCACTGATGATAATCAAAAGTCCGTAGCCAGCGGCATATATTTCTATCGCGTAAATAATGCCGGTAAAACTATTACCCTTAAAATGCTGTTAGCCAAGTAGGTAAAAGAGTTATCAGGTTAACAGGTTAACGAGTTAATAAGGAAAAATAATGAAGCCCCGAAGAAATTCGGGGCTTTTTATATATAATTTTATAAATGACAAACCATCTGTCATTCCTGAGAAAACAGGAATCCCTTCCTTTTTGAAAATGGATTCCCCAACGAGTGCGGAATGACAAGGCAATATTTCATCTAAAAATGATATAATTTAATTCCAATAGTGCAGGAGAAATAATAAAAAGATATATTTAGCAATCGGGTTGCCGAATTCCGATTCGGCAAATGCTAAAGGCATAAATTTCTTTGGAAACCTCCAGTTTCTTTGTTAAAGAAAATATTTGCCAACCCATTTTCCCTCAACTGCATTATTTGGGTTTAAGGTAAAAAATATTTCTTTATTTTCGTGATAAAAAAAAAGCTAATTAGTTGTATCATATAAGGTTAACAGTCCAGATTGTTCATCTTTTCCCGAACTTAAGTTCAAATGCGTAATTTATTGAAACCCACAAGATTAAGTAACGACTCCGTAACACTTCCGTAACACTTCCGTAATTTCGTTACGGAGTTGTTACGGAATTGTTACTTGGTCATTAAGCATTTTAGCGAGCAAAAAGAAAGAGCTCGTAATCTTTGTAACAAGCGGGAATTGTTATTGTTTATATCGGGAGTTAGCACCGAAATTATGAATTAAAAACATCTTTAGATTTCTTCAGCATCCTGACCGTAAATTTCTTTAAAGCGGATATTATCAATTTGGTTAGGAATTCCTTCAAAGACCTTATGTCCTTCTTTCAGAGCTAAAACCTTATTTCCATACCTGCGTGCCAGAGTTAAAAAGTGTAATGAACAGATAATAGAAATTCCTTCCCGGTTTATTTCACCCAGGTATTGCATAATGGAATCGGCTGTGGCAGGGTCTAAACTGGCTACCGGTTCGTCGGCTAAAATTAAAGAAGGTTTTTGCATTAAGGCACGTGCAATACCAACTCTTTGTTGTTGTCCTCCGGAAAGGAATTTTACCTGTTTATCGGCAAAATCCTGTAAGCCCACTTTTTCCAGATTTTGTGTTGCCAGTTCATAATCCTCTTTGCTGAAAGGTGAAAGAGAGGAATGATATCCTAAGCGTCCGGTTAAAACATTGGTGAGGACGGTGAGGTTTTTCACTAGGTTGAATTGCTGAAAAACCATTCCGATTTGGCGGCGATAATGTTTCAGCTCTATTCCTTTAAGTTGCAGAATATCTTCATTGCGAAAAAGGATTTGTCCCCTGGTTGGTTCAATAAGACGATTGATACAACGCAGCAAAGTAGATTTTCCGCTGCCGGAAAGTCCTAATAAAATTACAAAATCCCCTTCTTGCACTTTTAGAGATAAATCTTCCAATGCCCATTTTTTACCGTCATAACTTTTGCTTAAGTTATTAACTTGAAGCAAATTACTGTTTGGATTCATTTAAGCAATTCGGCTGGGTCCATATTCATTGTCTTAAGGGTTGTGCGCACAATTTCGTAATCCTTATCGGAGGCATATTCCAAGCCATCAATATCATAAAGAGCTTTCAGAACCTTTTTCCCTTCCGCACTTTGGGCATAGCGATATAATGCCTGCACGATAATACCTTCCATTTCGGGAGGAAGGTCTTTCCGAAAAGTTACCGTATCATTGGGAATCCAATCAGTATAATCAACTATTTTAACTTTCTCAAACACATCGGGATAGGTCTCCAGGAGTTTTTCTCTGGCATCCATTGGTTTTCCCTTGGCATCAGGTGGCGACCAATAACTGCAACCCACATCCGCTCTTCCACTATAAACCGCTAAAATAGCTTGGGGATGACCTCCTGCAAAGAAATAATCTTTGGGTGTAATACCCCTTTGTTTTAAGATAGCGGAAGGATAAATATAACCGGAAGTGGAAGCGGCATCCGTGTAGGCAATTATTTTTCCTTCAATATCCTGCAGAGAATTAATTTTACTATCACTACGGGCTACAAACTGTCCTCTGTATTTGGTTAAGCCATTGCGGACAGTCATCAATCGCACTTGCGCATCATATTTTTGTTTAGCTAAAATATAAGCATAAGTTGGCAGCCAGGCAACATCCGCCTGATAAGTTCCCAGTGCTTCAATTACGGCGGCATAACTTGTAGGAACAGCTACTTTAAAATGTAATCTGGTTTCTTTTTCCAGATAATTGGCTATTGCTTCTCCGCTGGAAACAACTTTTCCTGCTTCCAGAGAAGGAACAAAATACATTTTAATCGGATTCTGTTTAGAACCAAGTTTTCTATTGGCTTTTTCCAATCGGCTTTCTTCGGTTCCGCAACCAAATATTAAAAGTGCCACGAAGGCAAGCCAGATATACTTTTTGCACATTGGCATAAGCTCCTCAATGAATAATTTTTATCTTCTTTTCCTATAGAGCCAAACTCGGTCAAGAAAAAACTACAGATAATCCCAGTCCTCAAAAAATTGGTCAATCAGCAAAATAGGATTTTTCCATGTTTCCTGAAAAGTAAGATGGTCTTTTCCATCCAAGGTCTCTCCTTCATTGTTAAAAATGCTGGCAGGCAGGATAATTGTTTCCCCTGCTTGTGGAGCAATCTGCTGCCATAAATCCGAATAAGTTATCAATCCGCAAACACTTATATCGGGACCGAAAAAATCGTTGCGGATAACCTGAACGCGAATAAACTGGTTTTCTAATCGCTTATTCAGGTCTTCTGCTATGCGGGTGATAACATTTTGAGCACAGACGGAACTGATCATTAAATAGTTAACCGGTTTTTTTCTCAGTTCTTTCAACAGACCACGTTTTTTTTGTTTATAGGTTTGAATAGTTAAACGCAACATCCCTATTCCGTTTTCCAACTGGGGATAATCGGCATAAAAATCCTCATCGGGAATATCTCTTTCCGCTAAAATGTAAAATTCATCTGCAGGATAAATAATTGTGCTGTTATATTCCTTTCTTGCTTCATCAATCAAAGCTAAAATTGCTGTAGCGGTTTGCCGATTATAAGGTATAATTTCATCAAGGTTTTTACGGTATTTGGTTAAGCCCACAGGAACGATTCCAATGGAAAGACAATTAATTTCCGGATCGTGAAGGTCTTTCAAGGTCTGTTTTAATGCCTCTCCATCATTAATACCTGGAATGCAAACAATTTGAATATGGAAACCTATTTCGTGCCGACTTAAATTTTTTAACACAGATAAGGCATCTACCTGTTTTGAGGGACGCATTATCTTTTGTCGCAATGCATTATCTGTTGTATGTAAAGACACATACAGCGGGGAAATTCTCTGCTTGATAATTCTTGCATAATCGGTTTCATCAAGGTTGGTTAGCGTTATGTAATTGCCAAAAACATAAGAATATAAATAGTCGTCATCTTTTATGTATAAGGTGGGTCTTAATTCAGGCGGCATCTGGTCAATAAAACAAAAAATACAGGCGTTTTCACAATAGCGAATTTTATATGGCTCGGGTTCAATTCCCAAAAAACTTTTTTCTTCTCTTTGAATTTTAACTTTACGAGAGATACCTTCTGCAGACATAATTTCCAGCTCAAATTCATAGTCCGAAGTATAAAATTCCAAATCCAGAAAGTCATTTACTGCCTGTCCATTTACGGAAATCAGTTTTTCTCCGCTTTTAATGTTATTTTTGGCTGCCAAACTTCGGGGGAGAACATTTTGAATTAGAATAGCCATTGTTTTTCTCTGTTTTCTTTTTTAGGTGTTTCTTATCCTGTCGTAATGGAACTTAAAACGCTTGATGCCTTCAAAAATAGTGCGTGCCAGACGATCCTGATATTCTTCATTCACCAATAATTGTTCTTCTTCAGGATGGCTGATAAAGCCCATTTCCACTAAAATAGAAGGCATAAAAGCGCCTCGCAACACATAAAAATTTGCCTGTTTCACACCTCTATCAATACTTTGCGTGCCGGAAATCAGATTTTGTTGCACATTGAATGCCATATTGTTACTGTTTTCCAAATGTTCTGTCTGAGCAAGGTCGCTAAGGATAAAGGAAAGGTCATCGTATTTCTTTTTTGCTTCGCTTCCTCCTTCAAAGCGTTCTACAACAGCATTTTCCATAGCTTCCACGGCTCTGGCATCGGAGGTTTGAGCAGTGGATAAATAATATGTTTCAATTCCCCGGGAAGTTGTTGACTTACTGGAATTGGAATGCAAACTGATAAAGAGGTCTGCTCTTTTTTCATTGGCAAAACGGGTTCTATCATATAAAGAAACGAAACGATCATCTTCCCGGGTAAGTAAAACATTAACCCCCAGTTCTTTTTCCAGCAAGTTCTTAAGTTTCAGGGCTACAGCAAGATTAATATCTTTTTCATTAGCTTTCAGTTTTTTCCCTATGGCTCCAGGGTCTTTACCGCCATGCCCTGGATCAAGAACAATGGTCTTTACGCTATTATCAATTGGTTTTGCGATTTGTAAAGTGCTTCCTTTGCGTTGAATGAGAGAGGGGAAATGTGTCTTAAGTTGTTCAGTTACAAAAACAGAAGGCAGATACAAACTCTCTCCTTTCCGTAAAAGAGGATAATGCATATTGTAAGAAACAGCTTTCAGAGTATAATAAGGTGAATTTTCCAGGAAGATAAACTGTTCATCATAGAGGTTCAAATACAATCTATTGTCACTTCTATCCTCTTTACTGATGGCTTTAAAAATAGCGCTGAAATCCTTTAAAGCTACATAAGAAACAGAAGAAAGCGTTGTTTCTTGCAAATTAACAGGTTTTACTTCGCCCTTAATTTGGATAGTGATATTACCCAAAAGCATTCCTAAACAGGTAAGCAGGGCAAAAAAGACAAAGAATTTCTTGTTCATAGCGTAAGCTCCAATTGGGGATTAAATTCCGAAGCGGGATTTATTTCCTCTGGTGCAGGAGAAAAATTGGGAGTCCAAGTATCCGAACTGGAAATTTCTTGAGTGTATAATTTGGTAAAACCAAGTTCTACAGCTGTATCAACTACCTCAAAGTATTCGGTTAAAGTAATTCCTCTTGTTAGTTCTTTATAGTTTTTTGCTTTTCCGGCAGGATAATATTGTCCCATAAGAGAAAGAGTTAGCTCCGTTCCCAATTCCTCTGCAAGGGTGTATAAATTTTCTTTGCAACCGGCTAATTTATTGGGTAAAATAAGCATTCTGAGCAGCAATCCCTTTTGGGCAATTCCCTTCTCGTCAAGTTTTAAGAGCCCTACTTGGGAAAACATTTCTTTGATGGCAGAAATGGCTACGGCAGGATAATCTGGAGCAGCAGAATATTTTTGGGCATAAACCTTATGCGCATACTTGAAATCAGGCAGATAAATATCTACCAGTCCGGTTAAAAGTTGCAGTGTTTCTACCTTTTCATAAGCGGAAGAATTCCACAGGACAGGAATAGTTAAACCCTTTTCTTTGGCTTGAATAATGGCTTCCCTAAGCTGAAGAGTAAAATGTGTAGGAGTTACCAGATTTATGTTATGAGCTCCTTCTTCCTGCAACTTTAACATCAGACGGATAAGCTCTTCAACTGATATATCTTTTCCCCAACATAAAGTAGAAATCTCATAATTTTGACAGTATACACAGCGTAAATTGCATCCCGCAAAGAAAATAGTGCCACTTCCGCGTGTTCCGCTAAAACAGGGCTCTTCTCCGAAATGACGTGTAGCCAAATTTATTCTAAGTTTATCCGTAACACCACAATAACCTTTGTTCTTTGTTCTATCAATTCCACAATTGCGTGGGCAAATATTACAGGAAAACATTTGGGAATAGGACATTTAATCCTTCTTCAAAGTAAAGGCGGAGGGAAATAATTCTGTTATAAAAGCTTTGTGAATTGCCTTCCGGTTAGCATATATTATTTCAATCTCCGGTGCAAATTCATAAATCACTTGCCTGCAAGCACCACAGGGAGGAAAACTTTCTTCGCTATCCACATAAACAGCCATTTCCGAAAAAGTTCTATGTCCTTCACTGATTGCTTTAAAAATGGCATTGCGTTCTGCACAGATAGTTAAAGAATAAGAGGCATTTTCTACATTGCAACCGGTAAAAATATGTCCGTCTTTAGTTTTTACGGCGCAACCTACTTTGTAATGAGAATAGGGAGAATAGGAGTTTTCTGCTGCCTTTTTGGCTGCCTCTAATAATTCTTTTTCACTGAGATTCAATTTCACCATCTCTATCCTCTTTTTAAGCCAATAGCGCTAAAATTAAGCCACCGGCAATAACAGAACCGATTTGACCACCTACATTTACACTCACTGCAGGCATCAATAAAAAGTTGAAAGGGTCTTCCTTTAGCCCCATTTGATGAATAACTCTGGCACTCATAGGAAAAGCGGAAATTCCGCAAGCACCAATCATCGGGTTTATCTTTTCCTTTTTGAATACATTAAGTAATTTGGCAAAAAGCACTCCTCCGGCAGTATCAAAAATAAAGGCAACAAGCCCTAAAGCTAATATTAACAAGGTCTGCGGAACCAGAAAAAGTTCACCTTGCATCTTGGAAGCAATAGTTAAACCCAAAAGAATGGTTACTAAATTCCCCAGTTCATTTTGAGCGGTTTTGCTAAGCCCTTCTAAAACACCGGATTCCCGAATTAAATTGCCGAACATTAAAAAACCAATTAGCGCTAAAGCAGCAGGAACAAATATTCCGGCAATAATAGTAACAGCAATAGGAAAGATGATTTTAACAATTTGCGGAACATCACCACTGTGATAATCCATCCGAATTAGGCGTTCCTTTTTGGTTGTAAGTAAACGAATAACAGGGGGTTGAATAATCGGCACTAAAGCCATATAAGAATAGGCAGCAACGGAAATTGCACCTAAAAGATTGGGAGCAAAACGATTGGCTACATAAATGGAAGTAGGTCCATCCGCTGCTCCAATAATTCCAATACTGGCTGCTTCCTTAATTTCAAAACCTAAACCGGCAGCTAAAACGATAGTTACAAAAATACCCAATTGAGCTGCTGCTCCAAAAAGCAACATAAAAGGATTTTTCAGTAAAGGAGTAAAATCAATCATTGCTCCGATGGCAATAAAAATAAGTAGGGGAAATAACTCTGTATCAATTCCGGCTTTAAATAGAATACCTAAAGGCGAATGCTCTCCCACAGCAGCAGAAAACGGTATATTGGCTAAAATAGTTCCAAAACCAATAGGTAACAACAAGGTTGGTTCATATTTATGTTTTATTGCCAGCCAAATCAATATCAGTCCAATAATAATCATTATAACCTGTTTCAGTTGGAAGCCAAGCAAGCCGGAAAAAAGTGTTTCCATTAGCAAAACTCCTATGTCTTATTGCATTTGCCACTATCCTGAAGAGGGATTGTTTGTCAAGCAATAACGCAAAAACAATTCGCTCACGGATTTCATAGATAAAGAATAAGCTCTCACAGATTACACGGATAAAGAATAAGCTCTCACAGATTACACGGATTACACAGATTTCTATTTTATAATTAACCATAAGAAAAATCCAATTGATCCAGATATCTGCGTTCTATTTTTTCTAACCTCTCTACCTCAAGACCTCAAGACCCAAATTTTGATTGACACAATCTCAAACATCTTTTTTATGAATTTATGAGAAATATCGTTTTAATTCTGCTGGTTGCTCTTTTACTGACGGGTTGTGATCTGTTTTCAGTTCGTGATTCAGAACCACCTGCAGTACAGATACCATGGATAGATTTTACCACGGAGGTTGATTCTCTGTTGTTAAATCTGGAATACAGTTATGAATATCCTCAAAATGCAGTTAATTATGCACGACTTTTCAGTTCCGATTATGTATTTCATTTTGCCCCGCAGGATGTGAGCGATTTTTCTATAGAGCAAACCTGGACAAGAGTTCAGGAGCAGGATATGATTCAGGTTTTGCATAACCGCTATAAAAATATGCAGGTAACCTTAGAGAAAGTGGATGATCAGGATCAGATAGAATCGGCGCAAGCAAAAATATACCGTCAATATAATATTACAGGTATTTCCCGCAATGAGGGAAAGGAAGTTTTAACTTTGGCGGAAGGGAATATGGAACTGCATTTAAAAAAGGAATATGGCTACTGGTATATAACAAAGTGGTATGATTACCGCAGTAGTAATGTTCCTACTTGGGGAAAGTTGAAATATGAGAACCATTAGCATTATTCTGCTTTTTTTGACTCTTCTGATTGGCGGTTGCAACAATCCTTTCTGTCCCGAACTCTATGATGTGTCCAATGAAGAAATTCAAAATCGTACTCCTGAAGAACTTTTACAAAATCTGGAACGAGCATACACCGAAAGGAATATCAATATTTATAAATCCCTTTTGCATCCGGATTTTCGTTTCGAGCTTCTGGCAAGCGAAGTAAGTTTAATTGGAATTGATATGAATAATGACGGAATGCGAGATTCCTGGTGGGGTTATGCACAAGAAGTGGAATATACGGATAGAATGTTTAATAAGGGTTCCAGTGATGGAACTTATCCTCCTCCGGATGATATTAAGTTACGGTTACAAATTCCCCCTTCTGAAAGATGGGAGAATGATCCGGAAGTAGGTCATGAGGATTGGATAATAATTCCTTGTAATTTTGATTTAATCCTTTCCTATCAGGAAAGCAATTCTTCTATTACTGCCAATGGCATAGCCCGATTTTACCTGAGGCCTGAAGGAAACGGTTGGAAAATTGCCATTTGGAGAGATGAATCCAATATATGAGTTCTAAGGGACGCATTCTTGCCCTGGACTATGGAGAAAAGCGTATCGGTATTGCCTTAAGTGATCCGAATCGTATTTTTTCCAAGCCGCTGTGTGTTCTTTCCAATAAAGGTTTTGAACAATTAGTGGAGGAATTGAAAAAACTAATTACTTTGCATCAGGTCACTTTGTTAATAATTGGAATTCCTTATGCCATAGATGGTTCCATCACTCCCAAAACGGAAGAGTGTCAGCAGATTTTGAATCGCTTAAAAGATGTCTTATCTATTTCGGTTGAGGGTTTTGATGAACGCTATTCAACCTGGGAAGCAAATGAAGAACTGAAAAAAATGGGATATAACTGGAGACAAGCAAAAGAAATTAAAGATGCTATGTCTGCAGCAATGATTTTAAAAGAGTTTCTGAACCAATGAAAAAAGCAAAACCATTTCTTATCGGTTTGGCAATCTTATTGTGTCTGTTAATTTTGGTTATTGTTTATCTGGTTTTTGTTCCTTTGCATAGTGAAGAGCGCATTGTGCGAATTAAACAAGGAGATAATGCCAGAATAATTGCTGCTAAACTTTCCGAAGCAGGAATTATTCGCAGTAAAACAATGTTTATTATCCTCACCAAAATCAGAAAAGCAGATAGAAACCTGAAACCAGGAAGTTATATTTTTGGAGGCAATACCTATCTTTGGCAAACGGTTAGCCGTTTATATAAAGGTCAAAACGAAAGCATAACAATCACTTTTCCGGAAGGTCTTTCGCTATATAAAACCCTAAAGAAAATTGATGCCAGTGGCTTGGCAACTTATGAGGAACTGCATAAAGCAGCAACAAATCCTCTTCTGGTAAAAAAACTTACCGGTTTTGATGCCCTATCTTTGGAGGGTTTTCTTTATCCGGAGACCTATCGTTTTCCGATTGAAATATCGCCGGATTCAATTCTGGCAATTCCCGCAGGTGAATTTTTCCGCCGTTTACAGAAGGAAGGGATTGATCCTTTTGCTGTTCCTGATTTTTATGATAAATTGATCCTTGCTTCCATTGTGGAGAAAGAGGCAGGGGATGAAAGCGAAAAAGAAATTATTGCCGGACTTTTTTTAAACCGTATGAGACAACAAATGGCACTTCAATCCTGTTCAACAATTGACTATATTTTGGAGCCCAAAGGAATTAAACGCAGTGTGTTAACTTATGCAGATACCCAAATCAATTCTCCTTATAATACATATCTTTATCAAGGATTGCCCCCAACCCCAATTTGCAATCCTTCAATTACAACCATAAAAGCGGTTTTGAATGCCAAACCTAATTCCTATTTATATTTCTTTTCCGATCGCCAAGGAAAAAATGTGTTTTCCAAAACTTATGAAGAACATTTGGCAAAGCAGAGAACGATGCTGTAGAGTTTATGAGGTCAAAAGTTTGAAGGTCAAGAGGTTAGTAGAAAGGTAAACCCTTAACGAGCATAGGAAAAATGGTGTAGCCGGAGGAAGCAGTTCCTCCGCAAAGAATGAATGCTGAACTAGGAAAAAGCATAATTCAGAGTAAAAAACCGCATATTGGATAATTTGTTTCATATATTTAAGATGAATGGCTGAAATTATGAAAACGAACACGAATAAACGGAACTTGACAAGATATTGGTTTATGGCTATATTATTTAAGGGAGATATAATTTAATGCTTGGACCTTATGAAATAAATGATATATACCAAACCGACTGTGTAGAAGGTTTAAAAAAACTGCCGGAGAATTGTATAGACCTTTGTGTTTCATCACCTCCCTATGATGGAATAAGAGATTATCATGGTTTTTCCTTAGACCTTCATAATGTAGGTATAGAACTTTACCGGGTGATGAAAGAAGGTGGCATTGCAGTTATGGTTATGCAAGATCAAACCAGGAATTTTGCCAAATCATTAACTACTTTCAGAACTGCAATTGACTGGTGTGATAATGCCGGATTTCGCCTTTTTGAGACACTTATCTATAGAAAATATGGAGCAGAAGGTGGCTGGTGGAAAACAAGGTTTAGAGTTGATCATGAGTTTATGTTGGTTTTTCTTAAAGGGCAACGACCTCAGTATTTTGATAAAGAGCCATTAAAAATCCCTTCAAAGCATGGCGGGAAAACCCTTACAGGCGGTGGAACTCGTTTAACAAATGGGATTAGAATTCCAACCAGACCTATTTTAATAAACGAAATGAAATGCCGAGGAACGGTTTGGGAATACTTAACAGCAGGTGACGGTTCACGCTTGAAACATAAACATCCTGCTACTTTTCCCGATAAGTTACCTTATGATTTTATTCAGTGTTTTTGTCCGCCAGAAGGTATTGTTTTAGATATTTTTATGGGTTCAGGAACTACAGCTCTTGCCGCTATTGAACTAAACCGTAATTTTTTGGGTTTTGAAATATCCGAAGAGTATGTTAAACTTGCTAAACAGCGGATTGCCATTGAAGGCAAGAAAGACGAAGATCAGCTTATGTTTCTGTAACTTTCTATTGTCTCTTGGTTAATTATATGTTCTTAAAAATGTTGTGAGGGTCTATAGTATATTCTATTAAATTACCGCTTGTTTGTGCCATAGATAAAGGATTTTCGGAAAGAATTTGTCTAAAGATTCCTACCCGCGCTTTATTACTTTTCTTCGTAAATTGAAAGACATCAAAATCCGATTTAGTCCATTTGTCTTGAATATAGTTCCATTTTGTCTTTGCTGATAAGTATTTCAGGAAATTTTCCGTTTTCAACCAGGTATTATCATCAAAGCGGAAAAAAGAATTGTCTTTTTGGAGACCATCAATCTTTCCCTCACGAGTAGAGATTTTAATCTTATCACTATAGTCATCCTGGCTTATAACTTTAAAGAGTTCTTTCAATGCTATCATTAAGGATGTGATTGTGTAACATTCATTAAAGAAGATTTTATGCAGAGCAGATGATTTCCTGTCAGCCCCTAAATAATGTAACCAGCTTAAACAGTTCTCGGGATAGTTGAATAAGTTCTTAAAAGTACCATCTGTAAAAAGGAGAGGACAGATGCTTTCTGTTTCAATATTAATTTTTTCCTGATTGTCCAATATTCCAATTAGTAAATGGATCATTGCTAAAGGATATTTGTTTTTAAAATGGGTTTGACCATAATAGCCCCGCAGAAGATTTGGCTGAATACATTGATTTAAGTTAGTCCATAATTCAGGAATTGCCCTTTGGGAATATAAAACTATATGGTGACCCGCGCTTCTGATAAAGTCCCTAAATATTTCCATATCCAAAAAAATACATTCATTAAGATCAATTTTCTTATCTTTTATCAGGATTTTACCATCATAAAAGCCAACTATTTTCCAATTTAGATAATTAGACATAAACAAACCACATAATAATCCATCCGAATCAGGGCTTAAAATGCAGTTATGATCTCTTTCCAAAATCCAGCTATATTTCTTAATTAGTTCTTGATAATTGAGGACATCTAAATTATTTTCCAAAGCTGACTCCTTGTAAATTTTAATCTCCTTAACTTTAAATTTGTTTTGCCATCATCTGTCAATAATTATAGTCATAACCCAATCAATCTTGTAATTTGGAAAATTCTGAAATCGTTATTTTTTTTTGTGTTTGGTATTTTGAACTTGACATATACCTGATGATTGATTAGATTGTATATTTGACTATAGAGTATGAAAAGCAAAAAGAATATTTAACCCTAAAGGGAGGAAAAATGAAGTTAAACAAGATGATGTTACTCTTAGTTTTAGTGGCTGTAGTTGTGATGATTGCATCTTGCAGTTCAAACAAAAAAGCCAATATTAAACCACAAGGTGAGGAAGTTTACCGTCCAGCTTGGTGGGCTACCCAACCTGAACAGGATTATGTTTGTACTTATGGACAAGCAACCAAGGTTTCGGAAAATTTATCAGTGGAAGCAGCCAGGGCAAATGCTCTTCAGGAAGCAGCACAGTATGTAGAGGTTTTGGTGAATAGTATGCTGAAAAATTATGAAGAAGAAGCAGGTGTTAAAGACCCTCAGGTTTTAGCTCTTACACAAAATGTGGTAAAAGCCGTTTCTTCTGCAAAATTTACCGGTGTTCTAATGGGTAAAATTGAGACCAGAAAGGTTAATGAACCAGATGGTGTTCGCTATAAAACCTGGATTCAGTTGAAAATACCTAAAGATGAAATCAACAGAAAATTGGCGAACAGCATTCGCAACGAAGAAGCACTTTACAATCAGTTTAAGGCATCTCAGGCATTTCAGGAGCTGGATAAGGCAGTAGAAAAATACTAATAAATAAATAATGTGTAGCCGGAGAACGCCGTTTCTCAACAAGAAAAAAATGCAGAGCTTCAGCGAGCTCCGACTACACTATAAGTGAAAATTTATAACGAAGAAAGAGAGCTATAAAAGAGAAAAATTCCGTAGGAACGATAGATATTAGAGAAGGGTTTCAACCTGGAGAAGAAAAGACAAATTTTGTATTTGGTTTGCTGAGTTTTAATTTTCCATAAAGAGAGGAAATTCATTTCTCAGGGTTCTGCAAACTCTTTGGCATATAGGAACTTGCCAACCCATTTTTGCTCAACTATATTATTTGGGATAAACTATAACAATCTGTGAGAGATTTGCACTATCCAAGTTATTGTTCCCAGCAAGATACTTAGTGACTACCCATCCTCCACCCAACCTTAAGGAAGGGTTGATGTTGACAAGCAAGCAAGGAAAAAAACAAAATCCCTTGACGAAACAAGCAGTTCCAAAAGTAATGCAACGACTTTACTTTTCAATATATTGGAGCGATAAATGCTAAAAATAGGTCTTAATCAGGAAATGGTATCCAGAGCCCGGAAAGCGGCATTTCAGATAACAAATGCTTTTACTTGGCTGTTTGAGGGCTATACTACTGTAGCTACAGAAAGGACAGTATTACGCTTGATGGGAATAGACGGTGCCCTCAAAGATGGTAACCCCTTGCCTAATGTTGTGGTAGATCATTTGGTGGAAAATTCCGCTCTTCAGAAAGGAGCAGCAATTTGGGTGGCTAATGCTATGTTAAAAAAGGGTTTAACAGCACAGCAAGTAGCGGAAGAAGTTGCCTATAAAGGTTTAGGCATAACTCAAATTCCTCTTGCCTCAGTCGAAGCAATTTGGGAAACTCTTAATCCTTTGGTAGATAAAATGTTGGGTCATATAACAGCCCAAAAACAAAAGCGGGAAGAACTTCTGGCTAAATATCAGCCCCGCCCCCAACCAGTTATCTATGTAATTGTCGCTACTGGAAACATTTATGAAGATGTAGTCCAAGCCAAAGCTGCAGCAAGAGAAGGTGCCGATGCTATTGCAGTTATCCGTTCAACAGCTCAATCCTTATTGGATTATGTGCCTTTTGGTGCCACTACGGTTGGTTTTGGAGGCACTTTTGCCACGCAGGAAAATTTTAAAATAATGCGTAAAGCGCTGGATGAGGTAGCTGAAGAAGAGAACCATTATATTTATTTAACAAACTATGCCAGTGGACTTTGTATGCCTGAAATCGCGGCTATGGCGGCAATGGAACGCTTGGATATGATGCTTAATGATGCAATGTATGGCATATTGTTCAGAGATATTAACCCCAAAAGAACCTTGCTGGATCAATATTTTGCGCGAATGATCAATGCCTATGCGGGAATTGAAATTCAGACCGGTGAAGATAATTATTTAACTACTTCCGATGCTGTAGAAAAGGCATATACGGTTACTGCGAGCCAGTTAATCAATGAAAGTTTTGCTTTAATGAGCGGTATTAAACCCGAAAAAATGGGATTAGGACATGCTTTTGAGATTGATCCCGAGCTGGAAAACAGCTTTAGTTTTGAGTTAGCACACGCTCTTTTAACCAAAACCCTCTTTCCTGATGCACCGGTAAAATATATGCCACCGACAAAATTTGCCAGCGGTAATATTTTTAAGACCTATCTGCTCAATGCGATGTTCAATTTTATCGGGCAATTGACAGGGCAAGGTGTTCAGCTTTTAGGTATGATGACGGAGGCAATTCATACTCCGCATTTGGCAGACCGCTTTCTGGCTATTGAAAATGCCAAATATATATTTAAAGCGGTAAAAGACCTGAACCAAAATTTATGTTTAAGTGAAGATAGTTTTATTAACAAAAGAGCAAATGAGGTCTTGGCTCAGGCAACGGAATTTTTGGAAAAAGTAGCTCGGGAAGGTCTTTTTAGTGCTATGGCTAAAGGTGAATTTGCCGATATTAAACGACCCGAAAATGGGGGAAAAGGTTTGGACGGTGTAATTATGAAAGATAAGGACTATTACAATCCCTTTTTGGAAATTATGAAACAGGAGCTTGCTTTATGAGCAAAAATATAATTCGTCCTTATGGCGATACCTTAAACGATGGAAAAATGCAGCTTTCTTTTACATTGCCCGTTTCCTGTGATGCTTTGGGCAAAGAAGCAGCCAGAAAATTATTGTTACAAACAGGTTTTGACGAAGCGGAAATAACATCTATGAGCGATTTAAGGGAGGGCTTTACACATTTTATTGCCTATGCTGTTACTTCCACAAGTGTAGATATCAGCAAAATCAAAGTAAAAGTAGTAGAAACACCGGTAATGACAATGGAAGAAACAGATGCTTTTGTGGCAGAACATTTAGGACGGAAAATAACTGTTGTTGGTGCTTGCATAGAAAGTGACGCTCATACTGTCGGAATTGATGCCATAATGAATATGAAGGGTTACAATCATCGTTACGGATTGGAACGCTATCATAGTTTCAATGCTATCAATATGGGAGCTCAGGTTCCTTGTGAAGAACTTCTTGCCAAAGCCAGAGAAGTGAATGCAGATGCTATTTTGGTTTCCCAGGTAGTTACCCAGAAAAATATCCATATCAAAAATTTAACCCGCCTTATAGAACTTGCAGAAGCGGAAGGATTAAGAGATAAAATGCTGTTTATTTGCGGTGGACCGCGCATTTCACACGAACTGGCAATAGAACTTGGTTACGATGCTGGTTTTGGTCAAGGAACTTATGCCACCGATGTTGCCAGCTATATTGCCATTACTCTGGCAAAACAAAAAGCGCAGGAATAGGCATTTATAATGAGGGCATTAGCTTAAGTATATGTTAACTTTGCTGGTAACAATAATTGCCTTCGGGCTGATGATTTTTGTGCATGAACTGGGTCACTTTTTAGTGGCGCGCTCTTTTAAAGTAGGCATTGAAAGTTTTTCCATAGGTTTCGGAAAAGCAATTTGGACAACTGAGAAAAATGGTATTCAATATCGCGTGGGATGGATTCCTTTAGGCGGTTATGTAAAAATGCAAGGGGAAAATCCAGAAGAAGAAATAAGCGTTGATAAAGAAAGCACTTTTTTGGGCAAACCGTGGTGGAAAAGAGCTCTTATTGCCTTCAGCGGACCTTTTGCCAATCTGCTTTTCGGATTGTTACTATTCATAATTGCCTTTATGTTGCCGCAAAAACAGGAAGACCTTGTTCCGGTTATTCAAAATGCCAAAGGAATTTGGGCTGAAACATTCAGTCCTGCAGACAGTATTATAAGTGTAAACGGCAAACCGATAAAGGGTTTTCAGGAATTTTTAGTGTCGCTTTCCGAGAAAAAACCCAATACCATTTCCTATTTTCATAACGGACAAAAGACAGTTTTAGAAGTAGCTCCCTCCCAAGTGGATTCTTTAATTAAATCCCTTGAACCCAAAGTAGATACCACAATTGGAGAGGTTTTTACTGGAATGCCTGCCTGGAGAGCAGGGTTAAAACCCGGAGATAAAGTTCTGGCTGTAGACAGTGTAAATGTTTCCAACTGGTATGAAATGCGGGAAAAAATTGTGGGTTCAAAAAACGATGAAGTTCTGTTAACCATTTTACGGGACGGAAAAATCCTGCAACGAAAAATAGCTCTGGAAGAAAATGTCTCTATGGGTGATCAAAAAATGATTGGGATTAGTCAATATATGCCGGTGAAAAGTGTTAACAGATATAATCCTCTGCAGGCAATAAGCTACGGCACCCAAAGCACCATCAGCTTTATTGTGATGAATTATGTGGGCTTATACAAATTGATTTCAAAACCCGAACAGCTGAAAAATAATCTTGGAGGTCCCGTGATGATTGCTACAATGGGTCAACAGGTTGCTCAGCGCGGATTTAGTTCTCTAATTATCTTTCTTGCTTCAATAAGTTTGATCCTGATGATAATGAACCTTTTGCCCATTCCGGTTTTGGATGGAGGACATATCTTTTTTGCCTTTCTGGAAGGTATTTTCGGGAAACCTGTACCGATAAAAGTGCAGGCATTTTTACAGCGTGTTGGTTTTGCCATTTTATTGTTACTGATGTTTTATGCCTTCTATGCCGATATTTCCAAGCTGCTTATCCGCCAATTCTTATTAGGGCAATAAATGTTTAATTTTACTTTACAAAAGACCAGCGGAAAAGCCAGAGCCGGAATAATGAAAACAGAACACGGCGAGATTTTAACTCCTGTTTTTATGCCTGTAGGAACTTTGGGAACAGTGAAAGCAATGAGCCCCAAAGAACTGGAAGAAGTTCAGGCACAAATAATTTTGGGAAATACCTACCATCTCTATATAAGACCCGGGCACACTTTAATCCAAAAAGCGGGTGGTTTGCATCAATTTATCAGTTGGAATCATCCAATTTTAACAGATAGCGGCGGTTTTCAGGTAATGAGCTTGGCTGCTTTACGCAAAATAAGCAAAGAAGGGGTAAAATTTCAATCCCATATTGATGGCTCTCCTCATATATTTACACCGGAAAAAGTGATTGAAATTCAGGAAGCTCTTGGCGCAGATATAATTATGAGCTTTGATGAATGCCCTCCCTATCCTTCTACCAGAAAGTATGTGGAAAAATCACTTGCTACTACATTGGACTGGGCTGAAAGAGGAAAAAAGGCCTTTACGAATTATAAACATCAGGCACTTTTCGGAATTGTGCAGGGGGGAATTTATGAGGATTTGCGTGAAAAATCCGCTTTGGAACTAATGGAAATGGATTTTGACGGTTATGGAATTGGTGGACTTGCCGTAGGTGAAGAAAAAGAGGATTTATTAAGGATTACTTCCTTTCTAAATGATATCTTGCCAATTGATAAGCCACGCTATTTAATGGGCGTTGGAACTCCGAGCGATTTGCTGAATAATATAGACCGGGGCATAGATATGTTTGATTGTGTGATGCCCACTCGGAATGCACGCAAAGGCAGTATTTTTACCAGGTATGGCAAAATGATAATTAAAGCAGCTCGTTATAAAGACGATTTCAGCCCTATTGATCCTCTCTGTGGTTGTTATACCTGCACTCATTTCAGCCGCGCTTATATCAGGCATTTAATCACTATGAATGAAATTTTGGGAATGCGACTTACTACTATTCATAGTTTATGGTTCTATCAGGAACTGATGCAAATGGCAAGAAAAGCGATTTGGGAAAATAAATGGAATGAATTTCTGGCAGAAATGCTTCCCACGCTGGACAGAATTGTTCAGTAAGAAAACTTTTTTAATATATCTTGGCTTTCTTGCTATAATACTTGTAAGAGGCACACTCTTTTGCCAGGAAACCGAATTCACTTCTCCAGCAGATTCCCTTAAAATAACGATTCCCGAACCTTGGACGGAAAACTGGCTGTATAAAAAGGTCTATCCTCTAATTTTTAAAATGGAGGCAGAACGCCAGCAGGAACAAAATCTCTTTTCCATTTTTGAGCAATATAGCGGGAAAAAGATAGCCAAAATTTACATCGTTAATCTGGATGTGTTTGAAATGCTTCCTGATAAACCGGAAACACATATCTATAATAGGATTTTGGATTTAGGTAATTCTCTTCACTATAAAACCCGGGATTGGATTATTAAAGATATGCTGTTTTTTGCCGAAGGCGATGATTTTAATCCGGAAATAATGAATCGTAACCTTGCCTATTTGAAGGACTTACCCTATTTAAGAGAAGCAGAACTGCTGATTAGTGATAATGAAGATGACACTGTTGATGTTTTTGTCCTCGTGCGGGATAAATTTTCTCTGGAACTGAGCGGCAGGATTATTTCCCAAAGTAAATACCGCTTGAAGATAAATGAACAAAACATTCTGGGTTTGGGTTTGGGACTGAAACATATTTGGCATATTAACCCCAAGGAAATGAAAACACTAAGCTGGGAGACATATTACAGCGATTCTAATATCAAGAACACTTTTTTCCGCGTTGATGCTTTTTGGAAGGAATTTTCAGGTAATTCAAATCAGGATTTGTATTTAAGCCATCCTTTTCTTTATCCTGCAACTCCACATTCCGGAGGTATTGAAGGAACCAGAAATTATATTCACCCTCCTGCCGATACTTTAACTACGGAAAAATGGACTCTTGGCTCCTGGTATGCGCATAGTTTTGGCTTTTCCGATAATCTAACGAATGCCTATAAATATGTTGCTCTCGGGTTGGAGAAAAACTGGTTTACCAAAAGTCCGGAAGTTGATGCAAATACAGGTAAACCCTGGCAGGATAATATCTTTGCCTTAAGTTCTTTTGCTTTTACCAAAACCGGTTACACTTCCTTTAGAAACATCAGTTTTTTTCTGGTTAACAATGTTTTGCCTGTTGGCTATTTAACTGAAACACTTTTGGGTTATGAATTCGGAGAATACCATAACCGTCTTTTTACCGGTTTGCATTATTCCCGGGCAGATAAACTGCTTCGCGGTTCATATCTTTATTTTGTCAGTGCTTTAGAAACATATATTGGCAGTGAAGGAACGGAACAAAGTGTTTTGGCTGTTGAGCCCCTTTTTATTTCTCCTTTACAACACATAGGAGATTTCCAAAGCAGGTATTTTTTCAACAGCAATTTAGTTCTCGGAGGAAAACGCTATCCCAGGGAACAAATGAATGTTTCTTCCCTTTCCGGCTATCGTGGAATCTGGAATTTACAGGGTGATAAACTGTTACGCTCTAATTTGGAAAACGATATTACTACTCCTTATCAAATCTGGGGCTTTAAAATAGGACTCTTTACCTTTTTGGATTGTGCCTTTGCTACCAATCACTTTTCCCAAATCAGCACTAAAAATGTTCTGCTGACAGAAGGAGCTGGTTTTAGAATTCATAATCCGGCTTTAATTTGGGAATCAATTGAACTCTGCTTTGCTCTGAATCAAAAAAAGGGGAGTAAAGGCGAATGGAAAATTACGCTCTCCACGAAAAAAGGACTGGAACTTCCAGATTTTTCAGGTAAAAGACCACAGACATATAAATTTCAATGAAGAATGAATACCATTTGGATTAATAGTTTTACAGTGATTGGTTGATGAGGACATCAACTTTCCGTGGAGATCAAGTTTTCCGAAGGTTTTCCAAAAGGGTTCTAACTTGCTGTTCAGTTACCGGTAATGGATTCAGAGCCATATTACGACTGCTCATAATTTGAGGAATAGCTTTATCTATAAAGTCCTCACTGAAGTCAATTTTGCGTTCAAAAGGCAGGGACTTTAGCCAGGTATAAAAGTTATCTTTATTTATTTGTAAATAGCTGAACAGGTCATCCAGTTCTTGCTGAATAGCAGGATAATAGAGCTCCATAATATCTTCCATAACCATAGCATTTGCCAAACCATGAGGAATACCATAAAAAGAGGTTAAAGGATAACCAATAGAATGTTGAAGAGTAGTACTTCCCTGAGCTATAACCATTCCTCCGTAAAGTGCATCTCTCATCAGTTCTTCTCTTGCCAAATAATTTTCCGGTTTGGAAAGAACAATAGGCAAAAACTTCATAATAGAGGCAATACCTTTATAGATAAAGGGATAGACGATTGGTGAACGCTGATTACTATAAAGCCCTTCCAAGAGATGACTTAAAGCATCCAAGGCAGTATGCAGAGTCACTTTTGGTGGCAAAGTTAAAGTATATTTCGGGTCTAAAACAGCTAAAGTAGGAAAAGCTAAATCACAGCCAAAACCGGCTTTCTTTTTAGTAAGAGGATCAGAAAGAACACTATATTGAGTAACTTCTGTTCCAGTTCCTGCTGTAAGGGGAATTGCCAGAATAGGATATGCCTTTTTAAAAACAGAAGTATTATACATTTCATCTCTGTTTAAGGAATTTGCAGCAGCCAAGGAAATTGCCTTTGCGGAATCAACAGGACTGCCACCTCCTATGCCAATAACAAAATCACAGTTATTTTGCAAAAAAGCGGATTTGCCTTCCATTACAATATCCAAAGTAGGATTTTCCGTAATGCGGTCAAAAAGAGCATAATTAATATCAGCTTCCCTCAAAACAGAAATGGTGTCGGATAAAGCGCCACTTTGTTTAGCGCTGTTTTTTCCGGTTACAATTAAAGCTCTTTTTCCGAAAGAGGCAATATATTCTTTTGCCTTTTGCATCGCATTATCGGCAAAAATAATACGGGTTGGACAATAGAACATTTAGCTCCTACTTAAGCAGAGTAATCTTTTTCGTTATAATGCCTGCAGGATGTTGCAAACGAAGCAAATAGACACCGGAAGCCAAAGCTCTGCCTTTTTCATCGCTTCCGTTAAAATAGATGCTATATTTCCCTTGGGGCATAAGACCTTCTGATAAAGTAACTACTTTCTGTCCCTTCAGGTTGTATAATACCAGTTCTGCTTTTCCGCCAACAGGTAAAGAGAAGGAAATTGTAGCAGTCGGATTAAAAGGATTGGGAAAAGCGGAAAGAGTTGCCTGAGGCATAATAATAGTTTCATCGGAATTCGGTAAAGCAGGATTTAGAGTAGGTAAGAGCTCATAGAACATATTGGTAATCTCATCTAAATGCATAAAATACAGCGGACAGCCAAAGAGAACTAAAGTGCCGTTAAAATCGTGCTTGAAAGCAATACACTGTCCTGCTCCATTACTTCCTTCCATCATATTGGCAAAATATAAAGGTTCTTCAGCTCCACTGAAAGTAAAAATATATGGTAACATTGAATTCCAGGAGGAAAGGGTCTTATTAGTGTCCACTGTTAAAGTTGGATAGATATCGGATTGAGCACTGATTAAACAGGCAGAATTATCGTAAATAGGAGTTACTCCACCTCCAAAGCGGTTAAAAAATTCCGTCGTTAAAACTGAAGGGGTTTTCCAGCCGGAAATAACTATTTTTCCACCACCTGCAATATAACTGCTAAGCAAAGAAGAATTACCCTGCAGCAAATTTTGGTTAAAATCATCCGAATGCCAAAGCACCAGTTTATAATTTCCCAAAGTTTCCAGATTGGGAAGACCCTGGGTAGCACAATCCCAATTATCAATCGGGCAGGAAAATAAACTTAAGGCGGAAGCATAAAAAGTATCAACCATTTCATCATCGGGATTGATTTGGGTTCCTATTCCATCTCTGGTTTCATCAACAACTAAAAGTTCACCCGTAAAACTGAATGCTTGAGGTGTAACAGAAACGGTCTCTGAAGGTCTGGAAAAATATCCGTTTACATCAACTACTCTAAATTGATAATCATAACTGATACCAGAAATTGCAGTTGTATCGGCAAAGCTGAAAGTGTCGTTATTTAAGGTAGCAAGTAAAGACCAATTTTGTGCACTGCTCAATTTACGATAGAGCCGATACTGATGATCCTTGTTTGGTATAAATGTATTCCAGAAAAGTAAAACGCAATTATTGGTGGGCAGATATTCCGTAAAATGAGGAATTTGTTCCGCTAATTCCTTCAACAAAGTCCAATGGTTATAATTGGAAACAATATTGAAATTATCGCTCAAAACGGAATAATTAAAATCGTTGGAATAGCCATCAGGAGCGGCAATTACCAATAAAGAATCGCTAATTCCATTTTGAGTAATCCGAAAAGGAATTTCCACCGTGAAGGAAGTGGCAGTTGGAGAAGTAGTTTTGGCATATATTTCCAGATGGTTATTAGTTTCATTTTGCCACAGGGAATATTTCACATTAGGAATTCCTGAACCATAAATCCATTGGTTAAAGAATGGGCTAAGGTCTTGTCCACTAACTTGTTCTGCCAGTGTTTCAAATTCTGCCGTAACAGCATTCCCGTTTTTATAGGTATTATAATAAAGCCGAAGCAAGTTGAAAAAATTGGTGTCTCCAAGCTTTAACCGTAACATATGTAACACGCTGGCTGCTTTTTCATAAGAGGGCGGCGAAAAATAGTTATAAAAAGAAGGATTATATATAGTTTGAGGTCCTGCATTAGCTTCCCAATCCAGATAATACTGATGAAAATTACTATGTAGATAATTACAGGCACTTTGCCAGCCAAATCTTTTATCTGTCCAGAGAAATTCTCCGTAAGTAGCAAAACCTTCAGAAAGCCAAACATCCTTAAAAGTTAAAAAACTAACTGCATTCCCAAACCATTGATGAACAAGTTCATGAGCTATAACTGTTTCATAAGCACCGTTTCCACTAATAATATAATTTCCTAAAGTAGTCATTGTTTGATGTTCCATAGCCCCGTAAGTGCTCATACTTACGACAGCATTGCCATATTTTTCAAAAGGATAATCACCGAAAAGTTCAGAAAACCAGGAAATCATCCAAGGGAGATTTTGCAGGTCTATTAAAGCATTATTATATTGATTTTGCATTACGAAATTCTGAACGGGCAGATTATTCTGTTCCGGAACTGTCTGATTTATTTCTACATAAGGACCAGCAGTTATACAAACCAGATAAGTAGTCATCGGGTTTTCTCCAATCCAATGAGTTGTAGAAGTGCCATCACCATTATTCACTATTTCGGTTCTAATTCCATTGGCAGCAACTTTCCAGTCACTGCGCATAGTAATGTGCAAATCCACAATTGCTTTATCCCAGGGGTGATCATAACAGGGCCACCAGGCACGAGCGGCATCAGGATCGGATATAGTAAAAACGGTATTATTACTAAAAATCATTCCGATATTATAGTAACTATAAACTAATTGAGGGGTACCTGAATAAAATACCTGCGTTGTAAATTGCTCTCCTGCTGATACATTAACCGGAAAAGTGAAATGAGTGCCATAGTTAATACTTGTGGCATGAATTCCGTTTACCAAAACATTACTCACATTGAAACCGGTTAATTCGTAAGACATACTGGTAAGATTTTCCGTGGCAATCACCGTTGCTAATACATTACCCCAAATATAATGTAAAGCGTCATTGATAGTTAGTGTAATTTCATATTTTAGCACATCAAAACCGTGAGCAGAATCGGCACGGCAAATTTCTTCTTCCGGATAAGCGTTTTGAGGCAAAGGAGAACTATATTTCCGGCCAGGTTTCACATTTTCAATTGTTTGACTAAACAACATCCCTATGCTGATAAATAAGCTAAGAGTTAGAAGAACTTTTTTAACCTGCAATCTCATAATAACCTCTGAATTAAAAAAATGTTATCTTAACTTATGCAAGCATATTTGTTTCCAAATTTTATAAAATAAATGCTGGTATACTATTTATAAATCCCGATTTTTGAAATTCGCATTTATTAACTTTTGCGGACGATTCATCCTCTTTAATTCATATCTTATTTCATCTTTATCCATTATTTTGCTTGACATCTTCTCTCTCCTTTATTTCTTGTCTATAATGAAAGACAATGTAAGTAATATTAGTTAGATGGTCAAAAAAAGTAACTTATTTTAGTTATGGTGGTAATATATGGATTATAAACCTTTATTAGAAGAGCTGTTAAATTCTCTTACGACAAGCAAAAAAAGATTGCAGAAACTATTAGCATTTCTTAGGGAAATGCCTTTATCCCAAAACTCGCACAACCTTATCCTTAATCCTCAATGATGATTATAAATAGATTATCTATACTCAAGATGAAGAAAAAAATCATATTCTTTCCATTATTTACATTCTCATAGGACCTTAAACCGAAAGTGAGGAGAGTAAATTTTGCTTGACAAAACTTTAGCTATAGATAAAGTGGAATTAGATAACTTGGAAAAGACAGTATGTATAGATGATTTATTACAGCCGGTTGTTCATTTAAGGTGTCCTAAATACAAAGTATCTTTGTTTGTACGTGAAAAAATCCACGATGAATTAATGGATTTTTTGGGTGGAAAAGGAATAAACCCTAAATTTGTACCTGGCGATATAAATTACAGATGCGATAAGTTATCAGCAATAGCAGCGGTGATTTACCAGAACCGGTATCGTGATGAACTATACAGAAAAGAGCAAAATAATCCTGTGATTACTGCTATGAAGTTTATGGACAAAGGGAGAAATGACAGGTTATATTGCCGGGAAATTTACTTTGAAGAGGGAAAGCAGGTAATCATTTGTGAGATACATAGTGGTAAAAAGAACCAGGAGAACAGGAAAAAAGAAAAAAATATAATAAAAAAGGTGGCAGGGTATGAGTTCAAAATACAATCATGAAAAGATAAAACAATCTATCCAGGGTAATCTTCGCAGGTATGAAGCAATTGCCTTAAGTATGGCGATAAGCTTTGAAATTGAGGATTTTATCAAGGAACGGGGAATTAGCAAACAAGAGCTTGCTAAAGCTGCAGGGGTTTCACCTTCCTATTTAAGCCAGGTTTTTGCTGGAGATAGATTGCTCAACCTTACTATGCTTGCTGGGATATCACAAAAATACCAGGTTAAATTTCACTGTGATATTCAAGAAGCCAAAGTAGAAAGTATCCGAGAATATGCATTTGAAAGCTTTGGTAAACCACATACGAAGAAGGCGAATATTTATAATTTTGAAGATTTCAAGCAGGTACATAATGATAAATACAATAATCAGAATAGAGTTATAGGGAGTGATTGTGGAAATCCGGCGTAGTGAACTTCAACAAGAGATGTTTGTAGTATTAGATACGCAAATATATATTGATCTACCTGATGATACTAAAAGCAAAAATATTGATGACCTGGATATTGTCTTAAAGATTTATAAGAATAATGAGGATGACCATCTTGTGCGTATCTATTATGAGATCAAAGCAAAAAAAACTTATCCGGATAAACCAGGATTGTGTATAAGGGTGCAAGCTTCAGGAGATTTTAGAATTGATGCTTCAATAGATGTGAATTCCATTCAATTTGGGCAGTTGGTGAACTTCTCTGCAACCGCTATCACATATAATAACATTCGCGCTTATCTACAGAACATAACTTCCTATTATCCTGTTGATACCTATATTCTTCCCGCAATTGATTTAAACGATTTATGCAAGAAATACTATGAGAATCAAAAAGAAGAAAATCAAGGATAGATAAGCTGATTCAGGTTATTTCAAACTTTGTTTCTTTTCTTTGTTATAACAATTGGGAGAAAGGTAGTTAGAAACTATTTTACGGATATACATAGGATATTTAATTGAAATAATTAGTTTGGCACCAAGGTTAAACTTAACTAATGCCATAGAAATAATTAATAATATATAGCCATCCAATTTCCAAGTTCTGATTGTACAAATAGTAGGTATAAATTTAAACAGAATCCTTCCTTGTCTTTGGCAAAGAAAGATTTTGCCAACTCATTTTTCTAACATTGCATTATTTGGGTTAAAAGTATAGGGATTTCTGCTTTCACAGGGATGATAAAAGAATTAGCAAAAGGGAAGGGATATAACTCCTTATGCCAAGAAGCATTAGTTACGCAATACGGACTCATTGCTAATCCCATCCGTAATGGGTAAGCAATGGGTAAGCAATGCAATTAGGGAAGAACAGAAAAAAGGGGATAATGGCTTGTAATAAAAACAGATATAAAGCTAAACCCCAAATATGCGTTTTTAAAAATGCTCTAAAGGAATTAGCGGGATAAAACAAAAAAATGTCTTTACTAAAAAGGGCTATTTACAATTCTGGCTATTAACTCTTGAGTGGAGGAATAATGCGAAGAATAATACTATGCAGCATCTTAATTTTGCTGCTTGGCTGTCTTGCCCAAAACCTGTATGCTGTTGGAGAAATCATATATGAAATAAAAGTAATCGGAGCTGTAAATATAGATCCGGAACTGGTTACTTCCGCACTCAGTTTTAGAGTTGGAGATACTCTTGATCCTGAAGCCGTGGCAAAATCCATTCGTAATTTGTATAGAATGGGAATATTTTCTGATATTCAAGTGGAATCTGAACCCTATAGAACAGGAGTAACTATACTGATAAAAATCCAGGAAAATCCGATTGTAAGCAGTATTGAATATATTGGTTTCAAAGCGGTAAAGCAGGAAAGAATAGATGAACTGGTAAATGTTAAGGTTGGCAGTTACTGGAGTGAAGGAGTTAAAAATCAGTTATTGAACAAGCTGAAAAATGAATATGCTACCAAGGGTTTCAGTAATGCCGAAATTCAGATATTTGAATCCCGTTTACCTAACAACAAGATTGGTTTGAAGGTTCAGGTAAATGAAGGTAAAAAGGTCTCTATCAAGCAAATAACCTTCGTAGGGAATAGCTATTTTGAAGATAAGACCTTGCAGAAAAAGATGAAAACCAAACCTGCTAGTTTCCTTCGCTCAGGTCATTTTGAGCAGGAAAAATTTGATGCTGATCTGCAAGCACTCACCGCTTTCTATAAGAAAAACGGATTTATAGATGTAGTGATAGGTCCCTACGAAATTCAACCGCTGGGGGAAAAATACATTGAAATCGTTATTAATGTTTATGAAGGAACCAAATATAATTTCGGGGGTATAACTATTGAAGGGAATGATTTTTTCTCTTCTGAAGAACTGCAAGATATTTTCACGATGAAAATTGGCGAACCCTTTGACCAGGAGTTCTTTGATAACGAAATACGAAAAATCTATACCAAATACTTTGATGAAGGGTTTATCTATGTGTCTATTATCCCGAATTATGTTAAAGAAGGCGACCAGCTAATCGTAAACCTGAAAATCAATGAAAATAACCGTGCCCGAATTCACCAGATACATATTACAGGTAACAGAAAAACCAAGGAAAAAGTGATCCGGCGTCAGCTGGAAGTTTCACCTGGTGACTATTTTCGTCAGACCCAAGTAATGCGAAGTCAACAAAACATTTACAATTTGGGTTTCTTTGAACAGGATATTCGTTTGGATTATACTCCCATCAATAAAGACGGGGACATAGATTTACAGCTTGATGTTATAGACCGTGCAAGTGGAACTGCCAATGGAGGAGTGGGTTATAATTCCCAGGATAAATTTGTAGGCCAGCTTTCTATAGCTCAAAATAATCTGTTTGGTAATAACTGGTCAACGAATCTGACCTGGGAATTTGGAGGCAACACCCAAAACTTTGAATTTGCTTTCACCAATCCTAATTTGCTGGATACCGATATCCTTTTGGGAAGCAATCTCTATTACACGAAAAAGACCTGGAGCTCTTTCTATTACGAGATTTTTACTCGTGGTGCAGGAATCAGGGTTGGTCAAACTCTTCCCTGGATAGATAAAACGAGAGCTGTAGCCGGTTATTCTCTCTATTCCAAGAAATACAGAATAACCAATATGAATGCTATTATGGCAGATTCCACTGCCAATGCCAACTTGATTGAACTGAGTAAATTGAATTGGAGATACACCAGTGCGTTCAGTTTAACGCTAAGCAGAGATACACGCGACAATGTATTTTTCCCTACCAAAGGAAGTCAGTTTACTCTTTACAGTGAAGTTGCAGGTGGTATGTTTGGCGGTGATTTTGATTATTTCAAGGAAATTGCTCAAGTTAACTGGTATATGGATACCTGGGAGAAACTTATTTTACGCACCAAATGGCGTTTTTGTTATGTTACTCCTTATGGCAGGTCTAAAGATGCTCCTCCTGATGAAAAATTCTATTTGGGCGGAACAGGTGCAGATGGAATAAGAGGTTTTCCCGATAGTTCCATTGGTCCTGCCGGAGGCGGAACAAGAGCAATTATTTTTTCTACGGAATTAGGTTATCCCTTAGGAACCGATCAAATAATTGCAGTTGCCTTTTTTGATGCTGGAAACAGCTATAATAAGATGCGTGATTTCAATTTCCTCAATTTTAAAAAAGGAACCGGACTCGGAATCAGAATCCGCAGTCCTTTCGGTTTAATCGGTTTTGATTATGCCTATAACATCAACGATGGCGGTTGGGAACCCCATTTACAATTTGGAACAACCTTTTAAGATGATTAAGTATAAACACCTTTTTGGACCTGTAATGTCCCGTCGGTTAGGTATATCTTTAGGTATAGACCTTGTTCCGTATAAATATTGTCCCTTAAATTGCGTGTATTGTGAAGTGCAAAGAACTACACATCAGGTAACTAAACGGGAAGCATTTTTTGAGACGAGGGAAATTTTGGCTGAATTGGATAGTTTTATGTCTACCAACCCTCATTTGGATTATATCACTTTTTCCGGAGCCGGTGAACCCACATTAAACAGTTTATTGGGGCAGATAGTAAACTATATAAAAGCTAAATACCCAAGCTATAAACTTGCCTTGCTTACGAATGGTATACTGTTTTCCGATCCGGAAGTCCGTAAAGAAGTTCTTCCCTGTGATATTGTTTTGCCTTCACTTGATTCTGCTACTCAAGAGGGTTTTGAGAAAATCAATCGTCCCTGTCCGGAATTGAAAGTGGAAGAGCTTATTGAGGGTTTAATTCATTTCAGACAGGAATATAAAGGTATCATTTGGCTGGAAGTTTTTCTGGTTTCAGGAATTAACACCATTCCGCAAGAAATTTCCGCTCTGGCAAAAGCTATCAATAAAATTAAGCCGGATTTGGTGCAGTTAAATTGTTTAGACCGTCCCGGAGCGGAAGATTGGGTTAAGCCCATACCTTTGCATACACTTAAGCAGGTTAAAGAGCAGCTTTCTCAACAGGTTTGTGTACCCGTGGAAATTATTGCCAAAGTTAAATATCAACCTGCGGAAAGTCAACTGGATGGCGAACTTATTGAACTTTTGCATAATACGCTTAAAAGGCGTCCTTCTACCGCAGAAGACCTTTCTGCTATGCTGGATATTCACATTAATGAAATCAGCAAAGTGCTAAGTCAATTGTATCAGGAAAAGAAAATAACTGCCCAAAGAGAGAGTCGGGGGGTTTTTTATAAATGGATTTCTTAAATAATACAACCGCCATTATTACTGCTGCAGGAAGCGGTAAACGCCTACCGGGAAACAGAAAAAAACAATTTAGGGAACTGGAAGGAATTCCTATTTTGATTAGAAGTATGGAGCCCTTTATGGCTTCGGAACTAATTGATAACCTTGTAATTACTGTTCCGGAAAGCGATATTGCCCACACAGAAGCTCTTATAGAACAATGGTTTGAAGGAATAAATAAGCCCTATATCGTAATTGCCGGAGGGTTGGAAAGGCAGGATTCTGTTTTTTCCGCTTTACAGGTTTGTCCTGAAGGAACAGAATATGTAGCTATTCATGATGGAGTGCGTCCTTTTGTTTCGCAGGAATTGCTGGAAATTCTTTTTTCGGCAGTGGTTATTGATAAAGCAGTTATTCCAGCAGGGAAAATAAAACATACCGTGATGCAAGTGGAAGGAAATTATGCAGTTAATACTCTTCCGCGGCATCAGCTCATCAATGTTTTCACTCCTCAGGTTTTTGCCTATTCTATAATTATGGAAGCATATCATCAGGCATATAAAGACAGTTATTTTTCTACCGACGATGCTTCCCTGGTTCAGCATTTGGGAATGAAAATTCGCTATATTTGGGATAACGATTTCAATATCAAAGTAACTGATGAAGCAGACCTTTTCTTTGCCAAGCAGTTAATAGAAAAAAAGAAATTATAGAGGACATAACAATGCCTAAGTTTTTGTATTTATGGTTAAAACGCATATTATGCAAATTCGGAAACAGGGAACTGCATATTCCTTTACCTGTTTTCGGGTTGGGATGCGGTGTTTTAGGTTTGGCATTACCTAAGGTCTCTTTAAAAATGGGTGAATATGCCTCCAAACTGTTAAAAGCTTTGGAATATAGAGGTTATGACAGCACAGGAGCCGCTTTTCAGGGAAATACAACCGAAATAACTCTGTTAAAAGATGTTGGCGCTCCCAGCACTTTAGTAAAGACCTTAGGCATAGAAAAACAGAGCGGTAAAATATTTTGCGGACAGGTGCGTTGGGCTACTTTTGGCTTTGTGGATAAGAAAAATGCTCAGCCCCACGAAGTTAAATGTAAAAGGCATATTTATGGTGCACATAATGGTAATATAACTAATACCAGAGAGTTAAAGTCCTTTTTAACGAAAGAAGGTCACTTTGTGCAAAGCGATAACGATGGTGAAATGTTAGTGCATACTGTAGAACATTATTTTGACATAGAAATGGATAAAGCAGGAAATCCCACGGACATTGATTTACGTAAGAATTGTATGCGTAAGGCAATAATTCAGACCGCAGATAAACTTGTGGGAAGCTATGCCGCTGTAATTGTTGATCCTGTTACGGAGACCTGTTGGGCTATTAAGGCAGGCAGCAGTTTATATTTTGGCATCGGGACTTTGGAAGATATGCCTTTTGCGTTGGCATCTTCCGATTTAACAGCTGTTTTGCGTTTTACTAAGCAACTGGTAAATTTGCGTGAGGGTGAATTTATTGAATATAATGCAGATAACTATCAGGTTTATGCACAGAAAAACTTAAAATTCAAGCGTTTAAATCAACCCGATGAAATATGGTATACAGGTGATAAAATTCCTGCCAAGCCAATTTATTCCAAACTGCGAGCTGAAGATGTTGAACTTTTGCCTGAATATGAATATTTTATGGAGCAGGAAATTTATGCTCAAAGTGAAACTACGGGCAAACTGATTAAGCTCTTTCAGGGTGGTTCCAATAGCGGAAAAAGAGTGTTATCATTATTGGCAAAAGCAGGAGTGCGGGATATTCTATTAGAACAGGTTCAGCTGTTTTTAACGGAAAACAATTTTGCAGAACGGCACAGGATTTTTACCGAACTTCTAAATTCCGAAACCTTTAATCTTTTTTTCAATCAAGTTTTCAGCACTTATCGGGAGTTTTTTGATGTTGCCGTGAAGGAGGATTTTGAAAAGAAATACTTCTTTTCCAACGAAAAGAACTTCTTTCTGGAAATGGTGAATGGAGAATATGATTTGAAGAAAATCTCGCTGGCTAAAACTCTGGATGCTTTAGCTGAAGAAATGAATGTGAAGGACTTTAATGCCAGCGTAGACGACTTTTTACAGCTGGTTAAAAACACTATTTTAAATAACCGCAATGCCTATTCTATTGCCTGTGGAACCAGTTTTCATGCCACTAAGATCGCTGCTCTTTTCTTTAATTCTATTGCCGGTATGGAAATAATTCCCATTTTACCTGGCGATTTCAGAGGTGAATATTCCAACTGCATAAAAGATAATGACCTTATTATAGGCGTTTCTCAATCGGGTGAAACCAAAGACCTGATAGATATTTTCAACGATATAGATGCCAAGGACTTAAATGTCCGCAAAGTGGTTTTGGTGAATAATATGAATTCCACTTTGGGTCAGGAAAAAAGTGATGTGGCAATTCCTATTTTATGCGGACCGGAAATTGCCGTTCCTGCCACCAAGAGCTTTATGAATCAAATTACTCTGTTCTATTATCTTGCCATTAAAACAGCCCAGATGAAATTGAATGAAATAGATAATAATCTTACTCAGGAACAGCGTTTATGGCGTCAACAGGAACTTGATGATTACTTTGTTTCCCTTGCCAAAATTCCTTCCCTTTTGAAAGAGACCCTGGATAATGTGAGTGGTGAAATTGAATTTATGGCTGGTAAGATTTATATGGAACCCTCCATTCATATTTTAGCTACCAAAATCAGTGGCGTGGCTATGGAAGGTGCTTTAAAAATAAGAGAGACAGTTTTAACGCATGCCGAAGGAAGAGAGGCATCCGAATTCAAACATGGTCCCAATACAATTTTAGGGAAAAACACCGTTTTTGGCGTTAAGCATCTGCGTTCTCTCTTGCGTTATTTTAGTGAAAACATTGATGAAATAGAGTCGCTTTGCGAACAAGAAGGCATTCCGCACAGCGAAACAAAGGAAGTTTATAAAGCATTGGCTGATTATATTTTTACTCATAATCAGCCCTTCAACCTTTCACCTCAAGGGACTAATATTTTCAACCGGTTTGTTCAGGATAAGGATTTCTTTGAACATCTCTATCGCAATTATCCATTAATTTATGTTACAGGACCGGATGAGCGCGATGTAAATCTCACCATCTCTCAGATAAATACCCATAAAATACGGGGTGCCAATACTTTTGTGATTGCTGAAGAAAATGAACAACTGCTGAAAAATGCCTCTACCCGACCCAGTGAAAACAGCTATTATGCCTGGTCTTATATTATGTTGCCCAAAACAGGTTCCACTCTACTAACCTGTTTTTCCGCAAGTATTGTTCTGCAATTGCTGGCTCTAAAAATGAGCGTGAGGAAAATGAAAAAACTGGATAAATTGGGAGTTCTTGATCATGGTGTTCATCCTGATGTTCCTAAAAATGTATCCAAAAGTATAACAGTGGATTAAGTAAATGTTCCGATGCGGTTTTGGCTACGATGTTCATTGCCTTGTTTCCGATAGGGAACTTATTTTGGGAGGGGTAAAAATTCCTTATTCCAAGGGGCTTTCGGGTCATTCCGATGCCGATGTGTTAATTCACAGCATTATTGATGCTCTTTTAGGAGCTTTGGCTTTAGGGGATATCGGGACATTTTATCCCGATAACGATTTGGCTTATAAGGATATTGACTCCCGCATTTTACTGCGCAAAACATATACTTTAATCACGGAAAAGGGCTGGAAATTAAATAATTTGGATGCCGTTATCTGCTGTCAAGAACCAAAACTCCAACCCTTTATAAATGCAATGAGGGCTAATCTTGCCCTGGATTTACATTGTGCCATAGAGCAAATTTCCCTTAAAGCAACAACTGAAGAAGGACTTGGCATCAGTGGAAAAGGAGAAGGAATTAGCGCTTTTTGTCAATTACTGCTCGTAAAGGATTAAATATGAGGGCATTAGGAATTATTGGCTACCATCAAACCGGCAAAACAACTTTGGCAACCTGCCTGATAAGAGAACTGACAAAAAAAGGATATAATGTTTGCTCTATCAAAGATATACATAGTGAAACATATCGTTCCGACACTGAAGGTAAAAATACTTTTCTCCATACTCAGGCAGGAAGTAAAGCTGTTTTCGCTAAGGGCTTATATGACAGTGCCTTATTGTTTCCAAGACCGCTGAATTTAAAAGAAATGGTTTCCTACCTGCAAGCGGATTATCTAATTATTGAAGGTCTGCAAAATGCTCCTGTGCCTAAAATTGTCTGTGCGGAAAATACGGATCAACTGGAGGAATTGATTGATGACACCAGCATTGGAATTTCCGGGGTTATTTCTTCTAAAATGAAGAGTTTTAAGGGTTTACCAGTTTTTTCCTTACCGGATGATTTGTCTGTTTTAATAAGCACGATTGAAGAAAAATGCTTTGATATTTTGCCTTTAGCAGAGCCGGAATGCTGTTCTGCCTGTGGAAAGGACTGTTATACTATGGCTGAAGATATTATTCAGGGCAGAGCAGAAAGGAGTGATTGCGTTTTGGCTGAACAAGCAGAACTCAAACTTTGGGTGGGGGATAGGGAAATTGTGATTGTGCCTTTTGTGCAAAAATTATTACAGGATATCGTTATTGCTTTTGTGAATAACCTTAAAGATATAGACCCCAAAGGCAATATTAAGTTGGAGCTAAAGCGTTGATTTCCCGGGAAGAGTATTTTTCCAAGCGCGATCCTTCCGCCTTTCCTCTTTGGCAAAAAGCAACTGTAGGAATTGCCGGAGCGGGAGGTTTGGGTTCAAATATTGCCTTTTCCTTAGCCAGAGCCGGAATTGGTACTTTGATTATTGCCGATTACGACATTGTTACGCTGGAAAATCTTAATCGCCAGCAATATACTATAGCCCAAATTGGCAAATTGAAAGTGGAGGCATTAGCGGAAAATATTCAGTCCTTTAACCCCTTTATTAATCTTGTTTTGCATCCGGTAAAAATTACTCCTGCCAATTTTAACGCTATTTTTGGAACTGCAGACCTGCTTTTAGAGGCGTTAGATGAGGCAGAACAAAAAGAAATGCTAATTTCCTGCTGGACATCTAATTATCCGAATAAACATTTAATTGTGGCTTCAGGATTGGCTGGTTACGGTAAAAACGAAAGCATCCATACGGAACATTACGGTTTTTTACATCTTGTAGGCGATATGAAAAGTGAATTAAATGCGGAAATAAGCCCCGTTGCAACCCGTGTTGCCGTTGTAGCCAATATGCAGGCAAATTTGGCTTTGGAACTACTTGCGGAAACAAAAGGGATGTAAAAAATGGCTGATAAACCTGTTTTCTTTGTAAATGGGAATAAATTACCCTGGAAAGAAGGACTCGTTGTTGCAGATGCTTTGAAAATGATGAATTACACCTTCAAAATGCTGGTTATCAAAATGAACGGTGAACTTATCAAAAGAGAAAACTGGCAGACCACTCCCATTCCAGAAAATGCCGATATCAAAGTTATTCACCTTATTAGTGGTGGATAAATTTATTTAATGTTCCTGAACTACTGTTATTAATTTCTATTTTGCAAGAAGGATAACAAAACTTATCTCTTCTTTTTTATGGCAAACCTGCAAGCGTATTTATAAACATCGTGACCTATATGTAAAGATCGTCTAAGGGGACTACTGCAGTGTTAGGAAAGTGTTTGAGGGTTGTTAGATAATCTACTATGTCAAAAGTAATTATGTGATATATTCTGGTATTAGTCAAAATTAGCATTATTTCGTGAAAAGATAGACAGGAAAGAAAGCTAATTCATTCAGAATAAATATGTTGAAACTAACTATAGATTGGTTTTTCAGATAAAGAAGAATTATTCTATTCCGATAATTTTATGCAGCTGTAATGTTAGTTTTGCCTTTATCCCGTCTTTTAGCATCCATTTTGCAAGTTCTTTTGGCTCTAATACTTCTGTAAGGGGAGAAAAATGAATAATATTAACTTTAGGTTTATATTGGGCTAAAAAGGATAGTGCAAATTGATAATCATTTTTATCGGTTAGCACAAATTTCAATTCATCTTTATCGTTTAAATAATCTAAATTATCCTTTAAGAAAGCATCCACCATTCCGCTGCCTGGGGTTTTTACATCTACAATTTTAATTACATAATCAGGAACTTTTTCCAGAGAGATAGCTCCGTTAGTTTCCAGCAAAATTTTGTAAGATGACTTATGCAATTCCTCAAACAAAGCATCCACATCTTCCTGTAGTAATGGCTCTCCTCCAGTAATTTCCGTCAGAGAACAAGGATATTTCTTCACTTCTTCCATTATGGAACTGATGGCCATTGACTTTCCTTTGCCAAAAGCATATTGGGTATCACAGTAAACACAGCGTAAGTTACATTCGGAAAGACGGATAAAAATACAGGGATAGCCACTGTAGGCAGATTCTCCCTGTAAAGAATAGAAAATCTCTGTTACATTCAAGTGTTTTTCCATCTTTTAACCCGATAATATTCTCTCACAGATTACACAGATTACACAGCTTTGAATAAATAAGAAGTTTTTCAAAACTCCTCATTCATTCTCCATTTCCACAAGACCTCAAGACCTCTCAACCTAAAAAGGCAAATACGGAAAATCCTTATGATACCCCAAAACCTCATCAATCTGATCATTCAATTCCATAGGGTCACCAATCACGAATTTCTCCTTGTTTCCAGTGCGGAAGGTGCTATACATATTTTCATCTAAATTTAAAATTTCCATCCATTCACTATCTCCGAAACGGGGTATTCCTTCTACCAATAAAAGCTGTATGGTTGATGCTTCCAAGGCAAAAAGGTTTTCATAGGGATCGCGTTCAACTTTATCCACCAGCAATAAATTACGGCATTTATTAGGAATAATAAAAGCAAAATATTGAGGCAGATAAAGTGCTGTTGCTGCATTAACGGTAGCCATCCGATAGATTTCTTTGGTAGGAATTTTGGGAAAATGCTCCCTGATTTTAAGGAATTCAGCAATCAGATTCACTCCTCCGGACATAGTGGAATCCGTTCCAATACATATATTTGCCTTATGCTTAAGAACTTCATCAATCTTTAGTGTTTCTCCGATAAGGAAAAAATTGGAAGAAGGACACCAGCAAAGAGAAGCTCCAACATTGGCTACTTCACTAATTTCTTCTGCAGTTAAGGCAATGCCATGAATAATTAAAGTATTTGCTCTCAACAATCCCATTTTTTTCAGCTGGGAAAATTCCCCTTTTGTAATTTCGTCTTTTCCTTCACCCAAGTGAACTATAAAAGGCATTTTCCCTTTAGTTAATTCCATTTCTTTTTCCGGAGTTTCACCTCCCCACCAGTTACCAAGAGTTAAAGAATGACACTGACGGAAATTTTTAGGCACAACAATTGGCATTGCTTCATAATAGGCATCCACCTGATTGGATGAATGGTCCTGAACTACACTGCATCCGCAAAATAAGCTTTTATAGGCACCCAGCTTAGCCAAAATAAGCGAATTGGGCTCTTCCAAACGAAAACTACCGTTATTATGCCAAAAAATATCCCTTTCCTGGAAGGCAAAGGATTCCTTCATATCTTCAACCCAGATATGAGAATTTTTGTAGGGACGGTTGTTTCCTGCTCGGGGAACCCAGTTACTGATTAAATGGTCATGAGAATTAATTAAGGGAATATAGGCAATGGTATTGGAACAATCCTTGCGCAGGTCTATTTCCTCAAAAGGACTTCCCCAAAGATATAAATCAATTCCCTGCTCCATTCTGTCAGGGCTGATAACACTGATTGCGGGTTTAATTATCATACTCGTTGTTCTTTTATCCTTTTTGTTAATTTGGGAACAATTTCAAAAAGATCACCTACAATGCCTAAATCCGCAACTTTGAAGATAGGAGCATCAGGATCTTTGTTGATAGCGATAATATAATCGGAACTGGACATTCCTGCAAGGTGCTGAATTGCACCACTTATTCCAACTGCAATATAAATAAGGGGTTTAACTGTCTTTCCTGTCTGTCCTACCTGATGCGAATAAGCAATCCATTCTGCATCAACTGCAGCTCTGGAAGCTCCAACTGCTCCTCCTAATGCCTCAGCCAGTTCTTCAATTAAAGCAAAATTCTTTGCTTCTTTCAAGCCCCTTCCACCGGAGACAATGATATTGGCTTCAGTGATATTAATTAAACCGGTTTTTTCCTTTTCAAAACCAAGCCAGGTAGTTCTTTCCTCATCCAAATCAAAATTTATCTGTTCCTGAATTACAATTCCACTGCGAGTATCATCTCTGGGAATGGGATTCATAACTTTATGACGCACTGTAGCCATTTGGGGACGATGATTAGCTGTTTTAATTGTAGCCATAATATTGCCCCCGAAAGCAGGACGGGTTTGTAATAAGTCTCCTGTTTCCGGATCAATGGAAAGTCCTGTACAATCAGCAGTTAAGCCAGTATGTAAACGAATTGCCACCCGAGGAATAAAACTTCTTCCGATAACAGTTGCTCCGGCAAGAATAATAGAGGGTTTATACTTCAAAGCAAGTTCGGCAAGAGCATAAGCATAACCTTCATCCCAAAAATGTTTTAATGCGGGATCATCAATTTCTATAACCTGATCTGCTCCAAAAGCTATAAGCTCGGAAGAAAGACCTTCAATATTATGTCCTAAAAGAACAGCCGAAAGTTCTGAACCAAGCTCATCGGCAAGTTCACGACCCTTTCCTAAAAGTTCAAAAACTACAGGAGCAATAACGCCTTCTCTTTGTTCGGCAAAAACCCAAATTCCATTATATTCACTTTTGTCAATTGCTTCCGTTTTGGCTTTCCGTAATAAAATGGCATCAAAAGGACAAGCTGAAACGCAGGCACCACATAAAACACATTTATCACTGTCAATAATAGCAAGCTTTTCTTCAATTTTTATGGCATCATAAGCACAGGCACGCAAACAGGCACCGCAACCGACGCATTTTTCAATTAACACTTCAATCATAAACATTCTCCTTTTTCCATTAATTTTTATATTTATTTTTCTGTCAAGTCCAAAGTGAAAGAGAAGGAAAATGAAAATAGAGAAGGAATTAAGTAAGGAGTAGTCACTGCCTTTAACAATTTTATCATTTTTTCTAACTAATTTGGCAGTGAGGACTTGTAACGGTATAAGTTAAAAATACAGTAAGTCATAAAAAATCAGCCATATCCGCGTGCTTTTATTTATTCAGGGTTTGGTTTTTTTTCAAAGGGTTAAAAGAATTTGACGGCGGATTGATAATGCCTTATATTGTTAATATAATGAAGATGTTTTGCAGTTGTCAGGAGATTTTTTAATGTCCGAAATTAATAATAAGCGAGAAAGAAAAAACATATTCCGGAAACTAATTCATTTTTTCGCTCTCAACAGCAGTATGCTGGGAATGTTGATTATGGTTATTCTTGTAGGGATGGGCGAGAAAATGGCGGAACGCTTTTTGCCTTTGTATCTTATCGCTATGGGTGGAAGTTCTATAGTTATTGGTCTCTTAAATGGAATGGACAATCTCTTAAGTGCTTTATATTCTTTTCCAGGAGGTTGGTTAGCGGATAGAATAGGTTACAAGAAAGCATTAAAGATTTTTAACTTAATGGCTATGTTGGGCTATTTAATCGTGGTCATTTTTCCTTCCTGGATAGCAGTTTTAGTGGGGGCTGTATTTTTTATTTCTTGGACAGCTATTTCTTTACCGGCAACGATGAGTTTGATTAATTCCGTAGTTCCTGCCAACAGACGCTCTATGGGAATTTCTCTGAATTCTATTGTAAAGCGGATTCCGATGTCTTTAGGTCCGATTTTAGGTGGTGCCTTAATTTTACATTACGGGCGCATCCAGGGCGTGCGTTATGCCTTTATAGTAGCTTTTATTTTAGCAGGAGTGGCTTTATTTATTCAGGATAAATTTATTCAAGAGCAATCTCCGGAAGCGAAAACCGAAAGAAAAAAAGGGAGGGGTCTTTTTTCTGCCAATTTGCGTAATTTACTTGTTTCCGATATCCTGGTGCGTTTTTGTGAACAGATTCCTTATGCCTTTGTAGTTGTTTGGGTAGTAGAAAATAATCATATTAACGAATTGCAGTTTGGTATTTTAACTACTATTGAAATGGTAACAGCAATGCTGATTTATATTCCGGTTGCTTATCTGGCAGATAGAAGCACTCGCAAACCTTATGTAGCAATTACTTTTGTTAATTTTACTATTTTTCCTTTGGTTCTTCTCTTCAGTCATAGTTTTCCTGCAATGGTAATTGCCTTTATTATTCGGGGCTTGAAAGAATTTGGAGAACCGACACGAAAGGCATTGATTATGGATTTGGCTCCGGAAGATGCTAAGGCATATACTTTTGGAGTTTACTATCTGATTCGGGATGTAATTGTTGCTTTTGCAGCATTTGGAGGAGCTTTCCTGTGGCAAAAAAGTCCGCAATTAAATTTCTTAACTGCTTCGGCTTTTGGTTTGCTGGGAACGCTGTATTTCATTTTTAGGGTTAAACCGCAGAAACAGTTTTAGCCACTATGAGCACCGAATTCAGCAAACTTATTTTTAACATAGAGAAAAGTGGAATTAAAAGCGATTGTGAAAATAATAATTACTGAGATGAAAATATGGAAGATGGAATTAAATTGGAAGGGAAAATGCTTAAATCTATAATTGTAATGAAAAGGGATAACTACCATATATTATCTCTTACTTTAGATAAGTTTATATATATCTGTACCAAATAAAACAAATTTAGGAGTGAAAATGCCCATTCAAGAAGAATTTGAAAAATCAGGGGCTTGGATATTCAAGTGGAGAAGTTATCTTCCACTTTTAATGTTTATTCTCGGTATTGGAGCTATTCTGGACTTAAAAAATAGCCAATTCATAAAATACGATACGATAATAGAAGTTATCTGCTTTTCTATAAGCGGTTGTGGCATCGCAATTAGAGTACTTACTATTGGTCATACCCCTTCCGGAACTTCCGGCAGAAATACTAAAAGTCAGGTTGCCGATAAATTAAATACTACTGGTATGTATTCTCTTCTCAGGCATCCCTTATATTTTGGTAATTTTTTCATTATTTTGGGGGTGGTGTTATTTACGAGGCATATTTGGGTTATCATAACTTATCCGCTCATTTTTACCCTTTATTATGAGCGGGTGATCTTTGCGGAAGAAGCTTTTCTCCGAAAGAAATACGGAGAGGAATTTGTATCTTGGGCAAGTAAAACACCTGTGTATTTCCCTAAATTCAGTCATTATAAAAAACCCGAATTTCCTTTTTCCTGGAAAAAAGTTATCCGCAATGAATATCAGACATTTTTTGCTCTCATCTGCTCACTTTTTGCTATGGAAATAATTAGTGATCTTATTATCAGACAAAGATTTGTCTTTGATCCTGCCTGGAAAATCATTTTTATTACGAGCTGTTTTTTTTATCTCATAATTAGGTTTATAAATAAAAAGACAAACCTCTTGCACACTTCCGGCAGATAACTACAGGAAGTAATTTATTTTCTCTTTTTGGGTTGTACCCAGTTGAGCTTTTTATATTCCTGCTTAAAAGCTGGAGAAAACATTCTATCTTCCTGCTGTGTAAATACTTAGAATGATATGAAACACATCATCATCTCCGTCTTCAATTTGAACACCTAATTGTTTAAAAATTAGTTCGTTCCAAGAAGAATCCGTAACACTTCCGTAGCATTGCCCTTATCTCGTTACGGAGTCGTTACTCAATTGTTACATAATCTTTACAGGGTAAAGCAAGCTTAAAAAAAATATTATTCGCTGCTGATCAGAGTGGAAATAAAATTATTCGGTGCAACCTGTTTCAGAATAATATTGATAGCAGAAGTCAATGGCACACAAATCAGCATTCCTACAATTCCCCAAAGCCAACCCCAAAAAATGAGAGAAACCAATACCATTATGGGAGTTAGATTTAACTGCACACCCTGTAACTTGGGCTCAATTATATTGCCAATCAGCATTTGAGTGGCAACAATCAATAGGGCAAATATTAACCATAAAAAACTGAAACCACTCTGCATCAGGTAAATAAGTATGGGAATTGCGGAAGAAATAACTGAACCTACATCGGGAATAAAATCCAAGACAAAAAGCAAAATTCCGCAGACAAGAATAAAATCCACTCCGAAAATAAGCATCCATAGCATACACAGAAGTGCGGCAGATAAATTAACTAAGGTTCTGATAGTTAAATAGTTCTGAATTTGTTTTTCTATGTTTTGCAGGATATCCAATGTCTGCTCTTTGCTTAATTTGGAGGTGGCTTTTCTCAATCGCAAAGGCAATTTGTCAATCTCCAAAAGCAAAAAGATAAGAAAAAAGATGATTAAAAATATATTCTGAATGATACTTACCAGAGTGTTCACCGTGTTGCTGAGAAATTGAGGAATGGAAATAATTCCACTGCTCAAAATTTGTGCTATATTAGCAATGGAAATATTCTCCGTATTGATATTCCAGTTAGTTGCAAGGTTTTGAAGATATTCTGTTCCTTTGGCTATTAGGGCATTAAATTTATCCTCATAACGAGGCAACCCATTGATTAAACTATTGGAAGCAGCATAAATTAGCAATATTACTAACCCTAAAAAGACAGCTATAATCACTAAAGTAATCAGCAAGATTAAGACCATTGGAAATTTATGCTTCTTCAGATAGTTAATAAGCGGAGCAAAAAGAAAAAGCAGAAAAATAGAAAAGATTAAGGGGATAAAGATACTTTTAAGCGTTTTAAGAATATAAGCCACAACGGCTAAAGCGATGATAAGCAATAATATTCTTATCCAGCGCAGCTCTTTTGCACTATCCATATATGCCCTATTTACTCAGGTGTATTTTTTTCTTCTTTATGAACAGGATTCTCTTCTTCCGCTGGCAAATTTTCTTCATCCGAGTCAGAAAATGTTTCCTCTAAAGGATATTCCTCCACCCATTCCTGAATTTCAGAAGTAATAAATTCCTCTTGAACTTCCTCCGGTTTTTGTGCCGGTGCCGATATAGAGCTATTTTTCACACCCGCAATCAGAGTAAAAATACCCCCTAAAATAAAAGCCAAATTTGCCAGCCAAAAAGCGGGCTGCGCTTTAATAACCAGAATGCTGTTCAAATCTATGGAAGGATCAAAAAGCGGTTGATAAGCAGTTATAATTTGCAGTATTCCTACATTTAACAATTGGAGAGAAAGGACACCTATAATACTAATATATGCAGGTAGTAAATAGAATTGGATAGGAAGAACCAAAACCAAAACTAATGCCAAAACAGCTATAAATAATGCTATTAAAGCAAAGGGCTGAATACTGACAACAGGATTTTGATATTTTTTACCTACATCCTCTATTTTTTCTATCTCTTCTGCTATAGAAAGCTTTACTTCACCACCTATAACTAATTTGACGCCACTTAAAGAGGCAACTTCTGTCTTATCACAACTGACCAGAAAAAATGGCATAAAAAACGCCAGAATTACAATAGCGTAGAAAATTGCGGATATCTTCATTCTATCCTCCCTTTCTTTTACTGTTTTCAGATAATATAATTCATTATATACTGTCAAGCAAAATCGGCTTTTTCCTTTTTTGACTCACAATTTTCACCTGCCTTCCTCAAAACCACAATCCACTAATTATTGGTCTCTCCTTTTTTGACTCACAATTTTCACTTGCCTTCCAAAAAACCACGATTCACTAATTATTTCACTTTCAACCGAGCAATAACTGAATCCCCAATTAAAAAAATTGTGAGTTAAAAAAGGTTCTCAAGGTTAAAATCCATCTATATGATCTGCTGGGGTTGTCTCACCAACTCCAAAAATTCAGGTTGACAAAGAAGGTATTTTGATTATTTTGGTTATAGTAAGAGATTTTTGCAGGGCAAATACCTTTATCCATTTATAGTTCTTTTATACAGTTTATAGGGGGTGAAATGGTTTCGACAGGGAATCAGAGTGCTCGAAATGCATACCGGAGATTGTTATACCACTCCGTTAACAAGTAACAAACTGCAAATTAACTGCAAACAACAATTACGCTTTAGCAGCATAAGCTGTTAACGTTCAACTTCTTCGGTCCGTCGGAAGGAGATTGGGCGTCGGAACAGTACGGATGCGGTAGAACTAATTGCTGATAGGTTTTACCTAAGTTTAATCGGCTGCGGGAAAGCAGGTCTGATTGTCTTTCACTGCTTTTCTTAAGATAAAGACAACTAAGTATGTAGATTTTCGGGTGATCGGTTTTCTGGACGCGGGTTCGATTCCCGCCACCTCCACCAAAATTCCACTAATGAAAAATGAATTTACTCAAGAGTTAATTTAGATAGTTAATAAAGAGAACAAGAAGAAAAGAGAACTAATTGGTAATAGATGAAGTGATTTTCAGTTTATTATACTATTAGCCACTTATAAATAATCACTAATGTATATACATATAACCAATTTTTTGACCTCGCTACAAAAAATTACAGTGGACAATTATACTAATCTCTAAAATATGGTTCTCAAAATCATCTGGAGGATGAAATGCCGTTAAAACCTGAGGCAAAACAAGCTATCATGGCAGAGTTTAAACTCCATGAATCAGACACGGGCTCGCCGGAAGTTCAGGTTGCTCTGTTAACACAAAGAATAAAAGATATAACAGAGCACCTGAAAGAACATCCTAAGGACTTTTCTACCCGGCGCGGCTTGTTGAAACTGATCGGGCAACGCAGGCGTCTCCTTGATTATTTAAAAAAGAAAGATATTACCAGATATCGTAATTTAATCAAGACGCTCGGCATAAGGAAATAAACTTTGGTGTAGCTAATTCCGGAAGAATGACATATTGTTGTTTAATGGTTGACCCTGAGGTCAACCTTCCGGATTTTTGAACTAGTTATGAGTCCTCACTGCCAAATAAATTTGGTAAAAGTTATTGAGGCAGTGATGACTCCTTATTTAAAGGATTAGCCAGAAGCAACCTTCCTGTAAAAACGGCGGGAGTAATTAGCAATAAGCTAAAAGGTTTAGGGTCAAGACCTTTTCGCCTATTGCTTCTTCTCCCGCTAAAGATAAAAAAGGAGAAGTTATGCATAACTTCAATATTACTCGTCGTGAAACCGATTTTTGCGGACGCAAATTGATTGTAGAAACAGGCAAAATGGCAAAGCAAGCCAATGGCAGTGTTTTCATTCAATATGGAGAAACAGCTGTTTTGGTTACAGCCACGATGTCTAAAGAGCCCGCGGAAGATCAGGATTTCTTTCCCTTAACCGTTGATTACATTGAAAAGATGTATGCAGCCGGCAAAATACCCGGCGGTTTTTTTAAACGAGAGTCCAAACCCTCAACTGATGCCACTTTGATGGCAAGGGTTATTGACCGTTCCATTCGTCCTTTGTTTCCGGAAGGTTTTCGGAATCAGGTTCATATTGTAGTAACCGTGCTTTCTTTTGATGGAGTAACCGATCCTTCTACAATGGGTGTTTTTGGAGCTTCTTTGGCTCTTTCCATTTCCGATATACCTTTCAACGGACCTATTGCCAGTGTGACGGTTGGCTACATTGATAACCAATTTGTAGTAAATCCCCATTTTAATGAAATTGAAACCCAATCCAAGCTCAATTTAACCGTTGCCGGAAGTGAGAGTTCAATTGTGATGATTGAATCGGCAGCTTCGGAACTGAGCGAAGAAATGATGCTGGATGCTGTTTTTACTGGCCATAAGGAAATTCAAAAACTCTGCGCTTTGCAACAGGATTTTATTTCTGCCTGCGGAAAAGAAAAGGTAGAAGTAGTTCTGGACAGCATTCCGGAAGAAATAATGAACAAGGTAGAAAATGCTTTCGGTGCAAAAATAGCTGAAGCAACCGTTATTTTTGGCAAACAGGAAAGACAGGATGCCTTTGACGCAGCTGAAGCAGAAATGGTAGAAATGTTTTCCCAGCAAGAAGATACGGATTTAAGCCCTTGGGAAGAAACGGAGAGATACTATAAAATGGCTTTTGATGAGCTTATCCGTCGCTATGTGCGTGATTCCATTTTAAGAAAACAGCATCGTGTAGATGGTCGAGGAACAGATGACATTCGGGAAATTACTTGTGAAATTGATGTTTTACCCCGAGTGCATGGATCAGCACTTTTTACCAGAGGTGAAACACAATCCCTGGGGACTTTAACTTTAGGCGGAGGAACTGATGAACAGGTGATAGACGGCTTGGAAACAGAATATAAGAAGAGCTTTTATCTGCATTACAATTTTCCTCCTTATAGCGTTGGCGAAGTTGGAAGAATAGGACCTACGGGTCGTCGTGAACTGGGACATGGAAATTTAGCGGAAAGGGCTTTAAAAGCTGTATTGCCCGATAAAGATTCCTTTCCTTACACTATTCGCATAGTGGCAGATACGCTGGAATCTAACGGTTCTTCATCTATGGCATCTATTTGTAGCGGATGTTTAGCTTTGATGGCAGGTGGAGTTCCTATAAAAGCTCCTGTTGCCGGAATCGCTATGGGTTTAATAATGGAAGGTGAGGACTATGTTGTTTTAACCGATATTATGGGTTTGGAAGATCACTTGGGAGATATGGATTTCAAGTGTGCCGGAACGCGGGAAGGCATAACAGCAATGCAAATGGATATTAAGATTTCGGGAATTACCAGAGAAATTATGCAAATTGCTTTAAATAAGGCAAAATCAGCTCGCTTTAAGATTTTGGATATTATGGCTGAATGCATTGCCGAACCCAGAAGTGAACTTGCTCCTTGGGCTCCCCGAATTGAATCATTCAAAGTGCCTATAGATAAGATTGGAGAGATTATAGGACCTGGCGGAAAGATGATAAAATCAATTATTGAAGAATGTCAGGTACAGATTGATATTCAGGATGACGGAACGGTAAGAATACTTTCTCCCGATAAGGAATCCATTAATAAAGCCAAAAGTATAATTAAAGGAATTGCTGTTGATCCCGTTGCCGGTGATATGTTTGAAGGTCAGGTAACCCGCATTGAACCCTACGGAATTTTTGTAAAAATTTTAGGGGGAACGAAAGAAGGAATGGTGCATATTTCGGAAATGTATACCGGACGCATAAATCATCCCCTGGATATGGTTAAATTAGGAGATAAAGTGCAAGTAAGAACCCTGGGAATGGATAAAGGCAAACTTTCTTTATCTATGAAAGGAGTTGCCGGAAATCCTGAACCACATCCTGATGCCCATAGAGAAGAACAGCAAAATTATCATCAGCAAAATCGTGATGATAGGAATAGAGGTAGAAATAGCGGCAGGAATGACTATCATCGTCATCATCGTTAAAAAAAAACTAAATAGAGGAAAAAATGGACTACAAAATAGCTGATTTGAGTTTAGCGGAGTGGGGCAGAAAAGAAATTGATTTGGCAGAGGCAGAAATGCCCGGTCTGGTAGCTTTAAAAGAACGCTATCGTCATCGTAAACCCCTGGCAGGTGCCAAAATAACCGGCAGCTTGCATATGACAATTCAGACCGCTGTTTTAATTGAAACATTGGTAGAACTGGGAGCTCAAGTGCGTTGGGCAAGCTGTAATATCTTTTCTACTCAGGATAATGCTGCAGCGGCTATTGCCAAAAGAGGAATTCCCGTTTTTGCCTGGAAAGGAGAAACCCTGAATGATTATTGGTGGTGTACATTACAGGCACTTTCCTGGGAAGAAGGACCCGATTTAATTGTGGATGATGGTGGGGATGCAACTTTGATGGTTCATGAAGGATACCGTTTGGAAGAACAGTATAAACAAACAGGAAAACTTCCCGAAGTTGATGCCGAGAATGCAGAAATGAGAATAGTGCAGGAATTGCTTATCAATCAATTAACGATAGACCCTTACAAATGGCATAGAGCGGTGAAATGCCTACGCGGAGTTAGTGAGGAAACAACCACTGGAGTTCATCGCCTCTATCAAAAAAGAGATGAAGGCACTTTGTTATTTCCCGCTATCAATGTAAACGATTCGGTTACTAAATCTAAATTTGATAATCTTTACGGCTGTAGAGAATCCCTCGCGGATGGCATAAAGAGAGGAACGGATATTATGGTTGCTGGCAAAATTGTTATGATTTGCGGTTATGGAGATGTAGGAAAGGGCTGTGCACAATCAATGCGTGGTTTGGGTGCCAGAGTTGTAATCAGTGAAATAGACCCTATTTGTGCATTACAGGCAGCGATGGAAGGTTACGAAGTGAATACTGTAGATAATATGGTAGAAATTGCGGATATTTTTATAACGGCAACAGGAAATTGTGATGTTATTCGGGTTGACCATATTTTGAAGATGAAAAACAATGCTATTTTGTGTAACATAGGCCATTTTGACAATGAAATTCAGGTAAATAAACTTTATGAGATGGAAGGTGTGGAAAAGGTGAATATCAAGCCACAGGTTGACTTAATCAAACTTCCCAATGATAAAGCCATTATTTTGCTTTCGGAAGGTCGGCTGGTAAATTTAGGTAATGCTACAGGTCATCCTTCCTTTGTGATGAGCTGTTCTTTTAGTAATCAGGTTTTGGCACAAATAGAACTCTGGCAGAATGAACACGAGATAAATGTTTACACTTTGCCTAAGAAATTGGATGAAGAAGTAGCACGCGTACATCTTCCCAAGCTGGGAGCACAATTAACTCAGCTCTCCAAAAAACAAGCAGAATATATTAATGTGCCTATTGAAGGACCCTATAAACAGGATTATTATCGCTATTAAAGATGGCTACGCATAAACCTGTCTATGTAGATGAACTTTACGGTGAACTTGCGCTTTTCACAGATGACAGGAAATGGGTTGTAGTGCATACCAAACCACGCTGTGAAAAGAAACTTGCCGATTATGCAAAACAGCATCAGATAACTTATTACCTGCCACAATATACTTCCAAGCGGGTTTATCAAAGACGCAAAGTAGATGTGAATAAAGTGCTTTTTCCCTCTTATGTATTTGTAGGGATTGATTTTAAGGGTAAACAGGAATTATTGATTTCGGGTTATACCGTCAATTTTCTGAAGGTGAATGCTCAAAAAGAACTGATTGATGAATTACAGGCAATCTATTATGGAAGGCAGAAAAATGTGCAAATGGAACCCGGACTTTGGCTGGAAAAGGGTTTGGAAGTGGAAATTGTAAACGGTCCCTTGAAAGGCATCAGAGGTGTAGTTGAAGACCAATCCAAACTCACGGAAGTGCGTTTGCAGGTAAATATTTTAAAGCAAGCAGTGCTGGTTAAAGTTAGAACACAAGACATCAAGATTATTGGTGAATTTGAAATTGTGGAGATTGACGAATGAAGATTTTAGTAACAGGCGGAGCAGGTTTTATCGGTTCCAATGTAGCAGATGCCTATCTTCAAGCAGGGCACGAAGTTGTTATTGTAGATAATTTAGTAACTGGCAACAGGCGTAACATCAATCCTAAAGCGATTTTTTACGAAATGGATATCTGTGATGAAAGTTTAAGCGAGGTCTTTGCTAAAGAAAAGCCCGATATGGTAAATCATCATTCGGCTCAAATAAGCGTTCCGCTCTCCATTGAAAATCCCCTTCTGGATGTAATAAACAATGTTTATGGCTGGGTGAATGTGTTGCAAAATTGCGTTAGGACAGGGGTTAAAAAAGTTATCTATATTTCTTCAGGGGGAGCTATTTATGGTGAGGCGGAAGAGTATCCTACATCCGAAAAATACAATCCCAAGCCCCTTTCCATTTATGCGATAAATAAAAGCGTAGGAGAGGACTACCTCTATTTTTACCGTCATCAATATGGCTTGAATTACACGGTTTTGCGTTATGCCAATGTTTACGGACCAAGACAAATATCCCAGGGAGAGGCAGGGGTCGTTTCTCTTTTTACGGAAAAATTGCTGAAAGGTGAAATACCAACTGTCTATCGTTATGATAATGAGCCGGATGGAATGATCCGGGACTATGTTTATGTGGGGGATGTTGTTCAAGCTAATTTACTGGCTCTGGAAAGGGGAGAGGGTGAAGTTTTCAATATTGGAACCAGCATTCCAACCACTACTAAAGATTTATATTACGCAATAGCAAAACAATTGGGAATAAACCGTGAACCCTATTATGGACCTGCCAGAAAGGGAGATTTACATCGTTCCCTGCTTTCCTGTGAAAAGGCAAAAAAGGTCTTGGGCTGGAAACCGGAAACAGGTCTTAGCGAAGGCATTTCCCAAGTTATAAAATATTTTAAGGAGCTACAATGAAAATAGCGGTTATAGGAAGTGGCTATGTGGGCTTAACTACAAGTGCCTGTTTTGCGGAAATGGGAAATACGGTAATCAGTGTAGATAAGGATGAAAACAAAATAGAAATGCTGCAAGCAGGCAAAGTTCCTATTTACGAGCCGGGTTTGGAAGATATGATTCTGCGCAATATGACAGCCAAGCGTCTTAATTTTACATTAGATACAAAGCAGGCAGTGCAGGATTCACAAATTATTTTTATAGCTGTAGGAACTCCTCCCGGAGAGGACGGTTCTGCTGATTTACAATATGTTATTGCTGCTGCAGAAGAAATTGCTTCCTACCTGAATGAACCCAAAATTATCGTTAATAAATCCACAGTTCCGGTTGGAACAGCAGATTTGGTAAATGAAAAAATTCAGGAAGTGCTTAATGCGCGAGGTGTGGATATAAATTATGCTGTTGTCTCCAATCCGGAATTCCTGAAAGAGGGCTCTGCCATAGATGATTTTATGAGTCCGGATAGAGTTGTGATTGGAACGGATAATCCTAAAGCCGGAGAAATTATGAGAACCCTCTATGAACCCTTCTGCAGAACAAATGACCGCATTTTGATAATGGGCATCCGTTCAGCAGAAATGGCAAAATATGCGGCAAATTCTTTTCTGGCTACAAAAATATCTTTCATCAACGAAATCTCCCGTCTTTGCGATGCCTACGATGCAGATATTGCAGAAGTGAGAAATGGAATGTGCAGTGATTCCCGCATTGGCTATAAATTTATTTTTCCCGGAGTGGGTTATGGAGGAAGTTGTTTTCCCAAGGACATCAAAGCACTTATCAATATGTCTCGTAAAGTTGGTTATGAACCGCGTATTTTAACAGCGGTGGAAGAAGTTAACTCCGAACAGAAGAAGGTCTTGGTGGAAAAAGTGAAAGCTCATTTTGGCAAAAACTTGAAAGGTAAGACCTTTGCCGTTTGGGGCTTGGCTTTCAAACCGCAGACGGATGATATGCGTGAAGCTCCTTCCGTTGTAATAATCAATGAACTTATTGCTATGGGAGCTACGGTTAAAGCTTATGATCCTGTAGCTATGCAGGAAGCGAAAAAGGTTTTCGGCAATAATAATTCCGTAACTCTTTGTGCCGATGAATATGAAACCCTGAAAGATGCAGTGGCAATGTTACTGATAACGGAATGGCATCAGTTTCGCTATCCCGATTTTGAAAGGATGAGTAAAATAATGCAGCAGAAAGTGATTTTTGACGGGCGGAATCAATATAATCCTAAAGCGGTTAAGGAAATGGGTTTTACCTATTATGGAATTGGTCGTCGCTAAATCATTGCAAAGCTTTTTCAGTAAAGGCATAAAAAATTTATCTTGACGGAAATAAGCATTCTAAATTCTAAGAATAAAATTGAAAATAATTATGTTCATAATGACAAGGAGAATGAATGGTAAAATTAAGATTGAGAAGGATGGGTGCTATAAATCAGCCCTTTTACCGAATTGTAGCAGTTGATTCACGCAAAAAGCGTGACGGCAAATATATTGAATGCATTGGCTGGTATGATCCCAAGCCCGATCCTTCCAAAATAAAAATAGATACAGAACGTGCTCTTTATTGGCTTGGCGTTGGTGCACAGCCCTCAGATACAGTTCGTTCCCTGTTACGCAAAGCAGGTGTCTTACAAATTTGGCATAATAGTAAACAAAAGAAGAACCAGAAAACTGCGGAAGCAGAATAAAGTATAAAAGAAAACTGAGGTGAAAAATGAAAGATCTCATTGAATTCATTGTTAAAGCTCTGGTTGATGATCCTTCGGAAGTGAATATTACCGAGATCACTGGCGACAAAATTACCCTTTATGAGCTTAGGGTTTCCAAAGCGGACATTGGAAAAGTAATCGGCAAACGCGGTAGAACCGCAAGTGCCATCAGAACCATTATTAATGCTGTTAGCACAAAACAGGGGAAGCGTGCCGAGCTCGAAATTATCGAGTAAATGAAACATCCCCCTCTTATCGGAATCGGCAAACTGGGTAGGCAGAATGCAGATGGCTTTCATCCTGTGATGATCAAGCCGGAATACAGAAGCGTGTTTTCTGAGCTTGAGGATCTGTATTTGATCTTTAACAGCGATAGAGTGTTTTATGTAACTATCAGTGAGAGAATGCGGAAAGATAATAAAACCTGGATAAAACTGAAGGAAGATGGTGTTTCCGAAGAACAATTTCTACACAAAGATGTAGTGATTGCCATAGATGAAACGGCAATAGAGACGGAAGAAACATCTCTTAATTATCTTATAGGTTACCAGGTTATATTTGCGGGTGAGGAATTGGGAATTGTAGAGGACTTTTTTTTCAACGGAGCACAGGATGTTTTGCAGATTGTGGATAGTAAGGGAACGGAATATCTGGTTCCTTTTGTGGATTATTATATAGATACGGTAATTGATAATCTGCGTTGCGTGATTCTGCAAAATGCTTTAGACCTTGTTGCTCTTTATAAAGTAGAAGCAAAAAAGAAATGATCTTTGAAGTCCTCTCCCTTTTTCCCGATGCCTTTAGCGGGTTTTTAAACAGCAGCATTATTGCCCGAGCCAGAGAGAAAAAACTGCTGGCAGTAAATTTGACGGATTATCGTCAGTTTTCTCTAAATAAACACCATAAAGTTGATGATTATCCTTATGGTGGTTTTGCCGGAATGGTTATTCAGGCACAACCAATTTATAGTGCTTTAATAGAACTTTTAGAGAAAGGAAATGCTCCGGTTGTTTATTTCACTCCGCAAGGTAGACCTTTAACTCAAAAGATTTTAGAGAGTTACTCTTCCTATAAACGCATAATCCTGCTTTGCGGTCATTATAAGGAAATTGATCAAAGAGTGCGTGATCTCTGTGTTTCGGACGAAATATCTTTAGGGGATTATGTTTTGACCGGAGGCGAAATTCCGGCTCTGGCTTTTATTGATGGAGTAAGTAGATTACTGCCAGGAGTGCTGAGTGATAGGGAAAGTGCCAATAGTGATTCTTTTAGTAATGAAGGGCTTGGTTTTCCTTGTTATACAAGACCGGAAATTTTTATGGGCTTAGGCATTCCGGAAGTTTTGCTTAGCGGAAATCATAAAGAAATAAAGAAATGGGCATTAGAACAGGGAAAACGCTTAACAGTAACCCGCAGACCAGATTTGAAAAAGTAAACAAACAAGCAGGAAGAAAGAAACCTAAAACAACTAATGTGAGCAAGGAATTTGCCGGTAGGGAAAATTTATTAATTTCCGGCTTTATTTTATGACAGAAATGCTCTTAATGAAGTAAATAAATATTAGAACGGGATAGAGAAAACTCCTTTTTTAATCCGTTCAATCCTTGTTTGCACACGGTTTTTACCTTCCGAGTATATATATGGGAGGAACCCAAATGGATATTCTGCAACAAGTTAGCAGAGACCAAATTAGAACTGACTTACCGGATTATCGCGTTGGTGATACCGTTAAAGTTCATTATAAAATTAAAGAAGGTAACAAAGAACGCATTCAGGTTTTTCAGGGTATCGTTATTCAAAAACGAGGCGCAGGTATTTCTAAAACATTTACCGTGCGTAAGGTCTCCAGTGGTGTTGGGGTGGAGAGGATTTTTCCTCAAAATTCTCCAAATATTGATAAACTTGAGATTATTCGTCATGGACAAGTAAGAAGAGCGAAACTATTTTATCTGCGTAGCGCTCAAGGTAAAGCAGGAAGAATCAAAGAAAAAAGAAGATTCACTGTATAGTTACACAGAAAAACTCAATCTTAAGCCCCTTCTTAAATTTTAGGAAGGGGCTTTATTTTGTGTAGCCGGAGTACGCGTCCCTCCACTTTTTAAGGAAGAATGAAAATAAATTGAGGCGAAAATGATAATAAGAAAAGTAAAAAGTCATTATCGCTGAAATAAATTATACTTTACCTGCAAACTCGTTTAGCGATGAGGACTCGTAACGATAAAGTTAATAAATCTGTATCATCTATTTGTGAGAAATAATAAGTCGTCACGAGTCATAAGCGTCTTCAAAGAAATCTGTAAGGGAAAAATTATTAAGGCGCTAATGACTCCTGACTTAAAGGAGTTTTATATGTCAGAAAGAGTATTTTACAATAGTCCGGATGGCTTTTTCCATCTGCTGCTGGAAATAGAGGAAGAGACCATTATGAGCATGAATTTTTGTCCGGCTCAAGTTTCCAGCCAACCTTCCAATGACCTGGAAAGAGAAATATTCCGCCAATTTGACCTCTATTTTACAGGTAGGAGCAAAGAGTTTGACCTTCCTTTTTTTGCAACAGGCACTGTTTTTCAGCTTATGGTTTGGGAAGAAGTGATGCGGATACCTTATGGTAAAACATTAACTTATAAGGAAATAGCAGAGCGCATTGCTAATCCGAATGCCAGCAGAGCTGTGGGCAGAGCACTGAATAAAAATCCGGTTCCTATTCTTATACCTTGTCACAGAGTAATCGGTTCCAAAGGAAAATTAACAGGTTACGGAGCCGGTATCGCTATCAAGAAAAAGTTGCTGGAACTGGAAAGGAGTAATCTGTAATGATTATTGGTATTGGTTGTGATATTATTGAAGTAGAACGTATTCAAAATGCTATAGAGAAAAATTCCCGTTTTTGTGAAAAGCTTTATACTACTTCGGAAATTGAGTATTGTTCCGGCAAAGCAAATTCCTATCAGTCCTTTGCAGTTCGTTTTGCTGCCAAGGAAGCAGTGATGAAGGCATTAGGAACCGGTTGGAATGGAGAAGTTAACTGGATAGATATAGAGGTTGTAACTTCAGAAAAGGGTTCTCCGACTATCAATCTAACTGGAGGTGCAAAAGACCTTGCAGATAAGCTAAAGGTAAATAATATTTGTCTTAGTTTGGCTCATGAAAAGGGATATGCGTTAGCTTTTGTTATTTTGGAAGGAGAATAAAAGTTTAGTTGAGGCATAGAGAATAATCCACAAAACCATACTTCTTTGGGAAAAAAGTTCCTACGGAACTCTTTCTTGGAAAAAGAGATAATGACTTTTCTGATTGCTTTTCACCGGGTTGAAACCCGTTGTTAATATCTGTCGGGGCTGTCCCGAAACTAAAAGTTAGTTTTGGGACAGTAAATATAAGCCATTTTAAGGAACAATCTCCTCTTGAGAATACATCTTTGTATACCTGAAAATGGTAAAAAATGGACTTTTGGGAGGTTGTGAGACAGCCTCTTTTTAAAGTACAATATATTGTATTTTAGCTTTCCGGGTTGAAATCTATTTTTATAAAATATCGGATGGGAAACGCATAGATATTATTTATCTTTTGTGGATTCCTGCTGGAGCAGGACTGACAAAAGTTTCTGCTTTCGGAGGTAGGACAAATTGCTTATCATTCCAAAAAATGATATTACTTTGTGATTCCTGCGTCTTTAATTTTATAACAAAAAACGGTTCAAAAGTTGCTTCATTTACTTTATAATTTCATTACTTGCAGTTAAGAAACAGGGAGCTTATGATGAACAAGATAGCCAAAATAATCGTGCTAATAGCGTGTATCGCCATTATCTGGATAGGTTTAACCGCCGATGAAGTAATTATCGGTTCGGGAACTCAAACAGCAAGAATTCCTTTGGATTTCTTCTATCATAACTCTTTATTTGAGTGCTTATATTATCAAAATGAGTTGGGTTTTGCACAAGGAACTATTTCCCGCATTGCTTTTTACAATAATTTTGTAACTTTGCTAAACAACAAGCCCACTAAAATTTGGTTGGGAACAACGAATCTTACCACCCTAAATGCCGGTTGGATTCCTTCTACGGAGTTAACTTTGGTTTTTGACGGGCAGGTTAATTATCCTTCAGGTATTCATATAATTGATATAGAGCTGGATACATTGTTTCATTATACAGGTGGGACTTTGGTTTTGATGGTGCAACGTCCTATGGATAGTGGTTATTTTTCTTCCAGTGATAAATTTTACTGTCAGACGGATACTATGTTACGTGCCCGAAATGCCTATCATGATACTCAATTATTAGATCCTGCCAATCCTCCTGCAAGCGGTTTTGTGCTTAATGGTCAATATCCTAAAATAAGAATTACTTACACAGCTCAAAGCATTGCCAGCGACCTTGCCTGTTCGCAAGTTATTTCTGATAAAGTTGTAACTTTAGGTGCTACGGAGCAGGTTCAGGTGAAGATTAATAATTATGGTTATGAAGATCAAGATAATTACATTATTAACCTCAAAAAAGGGGATGGAGAACTATTAGCTACTGCCCTCGGAAATCCTGTTTCAGCAGGACAAACTCTTATTCAAACATTAATGTGGGTTCCCACAACTCCCGGCACTTATGATATTTTTGCCGAAGTTGTGTTGAATGGTGATCAGGATCTTACCAATAATCAATCTCCTCACATAAATGTTATAGCTTTTGAAGCCGGATTTTTTTCCTTAACCATAGGAATAGGTAATCTGAGCGGTAATCTGCCTTTGGATTTCAGTTATCACACCAGTTTATTTGAGACCCTAATTTATGCTCCAGAAATAGATACAACGGGGATTATAACGCACCTGATATTTTACAATAATTTTATTGAAAATATTAATGATAAACCTGTTATTATCTGGCTGGGTGAAACAGACCTTGTCAATTTGCCTTTAACCTGGATACCATCTTCTAATCTGGTAATGGTTTATTATGGAACAATGTCCTTCCCAGCGGGACAGAATGAAATAATTTTCCCGCTTTATCCAACTTACAATTATCAAGGTCAAAATCTTGTTTTAATGGTTCAGCGTCCTTTTGATTATAATGTTTATAATTCCAACAATGTATTCCGGATGCAATCAAGCGCAATGCAACGCACAAAATATATTTACAGTGACCAGCAGGAACACGATCCGGGAGCACCTCCACTTTATGCTTTTGATTCTTATCAGTTTCCTCAAACGGGATTTATTATGCGTCCTCCCAATACAGGTTTTTTAAGGGGAACCGTGAGAAATGGAACTGATTTAGTAATTGGAGCAACTGTTACAGCTGACGGCAGCCAAACTACTTACACCTCTTCCGCAGGAACTTATTCCTTATTATTGAGTAGTGGTTTGCATAATATCACAGCTTCCTATCCCGGATTAAATACAGTTACCATACAAGTGAACATTACGGCGGGAATTGTTACTACTGAAGATTTTAATTTGGAAGGCAACGCGGTTGAAGATCCTCAAACACCTCATATTTCTACTTCCCTGAAAGGAATTTATCCCAATCCTTTCAATCCCGAAACAACTATTTCTTTCAGTATTTATAGGGATAACACCCCGGTTGTAATAGAATTATATGACCTCAAAGGACGTAAAGTGAAAACCCTCATAAATTCCGTCTATAACAGGGGAGAACAGCAATTTCATTTCTTTGCAAAGGACGAAAAGAACCAGGACCTTGCCTCGGGAGTTTATTTTATCCGGCTTTCCGCACCCGATTATAGTAAAACCGTTAAAGCACTTTTGCTGAAATAGGCATTTTATGTAACAAGATATTTTCACAGTATCTAATATCAGTTTCAAGTGGAAAAGTGATGTCTTAAAAATTCTGTAAGACAAAGTAGTTTTATTCCAAACAAGGCAGTTGAGGACAAATGGGTGGGCAAATTTGTTCTTTGCCAAAGAATTCGTAAAACTCTGAAAAATGAATGTCAGTTATTTATGCGGAATTGGAAACTGCTAAATCAGTTGCAATATCTACTATGAAAGGAGTACTACTATATTTTTCCTGCGGAACTCGTTCTCAAAAAAAGAAATAAGCTATCTAAAGCTATCCTGATCACCGGGTTAAAACCCGTTGTTAAAATCTGTCGTTCCTACGGAACTTCTTGCAGGAAAAAGAGATAATGACTTTTCTGATTGCTTATCACCGGGTTGAAACCCGTTGTTAGTATCTGTCGTTCCTACGGAACTCTTTCTTAATAAAAGAGATAAGTTATTTCCTTTACACATTGCACCGGGTTGAAATCGGTTTTTATAAAATATCGGAGGGGAAAAGCATAGATATTATTTATCTTGTGTGGCTTCCTGCTTGCGCAGAAATTACAAATGATTTATCATTCAAAAAGTGACATTAGATACTTGCAATCCTTAAAGGTATTTTTATCTATAGCTTTTCCAAGAGGAAATTATCTGATTACTTATATTTATTTAAAAGAACAACTCATTTTTTCCTAAGCGCATTGCTTTAGCATTGCTCACCCATTGCTAATGCCATCCGTAATGGGTAAGCAATGGGTAAGCAATGCTATTAGGGAAGAGATGATATTTTTGGCTAATTGTTTATGTAAGTATGCATTATAGGTTAGTACAAATTACGGGGGTTTATTCTATTATAAATCCAAATATTTCAATTTGTAAACCGATATAAGTTCGGTTGTAAGTGAATTAGTTCTGGGGGAGTATTTTCCTGGAAGACAAGTGAAAATATTTAGTAAAAACCCTCTTGTCCTCTTATCTTCTTGTCCTCTTGACCCCTTAACCTCTTGTCATTTTTCATTTCGCTTGACAGAAGAATGTAATTGCTTTTTTTTGTATAAAATGAGGTAAAAAATGTTAGATGTAATCGTCTTTTTGGGAATCCAGGGAAGTGGAAAAGGAACTCAAGCGGAACTTTTGGCAGAAAGAACCGGATTTCAACATATTAATATTGGCGATTTATTCCGGGAAGAAGTTCATAAACAAACGGAACTCGGGAAAAAAGTGCAGGCAATTATTGCCAAAGGTGAACTGGTTCAGGACGAACTGGTATTTGAAATTGTAAATGCTTCTTTAACAGCTGATTGTGCTGGTGTAGTTTTTGACGGTTTTCCCCGCACTTTGGCACAGGCGGAATATCTGTTAAAAAATTATAATGTGAGAAGAGTTTACTATTTGGAACTAAACGAAGAAGAAGCAATTGCCCGCATTGAAGCCCGCCGTCTTTGCAGTTCTTGTGGCGAGACCTATAATATTTTAAGCAAAAAACCAAAGCAGGAAGGGATTTGTGATAAATGCGGTTCCCCCTTAGTTCAGCGCACTGATGATTCCGGAGAAGCGATTCGGGAACGAGTTAAGGCATTTTATGAACAGACCTTCGCGTTGAAGGAATATTTTGCAGAAAAGGGTTTGCTGAAAGAAATATCTGCCCGCAAATCAATTGAAGAGATTCAACAGGAAATAATAAACGACCTGAAAACAAGGTAACAAAATAAACCAAAATGCCCGCAGAGAAGAAATCAGGAACTTTTAAACACATTGAACTAATTGCCTATATACTGGCTTTCTGGAGTTTTTTCGTTCTTTTTCTGGAGCCCATATTTGAATATTACACCAGTTCCTATCCGACTATTGAGTTTATAACTGCTCTGGCAAATTTAGTTCTATTAGTGCTTACGATTCTTTCCAGGGTGCTTTCCCGGGAGGTAAAAGAAAACAAAACGGTTGTCTATTTTGATTTGGTGATGTTGATTTTGGGTTCATTACTGCTCACCTATCAGGCAAAGTTTGTAATCTTTTTCCTTTTAATCCGGCAGACCTGGTTTATCGTTCAGTTCATTTTATTCAGAGCTTTTGAGGGTAAAATATACAAATTGCTGATGAGGAATCCTCCTGTTTCTTTGATGGTCAGTTTTGCAAGTGTTATTTTAATTGGAACAATTTTGCTGATGTTACCTGCTTCATCTACTGAGGGTTATATTACAAACTTTGTAGATGCTTTGTTTACAGCCACATCTGCCACTTGTGTTACGGGCTTGACAGTTTTAGATACTGGAACTTATTATTCTTTGTTTGGTCAAATCGTAATCTTACTCTTAATTCAAGTTGGCGGTTTAGGAATTATGACTATATCTACTGCCTTTGCTTTAATGCTGGGGCAAAGAATTTCTTTAAATGTGGCAAACTTGATGCATAAGGTTGTAGGTGAGACCCCTGTAATTGATGTTCTTAAATTACTTAGAAGTACCGTGTTGGTTACTTTGATAATAGAAATAACAGGTGCCTTATTTCTTTTTACCGCTTTTGCTAAACTAATGCCTGCGGGTCAAGCGATATATTATTCTTTGTTTCATTCTATATCGGCTTTTTGTAATGCTGGTTTTTCTTTATGGAGTAATAATCTTGCTGGTTTTGTAGAGTCCCCTCTGGTAAATTTTAGTATTACTTTTCTGATTATTTTAGGCGGATTGGGTTTTGCCGTCCTGATAGATATTTATCATTATTTCTTTTCTTCCAGGAGGGTTCGTAAGTTAGCTTTGCATTCCAAAATTGTTCTTTCCACTACAGCTATATTGATAGTTACAGGGTTTTTGGGGCTTTATATAAGTGAATATAACAGTTCAATGAAAGGTTTTTCGGTTGCCGGGAGGGTTTTAAGCTCCTGGTTTCAATCCGTAACTGCAAGGACAGCTGGCTTTAACACGATTAATATTGGTTTATACAGTTCCGCGTCTGTATTGTTAACTGTTTTATTGATGTTTATTGGCGCTTCTCCAGGTTCTACAGGAGGAGGAATAAAGACCACAACTTTTTCCACTTTAATGCTTTCTGTGCTTTCTATGCTCACCGGAAAAAGTGATCTGGTAGTTTTCAAGCGCAAAATACCTCTTGCTAATGCCAGAGAAGCGACAACTTTGGCAACATTAGCTTTGGTGATTATTTTAACGATTATTTTTATTCTGATGCTCATTGAGCCATTTCCTTTTGAGAAAATACTTTTTGAGGCATTTTCCGCTTTTGGAACAGTTGGCTTAAGTATGGGCATAACATCACAGTTATCTTATGCGGGTAAACTGCTGATAACTTTACTAATGTATATTGGAAGAATCGGACCTCTAACTCTGGTATATGCCATTTCTATTCGCAAAAGACAACCCCATATATCTTATGCGGAAGAAAGAATTTCCATCGGTTAGATTAACCTACTTGAAATAAGGAGAAAAATATGGCAAGATATGCAGTAATTGGATTAGGCCGTTTCGGAATGACTGTTGCCAAAATCTTGGCAGAAAACGGTATGGAAGTAATTGCCATTGATAAAGATCAGGATTTGGTAAATGAAATCAGTTCTATAGTTACTTCTGCCGTCTGTATGGATAGTACCGATGAAGCAGCTTTAAGATCGCAAAATCTGAATGAAGCGGATGCCGTTATTATTGGAATTGGAAGCAATATTGAAGAATGCATTCTCACTGCTGCAATCCTGAAAAAAATAGGCGTAGGAATTATCTATGCCAAAATTGAATCGGAACTTCATGGCAGAATTCTGAAAATGCTGGGAGTTCAACATACTTTATTGCCGGAAGAAATAGTTGGCAACCAGCTGGCTAAAACCTTGATTTCTCGTAATGTTTTGGACTATATCAATCTCTCCAGCGGTCATATTGTAGTGGAAATGGTTGCTCCTAAAGAATTTGTAGGTAAGCCGTTACAGGAACTTGCCCTTCCTGCAAAACGCGGGGTAAATGTTATAGCTATCAAATACAACTATCTCTCTGTTACGGAAGACGGTCAAAATGTAATAGAAAAACGGCTGAATGATATGCCTGGAGCCAATGATATTATAAACGAAGGCGATGTTTTAATTTTACTGGGACCAAAAGGCAATATAGATAAACTGATCTATGAAACAGCCGTTAATAAGGATTAAGAAACAATGAAACGCTCTTTTAAAGCACGATACCATATTCTGATTGCCATTCTCTTTGGCATCATAGTGTTACAAACTCTTGCCCTACTTTTTTCCGTAGCTCGGGCACAGAACTTAACAACTCTTGCCAACGATATTCATTCAATTGTGATTATCTTTGTCTTTATCATTTTTGTGTATATCGTAATTCTTTACAACTACATACCTTTCCGTCTGCATAAAGCAATTCGTGAAGTGGAACAGCTGATAGAAGAAATTTCCAATGGCAACTATCAGATTGATATTGATAGCTCTATTTATGACCAGGATAAGGATTTTCAGGAATTGATTTATGCTCTGGATAAAATGCTGGGAATTATCACCCGTTTTGATCAGGCAAAGGCAGATAAAATATTTGAACATCATCAACGCCTCCAGCTTTTGATTAACCTTCTGCCGCAAAGTATTTTAATTACCGGAGCCAATGGTGATGTTGTCTACTGTAATGAACCCCTCAGAAAACGCTTTCCGATGATTTCAGAAACGGTAAATTTGAATGAATTGATTTGGAAAAACGATTACCATAACCGCATTTTTTCCGTTATTTTAGATTCCCTGCGCTATGGCAATAATATTTACGATGTAATTGTTGAAGATGTAGTGTATTTGGGCAAGGTTAAAATTAATGGTTCCATAGTGAGAAACAGAAAAGGTCTTTCTACCGGCGCTGTTTATGTGCTGGAATTTTATGATAATGAAAGATAAACTGAAAGTAATCTATACTTTACAGGAAATGCAACGCTTGGATAAGTTTCTGGCGGAATTGAAGATACAGGAACTTTATTCCCGCACTTTTATTGAACACCTCATAGAAGAAGACCGCATTTTGGTTAATCTTACTCCCGTAAAAAAAAGCTATCTTCTTAAGGAAGGCGATGAAGTTATTATCAATCTTCCCGAGCCAGAACCGATGAATGTTTTGCCTCAGGATATACCTTTGGATGTGGTTTATGAAGATGAATACCTCGCTATTATCAATAAAAAAGCAGGAATGATTGTGCATCCAGGTTTTGGAAATCCCGAAGGAACTTTGGTGAATGCCATTCTTTATCGCTTTGGAGAAAACCTTTCCAGCGGAAAAGAATTTAACCGTCCAGGAATTGTTCATCGCTTGGATAGAGGCACTTCGGGACTGATTATAATAGCTAAAAATGATCTTACCCATGCAAAGCTTTCCGATATGTTTGCCAGAAGAGAGATTAAAAAGACCTATTTTGCTATTACTACAGGGATTCCCGAGCCCGAAAAAGGAGAAATAGAGACCTATCTTGCACGCAGTAATAAAAATCCCAGAACTATCTGCGTTACCAATGAAGGACGCTATGCACTTACTCATTATAAAACAATAAAAACCTGGCACTATTTTGCCCTGGTAGAAATAAATCCGGCAACAGGAAGAATGCATCAGATTAGAGTGCATTTTGCCCATATCCGTTATCCTATTTTAGGGGACTTATTATATAATAGCAGACGCTATGTGCAATCCCTGGTGCCGCAAAATATGAAAAAAAAGGTTACCGAATTGCTGGTGAACCATTTACGCAGACAAGCATTACATTCCTGGAAACTGGAATTTTTTCATCCCATAACTGGTTATCCTATATCTGTTTCAGCTCCCATACCTGATGATATACAATATACTTTGAACTGGCTGGATAATAATTTTAGTATTGACACAGATACCAGTGATGCCAACCTGATTTTGAATGAGGAAATAAATAATGACTAATATGGAACAAGAAGGGGATAAAACTATTTTCGCCTCTATTGAAGAAGCAATAGAAATTATCCGCAAAGGTGATATGCTAATCGTTGTGGATGACGAAAATAGGGAAAATGAAGGTGACCTTTTAATGGCTGCTGATAAGATTACTCCGGAAAAGGTAAATTTTATGATCAGCCAAGGTAAAGGTCTGCTCTGCGCTCCTTTGGATATAGAAATAGCCAACCGTTTGGATATTCCTTTGATGACTAATAAAAGCAGTGATCGTCAAGGCACGAAGTTTGCTGTTTCCGTGGATGTTATTGAAGGCACAACAACAGGAATTTCTGCAATTGAAAGAGCTAAAACAATTAAGGCATTGGCAGACCCGCAAGCCAATGCCTCTATGTTTATGCGTCCGGGTCATATCTTTCCTTTAATTGCAGAAAGAGGTGGTGTTTTAAGAAGAGCAGGTCATACTGAAGCAGCTGTTGATTTGGCTAAACTTGCCGGTTTGAGCCCTGTTGGCGCTATTTGTGAAATTATTCGCGAAGATGGCGAAATGGCTCGTTTGGATGATTTGCTGCCTTTTGCCCAAAAGCATAACCTGAAAATTATTACTATTGAAGCGTTAATTCACTGGCGGAGAAAAAAAGAACGCCTTGTCCATCCTGTTTCCAAGGCACAATTACCCACAAAGTATGGTCAATTTGATATTATAACCTATATCAGTGATATTTCGGATGAATACCATATTGCCTTAGTGATGGGTGAAATAAAGCGCGATGAACCTATTTTGGTAAGAGTCCATTCCGAATGTTTAACCGGCGATGCTTTATTCAGTTTGCGCTGTGATTGTGGAGAACAATTGGCTCGTGCTTTTCAAATGATTTCGGAAGAAGGAAAGGGTGTGATTTTGTATATGCGTCAGGAAGGAAGAGGAATTGGTTTACTGAATAAAATTAAGGCATACCATCTTCAGGATGAAGGCGTAGATACAGTTCAGGCAAATATCAAACTTGGTTTTCCTCCCGATTTAAGGGACTATGGAATCGGTGCACAAATTCTGAAGGATTTAGGAATAAGAAAAATGCGGCTGATGACTAATAATCCTAAAAAAATAGTAGGTTTAAGCGGTTACGGACTGGAAATTGTAGAACGGGTGCCAATTGAAATTAAACCCCAGGAAAACAACCGCGAGTATTTAAAAACTAAAAAGAACAAAATGGGGCATATTCTGAATGAAATATAAACGGTTCTGTGCTGTTTTAGCGTTTGTTTTTCTCACAGCATTACTGTTTAGTGTGGTTGTTCCTAAACCGGTGGGTTTCGTAAATGATTTTGCCAATATTTTAAGTGCTGAAACCCGCAATAAAATTAATGACTGGGCAATTGAACTGCGAGAAAAGACAGATGTGGATTTCGTAATTGTTACTCTTCCTGATATCGGAGGAGAAGATATTGTGGATTTTGGGGTTAAACTTTATGAACAATGGGGAATAGGAAGTAAACGGGATGAAGGTATTTTAATTCTTTTAGCTCTTAAAGAAAGAAAATTGCGTTTTGAAGTTGGCTACGGTTCGGAAGGATATTTAACCGATGCCTATATCAGTGAGGTCTATCAAACAATGAAAAGCTACCTCACCAAGGGTAACGAAAAATGGGATGATGCCTTTATTCAGGGCTCGCTAATGTTGCTTTCCACTATTGCCAAAGAAAAAGGAATTACTTTAACCGGCGTTTCGGAATATTCACAAAAGAAGAAAGAAAGTTCAGGCGGTGCGGGTTTGCTTGCTTTTCTCATTCTTTTTATTATTTTAATTATAGCTACTCGTGGCAGAATTTTGGAATGGCTTTTTTGGATGAGTATTTTTGGAGGACGCGGAGGTGGAGGAAATAGCGGTTCCTGGAGTAGCGGAAGTGGCGGTTTTGGTGGTTTTGGCGGTTTTGGAGGTTTTGGAGGTGGACGTTCAGGTGGTGGGGGAGGTGGAGGAGGTTTTTAAATGATTTTCTTAAAGTCACTCACTTTTATCTTATGGAACATAGCCCTTGGAACACTTCTGGTGCTTCTTTTAAATTGGCTGTTGTTCAATCGCAAAGCCAGGTTTCTATTTGGTAAAAAGATTCCGTTAACTCCAGGTTTCTTTGTTGCCAAAAGAGATTGGCTGTTTGACAAAGTGCGTTCAATATTACACGATTATCTTGATCAGGCAGCTCATCCTTACCTAAAAGACGGCTATCTTTACGGTTGGATAAAAAAGGTGCGTCAGTATTTGTGGGAAAAAACAAGCTTTATAGATGAATGGCGTTTTATACCTGCAAAGTTAAAGCTGTTGGTTAGAAACAAAATTGTGGATGCCTTTACCGCAATAGCAGAAAGCATTTTAAGAAAGACAGTTCCCAGATTGGTGGAACAGCTGCAAATTGAACATCGGATTGATGAATTTGACATTCAGTTCAGTGTGGATTTTTTCTATGGCTATTTCAAGCGTTATGTTTATAAACCGATGTTACTTATTTGTGCTGGGCTCAATCTGTTAATCGGCATTCTGAATATGGTTTGGTTCCTGATTATCGTATAAAAAATGAAGCTGTTCCTGCATCCCTTTCGGAAAATTTCAGACCGCTTTGCTATTCGCGGTGAGGATCAAAAATTATTTATCCGTTTTTTATGGGTTTGTTCCTTTATAGCTATTCTGCTTTTAATTTCGGCTATGCTAGCTTGGGCTTTTGAGCAGAAGGGAACTCAGGAAAATACCATAAAATCATTCTGGGATGGAATCTGGTGGGCAATTGTTTCTATAGCCACAGTAGGTTATGGCGATAAATATCCTGTCACTTTTCAAGGTCGGTTGGTAGGCATTATATTGATTATAGTAGGTTATTCTTCATTATCATTTTTTACCGGTCTGGTTGCTTCTCTTTTTGTGGAAGACCGGCTGAAAGGAGCTAAGGGTTTGAAAACGATAAGAACACATAATCATATCGTGATTTGTGGCTGGAATAATACTGCCGAGTTTTTTCTGAAAGCACTTTTGGAAAAACAGGTCTCCGAAATGGATATTTGTATTGTTATCAATGCCACGCCGGATTTTTTTGAGCGATTGGAATCACGCTTTCCTACATTATCCCTGAAATTCGTTAGGGGTGACGCAATTCAGGAAGAGACCTTAAAACGAGCTTCGGTGGAAACATCTGCTCAGGTTATTATTTTGGCTGATGAACAGTTAGACCGTTCTGTTGCTGATGACCACAGTATTATTGTGGCAAATGCAGTTCATTATTTAACCAAAAATGATAAGATAACCGTCCAGCTGGTGAATCCAGAAAATCGTTCTATGCTTCAGCGTTTGGGAATTAGGAATATTATTATCTGGGATGATATTGGGGGTTACATTTTGGCGAATAGCATAGCTGATAATAATTATTTGGCTGTGTTTTGTCAGCTGGCTCAGGATAAACAAAATCATCTGCAGACGCAGAAAATTCCTTCCGATTTTATCGGAAAAAGTTTTGGTGACTTATCCGATTATTATTATCGGGAATGCGGTTATTTACTTTTAGGATTATTAACCAAAGAACCGGAACTGGAACTTTCTTCAATTTTTACGGAAGATATTAGTGGAATTGATCAATTTATTCAATATGCGTTAACCAAGTCCCAAAAGAGAATTCCCGAAGAAAAAAGCAACATTCGCTGGAAACCCGAGAAGGATGTTCAACTGCAAAAAAATGATTATGCCATCCTGATGATTTAGAAGGACTTATTATGATAGAACTGGAAACACTGGCAAAAATTCCTTTATTTTATGATGTCAATTCCGAAGCTTTAGCTTATTTGCAACCCAGTTTTAAGCAGTTACTGGTTAATAAAGGCACGGTAATTATCAAAGAAAATACCGAAGGCGATCAGATTTATATCCTGGTGAAAGGAAATGTGCAGGTTACTAAAGACCTAGTAAAGGGCTTTGACGAAGATCAGCTCTTAACGGAAAAGGTTTTGGCAAAGCTTAGTGCCGATTCCCTTCCTACTTTTGGAGAGAACGGAGTTTTAGGTAATGGAACCAGAATGGCAAATATTATTGCTCTCAGCGATTGTGAACTTTACACACTTTCTAAGGCGGATTTTGATAATTTTGCTGAATATAATTACCAAGCTGGTTATATAGTGATGAAAAACATAGCCCGGAAATTATCGGAAAGTTTAAAAGACACCGATAATAATTTGGTAAAGCTGGCAACTGCTCTTTACATCGCTGTTCAGGGATGATATTTCTGAAATTTGCTTATTGCTGTGAATTGATTATTATATAGTTGAAAAGAATGAATGTGAATTTGTATCTTTTTCGCAAACACTAAAATTAAATAATCATTAGGAGATGAAGTGAATTACACGACTAAAATACCCCGAACTTTACCGGTTCTGCATATGAGCAATGTAGTGATGTTTCCCTACTTGCTTATGCCATTGGTAGTTTCGGATGAAGAATCAAAGCTGGTGATTGATTATGCACTGGCTAACGATAAATTGATGGCTTTTTTCCTTGACCAGGAAAAAGACGATACAGGCATAACCGAATTGGCTAATTTTGGCACAGCAGTTACTATTTTACGTATGCTGCGTAATCAGGATGGTTCAATCAGTATGCTCCTGCAGGGTTCAACCCGCATTAAACTGCAAAAAATTGTGCAAAAAAATCCTTTTATAATGGTTGATGTAGAAGCAATTCCGGAACAATTTGAAGAAGATACCGAAATTCAGGCATACAGAACCGTAGCTTTAGAATTGCTGGAAAAAATAGCTCAGGAAAGCAACATTCTCAACCGGGAAATGATTACCGGGCTTAGTAATATAAAACAGGCAGGAAGAGTGGCTGATATTATTGCCGGAAATATAGACCTGCCTATTTCTGACCGCCAAAAAATATTGGAGACAATTGACCTCAAACAGCGTTTCCGTTATTTAAACAATTGTTTGGCGGAGCTGATTAAACAAATGAAGGTGGAAAATCATATCCGCAGCAATATTCAACTGGAAATGAATGAAGACCAGCGTCGTTATTATTTACGAGAACAAATGGATGCCATTCGCAGAGAATTGGGTGAAACAGATGAAGTTAGCAAAGAAATTATGAAATGGCAGGAACTTATTGAACAGAAAAACCTTCCGGACTATGTGAAAGAAACTGCATTGGAAGAATTAGAGCGTCTTGCCACTATGCAACCTGTTTCCAGCGAATACAGCGTAGTAAGAAATTATCTGGATTGGATTGTTAATCTGCCTTGGAGAGAGTATAGCAAAGACCGTTTAGATTTGAAAAAGATTGAACGCATTCTGGAAAAAGACCATTACGGCTTGAAAGAAGCTAAAGAACGTATCCTGGAATTCATTGCCGTAAAGAAATTGAAAGGCAACTTAAAAGGACCTATTCTTTGTTTTGTAGGTCCTCCAGGAACAGGAAAGACCTCTATTGGCAAATCAGTTGCCAGAGCTCTTTCCCGCAAGTTTATACGGATGTCCTTAGGCGGAATTCATGATGAAGCAGAAATTCGCGGTCACCGCAGAACCTATATTGGCGCTATGCCAGGTAAAATAATAATGGAAATCAAGCGTCAGGGAACTGCCAATCCTGTTTTTATGCTGGATGAAATTGATAAGGTTGGCAGGGATTTTAGAGGTGATCCTTCTTCCGCTTTATTGGAAGTTCTTGATCCGGAACAAAATAACAGCTTTGTGGATAACTATATCAATCTGCCTTTTGATCTTTCGGAAGTGCTGTTTATTACCACTGCCAATACCTTGGATACAGTTCCTCCCGCCTTAAGAGACAGAATGGAGATAATTGAATTTACCAGCTATCTGGAAAACGATAAAATTGAAATTGCCAAGCACTTTCTGATTCCTCGGGAAAAGGAAAATAACGGTTTGGCAAAAGAAAAAATAACTTTTACCAAAGCAGCTCTGCAAGAAATTATTCGTTATTATGTCCGGGAAGCGGGAGTGCGGAATTTACAAAGAAGAATCGGCTCAATCTCCCGCAAAATAGCTAAAGAAGTAGCTATGGGAACACATCAGAAATGGATAATTAAAGCGGAGGATATTGCCAAATACTTAGGTCCGCGTAAATTAACTTTGGAAATGGCAAATCGAAAACCCGAAATAGGAGTGGCTACAGGCCTCGCCTGGACAGGTTATGGGGGTGAAATCCTTTTCTGTGAGACCTTGCGTATGCCGGGAAAAGGAAATATAATTTTAACGGGACTTTTGGGTGAAGTGATGAAAGAATCGGCACGCATTGCAGTTAGCTATCTGAAAGCTAATCACAGCGTTTTTATTATTCCCCCTAAACTTTTTGAAACAAGTGATATCCATATTCATTTTCCTTCCGGAGCTGTGCCTAAGGATGGACCTTCAGCTGGTTTAACTCTTACGGTAGCTTTAGCTTCACTTTTTACGGGACAAAAAGTGCGCCACGATATAGCTATGACAGGTGAAATCACTTTAGAGGGAAAGGTTTTAGCCATCGGTGGCTTGAAAGAAAAACTTTTGGCGGCAAAAAGAGCAGGAATTAAACGCGTGGTGATTCCGGAAGAAAATCGCGAGACCCTGTCCGATTTTCCTGCAGACATTTTGGCAGGAATGGAAATAACTTATGTGCAGGAAATTCAAGAGGCAATCAGAATATTGCTTATTCCCAATACGGAAACAGTTGAACAGAAACCGAAACAGAGAAGGATTGCCTAATTTTGGAACGCTATCCCAATATTAATATTCTCTTGAATCTGCCGGAAAAGTATTTACCGAAAGCGGAGTTTGTTCTCCGCACTTATTGTTATATTTTGCGTTTGAATCCTACCTTTCTTTATGGTAAGCACTATGAAGGCACGCATCTATATTACGGATTACCAGGAAAATTTGATTATCCGTTGAAAATTTATTTTCAGCCGGAAACAGCTGAATTCTTTGAAAAGAGGGAATTATACCCTCTGGAGAAAGTGGATTTTTGCAAGTTTCGCAACGAGCCGATTCCTTTTCTCTTTTCCTGTAGCGGAGCTATCTTTTCTTTTACCGAAGAGACCTGTTGCTTTCGTAAGGATATAATTGCCAGCGGGTTTTATTTTTTAACCTGCTGGCATGAATATATCCTGGCTTATTATGGACAAACACAGGGAAGGATTGACTATAAACAAAGCTTGCAATACCGTTGGGATTTTACGGAAACACCGGTTGTGGATGTCTATTGTCAAATGTTGCTTTATGCTATGGAAATTTATTGTCCACAGTTTATCAGAGAAATCAGCTGGGCTGAAAAAAAGCGTTTTGCCGTGTCCCTTTCTCATGATATTGATTATTGGGATTATTGGAGCGGTTCTGCCAAATTGGATGTTTTTAAATATAACCTGCGGACTTTTATCAAAAGACCTTTCAATTCGCTCTATAAAATTACGGGTCATCTTTTGCATAAAAATCTTATCTATAATCCCTGGAAGACAATGCGTTCTATGACACGCCGCGAAAACGAAAAGGATGTCCGTTCCACCTGGTTTTTATTGGCACGTAAAGATTTTCCGGATAAGCGTCAGAATTATATCAACGATGTGAAGGCAAGGGTTCAGATAATGGATTTACTGGGTCAGCAGGATGTTGGCTTACATGGCAGTCCCCAATCAGCATTTGATCCTTTGGTTTTAGCTGAAGAATTGGCAAATTTGAGAGACCTGGGATTTAATCCGACCGGCTTCAGGACTCATTATCTCCATTTTAATTATCAGCAGAGTTTTTCCATTTTGGAAGAGGCGGGAATAAAGTATGATTCCACTTTGGGTTATTGGGAACATATAGGTTTTCGTGCTGGTATTTCATTTCCTTTCTATCCGTTTAATATAGCCGAAAACAGACCTTTTCGCGTTTTGGAAATTCCTCTTATTGTGATGGATACAACTCTTTTTTCCCCAAAAGCAATGAATTTAAGCTATGTTTCTGCTAAACGTGCTTTGAAAAGATTAATAGATACCGCGGAACAATATCAATCACATCTTTCTCTATTGTGGCATAATACTACTTTTGATCCGATTGATTATCCAATGTGGGGTAAATTGTATTGGCATATTATTGATTATGCTCTTAAGAAACAGGGTTGGGTAACTTCCCTGAAAGAAATTTATGAAGAGTGGGTAACCCTTAGTTATTAAACAAATTACTATGAAATCATATCATTTTTTTAATGAAGAGTTTCTTGTCCTTCCTGAGAGCTTTGTCCTTCCTACGAAAGCAGGAATCCATAAAATTCAGTTAACTTCATTCTCAATATGAAAATCATATCCCTCCTTTGGGAAATTCTCTTTTGTCTTTCTTTTCTTGTCTACTTTATGATTTATTTTATCTATCTTATCCTGAAACTTTTTTTACCGCGCAAGGTTTCCAGACACATTTTACAGACAATAGCCAGGTTTTGGGCAAAAATGGTTGTGCTTTCTACCGGCAGCAAGGTTGTGGTAACAGGTAAGGAAAATCTGCCTTCCAGTGTAAATATATGTTTTGTCAGTAACCATCAAGGTTTGTTTGATATTCCTGTCATTCTTGGGTTTTTAGGAGTTCATACCGGCTTTGTGGCTAAGAGGGAACTTTTCAGAATTCCTGTATTGAGTCAATGGATGAGAGAAATACCTTGCACTTTTATTGACCGCAGAAATCCTCGTAAGGCAATTCAGACCTTTCAAAAAAGCGCAGAACTAATCAAAAAAGGGAATCCAATGGTTATTTTTCCGGAAGGAACACGCAGCAGAAGCGACAAAATTGGCAATTTTCATTTGGGAAGCTTAAAATTGCCCATTATGGCAGAAGCGACAATTGTTCCTTTAGCTATAAAAGGTAGCTGGCGAATTTATGAAATTGATAAAAGAATCCATCCTGCTACTGTTTATTTAAAAATATTGCCTCCTATTAAACCTACGGATGATATATACAAAGATAAACAGAAACTCTCCACCCATTTGCATTCACAAATTTCTCAAGCACTAGAAGAATAAAAATGAATTTTATAAGGATATCAGGTGAGAATTGCAAATTGTAAATTGAGGAGTGAAAATTGAGAATTGCCCTCAGGGGCTTTAATGTATCTAAACCCTCTAAACATTCTCAACCTTCTAAACCTTATTTTCCGAGGGGCTTATGCACCCATCGCTATCATTGTGTTGCCCATCGGGCTTTTAAAGATCTCAACCTTTTCAACTATTTTCAATTCTCAATTCTGAATACTCAATTTTCCAATTTATCATTTTTCAACCTTCATTAATTGTTTGTTACATAGTCAATTAAGTAACGACTCCGTAACACTTCCGTAACACTTCCGTTGTCTCGTTACGGAGTTGTTACTTGGTTGTTACTTGGTTATAACTGGCTACAGAGAGCAGGATTTGTCCTTCAAATAAAAATTATTTTTGTCCGGATGAAAGTTTTTTGGCATTTTTGTCACCACTTCGCATTTTTTTCCGGCGTATATATTATAGAAGGACAAAATAAGGAGAAAGAAAATGAAAGTAAAATTTCAATACGGCTTAGCGGGTTACACAGGCAAGGCAGATGGCCTTGTATTCTGTTACAATCGGCGAATGGGCAGAGTTTATGCCCGGAAGAATATCTCGCCAAAATTGGTGGAAAATCATCATAAAATGGGTTCAATAACGGCAAATCTGCATTCGTTACAGCCCTCAACCGGCTTTAAAGATGACCTTCGGCTCTATGTAATGCGCTATAACGGCTTACCGGAAAATGCCGAAAAAGAGGTATATTCCTGGGTGAATCTCTATTTGAAGATGATGCATCAACTGGCAAAATCGTATCCGGAAATAGATCTCAAAACTATTACCCGGGATTACATATACGAAAATGATCTACCTTGCATCAGTGTTAAAAGAGCTGTAGAAGCGGGTTTACTGCCCCCAGTAACGGACTGGGAACTGCTGGATAGAACTTTGTAAAGAAGGTTAATAGGTGAAAAGGTTAGCGAGTAATTTTTACCTATTTACTCGCTAACCTGCCAACCTGCTAATATCTCAACTGCATTATTGGGATTAATAAGTAGCTGTTGCTTGATTTATGAGCTGATTAACTCTGGCAATACGATTATTGATATCGGCAATAGCATGTTCATCAGTAGTTCGTGCTTTGGCATTATTGAGATATTCTAGGGCTTTACGGAAATTATTAACAGCGGAATTTCTGGCGTTATCGCGTTGGGTTTTTAAGGTTTTAGCTTTTTTACCTACGGCTTTAGTAGCTTGTTTTTCCAGATCAATGAAATTGTTATAATCGTTAGTTCCCTTGCTTTGACTAATAGTAGCAAGATAAATATAGGGCAGATATAGGGTTGGGTCGTTTTGTAAGGCCTTATTAGCGTATAATTCGGCTTCCTGTAATTTATTTTGGCTTAAATAGATTGCCGCCATATTCATATAGGCAATAGCGTTATTGGGTTGATTGGTAATCAAGGCATTTAAGATATCAATAGCGTTTTTATTGATAGCAGCAACTGCTGCTGGATCGGATGTTTGGGTTGCCTTTAGACGATATAGATTCACAGCACTTAAATATGCCATAGTGTTTTGAGGATTATTTTTGATCGTATTTTCATATTTAGCAATGGCATCATCCAGACGATTAGCTTTCTGATAGGCATTGGCTAAACGCGTAGAAACAAGTTCATTTTCCGGATATTTATCAAATATGGCTTCCAGATAAGGGATTGCTTCTTCAAAACGGTTGTGATCATACAAAAGAAAAGCCAAACGCGTTTTTGCTTCAATATAATTAGGGTTTAGTTCCAGAGCTTTTTGTAAAGCTTCTTCCGCTTTGGCAATATTATTTTGTTCCGAATACAAATTAGCTATAGTTAGCCACAATTCTTCGTTTTCATTTATGGTAGCAAGTTTTTCCATAGCATTTAAGCGTTTATTGGTCTGATTGGTTTTTTCGTAAATATCAATCAGAATGGCAAGGGTTTGAGTATGTTGGGGATTTTTTTCCAGATTTAATTCCAGATTTTGAATTGCCTGTTCCAATTTTCCCTGTTTATAATAAACGGAACCAAGATAATAGTAGGCATCTTTGAGATCGGGATTAAGACCTAAAGCGAAGACGAGATTTTTTTCCGCTTCTGCATAATTGCCATTGGCATAATTATTGAGAGCGATATTATAAATTTTATTCACTTCGTTGGACACAACATCATCCAGTTTGGCAATAAAAGTGGTTTCCAAGGTTTTCCAGCGTTGTTCCCGGGCGTTAGTAACCTTAAAATCAAGCGGGGTAAGTTCTTCGGTTTTAAAGCTGAAAAAGCGCATTGACAAAGCAAATTCATCACTCCGAATACTATTTATACTACCCATAACGAGGATATCACAGCCAATCATTTCAGATAATTCTTTCATTTCTTCAATTTCCAGGTCTTCCACATCTTTATAACCGGACATTTTGAATTGTTTAGCTACCTCTTCCATATTCAAAAGAGAATATTGGGGGAATTTTGTAAAAACATAATCAAAGTCACGGACAGTTAATATCTTTTGGATGTTACGGCTTGAAGAATCCATAGTTTTAAGGGGTAAAATAGCTACTTTAGTCACAATTCCCGTATAAGGTTCGGTCTCTTCATTTTTAGGGACTGTGCGATTTGCTGTGCAGCCAAAGAGAATAAGCACAGCCGTTAACGCTATCAGTATCCATTTGTTCATTTTTCCTCCAGAGTATAGAGATCAAAATAATTTTGTTTAACCAACTTTTCCAAAGAGTGTATCTGTCAAGCAAAACCGTTTTTGGCTTATAGCAAAACGATTTTTATGCGCGTGACAAAGAAAAAATATGTTTCAATCCAGAAATTGAAGAATGGAACCGGTATGCATAGCAATCAATTCTCCCTTCTCATTTCTGATGGATAAAGCACCATTGTTGTCAATTTCAATAATTTCCGCTTCAATGTTAATTCCCCCCATTTCCAGTAAGGCAAAGCGTCCTTTTCCAAAAAGATGTGCATTGCAATAATCAATATAGGTTTTTTTATTTTCCATAAACCGGCAGTTGTCTTCAACGGATTTAATAATTAAACGGCAAAGTTCATCATTGGAGACCTCAAAACCCAAAATATCTTTAAGAGAAATAGCTCCGAATTTACCCAGTTCCGCATCAATTTCGTTATTGGTATTTAAGCCGATTCCTGCAATATAAGTTCTTTTAGCCGGCTGATAATTACAGAGAATACCTCCTAATTTACGATTGGAGAAAATAATATCGTTAGTCCATTTAATCTGCAATTTGCCCTGCAATGGCTCAAAAAGGGATTGTAAACATTGATGAATACAGAAACCCAGGTAAAGAGCAAAAGAGGGAAGTGACCTGTTATTTTCATAATCAAAAGTAAACCATAAACCGCCTGAAGGCGATAACCAGATATGATTTGCCCTTCCTAAACCTTCATTTTGAGCTCCGGCTCTTACACAAAGGGGTTCTTCACATAATTCTTTTAAGAACTTATATTCCCGCATTGTGTTGTCTAATATATCATAATAAAAGTAATTACGCATTCAATCCTCAATAAACATTGCATCGCCATAGCTGAAAAAACGATATTTTTCTTGAACAGCAATATTATAAGCTTTCCTAATTGTTTCCCAGCCACCAAAGGCAGAGATCATCATTAATAGGGTAGATTTGGGCAAATGGAAATTGGTTAGCAGAGCATCTGTAACCTTAAAATTAAAACCGGGATAAATAAAAAGGTCTGTCCATTTGGAACCACTTTGCATTTCTCCATCCTGCCAAAAGCTTTCTACACTGCGCACACTGGTCGTTCCAACACAAACAACTCTTCTTCCTTCTTTTTTAGCTAAATTTATAGCAGCAGCAGTTATTTCGGGTATAGTAGCAAGTTCGGAATGCATTTTGTGGTCAGTTATGCGCTTAGTTTTTACTGGACGAAAGGTTCCAATGCCGATATGTAAAATAACTTCGCTGAAAAGCACGCCTTTCTTTTTTAATGCCTTTAGAATTTCAGCATCAAAATGAAATCCGGCAGTAGGAGCAGCAATAGAGCCATTTTCTTTGGCATAAACGGTTTGGTATCTTTCACTATCCAAAATTGTATCACTGCGTTCAATATAAGGTGGCAGAGGAATATGACCGATACGCTTAATTTCATCCCAGAAATCGGTTTTACAGGTAAATTGAATTTCTCTAATTCCTTCACTATTTCCCTGGCTAATATAACCGCTTAAATTATCGGAAAAATGTAGCCATTGAGGGGATTTCAATTTTTTTCCCGGTTTGGCTATACACTGCCAGGTGTTTTCGTTCAGTTGATGCAAGAGTAAAATTTCTATTTTAGCACCGGTTTCTTTGGTGGCAAAAAGGCGTGCAGGAAAAACCTTACTGCTATTGATGATGACTAAATCCCCTTCTTTCAGCAATTCCAGAATAGCGGTAAAACGGTGATGGTATATTTCTCTGCTTTGTCTTTTTACTTGCATCAAACGCGAATCGGTTCTTTTTTCTGCAGGAAATTGAGCTATTAATTCTTTGGGCAGGTAATAATCGTAAGTATCAGTTGCTAAAAGATCAGGCATCATATTTGAATTTTATAGGGAACCTGCTCAGCATTTTTAAGGGTGGCTACGAAACTGCCAATTGTTATTTTACTTTCCAAACGCACGGGAATTTTGTATGCATCGTTGGTAACCCAAATCAAAATTCTGCCGCTTTGTTTGAAAATCGCTTCTCCTTTGAGTTTGGGTTCAATTACCAGGCATTCTATATTGCCGAAAATGGTTTTTTGCTGTTCTTTCCGATGAACTAAAATTTCGGTTGGCATATTTCTGCCATCAGCCGTTATATTTACCATTATCGGTTTTCCTACTTGCAGATTTTTAGTTCGCACTAAGTAAAAAGCGCTTAAAAGGTCTTGAGTTCCTGGGGGAATCTCCATTTCGCTGTTTTCAAATACTTGGTTTTTGAAGCTCCATTTTTTATAGGTAGAATTTAAAGAGGAATGATCGTAAATATGAACCCGATGCTGACGGTAATGCCCTTCCTGTAAATTTTTACTAAATTTGTAGGGCTGAAGATTATTTTTATCCCACCAGCTTTCAACCGAATCACGCACTTTATAAATCTTATCAAAAAAGGGATAGGTTTTGGCTTTAGTAGAAAGATGCCAAACCGGAGAACCCTGATAAACGGAACTTTTAGCTTCCAAAGTTGCTTCTCCGGCACTTACCAATCCATATTTAATAGTGAAGGTAAGTTTTTCTCCTTCCCCAAAAGGGACTTCCATTGCAGTCAAATTCACCATCAAAATCAGGAAGAAGAAGATAGTGTAGAATTTGACCTTCATTATACACCTCCGTCTATAATGATTTCTTCTCCATTGAGATTTTTTATGTTCTCATCAATTAGCAGGTCTGTCACTTTCTTTATTTCTTCCTTTGTAACTAATTTTCCGGTAGGAACCTGCGCCAAATATTCTGCAAAATAGCGCTTGCGGAAGTTTAAATATTCTCCGCTGTAATCCTCTTCCAGATTTGTTTCCACCGGAGCTGGAGAAATTGCATTGATTACAATATTATATTTTGCCATTTCTAAAGCAACGCTTTTTACTAAATTTACTATACCTGCTTTGGAAGCGGAATAGGCACTTCCATTTTGAAGCCCCTTTTGGCTAACATCGCTTCCAAATATTATTACTCTTCCAAACGCGTTTTCCTGCATTGAAGGTAAAGTCCAACGCAAAATATTATAAGCACTCATCATATTTGTTGATAAGACATTGGCAAATTGCATCGGCTCTGTTTGATAGAGAGGCAAAGCATCGGAACTGCGAATTGCGGCACAATGAATTAGGGTATCGGAACTTTGATGTAGGAATTGTTCTGCTCTAAGAACTGCCTCTTTTACGGCTTCGGAATTGCATAAATCCACAGGATAGGAAAATATGCCATCTTTATCAAATAACTCAGAAATGCGTTCCTTGCGTTTATGATAGAGTAATACAAGTTTATATCCTTCTTTGTAATATTCCTTAGCCAGGTAACTGCCAATCTGAGAATTGGCTCCACTTATTAAAATCTGCCTCATAGTTCTTTGAGAATATTAATCAGATTATGTGCCAGCAGAAATTTATCTCCTTTCATCACCACGGAATTGATATTGGGGTCTTCTTGCAAAGGCGGATAGCCCTTAAGTTTCCCTTGCACAATAAGTTCGTCATCATCCCTGCCTGCATAACGAATATCATTGGCACAAATGAGGTCCAGATTTTTACGATAGTATTTATCTATGGCACTTTGAATTAAATTATCGGATTGAGCTGCAAAACCGATTAACCTCTGATTTGCCTTTTTCAATTTTCCCAGCTCTGCTAAAATGTCTATTGTAGGAACAAGCTCCAAGTTCAGTTCTTCCTGTTTGGGAAGCTTTTGGAGTATTGTTTCTTTGGGTTTATAATCCGCTACGGCAGCACAACAAATCAGCCAATCCATTTCTGCATAACGAGTTATAACTGCTTCATACATTTTAGCGGAACTTTCACAAAAAACCGCTTCTTTCAAATAATAAGGAATATCAAGCTGAATATTGCCATAAATCAAAGTAACTTCTGCCCCCCTTAAAGCTAAAGCACGAGCTATTGCCAGACCCATTTTGCCGGAAGAACGATTACTAATGTAACGCATAGGGTCAATTGCTTCAATTGTTGCACCGGCAGTTAACAAAACCTTTATTCCCTGCAAGTCCGTTTTATAATTTAAATAGGTCTTTATAGCATAAACAACTTCCGTATTGGGTGGATATTTTCCTTCTCCTTCAATGCCACAGGCAAGCATACCTGTTGCCGGTTGTAAAATATAATTTCCCCGCTCTTTTAATTTCTGGAGATTTTCCTGCACAATAACGGATTGATACATATTTACATTCATCGCGGGAACAAAAAGCACCGGTTTATTACAGGCAACTAAAATTGTGGAAAGTAAATCATCCGCGATGCCATTTGCGGCTTTAGCTATTATGTTTGCCGTTGCTGGAGCTACAACAATTAAATCAGCCCAAGAGACAAGTGAAATATGAGGAATAGGGTCAATATCTGAAAACAAAGAAGTATGCACACTGTTATGCGTTAGGGCATTGAAATTTATAGGTGTTACAAATTTAAGGGCATTATCGGTTAAAACACATTTAACTTCCCAACCCTCTTTGCTTAGCTGACTCGCTAAGTCAATTGTTTTGTAAGCAGATATGCCTCCGCTTACACAGAGTAATATTTTCTTTCCGGACATTGTTTCCTCTATATCGTTATTTGACTTTTACTTTAATTTTAATTCCTGATTTGATGTCAAGAAAAAGGTCTTGAGGTCTTGAGGTCTGAAAAAAGGATTTTGAGTAGGCGGAGCTTACGGAAGCTTGGCATAAAGAAAAAGTGGAGGAACAGCGTCCTCCGGCTACACAACAAAAAAGGATTTGACAGATATGGGGTTTTGTTAATAAAAGAAACAAGATAAAAAAAAGAGCAACACAATGAAAGACAACAACATACATATAATTATTAACAGATATTACTTACTGTTAAAGTGAAATATTATGACATACAAGAAAATTAAATTCCTGCTTTTCTGTTTGCTGTTTGCCTATTGTGCTATTATGAACGGTCTGGAAGTTCCTTTATTCTTGCGTTGGAAATCTATTAATACCGGTGCCTATTGTCCCAATCAAACAGGAAAGGAAATTCACTGGAACGAATTTTACCAGATAGGAATGGGTATTGATTCTCTTGCTTATAAAGATCTTTTTGCTACAATGGAACTTCGCAGTAGAGCCAATTTTATAGAAAATCACATAGAAATATATAAGTTTGACCTTTCCTGGGCTAAAAATAACTGGGAAATTACAGCTGGTTCAATTCCTTGGGGTTATGGATTACCTAATAAATTATATTCATTTGCTCATGTTTCTGCCGATGAGGATCAATACAGTTATCAGGCAACGCGTTTAAATAGAGTTTATTTAGGATACAATTTTGCCGATAACAAGATAGCAATTGATGTTGGAGGTGATAACCATAATCAGGTAACAGGAAAATTAACTTATCAAAGACAGATGCCCTTTGGTTATTTTCAAGCTACAGAAGAAATTAGAGCTCAAGATAATCACTGGCAAACACCTGTTTCCATTAGTTCTGTAAATACGCAAATACAAAAAGGAAACCTTGTTTTAGAAGCACAACTGGCTTTCAGTTTTCTTCCCAATTATGATGTAACTGAACAGCATACAACTACTTATGCTCTTCTGGCAGGAAAATATAAGATAAATGACTTAACCGAGCTATTTGGCAGTGGAGAATATCTGGAATTGGAACCGACTTTAATGAGTTATCAGCAATATAGAATAGCTTTAAGCCGTAAAATAAGTGTTTTTTCCTTAAATCCCTTTTATTATCTTGATTATTATGATAAAAGCACATTTCATAGAATTGGCTTATCCTGGGACTGGCATTTTTGCCAAACACAGAGAATCGGATTAATATATTATATGGAAGGCAGTAAATTGAATAAAGCCAAACATAATTTAGGAATTCAGGCAAATCTGGAATTGGGATTATGAAAAAGCCATTTTTTATTGTGTTTTTGCTCTCTATTATACTTGGTTCCTGTAAATTTATTACTCCGCCGGAAAGGAATACTCCTATTATCTGTCTTACTTTTGATGATCAAAAAAGCGGAGTTTTTACTTATGCTTTTCCTTTGATGCAGGAATATGGCTATAGAGGAACCTGTTATGTGAATTCCCAATATCTTTACGGACCTAAAAATATGAGTTTAGCTCAAATTCAAACCTTGCATAATGATTATAACTGGGAAATTGGAGGTCACTCTCTGCGTCATGAAGATTTGGCTGAATTAACTTATGAAGAAGCTGAATATACTATCAGTCAGGATTACTGGAACCTTTATAATTGGGGTTTTCATCCGCGTTCTTTTGCTATGCCGAGAGGAAAATGTCCTTTGGAATATTATCCTATTATAACCAAATATTATGAATACTTACGTGGCTGTAATGATTATGCAATGCATATTCCTCTTAATGTTCAGGGTTTGGGTTATCTGGCTTTTCAAAGTTCCTGGACAGCTGATATCTATAAAGAACGCATCCGCAGAGGTATAGCTAACGGGGAAGACCTGATAATTCTTGGTTTTCACGCAATTGAAGAGCCGGATAATATCTACGGAACAAATTGTCCGGTATCGGAATTTGCGGAAATATTACGCTATATAAATCATCTGGGACTGGAAGTTTTACCTCTTTCCGAAGCAGTAGATAAACTGAATAAATAGTGTAAACGAAGATCGCTGAATATTTGCATTTTTCTATCCTTTTATCTTTATGGAAGAAAGGCGTCCTCCGTCTACACATACTTTATTAGACCTAAAGACCTCTTGCTCTCTTTTACTTCTTGATTGACATAAAACCCCTTTGCAGAAATAATGTTTTAGAAAAAATGCGTCCCTGTAGCTCAGATGGATAGAGTGGCACCCTCCGAAGGTGAAGGTCAGGCGTTCGAATCGCCTCAGGGACGCCAAAATGATTAACGGGCTAACAAGTGAAGTGAAAAAGTGAAAAAGTGAAACCCGCGCTATAAATAGAATGCAGTAGTATAACTAATTATATATGTATAAATTAAATGAAGATAAATATCTGCGAAATCTGCGGGAAAATAAGCGTAATCTACGGGAACTAAAATTATGAATGAAGTCCTATTAACCCTTGAAAATGTATCCTGTCTATATGGAGAGAGAATCATTTTACAGGGTGTTTCTTTTGGCATTCATTCTTCCGAAAAAATTGGCATTGTAGGCATAAACGGCAGTGGCAAAACAACTTTACTGCGTATTATCAGCGGTTTAATCAAGCCCAACACGGGAACCGTTACAAGCCGTAAGGATTTAAAAGTGTGCCTGTTAGAGCAAGACCCTGTTTATATTTCCGAGCTTTCGGTTTTGCAGCATACTTTTCCCGTTGCAGGAGAAATAAAGGATGAATATCACTATAAATCAATTCTCAGCCGTTTAGGAATAAACAATTTTGACGAAAAAATGGGAGACCTTTCTGGAGGGCAACGCAGAAAAGCTGATTTGGCAAGAGTTTTAGCTGCCGAACCGGATTTATTGCTTTTAGATGAGCCCACTAATCATCTGGATTTGGAGACCATTGAATGGCTGCAAAACTATTTGGCAAATGCCGGGAAGGCAGTTATTTTTGTAACTCACGACCGCTATTTTCTGGATGCTGTTGCTACCAAAATCATTGAAATTGAAAGGACGAAACTCTTTTATTACGAAGGAAATTACAGTGCTTACATTCGGGGAAAACTAATCAGAGCTACGGATAATAAGCGTAAAGAAACTAGGCGTCAGGCACAATTAAAAAAAGAACTTGATTGGCTAAATCGGGGTGCAAAAGCAAGAACCAGTAAGCCCAAAGACCATATTGACCGGGTAAAGGAACTGCTCAGCAAAAGTTATCTTATTTCCCATCAGGATTTGGATATCTCTTTCCAAATTGATCGTTTAGGGAAAACCATTCTGGAATTGCATCGTCTCGGCAAATCCTACTCCGGCAAAGTCCTTTTTACGGATATAGACCACAACTTTCAGAATATGGAAAGAGTTGGAATTATCGGTCCTAATGGCTGTGGCAAAACAACTTTGCTGAAAATTATCGTGGGAGAAGAAAAGCCCGATAACGGAACTGTGAAAACAGGTATAAATACTCATTTTGCGTATTATAAACAGGATGAGGATAGTTTTGACCCCAATCTTACCGTTTATGAATACATCGCTCAATTTGCCGAAGTTATAAAAAACGCTGAAGGCAACAAAGTTACTGCCACGGAAATGCTGAAAAGATTTCTTTTTGACGGCAAAATGCAACAAATGAAATTAGGCGCACTTTCCGGAGGAGAAAGAAAACGGCTCTATCTCTTGAAGGCACTGATGTTTGGAGCCAATTTTATTATTATGGATGAGCCCACAAATGACTTGGATATTCGCACTCTGGAAATTTTGGAGGATTATCTGGATGCCTTTAAAGGTTGCCTGTTAATTGTTTCCCACGATCGTTTCTTTTTGGACAGAACGGTGGACTATCTCTTTATTTTCCAAGATGGTAAATTGCGTAAATTTGCCGGTAACTATTCCGATTATTTACTGGTTAAGCGTTTTGAACAGGATGCAACAGAGGAGAAAAAAGAACCGGTTATTACGCGTCCCAAACGCATTGCCAAGGGCTTGAGCTATAATGAACAACGGGAATTTGGCTTGCTGGAAAAGGAAATTGAAAAAATAGAAAGTGAACTTCTGGAACTGGAAAGCCGACTTAATGATTTTGCCAAACCTCTATCTCCCAATGATTATTATCATATCAGCATTTCTATGCAAGAACTGGAAAATAGACATCAAGAACTACTTACGCGTTGGCTGGAACTGAGCGATAAGCAAAATGCAGGGAATTGACGGTTTTTTTTTACATGAAGCGTAACTTTATATTTTATAATGATTTTTGTTTTCTTCCCTAATTGCATTGCTTACCCATTGCTTACCCATTACGGATGGCATTAGCAATGAGTCCGTATTGCTATAGTAATGCTTGTGGGGAAAAGGGTTAGCAACCCGGATAACACAGCTAAAACGGATTTACACAGTTTTTTTATAAGTTATAAAATCATAAATCCGGTTGATCAGGTTAATTCAGCTATCTGCTTTCTATTTATGTATCGCCTTTTGGGGCTTTTAGGAAAAGGGAAAGTTAAAAAAGAAAGATGATTGTGTCTTCCATTTTCCGAGGGGCTAACGCCACCATCGCTATCATTATTTCGCCCTTTGGGGCTTTTAGGAAGAGGGAAAGTAAAATGAGAAGGTTGATTGTGTCTTCCATTTTCCGAGGAGCTAACGCCACCATTGCTATCATTGTGTCGCCCTTTGGGGCTTTTAAGAAGAAGGAAAGTTAAAAGAGAAGGTTAATTATGTCTTCCATTTTCCGAGGGGCTTACGCCACCATCGCTATCATTGTGTCGCTCTAAAGAGTTTTAATGTATCTAAACCCTCTAAACCTTCTCAACCCTCTAAACCTTATTTCCTGAGGGGTTTACGCCACCATCGCTATCATTATTTCGCCCTGACGGGTTTTAATGTATCTAAACCCTCTAAACCTTCTCAACCCTCTAAACCTTATTTCCCGAGGGGCTTACGCCTGTTAATCTATACCTATTATTTTTCTCAATTGTGCTATTTTTTGGGAAGCAAGAAGACGTGCTTTTTGGCTGCCCTCTTTTAGGGCATTCCAGATATCCTCTTGATGATTCATCCAGTAATAATAGCGTTCGCGAATAGGTTTAAGTTCAGCATTTATGACTTCAAAAAGTTCCTGTTTTGCCTGTCCCCAACCCAAGCCACCTTTTAGATAACGAGCTCTCATATTTTCTACCTGTTCGGGTGTGGCAAAATTTTTATAGAGCGCAAAAATATTTGAGGTATCGGGGTCTTTAGGTTCTTCAATTGTTTGGCTATTGGTTACAATGCTCATAATCAATTTTTTCAGTTCTTTTTCAGTGCAGAACATCGGAATGGTGTTATTGTAACTTTTGCTCATTTTGCGTCCATCCAGTCCTACAACGGTTTTTGTATCTTCCTGAGCTATCGGTTGCGGAATTTTTAGTGCTTGCGTTTTATACACATAGTTGAAGCTTTGAGCTATATCTTGTGCCATTTCTATATGCTGAAATTGATCTGTTCCCACAGGAACAAAATCCGTATCAAACAGCAAAATATCCGCAGCCATTAAAACCGGATAGGTAAAAAGACCCATATTCACTCCGTCATCAGGATCCTTATTTGCTTCCAGGTTGTTTTGCACCATTGCTTTATAGGCATGGGCACGATTCATTAAACCCTTGGGAGTAAATGCCATAAGGATCGTTAGCAGTTCAAATGTTTCCGGCACATCACTTTGGCGGTAAAATAGTGTATTTTTGGGGTCTAAACCGCAAGCTAACCAGGCAGAAGCAATTTCCACAGTCATTTTTTTCAGTTCTACAGGGTCTTTACAGGCATTTAAAGCATGGTAATCGGCAATAAAATAACGAGCTTCACAGGTCTCAGAAAGTTTTAAAGCGGGTTTTATGGCTCCCAGATAATTTCCAATGTGGGGAATGCCGGTTGGTTTAATTCCGGTTAAAGCTATTTTTTTCATTTAGTTATCCCTTTATTGCTCTTTATATTAGAGTGAAAAATGCTCATAACTTCGTTTCCGATAACATCTACAATTTCCACTTCCACGAGAGAATTATTATCGGCAGGAAGTTTATCTATATACACACAGCCGTCAATTTCAGGAGCTTGAAACCATAGGCGTCCTACATATTGTTCGCTATAGGGATCATAATCTTCTATTAAAGCCGATTGAATAGTTCCGACATATTTTTCCAGAAGTTGATTCCTTATTTGATAAAATTTATCTTCCCAAGCGAACATCAATTTTTTACTTTTTTTCCAGTCAAATTCATCGTAGATATTATCTTTCAGGTCTTTTGCTTCGGGAGAATAAGCAAATACACCTCCCTGCAGGAAAGGTATTTCGGAAAGAAATTTTTCCAGAAGTTCTAAATCCTCTTTTGTTTCATTCGGATAATCAACCATCAAAGTAGTGCGGAAAACTGCATTAGGGATTTCCTGTTGAATATGGAAAAAGAGTTCTTTCAGTTCCTGATAGCTTTTTCTTCTATTCATTGCCTTAATGATTTTGGGGCTCACTTGTTGAATAGGGACATCAAAATAAGGCAATAATTTAGGAAACTTTTTCCAGAGCTCTGTCCATTGCAGTTCAAAGTTATCCGGATGCAAATAGAGAATGCGAATCCAATCGTAATCTGTTTGGTTATGCAATGCCTCAATCAATTCGGGAAGGGCTTTTTTGCCATAAATATCGGTTCCGTAAGAACAGGTATCCTGAGCTATTAAAATAAGCTCTCTGCCATATTCCTGCATTGATTTTGCCTCTTCAATTAAGGTCTCAATCGGTTCGGAAACCTGTTTTCCTCTGATATAAGGAATCATACAATAGGAGCATTTATTATTGCAACCGTCTGCTATCCGCAAATATACATAATTGCCATCTTCCAAATGAACTCTTTGCGTGTAGGATAACCTTTTTGGGGTTTCCAGAGAAGGCAGAATATTTTCCCGCAGATAGTTTTCAAAAGCGGCAAAGTCCTTTAACGGAATCCAAGCATCCACTTCCGGATAATAATCTTTAAGTTGTTCATAACCACGATTCATTACACAGCCGGTAACAACTATTTTAGTAATATCCTTTTCCGTAGCATTGATAACATCCGCCAATAAACAATTCAGTTCTTCCAGAGCATTGAAGATAAAGGAACAGCTGTTAATCAATAATATATTTGCTTCTTCCCAAACATCAGTTCTTATCATTCCGTAGCTTTCCATAATGGCTACAAGGCGTTCGCTATCCACTAAATTTTTAGGACAGCCCAAGGAGACAATCGTATATTTTATCATTTAAGTAAGTGAATAAACAGTCCACTGCGTAATTTAGGTTCAAACCAAGTTGATTTGGGAGGCATAATTTCTCCTGCATCGGCAATTCCTATAAGTTCATCCATACTTGTAGGATACATAGCAAAAGCAACTTTTTCTCTTCCGCTGTCAACTCTTTTAACCAATTCACCCAGACCTCTGATTCCACCGATAAAATCAATTCTTTGATCGGTGCGCGGGTCATTGATACCTAAAATGGGTTGCAAAAGATTATTCTGTAAAATGGAAACATCCAGGTCTTCCACAATGTTTTTCTCGTTCCAGGTTCCCGGCTTGGGTTCTAAACGATACCATTTTCCCTCAAGATACATACTGATATTGTGTTTCTTTTGAGGAGCAAAGTTTTCTCCTTCAGGGATGGGGGTAACATTCCATTTTTCAGCTACTTTGGCTAAAAATTCGTCTTTGGTTAAGCCATTCAGGTCTTTAACCACTCGATTATAATCATAAATCTTCAATTGATTATCCGGAAAGATAACCGCCATAAAAAAGTTGAATTCTTCGTCGCCTGTGTAATCGGGAAACTGCTCGCGTCTTTTAAGTCCAACTTTTGCCGCGCTGGCAGTTCTGTGATGTCCATCTGCCACATACAAATTCGGTAAGGCGGCAAAGGCATTTTGAATGGTCTTTATATCTTCAGGATCATCCATCACCCAAAGTGTATGCTGAATACCGTCATCGCTTATAAAATCATATTCTGGCTGTTTATTAGCCATAACCTTAGCTACCGTTTCATCAATAATATTTTGATGACGATAGGTAAAAAACACAGGAGAAGGATGTGCATCACAGGCATCAATATGCCGAATGCGGTCTGCTTCTTTTTCTTCTCTTGTTAATTCATGCTTTTTGATAGTGCCATCCATATATTCATCTACGGAAGTAAGGCCTACCAAACCAATTTGAGCACGACCATCCATAACCTGTTTATAAATGTAATAAGCCGGTTTTGTATCCTGTTTCATATAGCCGTCGGAAACATATTTATAGAGGTTTTCTCTGGCTTTGGCATAAACAGCTGGATCGTATAAATCGGTTCCCAAGGGAAGATCAACTTCCGGTTTTTCTACATGGAGAAAGCTTAAAGGATTTTTTTGCACTTCTATGCGTGCTTCATCTGAATCCATAACATCATAAGGCATTGAAGCAATTGCCTTTGCTTTGTCCGGAATGGGACGCAGGGCTTTGAAGGGTTTGAAAGTAGACATTTATTTACTCCTTTATTTTTTAGTCGAGAGGTCGAGAGGTCTTGAGGTCTTGAGGTCGAGAGGTCGAGAGGTCGAGAGGTCTTGAGGTCTTGAGGTCGAGAGGTCTGAGGACATCGTTAAAATTTTGTTTGAGGGTTTTGTGTCTTTTGTGCTTTGATAAGACCTGTCAACATACTTCTTATCTGTCTAATTAACTCTTCAATTTGGTTAAAATCTTTAATGTAACCAAGTAGTTGAGCTAATGTAAATTGAGTATCCAGTTCTGAAAGTGAACCTTGTGCTATATATAAGAATTGGGTAAATTCTTTGGGGTTATTTCTACTTGAACCTTCTGCAATATTAGAAGGAATTGATACTGCACATCGTCTCATCTGTGAAGATAATCCATAAATTTCACTTTTAGGAAATGACTCTGTTATTTTATATACCTTCAAGACCAAATCAATTCCAATTTGCCAGACCTTTAGTTCTTTAAATCCGCTCATTTTTTCTCCTTCTTTTTTTATTTCTGACCTCTCGACCTCTTGACCTCTCGACCTCATTTATAATATTCCTCTAAAACTTTCACAAGGTATTTGTGGTCTTCAGTTCCACCTGTTTCCCGGATGGAATGCATTGCCCAAATTGGATTTCCGATATCAACTGTCTTCAACCCCAATTTTGAAGATAAAATAGGACCAATTGTAACTCCACTGGTGGCATCGCTACGCACTAAAAACTTTTGATAAGGAACTTTTGCCTTTTCACAAAGCTGAATAAAGCGATAGGAGCTTTCTGCGTCCGAGGCGTATCTGTTATAAGCATCAAACTTAATAACTGGTCCCTTATTCATCAGAGGAGCATAATCCGGCTCATATTTTTCGGCGAAAGAAGGATGCCAGGCATTTGCTACATCAGCACTAATAAAAAAGCTGTTGCGCAAAGCCAGGTAAAAATCTTCTCGGGAATCGCTTTGACTGAGGCAAATTCGTTCTAAAATTTCCTCCAGAAGTAAGGAATTTGCTCCCTGAGAGGTCTGCGAACCGATTTCTTCATTATCAAAAAAGATAGCTACTGCTGTTTTTTGAGGTTTCTCACATTTAAGAAGGGCGGAAAGAATAGAATGAGTCATAGCCAGGTTATCAAGACCTTGAGAAACAATCATTTCCTGTTTTAATCCCAATAAGTTCGGGGTTGTAAAATCATACAAATATAAGTCACTTTCGGCAATCTGTTCTACCTTAACCTTAAGTTCCTCCGCGATAAGAGAATAAAGTGGATTTGTGCCTGTAGAACTAACACTGAGTATAGCATTTAAATGGGTCTGTGGATTATAGGCAAACCCACTATTTACTTCCCGATTCAAATGTATAGCTACATTGGGAATAACGGCTACGGGCTTTTTTAAGTCCACATATTCCACTTTATAACCCTTTGCCGTTTTTACTATAATTTTTCCGGCAATTCCCAATTCGCGGTCTAACCAAGTGCTGATAATAGGTGAGCCATAAAGCTGAACCCCAATTTTAGTGATCCCTTTTTCGGTTTTCAAACTTTGGGGTTTGAGCTTTAGGCAGGGATAATCAATGTGGCTTCCGGCAAGGTTGAAACCTGTTTTAGCGATTTTTTCACTACCTGTTATAAAAGCAACAATAGTAGTTCCCTGATGACAGAGATAATATTTTTCGCCTCTCATAATCTTGAAAGGTTTATCTTCAGGAAGATAGATAAAACCTGCTTTTTCCAAACGCTTCCGAATTTCCAAACTGGCAAAAAAACTGCTTTTACTACCAGAGAGGAAAGCGAGTAAATCCTTAATTAAATTATCCATTATCTAAACTCCAATATTTATTTATTTTAAATGCCAGATTTTTAATCTCCGCTTTCGTGTCAAGAAGGGCAATTTGAGAAAAATTCCAAATTTGTCACCAACTTTCATTTTTGTCACCACCTATATAAGTGAAGGCAAGATTTCCGGAAACGCCTAAAACAAAAAACAAAGGAGAAACAAAATGAAAGTAAACTTCAAGTACGGAATCAAAACCTACTCCGGCACTATGGATGAAGTAACCTACGGCAGTTATCGTAAAAATACTATCTGCATAGGCCGTAAGTATGTAAAACCCCGTCTTACCGACCAAAATGCTTTAGTTGGCGGCAAGATGAAAAACCTGGCAATTATCTATAATGATGTTTCAGAGAGCTATAAACAAGAGCTGAAACAATATGCCCTTCTAAACGAGGTAAATGTTCCTAAAGGCAAATTGCTTCCAAATGCATACGCACTTTGGGTTAAAATGATGTTTAAGTTTGCCAAAGCTGATGCGGAACATATAGACCTCACTACCCTAACCTATTCCGATCTGCAGACCGTGGGAGATGAAATCCTTTCTATCTCTTCTGCCGTGGAAAATGGGTATATGGATAATGTTCCCGGTGCGGATAAACTGACCGCTAATATGTAAAGGAGGTAAATAATGAACGGTGATAATATCCTCATAAAAGAACTCGCTACCCGTATCAACAAATTGGTAAACATCCCTTTGATCAATGAGCAGAATGAACAGGCATTCTTTGAACTGATAATCTCTATCCTGCTCGGTATCTTCTTGGATGAAGTGGATAAACAGTTACTCAAGTAACATAAACTCCTAACCACCTGTAAAAGTGCCCCGGTTTTTGCCGGGGCTTTTTCTGTGCCCCTTTTATTTCCGGCTGCTGGCGTAAACCCTCCTCGGTAAAGGAAGTAGGTAAAAAAGGGAAAGAGGGAGAAGGAAGAATTATCAATAATAATCTGTGCCCGTGGCGGGAACTTAATTTTTCTCTGGGCTAACCGGAAAATAGAGGAGAGATAAAATTAAAGCTCGGCAAGAAGCATAAGCACCACTAAACTTGGGTCTGGAATTATAATAGGATAGGAGCTAAGAACTTCTTACTTACAAGGAGCTAATGCTAACTAATTTGCCAGGAGAATTCGTTCCTTCGGAAGATTTTCCTTGAACAAATTATAGGAGCTGAAATAATAGGTTTTAAGGAAAAATTAGGATGGAAGATGATGAGGATGGAATGCTGACAGGCAAACAATATCAGCTCTTAATTGCTAATTTATTGGCAGACGATAAAAGCAGTTATAGGGATAAATTCTATGGGGATTCCTGCTTGCGCAGGGATAACAAAGGGATTTTTAGGAAAAAATAATCTACAAAGGAGCCAAAGATGAAAGTTATGGAAGGAAAGCTTATTTCCAAGGGCTATAAATTTGCTCTTGTAGTCAGCCGTTTTAACGAATTTATCAGTTCCCGATTGCTGGAAGGAGCTTTAGATTGCCTCAGGCGTCACGAAGTAAACGATGAAGATATCAGCGTAATTTGGGTTCCCGGTGCTTTTGAAATTCCTCTGGTGGCAAAAGAAGCCGCATTAAAAAAGGATATTGATGCCGTAATCTGTTTGGGAGCAATAATTCGGGGTGCAACTCCCCACTTTGAATATATCAGTGCAGAAGTCACTAAAGGCATTGCTGCAGTCGGTTTGGAAACCCGCAAGCCGATTATTTACGGTATTTTAACAACGGATAGTATTGACCAGGCAATAGAACGCTCTGGAACTAAAGCCGGTAACAAGGGTTTTACGGCAGCCAGTTCTGCTTTGGAAATGCTTAATCTTTTAGCTGAAATGAAAAATGGGGCAAAGGCGTAAAGCACGCGAAATGGCTGTTCAGTGCCTTTATTCTCTGGAATTTTCAGAAGTGGAAAAGGACTATCGGGAATATGGTCTTTTGAATGAATATCCCGATATTCTGCTTTCTTTGGCAGAAGCGGAACATATTCAACCCAATTCCCCGGTCTATGCTTTTGCGGATGAACTGGTAAAAAACACGATTATCAATATTGAACAGGTGGAATCGGAAATTGATAAACTAAGCGACAATTGGGAGCTGGAAGATATTGCCCTGCTTGATCGCAGCATTTTATGCCTGGCTGCCTACGAACTTTTGTTTACAGATACTCCGGCACCAGTAGTAATTAATGAGGCAATTGAGATTGCCAAGAAATTCAGCAGTGAAGCATCCGGTAAATTCATCAACGGCATTCTGGATGCTTTAAACAAAGAAATAATTCAAAAGGGAAAACTAACAAATTAAACAATGGAAAAAATAAAATGTTCTGTCGGAATATTTGCCCATAACGAAGCCGGCAATATCATCCCTTTACTGGAAGCAATTGTAAATCAGGAATTGCGGGAGACCGAAATCAGCGAAATAATTGTTGTTTCCAGTGCCAGCACCGATGGAACAGACCAACTGGTAAGCTCTTTTGCCGAAACTCATAAAAATGTAAAGCTTCTCACTCAGCCAAAAAGGGAAGGCAAGTCCTCTGCCATTAATCTTTTTTTAGCCAATGCCCAAGAGGATATTGCCGTAATTATAAGTGCTGATGTTATTCCTGCCCAACAGACCATAGAGAAATTGGTTTCCGCTTTTAAAAATCCTGTAATTGGGGCTACGGGAGGTCGTCCTGTTCCGGTAAATGAGGAAAGTAATTATTTGGGTTATATAGTTCATCTTTTGTGGCGTTTACATCATCGGATGGCATTGATTTATCCCAAATTGGGAGAAATGATTGCCTTCCGTAAAGTGATGGATAGTATTCCTAAAGATAGTGCAGTTGACGAAGCCAGCATTGAAGCAATAATAAGAGAGAAGGGCTTGAAACTTAAATACATACCTTCTGCCATTATTAAAAACAAAGGAGCTGAAAATCTGGCAGACCATATAAAACAGCGGCGTCGTATTCAGAACGGTCATTTATGGCTGAAAGCGCATCAGCATTATAAAGTTGTTTCTCAGGATAGCGGTATTTTATTAAAAGTTGTTTTACAGGAGTTGAAAGAAAAGCCCCAGACCTTCTTTAAATTGGCGGGAGCTATTCTTTTGGAAGTTTACTGCCGTCTGCTTGGCAGTTGGGATTATTATGTGAAGGGGAAAAATCCCTTTGCCTGGGAAATAGCGCGCTCCACAAAGGACTTAAATCAACCGAAAAGGGAAAGAAAATAGAAATGATTTACCTCATATTTCGCATCATTGGTTTCTGGCTGATGAAAAACCTGGGTTTTCCTCATCTGATGCCAATGAATTATACAGTCAGTTTGCTCTACACTTGCAATTCGCGTTGTAATACCTGTAATATCTGGAAAAAGCAGGCAAAAAATTTAACCTTGGAAGAATATCAGAAAATTTTCAAAAATATAGGCAAATCGCCATACTGGATTACTTTCAGCGGAGGAGAACCATTTTTACGCAATGATATTGTAGATGTAGTAACCGCTATCTACAAAATCAGTCATCCCCGCATTATTAATATTCCCACAAACGGTATTTTGGTTCAAACCATTATAGAAAAAACGGATGCTATTGCCAGTGCCTGTCCTAAAGCTCAAATAATAGTTAATATTTCCATAGACGGCATAGAAGAACAGCACGATAAAATCCGCAATGTTCCCGGAAACTACAAAAAAGCAATTGCTACTTTTAACGGTTTGAAAGCCCTGAAACACAAAAACCTCAGCGTAGGCATTCACACTGTTATTTCCAAGTTCAATGTAGATAGTTTTCCCTCTATTGCCAATGAATTGATGCGTCTTAAGCCCGATAGCTACATTACTGAAATAGCGGAAGAAAGAGTGGAACTGGATACGATGGGAACAGATATAACTCCTTCCTTGGTTGCCTATAAAAGCGCTATTGATTATCTTATTCATAGAATCAAAAACAGTAAATTTAAAGGAATGAGCAAGGTTACTATGGCTTTTCGCATTGAATATTACAATCTGGTGAAAAGGATTATGCGTGATAAAAGGCAAATTATTCCCTGTTATTCAGGAGTTGCCTCTTGTCAGATTTCTCCGGATGGCGATATTTGGAGCTGTTGCATTAAAGCCAAGTCCTTGGGAAACCTGCGAAAAAATAACTATAACTTTCGTAAGATTTGGTTTTCTCCGCTTGCTGAAATGGAACGTCGTTCCATTCATAAAAAGAAGTGCTGGTGTCCTTTAGCCAATGCTGCCTACACCAATATGCTGTTACATCTGCCAACTCTTTTTCGTGTTTCCTGGCGCAGTTTTATTCATTGGTGGAGCTAAAAATGGTTTCTTTACAGAGTTTGCACTCCTCTCCTCCCCGTAGCGTATGTGAATATAAAGCATCCCGTGAAGGACGCTTTGCCTGGTTTTTGCTTACCTGGCATCCGGAGAAGGATTTTGTACTGGAAGAAATTGTTGCTGAAATCAAGCTGGAAATTCTTAATTTCAAAGTTGGCTCTCTTTCGCGTCTGGAAATTGAGAAATGGATGAAACAGTTCTTTGCCGATCTGCATTGGAAACTCTATGGACTATTGCATAAGACCGAACTGGCAGAAAAAGGTATTTCTCTCTTTTTTGGTATCCTCTATGATAACGAGCTTTATTTTGTTCAGTTTGGCAGAATATTTTGTCTTTTAACCGATAACAAAAAAATGAGACATATCGGAAGGGACTGGCATAATTATCAGGTTCAGTCATTGGACGGTTTACAACTGCTTGGTTTAAAGGACAGTGATCCTGTTATTAAGCCACAACGGGTGTATATTGGCAGTAATCAACGATTGATCGTTATTTCAGGGGAACTGGCACAAAAGATTTTTCCCAGTGTTGATGATCCTTCTGCCATAGAGACATTAATTGAGACCTACGCTACGGAGGATAATCCCCTTTGGCTGATTTTGGAAGGTAAAGAGGAATTGGTTAAAACAAAGCGCAGAAAGCTTTCTCGTTTGCAGGTAACCAGTATCATTCTTATTGTTTTAGCTTTGTTGGCTGCTCTGTATATGATGGTTGGAAATCGTATTCTTGATCAACTGGTGTATAAAATGCGTCTATCACTCAAAGAGGAAAAGACCTTACATTTGGAACAAATTCCTACCAATCTGAATATCAATAGCGAGAACCTGAAAAAATATATAGATAAACTGATAAATCTGCCCGCTCGCAATATTTCTTTCTCCATTGCCTGGAGCACAGAACTACCATATAATGTTAGTTTGTCACCTTCTTTTACATTAGGCACAATTTATCTGGTATCTCAAAACCGACTAAGCGCTTACGATAAGAAGTCCCGTCAGTTGCTCTGGACTAAAATGCTGGAGGATGATATTCGCTCTACAACAGTCCATCAGGGAATGCTGATCTTGTATCTGGCAAATCAGCAAATTATCGGTCTGAATGATGAGGGAAATATTCTCTGGCAACAGCATCTGCCTACAGAAAGCATAACCGGTGATCGGTTCATTCCCTGCATCATTAAAAACAGCGATGATCCACGTTTGGATAGAAGCATAATGGTTATTCCTTCCAAGAGGGGAATCAGCATTCTTGATCCGGTTCGGGGTGAAACCATTAGCAGTTTAACTTTTAAGCACGATTTGGATGCTCTCTCCGTTTATGACAGCTTTGCCAATTGTTTTTACGCGGTTGTAGGCAATGCTGTTTTATGTGTAGAATTAAAGATTGTGAATTAAGCTATGAAACGCTCTCTTATTTTTTTCTGCTTGTTACTTTGTCTGCCTTTTCTGGCAGTTGTAATTGATAATCCTGTTAAAATTGGTTTTGCTCGTTTGCAATATGACGGGGGAGGCGATTGGTACAACGATCCCGAAGTGCTTCCCAATCTGGCAAAATATGCCAATTTGGTTATGGGTGCAAGTTTTCCTATTGACCAAAGCGTAGTTAGAGCTTCCGATCCCAAGCTTTTTGATTATCCTTTTCTTTATTTAACCGGTCACGGGAATATCAGGTTTACGGATAAAGAAGTGGAAAACCTCAGAACCTGGATGCTCCGAGGCGGTTTTTTGTATGCCGATGATGATTATGGTATGGATGAGTCCTTCCGCAGAGAAATAAAACGCATTTTCCCGGAAAGAGAGCTTGTGGAATTAGACCCTTCTTTTCCCCTATTTTATGCCTTTTTTGATTTCAGTAGTGGACTTCCCAAAATTCATTTGCACGATGGCAAACCTCCCCAGGCATTTGGTATTTTTGGCGATAACGGACGCTTGATGTGTTTATATACTTATGAAACCAATATCAGTGACGGTTGGGCTGATCCTGAAACGCATAATGACCCACCCGAGATCAGGGAAAAAGCTCTTAAGTTCGGTGTAAATATTCTTTATTATGTAATGCACAAACAATGAAAATAATTGCTCTTTCCGATTGCCATTATAAGTTTCACTGCGCCAGCAATGCCGATAAAGAAAGCGCCGACAAACTAATCAGTTTTCTTAAAAGCATTCCGGGAAAATATGATTTAATGGTGCTTTCTGGGGATATTTTTGATTTCTGGCTGGAAGGAAAATTTACCGTAGTGAAACAATATTTTCCTGTCCTTTGTGCCTTATCCGCTATCAAAGAAAGTGGAACTCGCATAGTTTATATCAGTGGCAATCACGATTTCTGGTTCGGAAACTTTTTATCCGATTATATTGGTTGTGAAATTCATCCTGATGGCTTTACTCTTAATACCGACGGCAAAAAAATCCGTTTTGAACATGGCGATACCCGCACTTTTAACGATTTGCGTTATCAGCTTTACCGTAAAGTAATTCGCTGGAAAGCTGTCCATAAAATTGCCTCTTTCCTGCATCCTGATTTGGCTTTAACTATTGGTAGTCGCTTTTCCCGCACCAGCAGGCAAAGGAAAGATAACCAGGAACTTGTTGACAAAAAAAGCAAGGGCTTAAAAAATTACGCCAAATGGTTGATTGAACATAAAAAAGCCGATATTGTGGTTTTGGGACATAGTCACCAGCCCGTTTGGGAAACTATGGGAAACGGCTCTTACCTTAATTGCGGTGACTGGATAACCTATTATTCTTATGTGGAAATTGATGCAGGAAAACCAGCTCTGAAAGAGTATAATATTAAAAATGAACAAATATAACACAAAGGAGTATATTATGAGGCACTTAAACAAAAACATTATCCCGATCCTGGTTGTTTTAATGATGATTACAATCAGTGTCGGATGCCAAACAAAAACACCTTCCGGAGAAAAACCGGCGGAGCAATTGATGAAAGAGAAAGAAATTATTACTAACAAAACAAAAGTTGAAATGGAAACAAATTACGGCACTATTGAACTGGAACTTTGGGATGATCTTACTCCCAAAACCGTTCAGAATTTTGTAAAACTTGCCAGATCCGGATATTATGACGGTTTATACTTCCATCGCGTTATTCCGGATTTTATGATTCAGGGTGGATGCCCCAATACGAGAGATAAAGACCGCAGCAATGATGGACGCGGCGGTCCAGGTTATACTTTTGAAGATGAATGTTATAGGGATGGAGAAGAAATTACCGGTAAAATAGATACCAATCAGAAAGCTGAAGCTGTCTGGAATAAAATTATTGTGCCACACATTCAAAATAATCGTACTCCCAATGCGGAAATTGCCGCTATTGCTAAAGAATGTCAATCAGCACATAGTTTAGAGCCCGTAATGAAATATGATCTCAAGTTCTATCAGGAAAAAACCGGAATTATGGATAAGGTCTATGTGCAGGAATTAATTGCTCCGGTGGACTATGGGACGATTTGTATGGCAAATTCAGGTCCCAATACTAATGGAAGTCAGTTCTTTATCGTCACTAAAAAAGATGGAGCTCACTGGCTGGATGGTCAGCATACCGTTTTCGGCAGAGTTACTAAAGGAATGGAGGTGGCTCATAAAATTGAGAACCTGCCTCGTGATAAAAACGATAACCCCAACCCCGAAAATCAGGCAATTATTACCCGTATTTCTTTTCCCAAATAATAAAGAACTAAAATGAGCCGCGCCAACGAATCCGCTTTGCAACAAGAAATTATGGCTTGGATAAAACAAAATCAGTATGTTTATCTGGCTACTGTAGATAAAAACCGACCCAGAGTTCGTCCCGTTGTCCTATTTATCTACGATGACCGCTTTTTTGTTACTACCTTCAGCGGAGATTCCAAGGTGAGCCAAATTCAAAACAATAAAAATATAGAGGTCTGTATTCCGCTTTACGAAGATGGCCAAACCGGCTATATTCGCCTAAGTGGAACTGCCTCTATTGTCCATAATGCAACGCTCAAAGCTGAAGCATCTGAGCGTTGCTTCTTTTTTGATGACTATTTTTCCGGCTATGATGACCCCGATTATACTCTTATAGAATTGGATTTTGACTATGCAGAATACCTAAGACCCGGAGAAAGCTATAGCCAAGGGTGCAATCTGAAACGCTACTGAAAATGAAGAATGAATTCCCAAGGAAACCTGGTTGAAAATGAGGATTGATAAGGGTTGAGAGGGTTTAGAGGGTTGAGAGGGTTTAGAGGATTGAGAGGGTTTAGAAGATTTAGAGGATTTAGAAGGTTTAGAAGGTTGAGAGGGTTGAGAGGGTTTAGAGGGTTGAGATGCTCTCTACCCTCTGCCCTCAGCTCTTAGCCCTATGCCAAAAAGCTCTTCAGGGCGACACAATAATAGCGATGGGTGCGTAAGCCCCTCGGGAAATGTAAACCCCGAGTTCCTTTTTTCCGAAAGAATTCCACAGGAACGACAAGTATTCAAGATTTTCATTTCAATAAGAAAATAAAATCTTATAATAATAGTATTTAATTATGGAGTTACCGAATCCCGATTAGCCAAAAGGGAAGAACATTATCATTTACCGCACTCCTGTTAACTGCTTCGCCTTTAATTTATTATCTTTTTCAGCTTGCTTCATCTTCTTATAACAAAGTAACAACCAAGTAACAATTCCGTAACGAGACAACGGAAGTGTTACGGAAGTGTTACGGAGTCGTTACAGAATTTACTATATATCAAGCAAATAACTATCAAGATTTATTAGCTCTGGGAGGAATGGGATGAAAAAGATTTTCAGGATATTTATACTGGGAAACAGTGGAAAAAGATAGATGGTTGTTTCTTATTTTTTACGAGGGGCTTACACCACCATCGCTATGATTGTGTCGGAGCTGTCCCGATACAACGATAACGATGGGTGCGTAAACCACTCGGATAAAGAAGGTAAAGATTTTCCCTTTATTCCAAATCCAATCAGAAAATATTTCTAAGCGTTCCTTGCTTCAAACCCAACATCAACCCAACCTTTAGGATGGGTAGATGCTGAGTGGAGGATGGGGTAGATGATGGGTTGTAAGTAAGTAAGTAAGTTCCTATTGCTGTGCAGGGTTAAACTTGTAGCTATAAACTCAAATAATGGTGTCCAAATCAATCGGATTTGCCTTCCAACCTGAAATAGATTAAAATATATTATAAATAGGAAAAAAGGAGATATGATGAACGGAATGGTATTTTTCAAAACAAGGGAATTGGGTCTGATAAGGAATTTTTACGCTTCTCTGCTGGCACTTCCTGTCTGGTTAGAACAGGATTCCTGTGTAATTTTTAAAGCCGGTAATCAATTACTTGGTTTCTGCACAGGCGAAAGTAGTGAAATTTGCGGCACAATTACCTTCTTTTTTGACGGTAGAGAACAAGTTGATAGCGCTTATACCAAGCTGAAAAATATAGCTAAAACAGCGCCGCAGGAAAATCCGGCATTTAAAATTTATCATTTTTGGGCAACTGATCCTGAAGGCAGGACTTTGGAATTTCAGTGTTTTGAACAGCAATTGGAGCCCTATCTTACTTTGGATGAGGGCTTAAAAACCCGCCGCAGTATTCGCCAATACACTTCGGAACCGGTTTCGGATGAGCTTTTAAACAAGGTTTTTGAACTTTGTCGCTATTCTCCAACTGCCTGCAATCTGCAAGGTTATTACTATGTAGTGATTAAGAATAGAGAAATTTTAGAAAAGATTGTCGCCCTGCGTGGTCCTTCCGGTAAGCCGATTTTAGCTTCTCCTTTTGCTATTGCCGTTGCCTCTCAAGGTGATATCTCTCATCGGAAAATTCAGGATGCCTGTATTGCTGCTTACCATTTATTGCTTTCTGCAAAAGCTTATGGCTTGGGAACTTGCTGGGTTACCGATATGGATAAAGATGAAATTAAAGACCTTCTTGGCATTCCCCATCAGGATTATATTGCCTGTTTAACTCCGATTGGCTACCCGGCAGAACATTTTCCTGTTCCGGAAAGGCACCAGGTTAGTGATTTTGTGAGGTATCTATGAAACCGATATTATTTTTAACTCGCCGTATTCCAGAACCCGCAATAAAGCGTTTGGAGGAAAAATTTACTCTGAAAATCAATCCTTATAACCGCGCTTTAACTCATCAGGAACTGATTGAAGGAGTGAAAGATGCTGAGGCACTTATTTGTTTATTAACCGATAATATAGATAAAGAAGTTATCTCCGCGGCTCCAAAATTGAAAGTTATTTCCTCTTACGCAGTTGGCTACAACAATATTGAAGTGGAATATGCCACTCAACTCGGAATTGCTGTCTGTAATACACCGGGCGTTTTAACAGAAACCACTGCCGATCTTACTTGGGCTCTTATTTTGGCAACCTGCAGAAGAATTTCGGAAAGTGAGCGTTTCTTGCGCAAGGGAAACTTTAAAGGTTGGGAACCAATGCTGATGTTAGGACTTGATGTTTACGGCAAAACACTCGGGATAATAGGAATGGGAAGAATTGGTCAGGCAGTTGCCAAACGCGCTACCGGTTTTGCAATGCGGATTATCTATTATAATGATGTTTCCGTTTCCAATACTTTGCCTTTTGAAACAACGGAAACGGATTTGCAAACACTGCTGAAAGAAGCGGATATCATTACCCTGCACCTGCCCTTAACAAAAGAGACATTTCACCTTATCGGCAAAGAGGAATTTGCCTTAATGAAAGAAAATGCTGTGCTCATAAACACTTCCAGAGGAGCAGTTATTGATGAAAAAGAACTGATTAAAGCGCTTTCTGAAAAACGCATTTTTTCCGCAGGACTGGATGTTTACGAAAATGAACCCGATATCCCCCAGGAACTTTTGGCTTTGGAAAATGTGGTTTTACTACCTCATATCGGCTCTGCCAGCATTGAAACCAGAACCAAAATGGCACTTTTGGCGGCAGAAAATGCCATTGCCGTTATGAAAGGAAGAAAACCACCGGCTCAAGTAAATTAAGTGACACGGAATTGACTAACTACCCGGATTAATATAAATTGCATATTTATATCGGAACTTGCAATAGAAAAATTATAAAAAAAATGATTAAAACTTGACAAAAGAGGAGGGTGATTTATTATATAATATATAAAGTTAATGAGGTTAGAAGATGTGAGGAAAATATGCAGGACACGATGCAAAAGACCAATATAGGGATATTCAGCGGCCTCTCTGAAGAAGTAGTGGAAGAACTGACTAAAGATTTGGAGCGGATTAAATTTAAGAAAGGAGAGTCAATAATCACAGAACATTCCCTCAGCGATAATCTCTTTTTCATCTCTAAGGGCAAGGTGGAAATAGATAAGGACTTAAGCAATCCCGACATACCTTTCACTCAGCTCTCAACCTTGGAAGCGGGAGATTTTTTTGGCGAGATGGGTATTATTGAAGATAGTACCCGTTCTGCCAGTGTTGTAGCTACAGAAGATGTAGAGCTAATGGTTATTCCCCGGGAGGCATTTAGTGATATGCTCTTTGCTTATCCGATAATAATGTTGAATTTAACTAAGGTAATTTCCAGTCGCTTGCGTAATACTAATGAAAGATTTGTAGAACTGATGGATGAAATGCTGAAAAAGAACCGTTTAATGGCTATTGGATTGGCAGCCAGCAAAATTATTCACGATATTAAAACCCCCTTAACAGTTATTGTGCTAACGGCACAGTTGCTGGAGAATATTTTTCCCGAAAGCGCTGAATTTACGGATAACATTGTTAAACAGACAAAACTGATAGACCAGCTGGTGCATGAAATTTTGGATTTTGCCAGAGGAACAGAAAGTCCTCCCCTGATTCAGAAAGTTAATTTGGATAGCTTTTTACGGGAGGTAAGTGAACTTTATTCCGCTTCTTTTAAAGAACGCAAGATCATTTTTGTAGTGGAAAACAAGGTTAATGATTGTGTCTATTTTGATGAAGGGAAAATTCGCAGGGTCTTAATAAACCTCATTAAAAATGCCTTGGAAGCCATTCCTGAAGCAGGTGAAATCAAGATTATCAGCAGTGTTTCTTCCGGGTGGTTACAGATTTCGGTAATTGATAACGGACCAGGTGTTTCCCGAAAAGTGAAGGAAGAATTATTTCAGCCCTTCGTTACAGATGGTAAAACACAGGGAACGGGTTTAGGTTTGGCTATTTGTAAAAAACTTGTTCAGGAGCATTATGGGCGTTTGGAATATATTCCTGTAGAACCACATGGCAGTAGATTTGATATTCGTATTCCGCAGAGCACTAAATAATTGCTTGTCAAAAACAGAGCCCTCTTTTTTGTGGTTTTTATTATAAGAAAAAACGGGAAGTGAATTATGTCCAAAGTATGTGATATATGTGGAAAAACAGCTCAGGTAGGTAATCATCGCAGTCATGCTTTAAATGCTACCAAGCGCAGGTTTTATCCTAATTTGCACGAAATTCGTGTTGCCATTGATGGCGGAACTAAGAAAATTAAGGTTTGCAGTTCTTGCCTGAAAGCCAATAAAGTCCGCAAAGCCGTATAATAACAATCGGTTTTTTAGCTTATAATCAAGCAGAGAAATATGTTTATCGGGAATCGCGGTTTTGCCGGATTCCCGATTTTTGGGTTAATAAAGGCATAACTAAAGCACTAAATAACTATCTAACCAATAAACTTTTATGGGGGTTTAATGTTAATTGAGGCAATCCAAAACGAGGTAGAAAAAAGTTCTGCTGTATTGGGTAATGTGCGTTCTGAAATTGCCAGAGTGATAGTTGGCCAACAGGAAATTATAGACCGCTTGCTGATTGGAATTATAGCAAATGGTCACATTTTGATTGAAGGTGTTCCAGGTTTGGCAAAGACCCTGATTATTTCATCGCTGGCATCCGTTTTTGATGCTTCCTATTCCCGCATTCAGTTTACTCCGGATTTGTTGCCTGCAGATATAACAGGCACAATGATATACAATCCTAAAAGCGGGGATTTTAGCGTGAAAAAAGGTCCTGTCTTTGCCAATTTCATCTTAGCGGATGAAATTAACAGAGCTCCTTCCAAAGTGCAATCGGCTCTTTTGGAAGCAATGCAGGAACGGCAGGTTACTTTAGGGGATAACACTTTTCCTTTGCCCAATCCGTTTTTTGTGATGGCAACTCAAAATCCTATTGAGCAGGAAGGAACTTATCCGCTTCCGGAAGCGCAGATAGACCGGTTTTTTATGAAGCTGAAGATTAAATATCCTGCCTACGATGAAGAAAGGCAAATCCTGGAAAGAATGGTTAATGAACAGCCCATTCCCTTGCAGAAAGTGCTAAGTCCCAAAGATATTGAAGAAATGAGGGAAGTGATGCATAAGGTGTATATGGAAGAAAAGTTGAAAGATTATATTTTACAGCTTGTCAACTCAACCCGCCATCCGGAACGCTATCCGCGTTTAAACGATTTGAAGGGTCTGATTGAATTTGGTGCTTCTCCCCGAGCTACAATTTTCCTGGCAAGAGCTGCTAAAACGAATGCTTACATTTCAGGTAGGGCTTATGTAATTCCCGATGACATAAAAATGATAGCAAAAGATGTTTTAAGGCATCGCATTATTCTTACCTACGAAGCTGAAGCCGAAGAAATTACCAGCGAAGATATCATCAATCGCATTCTGGACGAAATAGAAGTTCCATAAAATATAGGGGATTATGTTTACCCAAAGCGTTTCTGATATCCTGAAAAAGATTCGCAGGATAGAAATTCGCACTCGCAATCCTGTTGCGGAAATATTCAGAGGAGAATATCACAGTCGGTTCAAAGGTCAGGGTTTGGAATTTTCTGAGGTGCGTGAATATCAACCGGGAGATAATTACAGAGATATTGACTGGAATGTTTCTGCGCGTTTGGGACAACTTTACATTAAAAAATATCGGGAAACCAGAGAGTTGAGGGTGGTTTTTTTAGTAGATGTTAGTGCTTCACAGGAATTTGGCACTCGCAGTATGATTAAAAGAGAAAGGATTGCAGAACTGGTTGCAGCTTTGGCTTTTTCAGCCGTTGCTAATCAGGATTTGGCAGGTCTTATCCTTTTTTCGGACAGAGTGGAAAAGTTTCTGCCACCCCGTAAGGGACGGAATAACGCTTTGGCAATCCTCAGAGAAGTTCTCTATTATGAACCCAAAAGCAAAAAGACCTCTTTGCAGGTTGCCTGTGAATATGCCCATAAAATGCTGAAAAAACGCTGTATTCTGTTTATTATTTCGGATTGGATAGATTCTGGTTATGAACATTCCCTCAAAATTCTGGCTACCAAGAATGATGTAATTGCTATAAGAGTTTTGGATGATAGCGAACTGGAACTTCCCCGGGCAGGCATTTTATCTTTGCAAGACCCGGAAACAGGAGAGGAAGTTTGGATAAACAGTTCCGATCCTAAACTGCGTAAAGCATATCAAGAAATAGTAAATAAAGAACAGAAGGACTTGGAAGAATTCTTTCGTAAATGCAATTGTGACTATCTGCTTATCCGCACTTCCGAGTCCTATATCAATTCCTTAAGAAAGTTCTTCACTTTAAGGGAAAGGAGAAGATGAAAAGAATAAAAGTAATTGTGTCTTTTCTGTTTTTATTGTTTCCCTTATTTATCCGGGCTGAATTAAGTCAGGAACTTCAGGGTGCGGATAGTTTAAAAGTAGGCACTCCTTTTCTCTTTAAAATTACTACCGATTTTGCCATAAAAGGTGTTTCCATACCCGATACATTAGAGGATTTTGCTATTCTGGAAAGTAAGCGGGATGAAAAAAATCCCCGTTGTTGGATAATAAAAATAGTTCCTTTAAATACAGGTGCTTTATCTTTTCCCCGGATAGAAATACAACCTGTTGACAGTAGTGTAACTCCTGTTTACACAGATGGCTTCAGAATTTATGTGCTTTCCGTTTTAGCGGAAGGAGATACTCTTTTACGGGATATTAAGCCCCTGAAAAAATATCCCCTGCAACAGCCATTCTGGGTTTATCTATTGCTGATTTTGCTTGCCTTGGCAGGGGGAATTTATCTTTGGTTGAAGCGACCGGAAAAACCCAAACGGGAATATATTGCTCAACCGGTGATTAGAGAACCGGTTTTACCTGCCTGGGAAAAGGCATTAAAAGCATTGGATGAACTTATAGCAGAGAATTTACCTGCGAAAGGAGAAACGGTTTTATACCATTTCCGCCTATCTAATATTTTGCGTGCTTTTTTGGAAGAGACCTATCGTTTTCCCGCTCTGGAGATGACAGGAAGGGAAATTGCAGTTAGTTTAAACCGGAGAAATATTCCCAAAGCACAGGAAATAAGGAACTTTATTAATTATTGTGATTTGGTTAAGTTTGCCAAGCGTGAACCTTCTGCCGGTGAAATTGAAGAAAACACATTATGGTTGAGGAACTATCTGCTAAGTTTCAGTGAACAAACTCAGGAAACGGAAAATGCTTAAATTCGGTCATCCCTGGTTGCTTTTACTTTTATTGGTAATACCATTATACCTTATTTGGGAATTTGTCTTTCAAAAGAAGCGGCGTCTTTATTTACCTCATTCGCGGGTAAAACAGCTACGCTATCTATCACGCAGTCAATATCCTTACCGTTATTTGTATCCTGTTTTGCGTTCTTTCATCTTGTTATTTTTATGTATTGCGGTAGCGCAACCGCGTTGGGGAATAAAAACCCGGGATTTAAGTAATAAAGGTGTGGATATTGTAATGGCTATAGATATCAGTGGTTCAATGTTAGCAATGGATTTTGCTCCTAAAAATCGTTTAAGTGCAGCTGTAAGTGTAGCCAAGGATTTTGTGAAAAGGCGTCCCAATGATAGATTTGGCTTAGTGGCTTTTTCGGAATATGCTTTAACGCAGGTTCCGCTAACTTTTGACCATTTGGCAATGCTAAATTCCCTGGATAAGTTAAAAGTGAATGAAGAGGCATCGGCAACAGCTATCGGAATGGGTTTGGCAAAAGCGGTAGCCCGTTTGAAAAATAGTACTGCCAAAAGCAAAGTGATTATTTTGATTACCGATGGAGTTAGCAATACCGGAGAAATAGACCCTTTAACCGCGGCTGGAATGGCTAAGGAATTGGGAATAAAAGTTTATCCTATTGGAGTAGGAAGTAAAGGTTTAGTTCCGTTTCCTTATTCTGACCCTATTTTTGGCACGCGTTATATTAATACCTATATTGATCTTGATATGGAGACCTTGAATAAAATAGCAGAGACCACGGGAACGGGGAAAGCGGCATTAGCAACCGATGCTAAAGGTCTTGCAGATATTATGAATGAAATTGACCGTCTGGAAAAGACCCTTTTTACAACTCAATTTCGCTATAATTACAGTGAGCAGTTTATGCCTTTTTTGTGGCTGGCTTTTGCCTTTTTAGTGCTTGAACTGCTGTTAAAAATATTTATTTTACCTGTGTTGCCGGAACAGTTATGAATATTGCCAATCCTTCTTATCTGGCACTTTTAGCGTTATGCTTGGTATTTCTGCTGTTGCTAATCGGAAGGGAAAGAAAATTAAAGCGGCGTTTTGCCAAATATGCCGAATTACATTTAAGGGAGCATTATTATCATTCCCATTCTCCTTTTTGGACGGGTTTCAAGCTTTTTCTTTCTATTTTGGCTTTAAGTTGTATCATAATAGCGCTGGCAAGACCTCAATGGGATTATGAAAACAAGGAATTACAAAGTAGTGGAATGGATATTATTTTTGCCCTTGATGTTTCTAAAAGTATGGATGCTACGGATATGATGCCCAGTAGATTGTTGCGTGCTATTTTACAGATTGGCAGTTTTTTAGAGCAGGTTAAGACCGACCGGATTGGAATTATTGCTTTTGCCGGAACGGCAACTTTGCAATGTCCCTTAACAGATGACTATGAAGCAGTTAGAATTGTGCTAAATGGCTTGAACAGTAATACTGTAGAAATTCCCGGAACCGATATTGGAAGTGCTTTGCGTTTGGCAGAAAATGCCTTTCCCGAGGGCTCAAAATCCAAAACCCTTGTTTTGATTTCGGATGGGGAAGACCTTCAGCATTCTGCTCTCAGAGAAGCAAGAATCCTAAAAACAAAAGGCATCCGGGTCTATACTATGGGGGTTGGTAGCCCTGAAGGAACAATTATTCGTCATCCGGAAACCGGTGAAGAAGTGAAAAGTAAACTGGATGAGGCAACCCTTCAAGAAATTGCCCGGATAACGGAAGGTGAATATTATCGTGTAACTCCTGGCGGAGAAGAAATTCAGCTGATTTTGAAACGCATCTATGAAAGCGAAAGCACTCGCAGAGGAAAGAAAGTAACCATTTTAAAGGAACAATATTACCTCTTTGGCATTTTGGCGATTATCTTATTAATGATAGAAAGTTTTATAGACCCCCGTAAACGAAAACGCGGCATTATGGCTGCGGAGAAAAGCAATGAGCACTAAAACAAGGCGTAACATCATAATAATTATAGCGGTTATTCTGGCTTTGCTGATTCTGGAATTGATTTTCCGACCCAAGGTAGTGCGTCAAGCATTTGCAGAGCCATTTTACAGGGCAAAAAAATATCCCCAAGCAGAAAACCTATTCCGTAAAAATTCTACTAAAAACGATGCTCCCGCTAATGCCAATCTGGCAAAATGTTTATATCGGCAAAACCGTTTTGCGGAAGCGGATTCAGCTGCCACAATTGCCTTAAATAGCGCCAAAGATAAAAAGGATATTCTTTACGATCGCGGCAATATTGCCTATAAACAACAGGATTATAGTAAAGCTCTGAGGGATTATAAAGAAGCACTATTATTAAATCCTGAAGATGATGATTTACGGGCAAATTATGAGCTTACTTTACGTAAAATGAATAAACAACCCCCTCCAGCGGTTGGATTACAACAGAATAAGGACGATAAGAAAAAGGAAGCAATCCGTAATATTCTGGAAGGATTGGATAATAAAGAAAGTACGGACAGACAGCAACTGCGCTCTAAACAAAGCTTAAAAACGGATAAATGGTGGTAAAAATGAAAAAGGCACTTCTTCTGGTTTTGCTGTTTCCCCTTGTGCTTTCTGCTTTGAAAGTGGATTTATCCGTGAATAAAAATACTATCAATTTAAATGAACAACTGGAATTGATTTTAAAGATTTCTGACGATAACCGGATTAAAGTTCAAGAACCAACTCCACCTTCTATTCCTTTATTCAGTTTTCGTAATATGACCAGTTCCTCAAGCAGTTCGGTTGTTTTGGAAGGAACAAAGTTAATTTCCGAATTTTCGGAGACCTATCGTTTCATCTATTTTCCTTTGAAGACGGGAACAACTACCATTCCTTCCTTTCAGGTGAAAGTAAATGGAAAGTATTATGCTACGCGTCCCATTTCTGTTGAAGTTGTTAAGGCAGAACAAAAAACTCCTGGTCAAAGTTCACCTCCGGTTCCGGGAATTATACCTTTTGGCTTTGACGATTCTTTTTTTGGGGGTGATAGAGAAGGATGGGCAGGGGATACTTTTATTTTGGCTTTACCTAAAGCGCAGAGGGTCTATCGTGGTTTTCCTGCTATTGTTTCCTATTATCTTTATACCGATGAAATGGTTGGTTCTTTCAACCTGGAAAATGAAATTGACTCGGATGGCTATGGAAAAAGCACTTATGAACAGCCAACGATGTTAAATTATGAAGAAGTAACCATCAATGGAAAACAGTATAAAAGGGCTCTGATTAAAAGATTAGCCATTATTCCTAATAGAGAAGGACGCTTACAGGCACCGATTTTAGAGGGTTATGCCCGTCTTTACGGTTTTGGACTTTTAAATAAAAATCTCCAAAGCGAAGGAGGCATCATTGATGTTTTGCCTTTACCCACAAATAATGTGCCACCTTCTTTTGGAGGTGCGGTAGGAAATTTTAAGCTAAGTCATTCTCTTTCCCGGAAGGAACTTTCCTTGGGAGAAACAATTACTTTTACCCTGAAAATTGAAGGGAGGGGTAATTTTAACCAGTTTTCCGCTCCTCAATTTGCTTCCGGAAAAGGTTTTCAGGTTTCCACTCCAATGGTTATTGATAATTTGAATGCCGGAATTGAAGGAACCAGAACTTATTATTACACCTTAATTCCTCAAGACAAAGGGGTTTATGAGCTTCCCGAACTCAATTTTGCTTGGTTTGATAACGACAGCGGCAGCTATAAAATATACCGCAGTCCCAAAGAACAAATAAAGGTTTCTTCGGCAAATGTGTTAAGTTATTTCAGCCGTTTAAGACAATCCCGCAATCCGAAGGCAATGTTGCCTAAAATAAGCAGGGAAAGCTACCCGGATTATGTTCCTTATGTAAAACAGCCCTGGTATTGGATTCTGGTGGTTTTGATTGTTTTAGCGACCATAGTTGTTTCCTTTGTGGCAGTGGAGAGAAAAATGAAAAGGGATAATCCCGAACGCTATGCTTCGTTAAAAGCGGAAAAAGTCCTCCTGCATTATTTGAAACCGGCAACCGCAGCTGCTAAAAATCTTTCTCTGGATTTCTATCCCCTGGCGGAAAAGGCATTGTTTCAATATCTTGCTTCCAAATATAAACTTTCCAATCATCTTTCTACCCAGGAAAAACTACAAGCATTAGATGAAAAAAATATCCCCGAATGGTTGCTGAATGAAATTCAAATTTTCCTGTCTCACAGTCAGGCAGCAAGATTTATGCCGGAAACAGATAGAGCGGTAAATTTGGAAGAAGACCTGGCTCGTATTCGCAAAATCTTTACAGGATTCAGTCGCTTAAGTAAAAATAGAAAAAACAGGAGTAGCAAATGAAAAAGTGTAGCTGGAGGACGCTGTTCCTCCACAATAAAAAAAACTCTTCCAATTTGCAGAGCTACAGCAAGCTCCGACTACCCAAAATGTGGAGCTATAGCGAGCTTAGTATACTCCTGGTTTTGGTTATTATCCTGTTTTGCCCAACCCTTTTTGCTCAAGCTGACTCTTTACAAACAACAAACTTTAGCGGTTCAGGAGAGCTTACTCCTTTGCCAGATACTTTGGATAAGGCAATTCGCCTTGCGGAACAAAAAAAGAATCCCGATTTGTTTTATAATTTAGGGGTAGAATTTTTCTCGCGGGGTGAAATCGGGATGGCTAATTTATACTTTTTGAAAGCATTAAATATAAATTCTGCCCATTCACCAGCAAGAACCAATCTTGAACTTTCCATTCACTATAGTCCGGATGCAGATTTGTATCCTGAACAGCTGTTTTTGGTGCAAGTGCTGTTTAAAGTGCTAAATTACCTTTCCGTAAATCGTTTGGCTATACTGGGTCTTGTTTTTTTATTTCTGTCTGCTGTATCGCTATGCTGGTTGCTTTTTTATAATCCGGAAAAGGAAAGAGCTTTGCCTATTTTAACCCTAACTTTTTGTTTATTGCTTTGTGTTTCCGCGTTTGTAACCTTGGGTATAAAACTTCATCACCAACAACATAACCGTAGTGCTGTAGTTATTGTGCGCCAAACGGAACTTCTATCTCCCGCAAATAATAATGTTATTCAGACCGTCCATTCGGGATTGATAGTGAAAATTGTTCAAGATAACGGAAACTATTATGTAGTGCGCCTGCCCAATAACCAAATGGGACGCCTGAATAAGGAAGCTGTAAGGAAAGTTATCTGAAATAAGCAGTTAGATATACAGCCATAATTTCTTCCTTAATAGCATTGCTTACCCATTGCTTACCCATTACGGATGGCATTAGCAATGGGTAAGCAATGCTTCAGTAATGCTACTTGGCAGAACCAGTTATCTCCTTTTCTATGTTTAAGATATAGTTATTTTATTCTGAATAATGCCTTTGAGGAAAAATGGGTTGGCAACCTCTTTCTTTGCTAAAGAATTCACAGAATTCTGGAAAATGAATGTCCTCTATTTATAGTGAAGCAGAATTTACCTAACCAAATAACATATTTGTTTTTTTCACCGGGTTAAAACCCGTTGTTAATATCTGTCGTTCCTACGGAACTCGTTCTCGGGAAAGGAGATAATGACTCTTCTCCTTTCTCAGGAATGACAAAGAGCTTGTCATTCACAAATGGATATTATATATTTTCAGAAATGATATAAGTTACGATGAACTACAAGATGTTGTTTTTCCGCAAAGAAACTGCAACTTTCCTAATCTTCTCTGAGAGGTTCAAAATCCTCCGGAACTCTTCCTTCTAAGCTGTCAATCATAAATTGTGCGGAATCATTAAGGTCACCGGTAGGGTATTTTTGGAGAAATTCCTTAAAAAGTTGCAGAGCCAGGTCTTTTTGTTTCATTTCTTCGGCAATTAGGAATGCCTTCATAAAGGAAGCTTTATAGTCATCGGAGTTATTTTTGTAATTATTAATAATTTGGTCATAATACATAATAGCATCTTTGAAATTGCGTTGTCTGGCAGCATTATCGGCATAGTTGAAAAGTTCTTCAGCAGTCATAGTAAGGGTGATGCGTTCGGGATATTTTTTCATATTGAATTCCACAAAGAGGTTTTCCGTAACTTCTTCCATTTTTGCTTTTTCTTTTTCGGATTTTATCATTCTTCGTAATTGGGTTTCTGTTTCTTCTTTGCTTTTATAAGAACTGGGTGTTTCTTTCAGAGTGCGGAAGAAAACAATATCTCCTCTGGCGGAAGTAAAAACAGGGCTTAAATAACCAACCGGATTATTCCAAATTTGACTGGAGAATTCGGCATCCTGTCCAAATCCGGTAATAATTCCATTATTGTATTGATGATCCAAAATGGCATTTTCCGGTTTAAGAGAATATTTTTTAATAATTTCCTGCATTTTTTGTTCATTATGTTTCTTGTATGCTTTGCTGTATTTTTTCCAGGCAGTATTGGCATCTTTTTTATTATCAAAGAAGAGCACTTCAATAGTTCTATATGCAGGAGTGGAAAATCTTTCTTTTTCGCGTTCATAGCGTTCAGCAATTTCTTCGTCTGTAATTTCTATGGTGTCGGAAACCAGTTTTTCAAAGGCACGGCGCAGGACATAAGATCTTTTTGCTTGAAGATAATCTTCATTTTCGGAAAAATATTTTTCATAGCCATTAGCTTTAGCTTCCAGATACATAAGACCCTGTGTAAGTTCTTGCTCTATTAGCAGATTAATTCCCCCACCCTTATTTATAAAAAGCTGTTCCTGAGGAGAAAGTTTATCAAAATTCTGCAGTAATTGACGCACAGTATATTGTAACCTCGGTTCGCTGGAACTTACGATGATATTATCCAGAATGGGTTTATTACTGTTTCGTTTATTAGGATCCAAGCTAATGGTATTTACGATAGCGCTGTCTATAATTACAGCATACTTTATTTTCAGATTATCCGTTAAAGCATTTAGCAGCTCTCGTTCTTTCATAGGACGAACACGCTGTTCAATTTCGGGCTTAACTTCGTTAAAATCCTTTTGGTAACCTTCAATCCAGTCCACTATTCTTAAAATATGCCAACCGTAATCGGTTTTTACGGGACCAATAAAGTTAAGGGTATCCACTTGAGCATTGCGAATAATGTTTTCCAATTCAATATCGTTGCCAATACCTGGAATATTACCGTTTAAACGGACATTTTTAATTCTGCCTTTTAAGCCCTTGGCATAACTATTTTGGTTATATGTATCGGAGACAGTTGCAAAAGAGATACCTTTTTTCAATTCTGCCAATGCCTTTTTTGCAGCATCTTCGTTTTCGGCTTGGATATAATCAATAGTGATATAAGGATATTGGTAGAATTGTGATAGATTTTGATTATAATAGGAAAGCAAATCGTCATCAGTAATAAATACTAAATCAGATACATTGCGTTTATAATATTCCTGAATATAAAAACGCTTTTCTATGGCAGAAATATGTTCCAAAACGATAGGATCATTTTCCAAACCCATCTGCCTGGCTTTTTGGTAAAAAACCTCTTCGGCAGCAATAGCATTTAGCACTTCCATCTGCCCTCCCACAGTTTTATACCGTGATTGATACTGAGGAGGCAGTTTGGAAATTTTTAGTTCAATATCTTTACGGGTAATAACTCCACCGTTATATTCTGCCAATATATCCGAATCGTTATTTGAGTTATTTTTACTTAATGTAACGGGTACATTTTCTGCTGTCAAAAATATACTGACGAGCATCAATACAATCCCCAGGTAAAAATGTAGATGACGGAACATTCTTATACTCCTTATTATATTGCTTAATAAATGTCACATTTGTAAAAGGGCAGAAGAAGTCAAGACATTTATAGAGGCATAAACTGATAACAATACATCGGTTTTAATTTTTGCTGAGGTTTTGGCACGCATTGTGCATTATACAAATAACAAAAAAAACAATCCCATAGGAGGATAAACAAATGCTCAGGAAACTGAAAAATCAAAAGGGTTTTACCCTAATTGAAATCTTAGTGGTGGTTATTATTGTAGCCATTTTGGCTGCATTGGCAGTTCCCCGCTATTTGCGTTATGTAGAAAAATCCCGTAGTACAGAAGCACAAACTGCAATAAACACCATTCGTAAAACATACGATATCTATATGCAAACCAACGGAACCACAGAAGGTTTTTCTATGGAACAGGCATTAAAAGAAGCCAGTTTGGGTGAAAGTACTGTTAAAAACTGGAAATTTGAAGTTGTCGGTAACCCCCCGAAAAAATTTATTGCCACTTCCACTCAGGACTTTGCTGGTGGTGAAGGAAAACAGGTTTGGTACGATGTTACCGATGCTAAATTCCATGGTTACGGAGTTGATACTTGGACTAATCCCGAAACCGGAGGAATGGAAACTGACTAACTCTTAGGAGGACAGTAAATTGACAATCCATGAATTACTGCGCTTTACTGCAGAAGCAGGTGCGTCTGACCTTCATATAGCGGCTGGCTCACATCCTATGGTTCGGGTAAATGGCAGAATGAAAAAATTAAATCTGCCAATTCAAAGTCCGGAAGAGGTGGAAACACTTGTTTACGGAGTGATGAACGAATCACAGCAAGCTCTCTTTAAAAAGAATCTGGAAATTGACTTTTCCACGAAATTGAGCAATGATGTCCGATTCAGAGTGAACGCTTTTCACCAGATAAATGGTGTTTCCTGTGCTTTCAGAGTGATTCCTAATGAGATAAAAAGTTATGAGGAACTCCATCTGCCCGATATCTTAAAGCGCTTAACTACAAAAGAAAAAGGGCTGATTCTGGTTACAGGACCTACGGGAAGCGGAAAATCAACTACTTTGGCTACAATGATTGATACTATAAATGATAGCCGTAACTGCCATATTATTACTATTGAAGACCCTATTGAATTTGTCCACCGCAGTAAAAACAGCTTAATCAATCAGCGTGAACTGGGTCATGATACCTGGAGCTTTACAGCTGCCTTAAGAAGTGCCTTGCGTGAAGACCCGGATGTGATTTTAGTCGGTGAAATGCGTGATCTGGAGACGGTATCTTTAGCATTAACAGCTGCTGAAACAGGTCACTTGGTTTTTGCTACTTTGCATACCGGAAGCTGCACAAAATCCATAGACCGGATAATAGATATGTTTCCTAAGGAACAACAACAGCAGGTGCGTTCAATGCTTTCGGAATCCCTGGAAGCGGTTATAGCACAAACTTTGTTACCTACCAAAGATGGTAAAGGTCGTGTTCCGGCTGTAGAAATAATGATTGCTAATGCTGCTGTGCGAAATCTGATCCGTGAAGAAAAAACCTATCAGATACCGTCTATAATTCAAGCAAGCACCAAGGAAGGAATGCAAACCAGAGATCAATCTTTGTATAACCTGGTAATGAATAATCTGATTGAAAGAACAATTGCGGAAGAATTTGCGGATAATCCTAAACAATTTGCTACAGGAGCAGGTTTTTAGGTATGCCGAAAGATATTTATATCCTACCTGAGAACAATAAAACAAAAAAAGCAAACGGAGTGTTTGGTTTGCTGAGTTCTCAGGGAGGGTATAGTTTGGCGGAAGTCCTGGTTGTAGCAATAGTGATGGCTGTAATGATTATAACGATATATATTGGAATAATGTATGCCGATAGGCAAGTAACCAAAAATTATCGTCATAGAGTTGCAACTCTGATGCTTACAGGTGAACTGGAAAAGCAATATACTCTCTATATGAAAGAGGGTATCTTTCGCCCCTTCACAAATATGCCCGTAATAATTGAACAGACGGATGAAGTGACTGTGAATGGAACTATCTCCATATCAGTCGGTAAAGATAGGGAAAATTATATGAGCGGAAATTATGATTTTACCTACTTGATTGGCGAAATCAGATGGATTGATCCTGCAACGGAAAAAGAACACTATGTCCGTTTGCGGGAAGATTTTTACGAATAGGGGATGGATGATGAAGCGAATGATATTTAACGAGAAGGGATTTACATTAACAGAAACGGTTGCAGTTATTGCAATTTCTTCTTTGCTGATTTTAACAGCCGCTGTAGGAATTGGCGTTTTCTTTCGTAAATATCAGGAACTGAGTGCTTATGTGGATTTACAAAAGGATATGGTTTCTTTTTTAAATGTCTTAAAATACGGTCAACATATTGGTTCGCGTTCTTCGGATATTGAATTTATGGGAATTACCAGTGCCCGGGAGCTTAAACTTATTAGAATGACAACTATTCCAGGTGTCAGTAAAGGAATAGAAATTAAGCCCCCGATTTCAGACCTCTATCCTAATGATTATGTGAGATATTATTTGCATGACGGTTTTATAAAAATGGAATACAGACATCGGGGAACAGATTCATCATCGCCTACTATTCTTTTTCCCGAAAAAGGTTTGAAAGATAGGGTGATTATTGAGGACTTTTTAATTAGTGATGCCAATGCTAATAACGCGATTTTTAAATATAGACCGAATGAAAAGCTCTGTGTAATAAATGTTGATTTCAAAGCCAAGGTTAAGATTCGCCAAAATGAATTTAAAAGTGTGCATTATAAAACAATTATGGCGATGAAAAATATGGAAAGACCATCTCCTACAAATTAAATTTGGGAGGTTTAATATTATGATAAACATCCTTAAAAGCGAAAGCGGAAATATTGCCATTGCAATGCTCCTGGTTGTAATTGGAGCAATGAGTGGCTTAACTATGTCCAGTATTGCATTTCGTGATACTATGGCTACAATGGCAGAACTGGAAGACATTCAAAGTATTCATTTTCTTCGGACAGAAGCAAGTAGAGGTGAAGCATATCTGAAAGTAGCTGCTAAGCGCGATCCTGAAATTGTAGGAGGAGTTAGAACACCGGAAAGAAAAATTGGAATGAGAGGAAGCGACTTCCAAAAAACATACAAAATGCAATCCCTTATTAATAAAATATATAAAGAGTTGGAGTCAGAAGTTGTAGAAGTTGGAGGCGAAATCCAGGCGAGCCAAACAGGTGCCAGTACTACCTATTATAAAATTAGGTCTTTGGTAGAAGGAAAAACGGGAACTTCCGATGTATATTATGGAAGAAAAAATCTGCCGCTAACCCGTAAATATGGAGAATTATCTTTAGTTCAGGATACGGGACCTGTCTTTATGTATTTTACTGATAATGAAATGTCTCCCAATGATACGAATGTCTATTTTTATGGCTATGATGTAATAAACGGTCCTGTCCATAGCAATACCGATATTCAGATAAAACAGTTAGGAGGTGGAAATAATAATAGCTGGCCTACCTTTTTAGCTTTAGTAACTACAGCAGGAGAAATAATCTCCACCCCCAGTTCCTATCCCGAAGAAGCTATCTTTCGGGGTGGTTTAATTGAACATTATGATGAATATGAATTCCCGGAGAATATGGTTGAAATCCGTCAAAATGGACAAAGAGTAGGCCCATCATATAGCGAAGACAGGATAATGGTTATAGATATTGATGACTACAATGTATCTGGTTGGCAGGGTAACATAACTCACAGGCGCCAACAGATTCCTTTATATCTGAATAATTATCCCAATGGTTATCCTTATGCTCCCGGTTCAGAAACTGCCATAAATCGTTTTCCTACAACTGATACAACCTGGGTACCGTTAGCTCCATTTAGTGCACATAACGGAAGAGCTTACTATGTAGAAAGTAAACTTTGGATAAAAGGGACAATCAGGGGTTTTCAAACCTGGGCTTCTGCGGATACGATGTGGTTGATTGGAGATTTATTATATGCAGGTACTCCCCGAGGTAGCGATCCATTGTCCAACACCAGGGATATGTTAGGTTTAGTATCGGAGAAATCCATTATTATAAAATATGCCTATCGCAATCCTGCTGATTCTCTTCGTATCCATACTAATATGGGTTCTGATAGTTCCAATCCGGTAGGCGGAATCTGGATTTATGCTGCTATGGCAGCTCTTGGAAAAGGAAATGGTAATAGCTTTGAAGACGGGGTCTTTACCTTTGAATATCAACATCCGCATGGCTCAATTCCGGCTGTAAAATTCAATCCTTCAACCGATGATCCGGATGTAGGACCTATTGTATTTGATATGATTGATCTGCATCGTCATTATTGGCCCCAGTCAACTGCTCATCCCTGGCCCGCCGATTTGGATTTTCCCTGGTACAATCCTATTTGGCCTGAAGCAAATCCTTATATGGAAAGGGGAACGATAAGTATTTGGGGAGGAGTTAATCAACGCCGTCGTGGTTTTGTTCATAGAAGTATGAATGATACCGAATATCCTTCCAATAGCGGTGTTTGGAAACCTTCTATAGATATGTGCGGTGGGCCTTGTTCCACTATGGCAACCGTTGTTCAGCTGTTCCAAAATCCCACTGTGAATGTAACTTTGCAGTGTCGTCACTATCCTGGAGCAGGAGGAGGGCAAATTGGTTATAAAAAGAACTATAACTATGATTCCCGAATGTATAGAGTTAAACCACCTTTTTGGCCCTATTTCAAAAAGCAGGGAGAACGGTTACCCTTGGAACAGGGAAGCTGGTATTTGAAGAAACCGCCTAAGAGCTTAATATAGAAACAAATAAAGTAATAAATAATGAAAGATAAAGAGGAAGAATGAAGAAAAAAAAACAACCTCGATTCAAAGAAACCGTGGGAATTGATATTGGAACTCACAGCATTAAAATTGTTCACCTGAAGAAATTGCATGAAGGATTTAAACTGCTGAACTATGAAATTAGCCCCACGGTTGCTACCGGAACTGAATATGTTCCCAGTGATTTACTTCCGGAGCGTTATGGACCCGTTCTCTGTGAAATGCTGAACACACTAAAAATTAATCCCAAACGAATTCAGCATTTGGTTACTTCCATCGGAGGTGATAATACGAGTATTAAACAAATCAAAACCATCTTTCTCCCTGATGAGGAACTGGAATCGGCTCTGTTTTTTGAAGCTAAGAAACACATTCCTATTAGTGGGACAGATATGATTCTGGATTATCAGGTCATTAGTTTGGAAGAAAAAACCAACAATATGAATATCCTGCTGGCTGCTACTTCCAAAGAGGTATTGAATGAACATACCAATGTTTTAATGACCGCGGGTTTAGCACCCAATATTGTAGATATTGATTCTCTGGCTGTTGTAAACAGCTTTATTCTGAATACTTTTGTGGAAGATGGAGTTTATATTTTGTTAAATCTTGGTGCGCATAGAACAAATATGATTATCTGGGGACCAGGAGCCAAATTATTTGCTCGTGATATTCCTTACGGCGGTTATAATTTTACGCGGGATATTATGCGTAAAAGACAGCTGGAATGGGCTGAAGCTGAGCACCATAAACTGGAATTTGGTTTGGGGGATAATCCTGCCGTAGAAAATGTTCAAACAGTTAGTATGCTTGATATTACTGAGAAACCTACCGAGGATTCCATTGTGGATGAAGTTCGTCGTTCCTTGCGCTTCTATGTTAAAGAAGCAGATAACAGTGATTTCCGCAAAATCTATTTAATGGGCGGAACTGCCAAACTTAAGGGTTTAAAAGAATTCATAGAAGAAAAAGTAGCAATTCCGACGGAGATTTTTATGCCCTTTATCAATGTGGAAATGCCGGAAAAATTCCAGGACAAAAAAGACCCCCAACTTGCTTTGGCAATAGGGCTGGCTATGCGGTTGGAATAAGGGAGGATTTTTCTGATGGAACCTACATTTTATTTTAAAATCAACCTGAATAAATATGGTGAAATGCGTTTGCAAGCCGAACGCGAAAAAAAGCAATTTATTAATGCTGTAATAATCTTTGTTGTTGGGCTCGTTATTCTTATTGCGGCATGGATTTACATCAATGGTATGATTAATACAAGAGTTGAAAACCGACAGAGATACCTGAATGAATTGCAGAAAGAATTGGCAAGCTATGAAACAAGTGAGGACTATCTTTCCAGTAAAGACCTTGATAAGCTTGCGGAAACATTTAATAATCGTATCTTCTGGGCTAAAAAAATGGTTGCCTTAAGTAATGAGATAGATGAAAAGCTGGCGGTGAGAAAATTTACCTACAATAATGGTGTCCTTACTCTTAACGGCATTACCGAAGTTGATAAAAATGTAAAAGAATTAGATTTAATTCAGAGTTTTATTGATCGGTTAAAAGCCAATGAAGAAATCAGTAATGATTTTCCCAGAATTAAATCGGGCTTTATAACCCGACAGATTATTAAAGATACTGCTATCCTGGAATTTGTAATTGAATGCTATAGCAAGGAAGCATCTGAGGGAGGAATACGATGAGAGAAAAATACCTGATATTCATTCTGTGCATCTTGCTGATTACAATACTGTTCTTTATGTTTACTATAAACAGTGTTACTGCAAAACAACATAAGATTAACGAACTGGATAAAAAAATAAAAAATGCTCAGGAAAAACTAAACAGTGCACGAATTATGGATCAGCAATTAAGCCAGTTTTCCCGTATTATAGATAATAGTTTAACCAGGGAAGCCAGTTTTAGCTTTGATGAAATTAATGCTTTTAAGACCACCATTGGTCGTTTGGCTGACCAGCGAACTATTACTATTAATAAACTTTCCGACAGCAATAAATTCTCACTTCCAGGTTTGGTAGAAACAACATATAATCTGGAACTGGAAGCTACTTATGTGCAAATCGGGCAGTTTATATCCGATTTGGAATCTATGGATAATATTATCAAAATTCAAGCATTGGATATCAGCCCGCTTGCAGTTTCCGATAAAGAGGTTACTGCTCCCAATGCTCCAAATCGTTATAGGGTTACCTTAGAACTCTCTGTATTCAAGGTAAAACGGGAGGCATAAGATGCAACAGAAATTTATAAAAGACCTGGCAATAGCCCTAATCGTTCTCTCTCTTTTTGTTATGGCTGTTCGTCTTGTAAGTTTATACAATACTTGGAGCAAAATTCCGGAAAAATCGGTTCATACAAAAGAATCTGTTTCGGATACTCTTTTAACCAAAATTAAGTCCATAGAAAATTCTATCCAAGACCGTAAAATGTTTGTATTCAATTCGTCTAAAGACCCCTTGCGTCAAGGAAACATCATCAAGGACAAAGTGGATAGAGAGAAAGAATACCAGGAAATGTTGAAAAACACTTTCCGTTTAGCCGCTACGGCTCGTGATGAATATGGCAACAAAATCGCTTATATTGAATATCAAGGTGAGCTTCTTGAAGCACACATAGGAAATACAGTGAAAGGACGCCATATTTTAGATATCCAAGATAATAGTATCCGCTATAGTTATAATGGAACAATTACTACTACTGAACTCGCTCCCCGACCTGCCAAACCAATTGAAGAAACGACTTATGGTAGTGGCACCAGCGGGAATTGGTAATTAAATATAATGATACTGGGAGTAAATATGAAACACATTAGAAAATTCAAAAGTCATATTACACTTGTCCTCGTGCTATCTTTTTTGGCTTGTATCACACTTAGTGCTCAGCAAAGAAGAGACCCTATCCTGGATACAAAAGTGACTTTTAACGCAGATGATGCAACTCTTTCCTCGGTGTTTAAAGCTCTTTCCAGATTGAGCAACACCAATATTGTTCTGGCTATTGATCAGGCAGGAACAGCAGAGAAAGAAGAAAAGAGAGTTACTATCAATATTAACGATGTACCTATTGAAACAGCTGTCTCTCTGGTTGCAAGCTCTGCCGGTTTATCTTATCGGGTAATTGGCTCCAACACTTTCCTTGTGGGCCAAAAACAGAACATTATGGAAGAAATCGGTGAACGCAGTGACATCATTTTTCTAAACAATCTGGATGCCAAGAAAGTTAGCGATGCCCTTCAAAATACAAGCGGGAAGATTACCCCCTTGGAAGGACAAAATGCCTTAATGGTTTATGGCAATCCGGAGACCTTCAAAGAAATAGAAAAATTGGTTAAATCAATTGACACACAACAACAACAGATAGAAATAAGAGTCCGTTTAATTGAAGTTCACCTTAATGAAGCAAAACAAATTGGAGTTGACTGGAGTAAGCTAAATCATCTTACTACAATTCTGGCAGAAGATCCTGTAAACCAATATGGAACCGGCTTGCCATATAATTATTCTGACGCCACAGGTTATTTACCACATGGCGATCCTACTGATTTTGGAGTTATTCCTGATGAACAATATTTTCAGCGCATAAACGGTTTTCATGATATTGGACATTTCAGCCGTCAGTTAACTGCTTTTGATGTTACTATTGACTGGTTGCTGGAAAATAATGCTGCTCAATTGCTTACTGATACAAGGGTTACAGCTCTAAATGGAGAACTTGCCACTATGCATATTGGAGAAGTAGTTCCCTTCGTTGTTACAGATAAGGAAAATCAGCTGCAGGTAGAACGTTCTGAAACAGGGATCATTCTCAATGTTACACCTAAGGTAAATAAAGACGGCAATATTACAATGAACATCAATCCAGAAGTAAGTTCAGTTACAGAACTGGTTGGAGGATATATACCCCGCACTAAAGTCCGCAGAGTTTCTTCAGCAGTAACTGTTCCTAACGAGCATAAAATAATTGTTGGTGGATTGCTAAATTCTAATATTACGCAAAAGATTAACAAAATTCCTTTGTTGGGCGATTTGCCGTTAATTGGCAAAATATTCCAGCATAGATATGAACTGGTAGAAAACACCGATTTGATCATAGAAATAACTCCTCGGCTTGTTTCTATGCAGGAAACCGCTCCAACGCCAAAATTGGATAAGCGTTTAACCCGAACTCTAATTCAATATGAAGAAGAAGAGGAGGAGTAAAATGAAAAAGTATAGCTCCCTAATGTCAATTCTTACACTCCTGCTGATCATCCTGGTCAGTTTCAGTGCAAGTTGCGATAAACGAAATCCTCCACCAATTTTAGCTCCGGTTCCTTTACCTCCGTCCACATCACAGGAAAGGTATATAACCAGAATGACAGCTAATCCGGATATAATTTATGCCGATTACAATATCACCTACTCTATTGTTTCTGCGGAAATAAAAGATGGTGAGGGTTTTGGAGTTCCTAATCAGATAGTAAAATTTAAAACCAATCTGGGCAGGATTATTTCTGATGTCCCTACCGATAGCAGTGGTGTAGCTAAAACTACTTTCTATGATGACGGAGATATCGGTATCGCTACTATTTCAGCTATAGTTCGCAATTATGATGCCAGTGGCGATACTTTAATCTGGCAGGATTCCACTGCAATAAATGTGGAAATTAAAGAAATTCCTCCGGTTGAAAATGTTGTACTGAGACTTAAGGATCTTGCTCCACCCTATACAATGTCTATTATGCAGGTAATAACTGTAATTGCAATTCCTACGAATGCAGAAGGGCAAGAGGTTCCCAATAATACATTAGTAACTTTCAGTTGTAACGATAAGGGTTACTTTGTAGATAGCGGAGGTAATGAAATTGGCACAAGTGCCGTAGTAGGAACCTATAATGGACGAGCTACGGTAAAATACAATTCCGGAACTCATGCCACAACTATGCCAGGGGAAGAACAAGCAATAATTACAGCAACAGTTGGAGGTGCTTTCGCTACTCAGGAAATAATAATTGAACCAGGAAATCCTACCAATATAAGATTAAGATCTTATGTTCAAGTGGATAATGAACTTATAGAAGCAGATACAAGTTCTGTTAACAGTCCTAACTGGATTTTTATTAAAGCGCAATTAACAGATAGTTACCATAATGCCTGTCCCTATCAGCCGGTTACATTTTCCACAGATATAGGTTCTTTTTTGAATACAACGCAGACAGTTACGCAAAATACTCAACTTGATGGTATTGCTTCTGTTAGGTTTACACCGGGATTATCTGCTGGAGCTGCCTCCATTCAGGCATCTGCCAATAATGATACTTTAAAGGCAGTTACCATTTTTATGATAAATTCCAGTGAATTGTACTCGTTGGATTTTACTCAATCCAGTCAGATTAACTTGAATGTAGCCAATACGGGTGGCGTGGAATCGGCAATATTACGGGTAAAATTAAGAGATATAAATGGGAATCTGATTGATGTTCCTCAAAAAGTTTACTTTAAAATAGCCAATATAAATGCGCCTGCGGGTGCCAATATTAATGGTTATCCTCAGCAGGATTCGGTGGAGGTTATCTCCAATGGAGGTGAAGCCCAGGTTTCAGTAAATAGCGGAACAGAATCCGGTATTGTAAAAATTAAGGTCTCCTGGGTAAGTGAAAATGGAAATCGTTATATTTATGCCTTGAAAACGAATATTGTAATTCATTCAGGACCTCCGGTTCCAGGTGGAATTATTTCCTTCGTTAGCGGATTTGATTCCGGACAGGAATTAGGAGGTGGATTATGGCGTGTCCAATGTGGTGCCATAGTTAAAGATATATATAATAACCCTGTTGATTGGGGAACAACTGTATGGTTCTCAATTGTGGACAATGAAAATTGTGAAATAGAAGCGTCGGCGCGCGTTGGTAACCAGAATGCTGAAGGTGATTCTACTGCCGGTGTTGCCTACACTTATGTAACCTACGATGGGACTTTAACATATCACACAATAACTATTCGTGCCAATTGTGGCGATGATCCTTATGGTGTTCCTATTTTTGGTGACACACCTTGTGTTTTACCCTTAAATGGTCCTGAAGCAAATATAGAAGCACAACCGCCAGTATTGATGTATGATTTGAACCAAACAAGCTATGAATTTTCGGATATCTACTTTTATCTTACGGATGCACAAGGTTGTCAGATAAGCAATGCCAAGGTAATATTCCTGGGGTTGGATGGCGGTCATTTTATTTACAGCACTAATGCTATATATGATCCTGATTCTCTTCCTAACGAATATTGGCGATTGTTAACCAACCAAAATGGATATGCCATTGCCAGAATTGCCTTTAGTCCTGCAGAAGCTCCTCCGCCAGTGGAAGAAATTCCCCAACCTGTTCCAATGAGGGTAAGAGCAACATTATTAGAAGCTTTGCTCAATCGTGAAACTGTTGTCACTCTGATCAAATTCCCGGGTACTGCACCCTGGTAAAGAATACATATTAATTTTCCCGATTTGCGGGTTGGAATATTCGGAACTTTAGTGCTGAAAAAAACAACCCGCGAATTGAGAATAAACTGAATAATTTTGTTATAAGGAAAAATAATGGTTTATAATCCACAATTTGCCCGTCTGGGAGATATCCTGGTGCACGAGGGATATATCACAGAAGAACAATTGAAAGATGCATTGCTCAAGCAGGGAAATTTCGGCTTGAAATTGGGTGAGACACTTATCAAGCTGGGTTATCTAACAGAAAATGAACTTCTTGAAGCATTACATAAACAACTTGGCTATGATGTTGTTCAAGATAAAGAATTAATGGACCTGGATATAAATATTGTAAGTTCAATTCCGGAGCCCTACGCCAAAGAAAATAAAGTTTTGGCTTTACGCGAAGAGGGCGATGGAGTAGTAGTAGCAATGACAGATCCGGAAAACTTGATTGTTTCGGACAGCTTGGAAAAAATATTGGGCAAAAATATCAAGCCGGTTTTAATTGGCAATTCTTCTTTACAGGATGCCATAGAAAAGTATTATAAAAGTATTCGGACAACTACTGAGGTAGAAGATGCCGTAGGTGGTTTTGAATTTGTAGCAGTGGATGAAGACGAGAACGAAATCACTATTGCTGCTGCTACGGAAGATGTAGATGCACCAGTAGTTAAGATGATCAATCTTATCATCAATGAGGCAATTAAAGCCGGAGCTACGGATATTCATATTGAACCTTTAACGAAAATATCACGGATTCGTTATCGGGTAGATGGTGCCTTGCGCGAAGTTATGACGCCTCCGATAGGAATGCATCCCAGTTTGATTTCCCTGGTTAAGGTTATGAGTAAATTGAATATTGCCGAACGCCGTTTGCCTCAAGATGGTCATATTTCCCTAAAAACCGCGATGAAAAGTGTAGATGTTCGTGTTTCCATTACTCCTACTGTTTTAGGTGAAAAAGTAGTGATGCGTCTTTTAGATAAGGGAGAATTTGGATTCAAACTTACCACTTTAGGATTTGAAGAAGACGATATGGATATCTTTAAAAAAATTATCCGTCGTCCTTATGGCATTATTATTGTTTCAGGACCTACAGGAAGCGGAAAATCCACTACTCTTCACGCGGCACTAAAAGAAATAGAAAACATAGAATCTAATATTATAACTGTGGAAGACCCCGTTGAATACCGTCTGGAAGGAGTAACGCAAATTGAAACCAAAGAGCAGATAGGTCTCACCTTCGGTTCTGCTTTGCGTTCAGTTTTGCGTCAAGACCCCGATATTGTTCTCATTGGAGAAATTCGTGATGAAGAAACAGCTGATATTGCTATTAAATTTTCATTAACCGGTCACCTGGTTTTTACTACTTTGCATGCCAATGATGCTCCTGCAACTATTACCCGTATGATAGATATTGGCATTAAACCCTATCTTGTTGGTTCTTCCTTATCACTGGTGATGGCACAACGTTTAGTGCGTAAAATTTGTAAGTATTGTATCAAGGATTATATCCCTACGGAGCAGGAAATTCAGGATGCCGGTTTAACGCCTGAAGAAGCAAGTAAAATCAATTTTAAGATTGGAACGGGATGTGTTCATTGTGATAATACCGGTTATTCGGGACGAGAAGGTATCTTTGAATTGCTGACCATAAATCCTGAAATCCGCAGGATTATCTATGAAGGCGGAAATCAAGACCTTATTCGGGAAGCGGCATTAAGAAATGGTATGCGGACTCTTCACGATGCTGCTATCACTAAAATGAAAAAGGGAATAACCACAATCAAGGAAGTCATCAAGATGACTGTAGTTGAATAATAAATTTGAGGAAGGTAAATCGCTATGCCCAATTTTGCCTATATCATTAAGGATGCCAAGGGAGCCAGAATTGAGGGTATGCTCAAAGCTGAAACCCTTGATATGGCTGAAGACAAACTTGCCAAAGAAGGTAACACTATTATCAGTGTGAAAGCTGCAGCGGAAGGTGCTTTTAAAGGAAAACTTTCTCTCTTTGACAAAGTTATGCTGGCTATCTATAAATTCAGAACCGGCGTAAGCTTAAAATCCCTCGTTTTTTTTACGCGTCAGCTTTCTACTATGTTTTCAGCAGGTCTTACTATTGAAAAAGCTATATCAGACCTGGAAAAGGAAGAGAAAAGCAAAAAATTTGCCAAAGTCCTGCGTAAGCTCTCGGATGATATCCGTAAAGGATATTCTCTTTCCGAAGCAATGCAACAACATCCGGGAGTGTTTAATCCGCTATATATAGCTTTAGTTACTGCAGGAGAAGTTTCCGGAACCCTGCATACGGTTTTGGATGAATTAGCGGACTATTTGGAAAAGATGGAAGATACCAGGCGTAAGGTTTACAGTGCTTTAGCTTATCCAATTTTCATTGTTATTTTCCTCTGCTTTGTGGTCTGGGGAATGTTCTATTACATTATTCCAATGTTTGCCGATGTGTATGCCAATTTCCATGCTGATCTTCCGGCTCCAACTACATTAGCTATAAATATCAGCCATTTTATCACCAATAATGTATTTATGTTTATAGTTATTGTGCTGCTGGTAATTTTTACCTTTTTCCTGATAAATCTTACCGATAAGGGACGCTATGTTTTTGATTCCATAAAACTGAAAATTCCAGTAATCGGGAAAGTTATTTCTAATTCCATTATGAGTAAATTTTCCCGAACTTTCAGTATTCTAATGGCTGCCGGAGTTCCTATTATGGATACGATGGAACTAACCGAAAATGTTGTTCAGAATGCCGTTATTGAAAGTGCAGTTCGTAAAGCCAGAGTGATGGTGAAAGAGGGTTATGGCGTGGCTAATGCTTTCCGCAGAACAGGAATGTTTCCTCCTACTTTATTGCAAATGATTGCTACCGGGGAAGAAACAGGAGATATGGATAAATTATTATCCAAAGCTGCAGAATTCTATGAAAAACTTGTGGATTCCGTTATAGACCGCTTAACTTCGCTAATAGAACCACTTTTAATCATTTTTATGGCTGTTATCGTAGGAAGTATTATCGTAGTTATCTATCTGCCAATCTTTGACTTGGGAGAGGCAATGTCCCAGGGACTGCGTTAAGTTAAGAAAATATAAAAATATTTTATATGCGGAGGATATTGTTCCTCCGCTTTTTTATAGCCGGAAGAGCTTTATTTTTCGGAAGGTTGGCATCCTTGTTAACCAATCGCAAAAAAGAGTTTAGAAGGTTGAGAGGGTTGAGAAAGTTGAGAAGGTTTAGAAGGTTGAGAGGGTTTAGAGAGTTGAGAAAGTTGAGATTCCAAAAAGCCCGAAGGGCGAAACTTCTATAGCGATGGGTGCGTAAGCCCCTCGTTACAAATGGGGAAAAAACTCTCTGCTCTTCGCTCTTAGCCCTCTGCTAAAAGCCCTTCAGGGCGACACAATAATGTAGAAGGGTGCGTAAGCCCCTCGGAAAATTATGGCAAATCGGAATTTGCCAACCCATTTTTCCTCAACTGCATTATTTGGGTTAAAATTAGATGTATAACCTCTTATATTTTAATGCCTTCCTACTTGACTCCGTAACACTTCCGTAACACTTCTGTAACACTTCCGTAACACTTCCGTTGTCTCGTTACGGAATTGTTACTTAATTGTTACATAGTTTTTACACCTTCAAGAAAGCAAGTGAAAACTATTATAAATTTCTGTTTGAAAATGCATAAATGTTTTATGACACTATATGAATTACTGCTTTTGCAGAATTGACAAAGGACTTTTCATCCATAAAATAAGATAATGACCAAATAAATGCGGAATTAAAATTGCCCAGTTCCGGAAAAGATAACATCCCTGCTACTTCTTTTTCTATAAACTTCTCTATTTATTTACTCCTGGACTTCATACCCTCTTAACTTAATGACTTCCCGACCTCAAGACCCCAAAATCTCTTGAACTCTTGATTTTATCCTTCAATAGGTATAATAATTGCTTTATTTATACATAAGGAGATAAAAATGAAAAAATATCTGTGTATCTTGGTAAGTATATTTCCCCTTTTAAGTTTCGGGGCTCCTTTTTGGAATATTCCTTCTTCTGTCACTCAACCTGATGGTTCCGTTTTAAACCTTTTTGCCAGTGGTGATGAATATGCCAACCGTTTACACGATGCCAACGGCTACACGATTATCCAAAGTCCTGTTGACGGCTATTACTATTATACGATTTTGGAAAAAGGTGAACCTGTTCCTTCTGCCTATCGTTATGGCACAATTGACCCTTCTGCTTATGGTTTAATTCCCCATATCAATATTTCCAGGGAAGCAAGGCAGAGAAAAATTGATTTTATGAATGCGCAAAAAAGAAGAAATGAACGCGGACCCAATATCGGGAATGTAAACAATTTATGCATCTATATCCGCTTCAGTGATCAAACCGAATTTGAAATTCCCCGCTCGGTATATAATGCCCGTTTTAATGAAGTTGGAGATAATGCAGTCAGCTTACGGAGCTATTTTCAGAAAGTTAGTTACAATCAACTGCAATTTATGACTTATCACTATCCTGCCTGTGCGGATATAATTAATCTTTCTTATCAGGATACTCATCCCCGTAGTTATTATCTTCCCTATAATGCAGTTACCAATCCTAATGGTTATATTGATGATGATACAAGAACATATAGAGAACACAACTTACTTATGAATGCTGTTTATGCTGTTGCCTCTCAAGTTCCTGCCTCTTTAAATATTGATGCTGATAATGATGGACGCGTGGATAATGTCTGTTTTATTATTCGGGGACCTCATTCTGCCTGGTCTGATCTTTTATGGGCACACCGCTGGGTTTTGTTTAGCCATAATGTTTCTATACGCAATAAACGGATTCAGGATTATACATTTCAGCCGGAAGACCAAAACGATGTAACTACTCTTTGTCATGAAATGTTTCATAGTGTTGGCGCTCCAGACCTTTATCATTATGAATATGATGGCTTAACTCCGGTTGGTTGTTGGGATATAATGGAAAGTGGGGAAGGTCATATATGTATGTTTATGAAATATTTTTATGGTCAATGGATTAGTTCTCTTCCGCTTGCTCAAATTGGTAATACCTATACCTTAAATCCTGTTACATCTCCAACCAATAATGTGTATATGTATCCTATTCCCGGCTCCAATTATGAATTTCTTGTGTTTGAATACCGGAAAAAAGGGGAGTGATGTTTTTGAAGAGAAATTACCCGGCTCGGGACTATTGATTTATAGAATTGATCAAAGGTTTGAAGGCAATGCTGATGGACCCCCTGAGGGAATTTATGTTTATAGACCCAATGGAACTTTAACCCATAATGGATTGGTTGCTGAAGCCCCTTTCAGCGCTGATAATTATAGAACTGCCTTTAATGTTTATACCAATCCTCAGTCCTTTTTAAATAATGGAAACACTTTTCCGATAAATCTCAAAAATATCACTTCTGCAGGAGAAACCATTAGTTTTACTCTGGCTTCACCAACTGAATCAATGGCTCCTGTAATTAGTTCTATATCTCCTGCCAGTGGTTCTATTTTACCAGCGGAAACAATTCAGCTAAATCTCCAGATAACTGATCCCGCAAACGCTTTGTTAAGAGTGGAATATACGCTTGATGGTGTTTTAGTTTATACGGCAGATAGCGAACCTTTTTCCGGTGAAATTAATGGTAACCTTTTAACTGCAGGAGTTCATAATATAGGAATAACCGCTTTTTCTGCTTCCAATCTGACTACAAACCTGAATGTTTATTACCGGATAATTGATCCTAACCTGCAAAATTGGTTTTCCTGGATTTCTCCTGAACCGCTTTGGACAGAATACTCTCGGGGTGCTATTCCCATAAAAGTTGCCGTAAATATGGATTTGGGAACTCAGGAATACCTTGTAAAAGGTCTTCGTTTTAAGATAACTCCTGATCCCTGGGGAGAACCTGATATTCCGGGACTTGTTGTTGCTCAAATAAATCGTTTTGCCAATGGAGCAATTACGGAACAGGTTTTATTGAGCATCGGTTATATTTTTAATACTGGTTATGATCCCAACTTTGTATACACAATATCTGATACAACAAGCATTTCAGGTCAGATTGCCGTAATATTAGACCTTTTTGAATATCAAAATATCTGTTTTGACCAAAATGCCTCCTGTGGTCACAGCTGGATTACAGAGCCCAATAGAATATGGACTGATGCTTTAGGTAGAGGCGTTGTTGGCTCTGCAGGAATAGAATTGCTTTTACAAAAACCTAATGTTGCTTCCGATGATCCTTGTATTCCTGCTGTAAATTTATCTCTTTCCAGCTACCCCAATCCCTTTACCGAAACCAATAAAATCAAATATTCCCTGCCCGAAAGCAGTAAAGTAAATCTATCCATTTACAATATTAAAGGTCAGAAAGTTACAACTCTGCAGGCGGAAAATAAAAAAGCCGGAAATTATGAACTGGAATGGAACGGAAAGGATTCTTCAGGAAATAAAGTCGGTAGCGGATTATACTTTTGCCGTCTGGAAACAAACGGAAAGATTGTTACAACAAAACTGCTGAAACTGAAGGGAATGTAAAATGAAGAATATAAAATTAAAGAGGGTTTAGAGAGTTGAGAAGGTTTAGAGGGTTGAGATGGTTGAGAAGGTTTAGAGGGTTTAGAGGCCCTCTGCCCTTTGCTCTCGGCGTTGCTGATATAATAGCATTCTAAAAAGCAATTGACATATTCAACGCTTTTAATTTTCAAGTAAAGAATAGAAAGAAATGTAATTAACACAAGGAGCAATAATGCCCTATATATCTAATACTGAAAGAGATAGGCAAAAAATCCTGAAGACAATCGGCGTAAACAAATTTGAGGATTTGCTTACCGCAATTCCCGAAGAATTAAGAATGAAAAAACCGCTTACCCTATCTGAGCCCCTTTCTGAACTGGAAATAACTAAAAATATCCAAGCCAAAAAGGGCAAAAATATTTCCTGCGAAAAGGTAAATTCCTTTTTAGGCGGTGGAATTTACGATCATTTTGTCCCTTCTGCAATAGAGACAATTGTTTCCCGTCCCGAATTTCTTACTGCCTACACTCCTTATCAGGCAGAAGTTAGCCAGGGCACACTTCAGTATATATTTGAATATCAGACCTTGATTTGTGAACTTACAGGGATGGAAATTGCCAATGCTGGAATGTATGATGGCGCAAGCTCAATAGCGGAAGCAATTTTAATGGCTGTGCGTAAAAATCATTTAACCAAAGCCATTTTGCCTGCAACCTTAAATCCGAATTATGTTCAATTAATTAAGGCCTATACTGAAGGTAATGGAATTGAACTTTTATTTGCTCCCGAAAAAGATGGAGTAACGGATTTATCTGCCTTAGCAAGTATGCTAAATGATACAATTGGCAGTGTAGTTATTCAGACCCCTAATTTTTATGGCAACATAGAGGATGCCAAGGCAATTGAAAGTATCGTGCATAAAAACCCTAAATGTTTACTTATTGCCTGTGCTGATCCTGTTTCCTTAGCTATCCTTATGCCTCCTGCAGAATATAATGCAGATATTGCAGTTGGAGAAGGTCAGGCGCTTGGCAATAATATGTTTTTTGGGGGTCCGCTCTTTGGTTTTTTTGCTACTAAACTGGATATGGCTCGTTTAATGCCTGGTAGAATTGTTGGCGGAACCATAGATAAGGATGGTAAAAAAGCTTATGTTTTAACTCTGCAGGCAAGAGAGCAACATATCCGTCGGGCAAAAGCCACTTCCAATATCTGTTCCAATGAATCGCTTTGCACTTTGTCAGCAGTGGTTTATTTATGTTTATTAGGGAAAGAAGGTCTTGTTGAAATAGCCACTCAATCCGCTCAAAAAGCACATTATACGGCAAACGAACTCTGTAAAATCCCCGGTTTGGCTCTTGCCTATCCAAAGACATATTTCTTCAAAGAATTTGTGCTTAAAACTCCGAAGAAAGCGGAAGAAATAATTAAAGCTCTATTATCTGAGAATATCTATGCTGGGATTGACCTTGCTCCTTACGGAAAACCTGATGAACTGATGATTGCCGTAACGGAAAAGAAAACCAAAGCAGAAATTGACAGTTTCGTCCAAGCAATGCGGGAGGTTGTAAAATGAGCAAAACCATTTTTGAACATAGCACTGACGGCAGAAAAGGGGTAACTTTACCCAAGCGGGAAATAGATATTCCTGTGGCAACAATGTTTCCGGAAACAATGCTAAGAACCAAAAAAGCTCGTCTACCCGAAGTCAGCGAACTGGATGTGATGCGGCATTATATTACTCTTTCCCAGAAAAATCATTTTATAGAAAAGGGTTTATATCCTTTGGGCAGTTGCACAATGAAGTATAATCCCAAGCTTCACGAAACCCTAATTAGGGATTCAGCTTTTACTTCTTTGCATCCTTATCAGCCGGAAGAAACACTGCAAGGCGCTTTGGAACTGATGTATGAACTCCAAAAAGACCTGGCTGAAATTGCTGGAATGGCAGGTGTTACATTACAACCCTCTGCCGGAGCTCAAGGTGAATTTACCGGTATCAAAATTGTTTCTGCCTATCATAAAGCCAAAGGAAATACGCATAAAGATACAATCATCATTCCTGATAGTGCGCATGGAACTAATCCTGCCACCTGTAGTTTGGTGGGCTATAAAACAGTGGAACTTGCTTCTAATGAAAAAGGTCGTTGTAACATTGCCAAATTGCGCGAATTGGTAAATGAAAATACAGCGGGAATTATGATTACCAATCCCAGTACCTTGGGACTTTTTGAAACCCAAATTGAAGAAATAGCTGATATTATTCATAGTGTTGATGCCTTAATGTATATGGACGGAGCTAACTTAAATGCCCTTTTGGGAATAGTTCAGCCCGGGAAAATCGGTTTTGATTTGATGCACTTCAATTTGCATAAGACCTTTGCCACACCTCATGGAGGGGGAGGTCCCGGTTCAGGTCCTGTAGCTGTAAATGAGAAGTTACTGCCTTTTTTGCCTGTTCCCGTTATTACTAAAGACGAAAAGGGCTATCATCTTTCTTTTTCAAATGAAAAGACCTCCATTGGCAAAGTGCATAGTTTTTATGGTAATTTCGCTGTTTTAATCCGTGCCTATATCTATATTAAAATGTTAGGAGCGGAAGGTTTACAAAGGGTTTCCGAAAATGCCATATTGAATGCCAATTACCTTATGAAACGCTTGAATCCATATTATCATATTGAACATCAGGAACCCTGTATGCATGAATTTGTGATGGATGGAACCAGGCAAAAGAAAGAATCGGGAATTACTACTTTGGATATAGCCAAACGCCTTTTAGATAAAGGGTTCCATGCACCTACTATATATTTTCCACTCATCATTCCGGAAGCAATGATGGTGGAACCAACAGAAACAGAATCCCTGGAAAGTTTGGATGCCTTTGCCACTGCAATGATAGAAATTGCTGCAGAGTGCAAAGAAAATCCAGAACTTGTTAAGGAAGCTCCTTTAACAACTCCTGTAAGAAGAGTGGATGATGCTCGCGCAGTTAAAATGCTGGAGCCGATTTTTCCACTTCAGGATTAACTTTATACCTTGTTCAGAAGAGGAGAAACAATGAAAAAATATATCTTAACTCTATCAGTTCTGTTAGCACTATTTGCTTTTGCTTATGCCCAACCCGTTAAGCTTGGTTTTGTAAATACCGACCGTCTGCTCTTGGATAGTAACGAAGCAGCGGAAGTAGCCAGGTTATTTGCGTTGGATAAACAGAACTGGACAAATCAAATTAAATCGCTGGATGAAGAAATCAAACAAATGGAGCGCGATTTTGAAATCCGCAAACTAACGATGAACGATGCCGCTAAAAGAGAAGCTCAAAGTAGGATTGATACCAAAAAAGCGGAAGCAGGGCGCCTTCTGGAAGAATATTTTGGTGATGGGGGAAAGGCGGAACAGCGTTATCGCGAACTTATTGATCCTTTAACCTTGAAAATCCATAACCTCATTAAAAAAATTGCCGAAGACGAAAAATACACAATGATTTTTGATGTTAGTATGGGCAGTGTCCTTTATGCTCTTCCCGCTTTGGATTTAACTGATCAGATTTTACTGGAGCTGAATAAAGATACGATAAAACCAACTGAAGGAACAACACCAGAACCTCCCAAACCGGAAGGTGAAATACCTCCTGAAATTAAGCCACCTGAGGGTTTCGGTGATGAATTTAAGCCGGATAAATTATGAAGCGTTTTAACACTCCTATAAATAGTGAACTTCTTACTCAAATCTGCCAGGGAGAACTGAAAGGCAAAATACCATCTGTCCTTTGTAAAGTTGGCGAACCGGAAGAAGCGGATGAACAAACCATTATTTTCTTAGAGCAGGAAAAACTTCTGGAAAAAGTGAAAGCCAGTTCTGCCGGCTTGATTATTACTACGGAGAAATTTATTTCCGAGCTTCCGGAAAGAGCTTTACTGCTTGTTCAAAAGCCCTATTATTCACTAATGCGATTGATTAGCTGGTGGCTGGAACAGGAAAATAAGGACTTTATTTATGCAATTCAACCAACAGCAATTGTGGCAGAAGATGTTCGTTTTGAAGGAGAAGTGGCAATAGGAAGCAATGTTGTTATCGGTAGTGGTTGTATTTTAGGCAAGGGAGTGATTATTGGCGAAGGATGTTCTCTGGGAAAAAATGTTTCTGTAGGAGCGGGCACCAAGCTCTATCCAAATGTTTGCGTTTATGATGATTGCGTTATCGGTAGGAATTGTATTCTTCATAGCGGAGTAATTATCGGCGCAGATGGTTTTGGTTTTATGCTAATTGAGGGCATTCAGCAAAAAATTCCGCAGGTAGGAAATGTTGTTATTGGCGATGGTGTAGAAATTGGAGCTAATAGTTGTATTGATAGAGCTACTTTAGGCAGCACTATAATCGGCAATGGCACTAAAATAGACAACCTGGTTCAGGTTGGTCATAATTGCATTATTGGAGAGCATAGTATTCTTTGTGCTCAAGTTGGCTTGGCAGGAAGCACCGTTGTAGGTGATTATGTTTATCTTGCAGGTCAGGTAGGAATTGCCGATCACTTGCAAATAGGGAACAGAGCTATGGTTGGAGCTCAATCAGGTGTTTCTACTAATATTCCCGATGACGGAAGGTATTTTGGCTATCCCGCTCTGGAGGCGAACCTTACAAAGCGGATTATGGCTGTGCAAAAGAATTTACCCGAAATGTATCATTTTTACCTGAAGGCAAAAAAACAAGAAACTGAGAACGGAGAAAAATAATGGAATACAAACAAACAATTGGTGGAGAATCAACTTATACAGGAATTGGATTGCACTCCGGAGAAATTAGCACGATCAGATTCAAACCCGCAAAAGCGGATGAAGGAATTGTTTTTATCCGAACCGATTTACCCGGAAAACCCAAAATTCCTGCCGATATTGATCATGTTGTAGATATTTCCCGGGGCACAACAATTGGCATCAATGGCGCTACTGTAGCCACTATTGAACATGTTCTTTCTGCCATTGCCGGAATGAGAATTGATAATATCTGCATTGAAATAAACGGACCTGAAGCACCTGTGGCAGATGGTTCCGCCGTTGTTTTCTTAAATCTTTTACGGCAATGCGGAATTGTGCAACAGGATAGTGAACGGGAATATTTTGAGCTGGATTCGCCTATCAGTTTTTCCGCTCCGGAAGATAATGTGGATATTGTAATTGTGCCTTCCAATGAACTGAAAATAACCTTTATGATTGATTACAAACATCCTTATCTGGGAACGCAATATACCTGGTTGCCTTCTTTGGATAATTATGAAAAGGATTTTGCAGGAGCCCGCACTTTTTGTTTTATCAACGAGATTCTGGAACTGAAAAATATGGGTTTAATAAAAGGTGGTTCTCTGGAAAATGCGTTGGTTATTGCCGAACCTAATATCAGCGAAGCAGAATTGAAGCACTTGCAGGATATTTTTGGTTATCATAAACCGATTACTGTTTCACCAGAAGGTATATTGAACAGCCATCCTTTAAGGTATTACAACGAATTCGTCCGGCACAAAGTTGTTGATTTGATTGGCGATATAGCTCTTTTGGGAGTTCCTATTAAAGGGCATATTCTGGCAGCGCGTAGTGGACATAAAACCAATGTGGAACTGGTGAAAAAGTTGCGACAAATACAGAAAAAACACCAGCTCCAAAAGATATACCAAAAAGACAAATCCAAAGATGTGGTCTTTGATATCAATGCTATTTTGCGGATTTTACCGCATCGCTATCCTTTTTTGCTGGTAGATAAAATTATTGAATTCATTCCAGGAGAGTCACTTGTAGGCATTAAAAATGTTACTATCAACGAACCCTTTTTCCAGGGTCATTTTCCCGGTCATCCTATTATGCCGGGAGTTCTAATTATTGAAGGAATGGCTCAGGCAGGTGGAATAATGTTACTTAATCAAATGGATAATCCTCAAAATTATGTTGCTTATTTTGCTAGTATTGATAATGTAAAATTTCGGAAACCTGTTTTACCTGGAGATACACTGCGTTATGAACTGAAAGTGATTTCCCTAAAAAGGTCTTTGGCAAAAATGCACGGAGAAACATTCGTTGAAGGAGAAAAAGTTGCTGAAGGTGACTTTTTGGCTATGATTATGGAGAGAGAAAAATGACTATTATTCACCCTACTGCAATTATGGAAGAAGGCGCGGTTATTGGCGATAACTGTTACATCGGTCCCTATTGTCATATCGGAAAAGATGTTGTATTGGGCTCAAATAATAACCTGATTGCCAATGTTACTATTTTGGGAAACACAATTATAGGAGACGGAAATAAAATTTTCCCCTACGCCGTTTTGGGAACTGAACCTCAGGATTTGAAATATAAAGGTGAACCAACCCGTTTGCGGGTAGGCAGTAACAATACCATTCGCGAATTTGTTACTATCAATTGCAGTAATCAAATGGAGGAGGATACCGTTGTTGGCGATAACAACCTTTTAATGGAATATGCGCATATTGCTCACAACTGTCAAATCGGTTCCGGTTGCGTTATTGCCAATGTGGTTCAGTGCGGAGGACATATTCATATTGGTGATTTTGCCACGGTTGGCGGTTTAACGGCAATTCACCAGTTTGTCCATATTGGTGCTTATGCCTTTGTGGGTGGGGCTTCGGCAACAAACAAAGATATTGTTCCTTTTTCTCGCGGACAGGGAAATCCCTATAAGACAGTTGGACTGAATAGCATTGGTATGATGAGAAAGGGCTTTACCAGCGAGACAATTGCCGCTATCAAGGAAATATATAATCTCTTTTATCGCAGTGGATTAAATACTTCTCAAGCATTGGAAAAAGCACTTCAAATACCAAATCCTACACCTGAACAGATAATCTTTATCCAGTTTGTCCAAAACGCCCAAAGAGGTATCTCCAACTAATATTGAACTTACCGGGAAAATAATGCCTGCGGTTGTTCAGTATGCTTTTATACCATTTCCGTATTCATAAACCCAACTAATGCAGTTCAGAATAAATGGATTGGCAAATTGGAAGTTGTCAGCCCATTTTCCTTCAACTGTATTATTGGAGTTAAACCCTTTAAAAAGATAAAATCTTACCTACTTACAACTCATCCTCCACCCATCCTTTAGATTGGGTTGATGATGGGTTATAATTAAGGATGAGGAAAAAATATACCCTCCGGAAAAGTCAGGAGTTGTCACTGCCAAAATAACTTTTACCCTTCCCACAAATTCATTTGGCGGAGAGGACTTATGAATGTCCCCCAAATAATTTTAGCTCCCTTAATCATCTCTCAATAAAATACTTAGGCACACTATAAGTCCCTCACCAAAAATATTTTTTCCGATTTCTGCTTTTTTTTCTTGCTTTTTTCTTTTTCCGGATTATACTATAAATTGCGTTACCAAATTTTGGGAGCAGCGGCAAAGAATTATAAAGTTGACTTCGAGTCAGTATCTAATATTGCATTGGCTGCTCCCTTTATTTTTGTTCCTTTTTTAGTTTAGCCCACCAGTCAATCCGTTTCTGAATTTCTTTTTCAAAACCGTAAGTTCCCGGTTTATAATATATCTTTTCCGGCATCTGTTCGGGGAAATACTTCTGGTAATAATACTTGTATTCATATTCATGGTCGTAATGATAATCCTTACCATAATTCAGGTCTTTCATCAATTGCGTGGGCGCATTTCTAATATGCAAAGGAACACCGTAGTGACTTGTTTTTCTGGCATCTTCCGCTGCTTCTTCATAAGCCGTATAAAGGGCATTACTTTTAGGTGCAGTAGCCAAATAAACCACCAATTGAGCCAAAGCAGTACTTGCTTCAGGCATTCCTATAAAAAGAACAGCTTCCTTTACTGCAATTGCCTGAACCAAGGCATTCGGATCTGCCAAACCCACATCTTCGCTGGCAAAACGAATCAAACGACGCACAATATAACGCGGGTCTTCCCCTGCTTCCAACATTCTTGCCAGCCAGTAAAGTCCCGCTTGCGGGTCTGAACCTCTTAGCGATTTATGTAATGCGGAAATCAGGTTATAATGTTCCTCGCGGTTTTTATCATAGAACATTGTCTTTTTCGCCAGGAATTTTGCCAGTTCCTCAGTTTTCGGATGCGGTTTCTTTTGCAGATAAGGCAAAACCAGCTCCAAATCGTTCAAGACCCTTCTGGCATCACCTCCGGCATTTTGAGCCATCCAGTTTATAATTTCTTCATCCTCTTCCAATTTCAATTCTGCAAAACCGCGCTTCAATATTATTTTCAGGTCATTTTCACTCAATGCCTCCAGCACAAAAACAGTGCACCGGGAAAGCAATGCCGGAATCACTTCAAAAGATGGATTTTCCGTTGTTGCTCCGATTAAAATAATGGCTCCACTTTCCACATAAGGCAGAAAGGCATCCTGCTGACTTTTATTAAAACGGTGAATTTCATCAATGAACAAAATACTGCGCTTGTTTTGCGTCCGATGCAGATAATCCGCTTCTTTCATCACTGCTTTTACATCACTGATGCTGGCAAGAACAGCTGAAAAACGGATAAAATTGTAACCGCTGTTTTTCTCTATAATCCTGGCAATGGTTGTTTTTCCGCTACCCGGAGGACCCCATAAAATAAAGGAATGATACTCTCCGCTTTCAATCATCTGCCTTAAAGGCGAATTTTCAGCTATCAGCTTTGTCTGACCTAATAGCTCTTCCAGTGTTTGAGGTCTTAATTTTTCAGCCAGCGGAACTGTCTTAGTGCTTAATTCTTCTCTATCAAAAAGAGTGCTTTGATCTTTATTTGCCATTATCTAAAAGCTCAATCCTCCATCAATCCGGATAATTCGGAAGGATCAAACCACTGTAAAGCACCCTGCAAACGCTGAATTTCCGAAAGTAAAATTGACTTGTGACCTTCTTCTTCCTTAGCAAATTGCAGTAGTTGTTTCTTAATTTCGGGTTCCCTGGTCTGCTCTGCCATATTTTTATAGAGCTCAACGGATTCTTCTTCTTTGGTGATGGCAAATTCCAAGACCACCTGCGGATCATTCAAATTTACACCTTGCATTTCTTTAATCGGTTCTTCCTGTAGAGTTATTGTTTGCCCGGGAAACTCTTTGGCAAAAGCAGACCTCACCTTTTCCTCATGCATTTTTTCTAAAACGACCAGTTCCTTGAATACATTGCTGGTTTCGGGCTTGGCAAAACTCTTTGCTAATGCCTGATACATCTTTTGTGCTCTGATCTCTTCCGCTATCACCATCCGGTAACTATCTTCTAAAGTCATTTGTTTCACCTCCCTGTTAATAACATAATAATCGGATTGGGCAAAAAAAGCAAACGGGATATAATGCGAGGTGGAGAGATGGAAAATAAAGAGAAAAAGTTTATATTAACAAAGAGAAAAAGAGAAAAAGAGAAGAATGAAAAAGTGAGATGGCGAGATGGAGAGATGGAAAATAAAGAGATAAAGAGACAATATTAACAAAGGGATAAAGAGAAAAAGAGAGAATATTAACAAAGAGGAAAAGAGGAAAAGATTATATTAACAAAGAGGAAAAGAGACAAAGAGAAAAAGAAGAAAAGAGAAGGATGAAGTAAGTCAGGAGTTGTCACTGCCCAAATAACTTTTACACATCCCACAAACTCATTTGGCAGTGAGGACTAATGACGACGACTTATTTCACGCAGATTTCGCTGATTACGCAGATGACAGGATTGATTGGATCAGCAGGATTTATAATTATTAATTTATAATCTGTTTGAATCAGTTAAATCAATGTTGCTATTCCGTTATGAGACATATACGCCGATAAAGTTATTTCCAAGAGAAAAGTAATGAAGGCGTAAATGCTTCCTGATAAAAGTAAGCTTGTCTGGATTCCTGCTTTTATAGGAATGACAAAAGGGGAAAATGATATTAGACCTCTAAACCTCTTGACCCCTTGACCTAAATACCTCAAGACCTCAAGACCCCTTGACCCCTTGACCTCAAGAAACCTTGACCCTTTGATTTCTCGCCTTTTGGCTATTCCGTAATTTTTTGCTTGACAGAAATGAGGTTTTATTTTTTAAGGATAAATTGATAACGCGAGGTGGAGCAGCTGGTAGCTCGTCGGGCTCATAACCCGAAGGCCGAAGGTTCGAATCCTTCCCTCGCTACCAATTTTTTAGAGTTTGGCTTTTATAAGACGAACTCTTTTTTTTAGGAATAGGGGTTTTAAATAAGTGACAAAAAATTGAATTTGTCACCCCTATATAAAGTGGACTATCTTATAAAAGAAAAGTGGCGGTGTAGCTCAGCTGGTTAGAGCGTCGGAATCATAATCCGCAGGTCCGGGGTTCAAATCCCTGCGCCGCTACCATTTTTTTTGCGCCAGTAGCTCAGTAGGATAGAGCAGCAGCCTTCTAAGCTGCGGGTCGGGGGTTCGAATCCCTTCTGGCGTGCCATTTGAGGTTCTATTTCAGATAATAAATAAGATAAAATTGTGGTGGGTGTAGTTCAACGGCAGAGCACCGGATTGTGGTTCCGGGCGTTGTGGGTTCAAATCCCATCACCCACCCCATTTATTCTTTCTTTTGCGGGAATGACAAAAAGGTCGCAGGAATGGCAAAAAGGAATAACAAAGTGATTTTTATTTAAGAAATGAAGTAATAAGGTAACCGATGAATATATTTTTAGGCATAGATATTGGAGGTTCCAGTTTTAAGTATGGCTGGGGCAACTGTGAAGAAGGTTTACAATCCTATCAAACCCTTGTTCTGCAAAGGAAAAACATAGATGACTTCTTTGCTGTGGCGAAAGAGTTGTTTAACGATGTTGACAGTAAAATCGGGCTTAACAATATAAAGGGAATCGGAATCGGAATGCCAGGTGCAATAGATAAAACCACGGGTTTGGTAACAGAAAACAATCCCAATTTGCCTTTTTGGGTGGAGCACCATCCGCGTGAATTGCTTCCCGAAAATTGTAATATTCCTTTCGCTTTTGATAACGATGCCAATTTGATGGCTTTAGCCGAGTCGTATACGCAAAAAAAGAATTATGTTATTGGTGTTACTGTCGGCAGTGGTATCGGTTGCGGAATAGTTATTGACGGCAAAATTTATCACGGTGCTTATGGTTTTGCCGGTGAATTAGGTCATATATGCATTGTGGATAAAGGATTAAAATGCAATTGTGGGAAAAATGGCTGTTTGGAAGCGTATTCTTCAGGAGAGGGTTTACGCCGACGCTTGGCGTTAAAAAATCCCCGTTATGCGGAAATGGATTTATCTGCCATCCTTGCTATAAAGGAAACCGATACAGTAGTAGCGGATTACATTAAGCAGGGTCAACTTATGTTAGCCATTGCTTTATCCTGTCTTGCTACTTGTCTTGATCCGGAAATAATAATTATTGGTGGCGGAGCTATGGATTTGGGATTATATTATATAGAGGAATTGGAAAGTGAGATAAGAAAAAGATTGCCAGCTGCACATAGTGCTAAAGTAAAGGTTGCTAAAGCAATAAATGGCAATAAGGCAGGAGTTTTAGGAGCTATAAAACTGATAGAAGATAAGTTTAATAGCAAAGAGGAATGAAACTTGCTTTTTAATCAGGCATTAAATAAGGAGTGAATAAAATGAAAAAAACGATGCTCATTCTGGCGCTGATGGCAATGTTAATGTTGATAGCCACAGCTGGGTATGCTTATAAGGGCTCTCCTATTGAGAGTTTTGACATTACTCCCAATCCTATGTTTAAGGAATGTGTAATTTCTTTAGCTGTGTCTGTTCCTCTTAATATCAATGTTCAGATTCAGAGCTGTGATGGCAAAGTTATTTGCGATCTATACGAAGGTTTTGTGGGTAAGGACATTTATTTAAATTGGGAAAGGACTGATAGCTGTGGCAATTATGTTCCTGATGGCGAATATCTTGTCGTAGTTAATTTTTCTACCCGGTATACTTCCTTAAAGAAGACGCTTATTCTGAAATAACAACCTTTTAGAGCAGTGATGTAACTTATGCAACACAATAGAAAAAAGTCCCTCAGGGACTTTTTTTTGTTTTTGGAAGAAACAGTAACCGAGTTATTGCATATCAAACATAACAGGCATGTAAGTTTGTTAGTGGTTATTCGGCAAATTTTGTTTACGGGAGTGGAGGCGCTGCCTTTAATCGGTTTTATTGCTTTGGCAATTGGCTGTTTAACCATTATGCAGGGTTATGCTTTTTTGAGCAATTTCGGGCAGGGGATTTGGGTGCACATAATTTTGGTGAGGGTTGTAGTTGGAGAATTGAGTGGAATTATAACCGCTTTAGTAGTAATAGCCAGAAGTGGAACAGCGATTTCTACCGAGTTGGGAAATATGGTTGTGAACAGGGAAATGCAATTGTTGAAATCCTTTGACATCGCGCCGATGGGTTATCTTGTTGTCTCGCGTATTTTGGGGGTAGTAATTTCTATGCTGGTATTAACCCTTTATTTCAATATAATTGCTGTTTTAGGTGGTTGGCTCTTTGCTCAGTTTTTCAATCATTTATCATTTGGGGCATTTATGAATGATTTTTTGTCGGTTTTAACCTTTCCTTATATTTTAATGACCATCCTCAAATCCGTTATTTTCGGCTTTGTAATAGCCATAACTGCCTCTTATGAAGGGATGAGTGTTTACAGGGCATCAACGGAAGTTCCGCAACGCACTATCAAGGCAGTGGTTATTTCTATTTTTTCCGTGCTTATTTTGGATTTAATTATTTCCTGGCTATTTTGGATAGGTGCATAGTGCATATTGCCTTTAAGAATGTTTCTATAAATGGTTTATTGCACAATTTCAATCTTAATTTTACCACAGATGGTTGTACTGTGCTTTATGATCCCTGTGAAAAGTATTCATCTACTATTTTAATTGCTTTAATGGGATTGTATAATTTGGATGAAGGCAATATCTTGCTGGATGGCATTTCCCTGGAGGAATATTGTAGGCAAAATTCCCTTATTTCCACCTTTTCCCTCGTGTTTGATGAAGGGATAATGCTTTCCAATCTTTCCTTGCGAGAGAATCTGCTGCTACCTTGGAACAAAAGGTTTGCCAGCGAGGACTATAATGCTTTTGAACAAGAACTGAAACTTTTGATGGAAGAGCTGAATTTGAATTGCGGATGGGAATTAAGACCTGCATATTTAAGCCCAGCAGAGCGCAAGTATTTTTGCTTTATTCGGTCTTTACTCTTGAAACCGAAGATTATGTTGATTGACGATCCCTATTATTTGTTCAATAAAGAAGAAAGAAGATTGCTTTTGGGTTTTTTGCAGAAACATAGTAAAAAAAGAGGAGGAACAGCGTCCTCCGGATACACCAAAAGCGGAAATAGGGAAGAGCTCTGTTTGCAGGAAATGTTAATTGGCACCAGTGACGATGATTTTACAGGCGAAATAGCAACGCAGGTTATTGATTTATCTGAAATCTGCTACTGAACAGAACTAAATAGAAGAGGTTGAGAGGGTTGAGAGGGTTGAGAAGGTTTAGAAGGTTTAGAAGGTTTAGAGGGTTGAGAAGGTTGAGATACCTTAAAGCCCGTAGGGCGACACAATGATAGCGATGGGTGCGTAAGCCCCTCGGAAAATGTAAGCCCGGAGTTCCTTTTTCCTTTTATCTTCCCCTTTTCCAAAAGCCCGTCAGGGCGATACAATGATGTAGATGGTGGCGTAAGCCCCTCGTAAAATTCACGATTTAATCGGTGGAAGGTTTTGACTTACAATTTTCACCTGCCTTCAATGTAACCACACCCCACATTCTTTTCTCGCTTACAACCATTCTGCAACTGTTTAATATATCTGAAAAATTGTGAGTCAAAACAAAACATTTTTTAAAAACTGTGTCGGCACATTCTTTTTTGCAGAATGAACTTGCTAACTCAAATCACAGCTTTCCATTAGCACACAGAATAAATATCATTCCCAAATAAATCCCAAAATTATTTCAATAATACTCCGATATGACTCCCATATCATTCCCATATCGCGATATGGGAATGATATGGGAATCTCATCCGCTGCATAAAGCAAAAAAGCAGAAATTCATACACAACTATTTTGTTTCTGTTTTAACTCACAATTTTTCGGTTTGGAGACCAATAAAAATTGTGGTTGTATGTTAAAAATGATTGCAGGGTGTGGGAATATTGAAGGAAGGTGAAAATTGTAAGTCAAAACCTCCCGCTGTTTACATCGTGAATTTTCCGAGGGGCTTACGCCACCTTCTACATCATTGTGTCGCCCTAAGGGGCTTATTTTTCCAGATGTGGTGAAAAAAGGAACTCGGAGCTTTCATTTCCCGAGGGGCTTACGCACCCATCGCTATCATTGTATCGCCCTCTGGGCTTTGATGAAATCTCAACCTTCTAAACAGTTTCAACCCTCTCAACCTTTTTTCCCGAGGGGCTTACGCACCCATCGCTATCATTGTATCGCCCTCCGGGCTTTGATGAAATCTCAACCTTCTAAACCTTTTCAACCCTCTCAAACTTTTTTTCCGAGGGGCTTACGCACCCATCGCTATCATTGTATCGCCCTCTGGGCTTTAAGGTATCTCTACACTCTAAACTTTCTAAACCTTCTCAACCCTCTCAACCTTCACAACCATCTAAACCTTCTCAACCTTCAAAACCCTCTAAACCTTCTCAACCCAAAAACCTTGTCAATTCCAGATCATTAAGGATTGCGGACAGCAGCAGACCTGTAAAATCTGCGTTCATCAGCAGGAATGGTATAACTCCAACGATTGGGAACAAGAGGATCAAAAATTCCGCTGGTGCTTATTTCCGTATAAACACCGTAGGGATCAGTGCTGGAAAAGACCTTGTAAAGATTGGCGCCGGAGACCTCTTGGATATTTAATATCAACTGCGAACCCTGAATCTGTATGGATAGAGGGCATTCTATATAAGCTATAATCGTTAAAGTGTTGGTAGTTAGATTGGAGCCATTATTTATTTCTAAAGCATTGATGGTAACGCTAAAATTAAGAATATTAGCGTCAAAATCGGTATTATCAAAGCTTAAAACTATTTGAGCGGCTGTAGCACTGAGATATTGCACGCTTAAAAGAGAAAGACCTGCAGGAGCATTATTTAGAGTAAAACTACTAATCAGCAAGGTGTTATCTCTCCAGGTGGTATTGGTTAAAGTCAATTGTAAAATAGCTCCATTCAGGTTTCCTTCCGTTAATGCGGTTCCGGAAGAAAGTTGTGCCGATGCAGGTAAGGTAAGAGTAACTTCCTGATAAGGTGAATACATACTGTAACCACTTGTAAAATAGGAACGCAAACGATAATAATAAGTATACCCATTAGATAAACCACTGATATTGCGGGAAAGAGTTAAACCAACATCCAGATTATCATAACCGGGAACAATATTCGTAAAATTGGCATCAGTAGCCAGCTGAAAATAATACTTTGTAGCAGAAATGGGAGCTGTCCAATTAGCAGTGAAACCTGTCTGAGTAATATTAGTCGGATTTAAAGGCATAGGAGCCCAAATTTGATAGGCATACATTGGCTCATCAATAAAGGGATTCCGATTTCCCTGAAGTTCCTGAATACGATTATTACGTTGCATTTCACGGGCATCCGGAGGATCAATAATATGCCATTGCAGTAAAGTAGAAAGCTTTCCATAATTAGGTCCGCTGGTATTTATATTATCTACAATTTCCAGATCAAAAGAAGTGTCGGTTCCTTCATAACGGATTGCCATATACATAATCATTCTGGCTACATCACCTTTATCCTCATCTCTCGGTTCCCAGGCATAAGTAGATGTATTACAGCCAGTATCTGAAGAGTAACCATTATAGGGTGAAGAATCAATATAAGGGTTCGGAGCATAATCAAAATCCTTATTACTTTTGGCAGAATTTACAGTAGAATCGCAGGGACGCAAATGATGTAAATCCGTTCCAGCAGGTGGTGTTTCCCCAAAATCACCATGACTTTTACTCCAGGTATGCTCTCTATTCCATTGTGAAGTTCCTCCTCCATAATAGGATTTGGGAACACTCCAACCGGTGTAGATTTCAATAATATTATCAGTATTATTAGGGTCTTCATCGGTGTAGGGCAATTTAATCCACAAAGCATCGTAAGAATAACGGGTGGTATGTGTAGTCCGAATTAAATTATGCAGATTTGTCTTCAAAGTGCTTCCATAACCTGTAATTCCGGCATAATAGCCACTGCTTTGGGTATTTGTTGTAGTTGCGGAAATAGGATTGTTTATTGCCTCCGAAGTATTATAACGAGTATAACTGCCACTGCCGTTGTATTCATAACTCCTGAACCAATATGTAGTTGCAGGAGTAAGACCGGATACATTACAGCCATTTAACGGAATTCCTTCCACAATTTGAGTTGCTCCATTGAAGATAACCTGTTCTCCGTTGCCACTGTAAACATTGTTGGCAGTAGGATTGCTACCGTCAACAGGAGGGGTAAATGAATTGATAGTGTTGATTTTAATTAATCTTCTTGCTCCATTTCCCGGAGTCCATTCCAAAGTTATATCCGTATTGCCAGGATAAGCAATTAAATTTGAAGCTTGCAATGTTGGCGGTTCTATTTCTTGAGGTGTGGTAGCGAAATTATGATAGCCAAGATTGTCTATTGTATCCACAGGGTATAAATCCCATTCGGTAACCAAAGTAGTAAAAGCGTAAGCACCTGTGCCTGTTGGATTTTGGGTTATGCCTTGAGCTACAGAGGACTTTCTTACCAAGGTGGAATTTAAGGTAGTATAATTGTTTTCACCTAACCAGGCAGTTCCAGGGTCGTTTCCGATTACACCGAAAATATCAACATAAGCTCCCGTGCTTATTTTTACTAACGCTAAGGCATCGTTACCGTTAAAATTAGCTACCATATTTGTCTGATCTGTAATGGCTAAGATATCTTCATTAGCGTTTGGATGGGAAATAACATATACATCATCGTTTTCCAGGGTTCCGCTTAATACTAAAGTATTGTTTGCAGTGCTTGAACCATTTGCATATAACTCTACTTTATAATCCGATAAGTCAATAGCCGCGCCAGTTCCATTAAATATTTCAATGGCTTTGTTATAGCTGGTCCCTTCAATGTATTCGGAAAAGAATAAATCAACAGCATAACCTGTTGCTCCGGTAACTATTCCTGCTACAGGAAGATAAACATCCGTAGCCCCCGAACTGGTATGAATAATGTTTCCGCCAAAAGTTCCGACAGCAGTTCCAGTCATCCTGACAAAAACATTTCCTTCATAAGTAGAAAGAACACTTGTGTAGGTAGCATAAGTTAAACCTCCATCTACAGAAATCTCAAAACCGTTGGGAGCAGAAATATTGATATTTTGGCTAAGGTCAATTCCGCTGATAAAATAACTTTGCGGTTCGGATGGTGTGCCTTGAGCTGTTTGAAAAGTAACTAAATTGGCTGTAACATTGATCAGGGGATTAACTGGAATATTAGTATTGATGTTTACATCGTCAATGCCAATTTGTCTTCTGGTTCCACTGGTTCCTGCACTCGTTGTAAACCATTGAATAATAATATTTTCTCCTACAGCTACATTTAAACCGGTTACAATTGCACTTTTTTGTTGATTAATTCCTTCCGCTGTAGAATATTCCAATTCAGGAATTTCGGTTCCGTTTACACTGACTACCCATTTGGGAGTTCCTGTCTGATCCGTTCTGGCAACTTTTCCCTGATAGGCAACATTAAGGTTATTGATAGTGGCTCCGGTTTGATTTTTTAAGGTAAGAGTGGCAGTTAAAGCATTATTGGGAGCCGAAGCCGTAAGCTGAATTCCCAAAACTCCGTTACCTCTTAATCCACCTGCAGAACCTGTTCCAAAATCTCCTCCGTAGGTATATTGGTCACTTAAAGTCCATCCAAAAGGCAAACTTTCCAGAGAAGTAAAGGAGGTGAAATCTTCCAAATAACCCTCTGCAGTGAGTAAAACAGAGGTGGAAGTTACAGACCCACTAACAGCCAAGAAAACTGAGGCACCACCTCCACTATGAGTGATGTTTTCATTTAGATAATTACCCTCACTTAGTCCTGCTTTCAGACGCACATATAAAGTTGCGGGGGAAAGAATGCCTCCACTATAAGGTAAAGAGAAACTATTAGAAAAAGTTACATTATCAGCAGAGACCTCAAAACTACTGGAACCGGTGATAGTTATATTACCGGATGAAGGACTTAAATAAGCACCGGATAAGGTATATGATTGTGAAGCAGAAGGTCCTTCTCCCAGGTCATAAGTAAATCCTATTAAAACAGTAGGATCAAGAATAAGAGTCGGTTCGGCAGCAGTATAATCTGTTAAGGTTATATCATCAATATTTAAGCGTTTATCCGTTGTTCCTGATTCCGTAGCTCGTTTGATCCTGATTCTAACATTACCGCTTACATTGACCTGTTCGGAAAATAAACTGGGTGTATCGCTGGCTGGAGCTGTAAAAGTTGAACCAATTTGAGTCCAGGAACTACCATTATCAATGCTGTATTCAACTTTCCAGTCAACTTGTGCTTCAGTTGAATAACGACGATAATAAAAAGAAAGAGTTCCTAAACCGTTAGTTTTATTTTCCAGCATTGTCATTGCTGAAGTACCACGACCCCGCAGTCGGGCAGAACGAGTTCCATTTTTCCAGTCGCTATCTAAAGTTCCAATTAATACCTCTGTCATATTCCAGGAAAGTCCGCTTAAAGTTACATTTCCTGAGGCATAAGAAGTTTTTGTTTCATTTGTCCCTTCAAAATTGACAAAGTAATCTCCATAGATAATAGAGATGCTAACGATTAGCATTAGTAAGCAGAGTATTGTTTTTCGCATTTTATATTCTCCTTTTTACACTGAAGACACCGAAAATATGTATTAGCAACATAGATTTAACGGATTAACACGGATTATTAAATTAATAATTATAAAATTCTTCTCTTCTTCTCTTTATCTCTTTGTTTTCCCTCTCACTTTTTTCAATTTTCCTTCTTCTTTTTAACCTGCGCTTGGGCTTCTCTCAAATACATTGGTTCCAAATTTTCAATGTCTTGGGGAACATATTTTTCCGGCAGCATTTCTGGCAAGAAAAAAAGTCCTGCCGCAGAAGGTATTTTCATAATAGGATTAAGATTATGGAAGTTATATCCGGCTTTTTGTAATAAGGGACTAAGCATTTCCGTAGCGCTTCCGCAAAGGATGAAATCGTCTAAATGCAATTGGCAAAGTTCTTCCGGTTTCATAATCGCAGGAGGGATAATTTCTTTAATTGCCTGATCGTAATAGGAAAAATACACTTCTTTCATTTTAGCATCTATCGCAGATAAAATGTTCTTACCTAAACGACTTGCGGGTAAAGCAGAAAGTTCCAAAGAAGAAAACGCATAAAGAGGAAGACCCAAAGCAAAAGCAATTCCTTTGACTGTTGCTAAGCCAATTCTTAGTCCTGTAAAAGAACCGGGACCAATGCATACATAGATTTCTTTCAGTTCCTTGCGCTCTACATTGCAGAATTGAAAAGCATAGTCAATTGCCGGCATCAAGGTTTCGCTATGGGTTATTTTAATGTCAAAATAGGCGGAGTAAATAACCCTCTTTTCGTCTGCCAGAGCTATGGAACCGAAATTTTGAGTAGTATCAAGAGCAAGTTTCAATTTCCTTTCCGCATCCATTCGTCATATAAATTTTCAAAGTACTTTTTATGTTGTGCTTCATCTGCGGCAAGGTGTCTGAAAAGGGTAGATATTTCAGGATCGGGAAATTTTACGCTCATTTCGGAATAAAGCAGAAAGGATGTTTCTTCGCGTTTCATACCTTTAATAAGGATATTTTGATAGCTTAGGTCTAAAGTTTCCGGATCAGCTGTAATGTATTCGCTTATTTTCAAATTGGGAGTTTTGTGAATATCTTCGTCTTTAACACCTGTCTGGCGTAGCTTTTCAATTATCGTTATGTGGTTTTGTTCCATTGCTTCCAGTTCTTTTAGCATTTCTTTCTGATCCTGGAATTGGGCTTGGTTTTGCAAATTCTGATAGAATTTAATTGCTTCCCGCTCACGCGCTATGGCAAAATCCAGAATTTCCTCAAAGTCCTTTCGTTGCATTTCTGTCCTCACAAATTTTCAGTTATTATAAAAACCACCGGGGAGATGTGATTCTCCCCGGTTAAACAGGAACGGATTTATTCAATCCAAGGGTTCAAACATATCTTTTCCGACGCCACATTCCGGGCAAACAAAATCATCGGGCAGGTCTTCAAAAGGAATGTCGTCGTTTTCGGCAGGATCGTAAATCCATCCACAAGCCATACATTGATATTTCTGCATTTTATTGTCTCCTTGAGAGTTTAGTAATTTTCTATAAAAAGTTCAAAATAACTTTGAGGGTGACTGCAGGAAGGACAACTTATAGGTGCTTCCGTTCCTTCATGGATGTAACCACAATTCAAGCATTTCCAGAAGACCTTTTCTTCACGAATAAACACTCTTTGATTTTTCACATTATCATAGAGCTTACGAAAACGCTTTTCATGCTCTCTTTCCACTTTAGCTATCATTCTCCAGGAATGGGCAATATCGCTAAAACCTTCTTCTTCAGCTACATCGGCAAAGATGGGATAAAGCTCTGTCCATTCTTCATTTTCTCCCTTAGCTGCATATTCCAGATTTTTAAGTGTGCTATCTGCAGACCAGCCAACGGGATAGGATGAAATAATATTGATCATTTCGCCTTCCAGACCCAATTTTTGCAGATGTTTGAAAAATATTTTGGCATGTTCTTTTTCATTTTCCGCGGTCTCTGTAAAGATATTGGAAATTTGTTCAAAGCCCTCATTCTTAGCTGTTTTAGCTGAATAAAGGTATCTCATTCTGGCTTGACTTTCTCCCGCAAAGGATTTCATCAGATTTTCGGCAGTTCTGGTTTCTTTGTTGGACATATTTTTTCTCCTTTAATTGTTTATGCTTTCCATAAACCGTGAACATTGCAATATTCACGCACGGCAATAACTTTGTCCATTTTCACGCAAAACTTTGCCTTAGGTTCATCTCCTGGCTTCAGTTCTTTGCGTAAAACCTTTTTTTCCATGAGCACTTCAATACAGGTAATATAGTGCTTTTCTTCCATCGGATGAGGGATGCTTCCAACGGAGACCTCAATTTTATCTCCCAAATCCGTTACAACGGGTATATGTTTTTCTACTGCGGCATCAACAGTATTTTCTTTAAGTAATTGCATTGGTTGACCACAGCAAACTAATTCGCCGCCGCCAACATAAATTACTTCAACAACATTTCCGCAAATCGGGCAATGCCACATTTGTCTTAAAGCTATCATCTTATTCCTCCTTAAGTTAATATACTTTTTCCTTTTATGATAGATTGATAGTTTTGTCAAGCAAGAATTTTTTACCGTTGAATAATCAAGAATTATCTTGCCAAAAAAAACGCTTTTGGTTTTTATGCTTTACAAAGCATTAAATTAGGAAAAAGGTTGGGGAATGAAACGCCTTGTAATACTGCTGTTAGCGCTTCTGCTTTTAGCTGGATGCGTTCAATACGATGAAGAACTATGGATTAACCGTAACGGTTCAGGACATGCAACTATTCGTGTAGTTCATCGTTCACCTTATGAAAATCCGGAAGAAATTATGCGTAAAGCAGCATTACCAGGTATCAATTTACAATCCTACGACATTCATAGAAAAGGTCCTGATGTTATTTACACTATCAATTTCAAGTTTAAAAGCATTGAGGCCTTCAATAATGTAAACGATCAATTAGGCGCTGCTGATTTTTGGGGGAAAATAACCTTAAATAAAGAGCCAGGCAGAAGAATTACTTTCAAACGCAGAATTGCACTTGGAAGCCAGGAACAGGGAGAGGAAGAAGAAGGTATTGAAGATATATTGGGAATGCTGCAACCCGAAAATCCTGTTTGGACATACAAAGTTCATCTTCCCTGGAAAATTATTTCTACCAATGCCCTACCGGAAAATGTGGACAGGGAAAACGGGACTGTTACCTGGAGTTTTGATACCCGTAAAATGTGGCATAAACAGGAATTAATGACTGTTGAATTGCGAAAGGATTTTCCTTGGTTTCTAACGGTTATTGGGGCTGTAATTGTTGTCTTGCTTATTTTCCTGATTCATTGGATGTTCCGCTTTCCGAAAAAATCACATTGGAGGGAACGAATAAAGCATAGCGAAAATGTAGAAAAGAGTTAAAAAAAGATTATCTCTCACAGATAACACAGATTGCACAGATTTAATATGTATGGGATGAAGAGGATTTATTAGCTTTTTTACCTTTACATTTTTCATTCTTTAGTGTGCTTCAAACCAATTTTTTCCTACTCCCACATCCGTTTTCAGATGGACTTTTTCCGCATATTTTGGGGGTAAAGCACTTTCCATACAGGTCTTAACGATATTTTTTGTCTCTTCTAATGCTTCTTGCTGAACCTCAAAAAGGAGTTCATCATGGACTTGGAGAATCATTTTGATGTCTTCGCGTTTATCTATCTGCTTATGAATGTTGAGCATAGCTATTTTAATCAGGTCAGCTGCAGTTCCTTGAATTGGCATATTAACCGCAATTCTTTCCGCTTCGCTTTTTAGTCCCTGATTTTTACTGTCTATATTAGGAAGGTATAATCGTCTGCCAAAAAGGGTTTCCGCATAATGTTGTTGACGAGCTTTATTTACACATTGGTTGATAAAATTGCGAATGGAAGGGAATTGAGCATAGTAACCGTCTATAATGTCTTTTGCTTCATTGAGAGAGATTCCCAGTTCACGGGAAAGTTTGCGTTGTCCCATTCCGTAGAGAATGCCAAAGTTAATGGTTTTTGCAGCTCTTCTTTGGTCGGGAGTAACCTTTTCAATGTCCACATTAAAAATTTTGGCAGCCATTCTTTTATGAATATCCAGGTCTTGTTTAAAGGCCTCAATTAAGACCTCATCTTCGCTCATCAGAGCCAGCAAACGCAATTCTATTTGTGAATAATCCGCATCCAGGATCAGGTGTTCTGCATCTTTGGCACAAAATGCTTTCCGGATTTCGCGTCCAATTTCTGTGCGCACGGGTATATTTTGTAGATTGGGGTTGGAAGAAGAAAGGCGACCTGTGGAAGTAACGGTTTGATTAAAAGAGGAATGTATTCTTCCGGTTTGGGGATTGATCATTTTAGGCAGAGCGCTTACATAAGTAGATTGCAGTTTTGAAAGCTGTCTGTATTGAATAATTATTCCGGCAATTTCATAGTCAATGGCAAGTTCTTCCAGCACACTGTTATCCGTAGAATAGCCGGTTTTGGTTTTTCTACCGTAGGGTAGTTTTTTTTCTTCAAAGAGCAGTTTTGCCAATTGCTGGGTAGAATTGATGTTAAATTCATATCCCGCAAAAGCATATATTTTATCTGTCAGGGTCTTCAGTTCCAGATTTATCTGATGGGAAATTTCGCTTAAAACAGAACAGTCAATTGCCACTCCGTTCATTTCCATCTGTTGTAAAACCTTGATAAGGGGTAGTTCAATCGTATCAAAAAGGTTTGCCATAACGCTAAAATCCACTTTTCTCCGGTAAACAGGATAGAGCTTATAAACAGCCCAGGCATCTTCTGCAGAGTATATACATGCTTTTTCCGGTTCTACCAGATCAAAAGTGCTCTGGTTTTTGCCTTTGCCAATTAAGTCACTGATAGGTATCATTTTATAATTCAATTCATTCAGAGCGCAGGTTTCCAGAGAGTAATTCAGCGTTCCAGGATCAAGAATATAAGCAGCCAGCATTGTATCAAACAGTGGATTATCAAGTTCTAATCCATTGCGGGCAAGAACTATTAAATCAAACTTGAGGTTATGTCCCAGTAAAAGTTTTCCTTTTAAAGCATCTTCCAAATGGCGAAGAACTTCCGGCAGCGGCAAATTTACTGCAAGTTGATGTCCCAATGGAAGATAGTATGCTTTCTTTTCATCCATGCAAAAAGATATTCCCACCAAATTTGCCCGCATAGGTTCGGGGGAATCCGTTTCCGTATCAAGAGAAATTTGTTTTGCCTCTTTCAGTTCTTTGAGCAGAGTAACAAAATTGAGAGTGTTAACCAAAACAGCTGAAAAAGGCATTTTTTCTTCTGTTTCTGCCGTTTCCTCTTGTGGCTTTTCCTTTTCCTTAAAAATATCGTCCTGATATTCGGTTTGTTGTTTTGTTGTATTAGTTTCCGGATATTTCAGCTCTATTTTCCGCTTAATGGAATTAATTTCATATTCCTCCAGCAAAGGAATCGCTTTTCTCAAATCCTTTGCCCAAAAAGTCAGGTGTTCTAAATCGGGTTTGGGAATCGGAACATCGGTGTCAATTTTTGCTAATTGCTTTGAGAGATAGGCATTTTCCTTATTTTCCCGAAGAACTTCCTGCAAGCGTGGTTTTAACTTATCCAAATTGGCATAGATATTATCCAGCGTTTGATATTCGGAAAGTAGCATTGCAGCAGTTTTAGGTCCGATGCTGCTCACACCAGGAATGTTGTCAGAAGGGTCTCCAACAAGCGCAAGATAATCAATAAACTGCTCCGGATAAACACCATATTTGGCATATACGGCATCCCGATCCAAAACAATATCTTTCATCGGATCAAGCATAACTGAACGCTCATCAACCAATTGACAGTAATCCTTGTCACTGGTTAAAAACACAATTTGAAACTGATCCTTATATAGCTTTGCCAAAGTACCCAGAATGTCATCCGCTTCATAACCATCAAGACCGATTTCCTTTAAGCCGATTAACTCAAAAAATCGTTTCACGGGTTCAATTTGAGCCGTAAGTTCATCTGGCATAGGAGGACGCTGAGCTTTGTATGCCTCATAAAGATTATGCCGAAAAGTAGGAGCTTTACGGTCAAAAGATATGGCTACATAAGCCGCTTGTGTATTTTCCAGGATGTGCAGAAACGAATTTATTACTCCAAAAATAGCACTGGTATGTATTCCCTTGCTGTTGATTAAGGGATTCTTAATGAAGGCAAAATGAGCCCTGTATAACAATGCCGTACCGTCAATTAAATATAATTTCTCAGCCATTTCCTAACCGTCCTTTGGCTTGATTTTCTTGCTTGGTAATACAATAGGGAAAGTGATTTTTTGGCAAGGGAATTCTGCAAAGCGAGATAAAGAATTAGAATGAAAAAAGTTGAGAGGGTTGAAAAGGTTGAGATGGTTTAGAGAGTTTAGAGGGTTGAGAAGGTTGAGATGGCTTAGAGAGTTTAGAAGGTTGAGAAGGTTTATAAGGTTGAGATTTCATAAAAGCCCGTCAGGGCGACACAATGATAGCGATGGAAGCGTAAGCCCCTCGTCAAAATGAAAGCCCCAATTTCTATTCTTTTTTCCTTTCCTTTTTCCCAAAAGCCCGTCAGGGCGATAAAATGATAGCGATGGAGGCGTAAGCCCCTCGTTAAAATAAAAGCCCGAATTTCTATTCTTTTTACCTTTCCCTTTTCCCAAAAGCCCGTAAGGGCGACACAATGATAGCGATGGAGGCGTAAGCCCCTCGTTAAATTTACGATTTTCAGCTGAGAAAGTTTTGACTCACAATTTTCACCTGCCTTCCAGAAAGCCACAATCTACGAACTATCGCACTTCCAACCGCATTTTAACTGGTTTCCAAACTGAAAAATTGTGAGTTAAAACAGAAAGCAAGCACACTTACAACCGAGCTATAACAATCTCACAAATTATACGGTAATGAAAGAATCTATATTTACACGATAAAAGGAAAAGCAAGAATACCCTTTTTAAAATTATATCATTTACGAATGAACAATTATATTCTTTACAATGTATTATACTGTGATACCAATAAAAACAACCTGATCATCCTGTATCTGCTTTTGAATTTTATTTATAAGAATAATAGAGTTAAATCCGTTCCTGGATGTTAAATAATTATATTTTGCCTATCCAAATAGCTACCCTATCTATTATATTGTATTTCTTATCTTGGTAAAATATTCTTATTTTCCCTATTATTTTCAGGGTTAAAACCCTTCTATAAAATCTGTCGGGGCTGTCCCGAAACTAAAATAAGATAAAAATCAATAAAAAGATATAAGATTTTACTTGACAATATTGAATGCTCTTGGAATATGGTCTCATAAACATCAGGAGTTCAGAAATGAGTTACAGAGAATATAATCAAGAGCAAACAGACATCTTCGGTTTGGACATCAATGCCAGAATTCCGGAGCATCATTTAGTGCGTTTTGTTAATGACCTGATTGAGAATATGGATTTAACCAAGCTTCATGCTCAATACAGTCCCGAAGGCAGTCCGGCATATAATCCCAAGATGATGTTAAAGATCATTGTTTATGCTTATATGAATGGTATCTACACTTGTCGTAAGATTGCCAAAGCAGTAAGGGAGAATATCAATTTTATTTGGTTAACAGGGGATCAGCAACCGGACTTCAGAACGATCAATACTTTTGCCTGGACAAGATGTAAGGATGTATTGGCAGAGGTTTTTTGTAAGGTCGTTTTAATGGCAGAGGAAAAAGGTTATCTGGAATTGGATTCTTGTTTTATCGATGGCACGACCTTGAGAGCTAATGCTGGTAAGAATTCCTATATCTGGAAAAAGTCGGCTCTCAGATATCAGGAGCAGGTTAAGACAAGAGTGGATAATTTGTTTTGCCGGATCAAAAAATTGAATGAAGAGGAACAGCTTCAATATGGAGATCAAGATTTAAGAGAAGTTGGTACTCAGTTAGAATTTTTAAATGAACTCAATGTAGAAGAGGCTGAGCCGGAAGAGATTGCTCAAGCAGTGGAAAAGGCACAATCAGAACTGCAGAAAGCTGTTGATACTTTGAAAACACACCTTCCTTCTAACGCTCCTGCTATAAAAAATATCAACCATTTACTGTCAGAGCTTAATAAGATACAAAAACTGGATGTGCCCAAACTAGAGAAATACGATCAACAAATTGAGATTATTGGTAAAGATAGAAACAGTGCCTCCAAAACGGATAATGATGCCACTTTTATCCGGATGAAAGACAGTTTATTAGCTCCGGGATATGTATCCTCAATCAGTACTTCTAACCAATTTGTCACTGCCGTGCATCTCTATAATGTACCCCGGGAGGCAGTAGAATACACTACACTAATGGATATTCATTATACCAGTTTGGGTACTTATCCCAAACAGGTAATAGGAGATGCCGCTTATGGCATTTCAGTAAATTTGGATTATACCCATAAGAAGAAGATTGTCAGTTACTTAAAGCCCCCGGATTACAAACGGGATTACTGGGATAGTTTATTACCCGGTTTCGTCTATGAGGAAACAAAGGATCAATGGGTTTGTCCTAATGGGTAAGACATTGACTTTAGATAATGAGGAAGTGGTTAGGGCTAATGGACCGGAGAGAACCGTAAAGAGTTATAGATGTGAAGATTGCCAAGATTGTCCCTTTGTGCAGAAATGCATTCCCTATAAGAATAAGAGCGGTAAAAACTTGGTCTATGATCCTTATTTGAGTCCTCTGAGGCAAGAAACGGTTCATAACCTTCAATCGAAAGAAGGAAAGAAACTGATGAAAAAACGATGTATTGAACCGGAAGCGGTGTTTGCCTCTATTAAGTGGAATAGTAAATTTAGTCGCTTTACAGTCAGATCCTTAAGTAAATGTAAAAACCAGTTGCTGCTGGTCTTGCTTGGACATAACATCCAGAAATTCTATAATGCCTCAATGGCTACAATGACAGGAACATAAAGGAGGAAATTAGGCTAGAAACTTGCTAAAAAGCGGATTATGAATCGAGTTGGGAGGAAACTATATATCTCCTCCATAAATTTTTGGGAAATACTACTCTTTAGTCTCCGTTTTTCATGAAATCTCCGATTCAAAACCCGGCAAAAATATCTTTATCCCCTTCCTATGGAAAGAATTTTTTAGTTGTGAGACAGCTCCTTTTTTCCTTTCGTAGCGACATTTTTTCGCCGGGTTAAAACCCGTCGTTAGTATCTGTCGTTCCTACGGAACTTTTTCTAAAAATAAGAGATAAGTGGTTTCCTTTACTCTTTTCGCCGGGTTAAAACCCGTCGTTAATACCTGTCGTTCCTACGGAACTTTTATTATAATATAATATAAACCCACATTCTACTGCATTATTTGGGTTTTAACTTACGATTTTCAGCAGAGAAAGTTTTGACTCACAATTTTCAACTGCTTTCCCAATTATAAACAATCCTCTTGCTTTTTCACTTCCAACCGCGCTTTAGCTGGTTTCCCAATTAAAAAATTGTGAGTTAAAATAGAAACTACCAACACAAAATTTCACTTTTCCCCGGAATTTTCCTAACTCCTACTAAATAAATATAATTCCGTTTTCTTCCTTAATAGCATTGCTTACCCATTGCTTACCCATTGCTAATCCCATCCGTAATGGGTAAGCAATGCTTTAGTAATTCAAGTTGGAAAAAGCTGAGATATCCTGAAAACAGTGGACTTTATTTAACCCCAAAAATGTAGTTTTTAACAAATGGATTGGCAACTTCTACTTTGCCAAGGAGTTCGCCGAAATTTGAAAAATAAATGCATTCGGTTTATTGCAAATTAGAATACCGCAACTAAAATATAAAAATTGTCTTTTCTTCTCCAGGTTAAAACCCTTCTATAAAATCTGTCGTTCCTACGGAACTCATTCTCCCAAAAGGAAATAAGCTATTTTCTATGCTCTTTTCGCCGGGTTAAAACCCGTCGTTAATGTCTGTCGTTCCTACGGAACTATTTTCCATATATGAACTTCTGCTTTTATAGAAATTCCGATTAACTTGTAAATCTGAAAACGCTATTTTATATATAAGTTTCCATTATCCTTTTTCAAAAAAATCAAAGAATACTGTTAATTTATTTACCCAGAGATTATATTTCTGATAGTATGAATTATATTCTTCATCAGTGACGATATTGCATTTGGAAACCACATAAAAGGATGGAGTTCCTTTTAATTTGACTACTATATTCACTGGATTTTGATCATTACCAAGATAATATTTCCCAATTAAATAGACGGTTCTCCAATTATTCATATCAAGTGGATTATCCCATTTTTTTATTTTTGAACCTGGAATGGCAAATTCAGCTGTTTGTAACAGATCAATATAAGCCATAAATGCTTGAGGATTTTTAGAATAATTTTGTTTGAATTTATGAGGTTTGTATTCATAATCATCTAACCAGTAATCTTCAAAACAAATTAAATTAGGTAAAGCAGGACAACGCAAGTATGTTTGATAAACTTTTACAGAAAGGAAGTTTTTAACCTGTGTCTCTTTAATTTTAGGGACCCGAGGATAAATATTTTCATCTTTGGGTAAACTGGAAAAAGCAATTTGTAGCATTGGAGTAATATAATCAAGGACATTAAATTTATATGCTTTTTGAATTGCATCATTCTTCCAGATTAGTTTTCCGGATGCTGTATAAATCTCGCAAGCAAAGCTATATGTATAAGTATCATATTGATTGGTGGAAACTTCACTTTTAGAGACCTGTACAGTTTCGGAAATAAGGTTTGCCAAAGTTATACCATAACCACTTTTAACGGTCATCCCCGATCCGGAATAATGAGAATTTTGAACCATTGATGTAGTAATAGTTTCCAGCTGTTTTTCAACGGAAAATAAAACTTTCATCTTGTATTGATAATTGCTGTTTGAAATATAAAAACCTCTTCTTTCAAGAAGTGATTTGGCTTTTTGCGCTATTTCCTCTTCCAATAATTCTTGGGAACCAATTAAGGGTGTGGATAAAATAGTTGTTTCAATGGCAATTGTAGAGCCCTGAATTATTTCCTCATCTGATAAAGTTTTGTTCCAAGGATGGGGTACTACTTTGGGAACTGTGGAACAGCCCATAATGAGTAAAAGGTATAGCATAACATAAAGATAGCGTTTCATTTTTATAATCTCCTCACTCCATTTTTTTCTTTGAATCTTTTTCTCTAATGGTGATACTGAAAAGATATCAATTTTATGAATAATTATTTCATCTTGAAAATGCTTTAATTTGTCAAGAGAATTACGGCTGAATCTTTGGAGGTAGTTTTGACTCACAATTTTCAACTGCTTTCCCAATTATAAACAATTTTCTTGCTTTTTCACTTCCAACCGCGCTATAAATGGTTTCCCAATTAAAAAATTGTGAGTTAAAACAGAAATAGCACCATTGTTCAGGGTATAGCGATCACTTTGTAAAATTTACGATTACTAAGCACATCAAGAAAGTTAGTATTTGTAATAGTAGCAATGTTTTCAAAGCCGGTATAAGGATCATCAGAACGCAATATTCTATAAGAAGTTGCACCAGATACAGGTTGCCAGTTTAAAAGGATACCCTCTGGTGTTTTGTTAATTGTTACTATTGGACTTTCCAAAGGTTGGGGAGGTGTAGAAAGTAGAATAACTCCATCATAAGCTGGAAGATTTACAGATGTACAGGGCAAACCATTATTAATTTGGGGTGCCTGAGAACCTTCAAAATGATAATAAGTTCTTGTAAGATTTATAGTTTTAGAAGTGGATGTAGGATTACAGAGGACAATTCCATTCTCAAATTCGCGTTTTAAAATACGATTTATATTTATATGTTTGATACTAACATCATCAATGCAAACAGTTCCATTTTCTTGTCCCATAAAAAATATGAATCTTATTTGATTTGGCGTTAAGTTAGCAGTATTCATTGATGTTACGATGAAGGTATAATTTTGCCATTCTGTAGTAAGTTCTACAGTTATTGCACTTGTAAGCCAGTTATAATTGCCAAAGTTCTCACTAACTGTAACTTGAATAATCCTATTATGATCGGCACGAGCTCTAAATTCTATTAAATAGGGCTCATATTTAAGAAAATAGAGAGAGCTATTATTATCTTGTTTTAATGCATAATGCCAATTTACTCCATCCGTATTATTGATATGGCATTCAGCATAAGTATTACCTCCTTCATTTCCTAATAGGAAACTATTTGAAGGATTAAGAGGATAGTGAACTTCTGTTTGCCAATAGTTCAAATTAGCAAAACTTCCATTGTATAAAGGATTTTCACCTAATATTTGTCCACTTTCTAAAGGTTGTCCCAGATCAACATTATATTCATCATACCACCAGGTATCAGAATGATCATCGGGTCCTTTATCAATACCAAAATAGGCAGAACCCATCAAAGTGGCAGTTAGAATAAGGCGCATATGTTGATAATTATAAGGATTATCATTAGGTTGTCTGGCAATAACAAGATTGCATACAGGATATTGATTGAATGTATCTAAAAATTGTTGATAATAGAAAAACTGTGCCCAAGATAAATTAAAACCGAAATTTGAATTACCTCCTTCAAGTTCTTCAAACATCATTCCATTCAAATTATCCCATAGATAGTAATTCCCATTTCCCACTATTAGCTTATTTGGATTATACTGCCTTAGTTGTGTCAAAAAGTTTTCTATACCCAATTTCCATTGTGCATCCAACCATTGCGGATCATCTATTATGCTATCATTGTTACAATCTATTGACGAATTGATCCAAGAGACCGACGCAAATAAACAATCAGCAAAAAAACCATCCCAAAGTGAATTACTTAATATTTCATTGGTAATAAAACTGGAAAAATAACTCGTCCACTTTTTTCCATTTACTTCAGGACAACAAGGAGTACAATTTAACATCCATGTTCCTTGCCAAAACGAAACATTCTGACTATTAGCAGTTTTCAACCACCAAGATGCTTGAATTTCGTTTTGAAGTTGATGGCGTAAAGGATGTGTTCCTGGATAACAATAATTAGTAGTTATTTCCTCAACTGTCATATAAGCCAAAATCTTTATATTGGGATTAATACTCCTAATTTCACTTAATGCTTGAGGATTAACTTCGCCCATTTCCATATCCAATACCAGAAAATCATATTGAGCAAGAGCGGGTACAAGGATAGAATTTTGGCTCTGAGAAAAATTATCTAAATAATAATTAAAAGTTCGGGGATACGATATCCCTTCTAATGGTTTAATTATACAAAGGTTAAAAAATATCATTAAGAAAAAACAAAAAAGTAACTTAAAACCTTTCTTTTGCATTTATTCCTCCTTTCAGTAGAATATACAATTTTGTAGAAAAAATTAGCTTATTACTGAGCTTCTCCTTTATTAACATTCTACTGTCCTAGTAAAAAACTCAATTCATTCTATAATTACCTATACCCAAATTAGCGTTTTATGTCAATATATTTTTGATTCTTTTCCTATTTATCTTTATGTTTTGCTTTTTGTTTTGACTCACAATTTTCAACTGCTTTCCCAATTATAAACCATCCTCTTGCTTTTTAACTTCCAAACGTGCTATAAATGGTTTCCCAATTAAAAAATTGTGAGTTAAAACAGAATAATCGTTATATCTTTCACTTTACGAGGGGCTGATGCACCCATCGCTATAATTGTTTTGTCCTTCGTTTTTTTCGGGGTGAGTTACAGTAAAGCTATTGACAGAAAGCAGGGTGGTTAAAAAATTGCTAAATGTTAATATAAAGAGGAAAAAAAGAGTGGAAAGACCTTCCTGGCAACAGTATTTTATGGAAATGGCATATCTTGCTTCCAAGCGTAGCACTTGTTTACGCAGAAAAGTTGGAGCTGTTCTCATTCGTGACAATCAAATTATAGCTACTGGCTATAACGGCAGTCCTAAAGGAGTTCCCCATTGTGAAGATATTGGTTGTTTAAGAGAACAGCAAAAAGTTCCTTCGGGCAAAAATCAAGAACTTTGCCGAGGAGTTCATGCCGAACAAAATGCTATAATTCAGGCAGCTATCAATGGTTCTTCTACTCGGGGTGCCATTCTTTACTGTACCAATCAGCCCTGCAGTATCTGTGCCCGTTTAATTATTAATGCCGAAATTAAGACCGTTTATATAGCTGAACCCTATCCTGATGAATTAGGGGAAGAGCTTTTTAGAGAAGCAGGTGTTGAACTTATCCAGTTTGATTTGCAGAGTAATACCTTAAAGAAACTAATCTGATGAGTATTTTCCGGCGTTTTACGGTAAAGGACTTAATTATAATCACTTCCATAGCCGCTTTGGGAATTGCCATAAAACCGATTATCAATCCTGTAACCAAGTTAATTTCCACTCCTTTGGGAATACCTGGCGGTTCAATTACCGGTGGACTTTATATGTTATGGTTAGTTTTAGCGGTTGTAATAGTAGATAAACCCTTCACCGGAACGCTTTATGGTCTTTTACAGTCAATTTTGGTATTACTTATTGGAATGGCAGGGAAAATGGGTGCTTTTTCTTTAGTGGCATATACTGCACCGGGAATTGTTGCAGACCTGTTATTTTGGCTTCTGCCCTATAAGGATAAGCTGATAACTCATTTGTTTCTATGCGGTTGTGCCAATTTAACCGGCTCTCTTATTTCTTCCGCTATTTTTTTTCAGATGCCTACTGTGATGATAGTTTTCAATACTTGTATGGCTTTTAGTTCCGGTATTTTAGGCGGCTATCTTGGTTTTGGCATTTATCAATCGCTGAAAGCAGCAAGGATTATTCAATGAAGAAATATTTGTGTTTTTTACTCTTATCGGGAGTTATGATTACTCTATCGTCTTTGGAAGTAATAGATACAAAAGGCATTAGCCATTTTTATAACAATGCTGAACTTTATAAAAAGGAAATGCAGGAAATAAAAACCTCTCGCGAAAAAGATGGAACTGTGCGTCTTAACACCTGGCAGGGTTTTCGCTTTGATATTTGGCTAAAAGAGCAAAACTTAGGTGACTTTGCTACCATCCGTTTTGAATCCTCAGACCGCTATCAAGTGACCCTGGAAAAAAGCGAATTTGATTCTTTGGAAAGTTACCTAATTACGGGTCAGGATGGAATTCCTTTTGAGGAAAATATGCTGCGCCTGATTTTTCCTGCCTTAAGAGAAATGCAATGGATAAAGGGTTTGGAGCGTGTTGTGCTGGAGGATTTTCAACCGCTGATGCGTCCCCGGCGTTTTTATTGGCTGCAGGAAACCCTGAAAAAATATCCTTTACAGCAAGACCCCGAGCCCTTTGTAAAAACACAGGGTTGGTATCTCAGGGATATTTTGATGGATTTATCGGAAGCGGAAGAAAAACAGGTAATTTTATACAGTAGAGATGGCTTAAAACAGCATTTGACCTATCCTTTACATTTGTCAGGGGCAATTCTGGAAAAAACAGCTGAACAGCATTACAACTTAAAAAGTCCGCAAATTCCAGGTGGAATGTGGATGAAAGATGTTATTTATCTGCAATGCGATAATAACGCTCTAATTAGTGAGGACTCTATCAATCAGCTGATTCGTCTGGCAAAAATATTGCATTGGGAAACCACACCGGAAATGCAATTCAGGATTGTTTTTGAAGATAGGGAAGAGGTGATGAATTTTACAGATGCCTTGGCTGAACCTCAGGTCTTTAGGGGAGCGCTTTACTTAGAGCTTTTCTGATGCTTTTTTTACAGGATTTCGGCATTTCCTTTGCAGAACAGAAATTATGGGAAGGTATCAATCTAAAAATTCCTGAGGGCTCTATATTTCATTTAAAAGGACCTAATGCCAGCGGGAAAAGTTCCTTGTTGAATGCCATTAGCGGAATAATTCCGGAATATGTGAAAGCCAAAACCACCGGTAACATTCTTTTGGGGCAAACGGATTTACAAGCAATTCCCTTAAAAGAAAAATTTCATTATCTATGGCATCAGTTAAGCGATGCGGAAGCACAGCTGTTTTTTCCCGATTGCTTATCCGAACTTGCTTTTGCTTTGGAACATCTTGCCTTGCCTCCAGAAAATATCATTGCTAAAATAAACCTGGCAATAGCGCAATTTGGGCTGGAAAAGATGTTACAACGAGACCCTTCAACTCTTAGCGGAGGCGAGAAAAAACTTTTGCTTTGTGCTGTTGCGGAAACAATTGATCCTCCTTTACTGCTTTTGGATGAACCCTTAAACGGATTGGATAAACTGGCAAGCGATTTGGTCTTAAAGTGGCTGAAAAACAAGAAAGAGCAAGGTAAAATAATAGTAGTAGCTGATCACAATCCGTTAATAGAAACAGTAGCTGATTTTTCCTATACTTTACCGGAAAATCCGCAACCGCTGACTATAGACAATTCATTATTTACCGAGGCAGTTCTGAATTTGCAGGATAAGCGGGATTGTGCTATAAAACCTTTTCCTGAAATTCTTTACAATATTGAAGAGCTCAGTTTTGCTTATCCGAATGCGGAACTTTTGTTTAAAGACCTCTCTCTCAAGATAAACAGCACGGAAAATATTCTACTGAAAGGAAAAAATGGAGCCGGGAAAAGCACTTTCCTGAAATTGCTGACTGGATTGCTAAAGCCCAATAAGGGGAAAATATACTTGCAGGGAAAGCATCTGCAGGGTTTAGACCCCAAAAACTTTGCTCACTTTTATTATCAAAGCCAGATTACCAAGGAAAACCTTTTAGGGATAAGCGTTAAACAAAACTGGCTATTCTGGCAATTGGCAATTCCGGAACTAAAGGATTTACCTATAAAAGAAGACCCTTTGTTTACAGAGCTTTCTGCCGGACAGCAGAAAATGGTTTCGCAACAAATTTTACCCTATATGTTATCTAAATTCTGGATATTGGATGAGCCCTTTGCTTCTTTAGATGAAAATGCCGGCAAGCAACTGTTGAATTTACTGCAATATAAAAGCCGAAACTATCCGGGAATGCTGATTGTTTCACATTCTCTGGAAGCACATAGGGAACTTTTTGATATAGTGCTTTCTTTCCAAAATCAAACTCTGCAGGAAGAAAAGGGATGAAAAAAAGTTCTTTGCATCCTCTAACTCATATCTTGATGGCTTTGTTGCTTTCCACTTTTGTTTTTATTGCTAAAAAGCCGGTTTCTTTGCTATGCCTTACTATTTTAGCTTTGCTTTATGCTGTATGGAGGATGGAAAACGGCTGGCAAAAAGTATTCAAGACACTTTGGCATACTTTGCCCTTTTTATTGGTTTTAGCTTTCTTTCAAATTGTTTTCCGACGCACAGGAACATTGCTTTGGTCTTATGGAATACTAAAAATCAGCGAGGAGGGAGTTCTTATTTCTCTACAGCTAACTTTGCGTTTATTAACCGTTATTTATTGTGCCAAGGCATTAGCAGTAATGGATTATACCGAATTTTCCAAAGCATTTTCGGCTATTCGTTTACCCGAAGAGCTATCCTTTATGCTTTCTTATGCTATTCATTTGGTACCGAAGTTCTTAGGGCAGTTAAAAGGATTTGTTACCGGGCTTAAATTGCGCGGAATTGATGCTGCTGGTTTATCTTTTTCCAAACGCTTACGGGTTTATAAACAATTGTCCATTACGGCTTTGGCAGAACTAATCCGAAGCAGTGAAACAGCAGCTATTGCTTTGGAATTAAGAGGTTTTAGAAGTGAAGGAAAACGAAGTAAACTGCATCGGCAGAAGTTTAGCTACAGGGATTTATTATGTTTGCTATTCTTTTCGGTTTTGGTTATAATAGTTACAAGGATTTGATATAGCACGCAGATTTTATTTTTTTTCACAAAGAGGAAAAGAGGAAAAGAGAAGAAGAGGGAATTTTTTTACAAAGAGGAAAAGAGAGAAAGAGGGGATTTTTTTCACAAAGAGGAAAAGAGGAAGAGGGATTTTTTTTCACAAAGAGGAAAAGAGAAGAAGAGGGGATTTTTTTTCACAAAGAGAAAAAGAGAGAAAGAGGGAATTTTTATTCACTGAGAACATAGAAAACACTGAGAACAACTCTTTCTCTCCTTGTTCAAATTATCTTTTTTTCTCTTTATCTCTTTATCTCTTTGTTAATATTATCTTTTTTCCTCTTTATCTCTTTATCTCTTTGTTCAAATTATCTCTTTATCTCTTTATCTCTTTGTTAAAATTATCTTTTTTCCTCTTTATCTCTTTGTTCTATCTATTTTTTTACACTGGCGATCACAGGTTTGGGATGCATCAAATTTTCCATATCCTGCAGAATTATTTGTTGCTGGCTTTTGAACCTTGCCATCTGCGTTTCATTCAGCTTTTCCGTTCCTACCATTTTCAGGTTTGTAGGATTGATATACTTTTTACCTTTGATTAAACCAAAATGCAGATGGGCACCTGTGGAACGTCCTGTAGAGCCAACGCGTCCTATTATTTGTCCTTTTTTAAGGGTCTGTCCTTTGCGGACACTCATTGAAGAAAGATGTGCATATTGAGTTGTAAGTCCACTGGGATGTTTTATCCGAATTTCATTTCCCCAGCCACCGCTATAACCTGCATCCGTAACTTTTCCATTGGCTACGGCATAAACAGGAGTTCCATAATGCGCACGATAATCAACTCCCTGATGATTAGCCCAGTTTCCATAAAAAGGATCAAGGCGTCTGCCAAAAGGAGAAACAAGATGAATTACAGATAAAGGAAAACCTACTCCGTTGCTGTGGCAGCTTTTTCCTTCTTTAGTATAAAGACCGTTTAGCACTGAATTTTCTTCCTCATCTTCATAACGGAAAAGTTCACAAGTGCCGGTTCGTTCACCGCTATATTGAACATAGAATATTTTTCTGCCGGGCAGGGTTTTCCCTTCAAAAATGCGTTCTTCTACAAAGATGCGGAAAAAATCACCGTTTCGTGCATCGCGGGCAAAATTTATTTCTGCTTCCAAGCCGTTATTTATTGCCTGTTTATCCTGAGGAGCAAAACCCATAGCTAATAGAGAAGCATCCAAGGTCTCTTCTAAGTTTCCTTCCATGATGCGTTTAACTCTTTTAACGGGTAATGCCTCCAGAGAATAGACAAGAGAATCAGCACTAACCGTAAAATGATGACGGGTAGTTGGTTCCTGCACAAACACCATTTTAGCAATGTGTTGTTTATCTTCCGAAAGCAATATTTTCAGCGTATCTCCAGGTTGAATAGTGGAAACATCAATATAGTCACCGAATTTAAAAGCCAGCAAGCCAACTTCTTTCAAGGGTAAATTCAAATTTGCCAGCACGGAAAAAATACTTCCTCCGTCAGGAATGGTTTGTATTATCCAGGGTTCTGAGGGTTTTTGTAAATCGGGTTTAATTTCTGCAGGATGTTTAGGATTGATACCCATTAAACTGATAAGACAAAAAGTGGCAAGAAGCAGAAAAATAAAGGAAAGAAGAATGTCTTTTCCCCAATTCATAAACTAACTCCAATGTTTGTTTTAGAACCCGGGTCGGGGTCTGCAGAAGAGTGTTTTTCAAAGTAAGGATGGAAGTGAATATGCACTTGTCTTAAGCCGGTGCTGAATTTATCCAGCAGGCGTTTTTCTACGGAATCGGAAATAATATTGCCTTTATCAACGCTGATATCTCCATCCACTGTAATAGTCATATTCACTGTAAAATAGGGACCGAAACGATGAATACCCAGGTCTTCAATACTACGAACTCCTTCTACAGCCATTGCTTCGGTTTTCAGTTCACGCACAAAATCCTCGTCAGGAAGATAATCCATCAGTTCTCTTGAGGATTCCATTATTATTTCTACTCCGGTTTTTATGATATAAATAGCAACTATAGCTCCGGCAGCCGGGTCCATCCAATAATAGCCAAGACGACCCAAAAGGACACCAACTACAACAGCTACGGCAGCCATAATATCATTCAGATGGTCATTAGCTAATGCCTTGAGAGTAGGATTTTTGGTTTTGGGTATGTTTTTGCGGGTGTAAGTATAGAGGAAAATTTTCAAGCCAAAGGTAAAAAGCGCTATAACTAAAGTCCAAATAGAAAGGGGTTGTCCAATTTCCGTTTTGGAAAGCAAATCATAGACCTTATTTACCGATTCCCAAAAAATGGCTATTCCGGTAGTAAGAATAAACGCCCCAACTACAATTGCAGAAATAGATTCCAGTTGTCTGTGGCCATAAGGATGTTCTACATCGGCAGGTTTTTGGGCTTGTTTCATAAAGATTTTAACGGCAATGTAATAGACAACATCGGAAGTGGAATTTATGCCATCGGCTAAAAGAGCAGCACTATGACCTAAAATGCCTACGCAGGTCTTGACAATAGATAATAAAATATTGGAAAACAGACCTAAATTTACAGTTACTCGGGTTAAATTATCGCGGTCCGTCACTATTTTATATCTCCATCACATCCAACAGAGGATATTCTTTAAAAGTTCTACGTAAGTTCTGATGAAATTCATCGGCATCAATATCGCTGTTACCAATTCCCTTAGGATTAAGCGCTATTGCCTTCAGCTTGAAAGGAATTAAGGCCAGGGGTTTATGATTTTTTAAAAAGACATCAAGTTCATTACTACTAAGTTTGATACATTCCGGGTGACGAAAAATAAGTTGAATTCCGCTTAGGTGTTTTCCTAAACGATTATTCACACTGCTTGTATAGGCACCGGGAAGATAGAGATGGCTTGGTTTTTCCAGTTTACTTAAAATTTCCAGCAGCTTGGTTTCGTTGGCAATTAAAGATACCAAACCCGTTTGTTTCCATCTTCCTTTGTTTTTTATCAATATCTTATTTTGTTCGGCAAGTTTTTGTAAGGTGGGGCTTAGGTATGTTCCAATCTGAGATAAAGTTATCAGTCGTTTTAGTTCTTCAATTATTGCTTGCTGATTACCAAAACTGGCTCCGGCAGTTAAAATTATAGCATCAACGGCATTGCTTAAAACAATGGATTTACGGTCCAGAGAGCCATCTATCAGAACTTTTTCAGCTCCCATTTTTTGCAGTAATTCAGCGCAGGCAATTTGTCCGCTAACGCTTGCGGGACCGGTTATTTCCGTTTCCAGATATTTTTCGCTTTTTACTATCCAGAGTTCTCTGCTTCCGCTTTGGAAAGAGGTTTTAGTCAGAATGCTTATTCCCGAGCCGTGTTGTAACAGGGTTTTAGCATCGGTACAAAAAAAACAGCCCTTAGGAATTTTCACTTTGGGCTTGGGAATTTTAAACAAAGTATCTTCCGTTTCACCATCGCGTCCTGTACTCAAAATACCCCACGGAAAAGGATATTTTGCCAGAATATAGTTCAGGACAGTTGTCTTACCTGCATTTTTACAGATTCCCACAATCGCTATATTTTTGTAACGCCTGCCGGAAATCCAGGAGAATTCCAAAAAGTCCCCTTTAATGTTTTCTACGACGATTACGCTTCGTTTCTGCGGGACCTATGGCTACTTTTTTACCCCGCATTAAAGCCATTATACCTTCTGTGGATTTATATTCATCCGCACAAAGTTCACGGTATTTGCTTTTGTCCTGTTCCACAAATTCCGGTTCTGTGTATGCCGTAATAAAACCTTCATAGTTTCGTAAAATAACTCTTCCCGGCATTTGGGAAATAACATAATTGGGCATCACAGGAATTTTTCCTCCACCACCTGGAGCATCTACCACATAAGTTGGAACACATAATCCGGAGGTATGACCTCTCAAACTTTCCATAATTTCAATTCCTTTGGCAATAGGGGTGCGGAAATGGCTGATACCTTCGGATAAATCACATTGATATATATAGTAAGGGCGAACTCTATTTTTCACCAGTTTATGCACCAGGGCTTTCATTACATCTACATTGTCGTTTACACCTTTCAGTAACACGGATTGATTGCCCATTGGAATTCCTGTTTCAGCAATTTTGGCAAGCGCTTTACAGGAGTCCTCACAAAGTTCATTGGGATGATTATAATGCGTGTTCAGCCAAACAAACTTATATTTCTGCAAAATATTCAAAAGCGAATCCGTAAAGCGTTGTGGCAAAACAACCGGAGTTCTGGTGCCCAAACGCACAATTTCTATATGTTCAATCTTACTTAATCTGTTTAAAATATCATCCAAACGCTCGTCACTTAAAGTGAGAGGATCGCCTCCGCTTAAGATAACATCGCGCACTTCTTTGTGTTCTTTTATATATTCCAGTGCCTTTTCCACATTTTCTTTGGGCATAGGAGCATCGTGTTCACCGGCTTTTCTCCGGCGTGTACAATGCCTGCAATACATTGCACATTGGTCAGTTAGAAGAAGCAAAACCCGATCAGGATAGCGATGTGTCATTCCAGGAACAGGAGCATCGGCATCTTCACTTAAAGGATCTGCCATATCGGATGGCGAAATATGGCTTTCCGCAATGCGCGGAATTGCCTGTAAACGAATCGGATCATAAGGATTGCTGTGATCAATCAAAGAAAGATAATGAGGAGTGATAGCCATCCGGAAAGAAAATGCCTTGTCCTTAAAAACCGCTTCTTCTTCGGGTTGCAGTTCAATGTATTTAGATAGTTGAGCGTGAGTTGTGATGCGATTTTTAATTTGCCAATGCCAGTCATTCCATTGTTCAGGAGTGGCAATGCTTTTAATGTCAATTAGTTTGCTCATTTTGTCCTCTTTATTTATTCCGCATAGCGTTCTTTAAATATCTTCATTAAAACGGAATTGCGCCGTAATAAATCCAAAGCAATTTCGGAATGATGATGGGCATAACCATTACCTATCATCATATCTACATCGGCACCAATTCCTTCTGCGCCCAAAGCTGCTTTTGTAAAAGAAGTAGCCATAGAGAAAAAATAGACCATACCACGGTCTTTGGCTGCCATAATACTCGGCAATTCAGTATCTTCAGTATTTACAACATTGATAACTACATCCGCCATTTTGCCATTAGTAAGGCGCGAGACCTCTTTTTGAATTGTGATAGCATCCGTAGCTTGAGCAAGGATAACTTCATCACAACCGGTTGCTTTGCAAGTGGGAATATAATTTTCATTGCGTACCACTCCGATCACTTTTCCACAAATTCCTGCCCTTTCTTTCGCTACGGCATTGCATAAAATACCGCTTTTACCGTTAGCTCCAATAATAACAACTGTATCATCAGGTTTTACCAGTCGCTCTACTTGTGCAGGAGCTCCGGCAACATCCAAAACGGAAAGCGCCAAATTTTCATCCAGATCATCCGGTAACTTGGCATAAACGCCACTGCTGAAAAGAATTGCTTGCCCTTCAATCTCCATTTGATCCTTGTCTAACAGCACTTTTTTCACTTTATTTATTTTAAGGGGAGTTAGTGAAAGCGAGACCAGAGAAGCAATTTTATCCCCCACTTTCACTTCTTCCTTCATCTCAAATTTATCACCTATAGCGGCAACCCTGCCGATAAACATTCCGCCAGAACCAGTATCTTCATTTTTATGCTTGCCGGTTCTGTTGGTAAGTTCAATAGCATGCTCCGCAAATGCCTTTTCCAAATCCTGATGTCCTTGGGCAATAAGCTTGTTTTTAATCTGATGAAAGGAAGCGGAATCAATATTTAAACGAATAACATCAATCAGCATTTCATTGTCCCAAATTTCGCTCATATCGTTATTCAATATTTTTGCCGGTTGCGGTAAAACACCTTTTGGCTCAATTACCCGGTGCGTTCCATATCTGCATCCATTACTTTTCATTTGCTTCTCCTTTCTGAATGTCTATCTTATTATTTAATTTCAAATTAGCTATAAAAATCCACTTTTTTATATTTGCTCTTGCTGTCAATTCTTTTATATAAGTAAGCTCTTTCTATAATTCTCTCCAAAACAGGTTATTTGCTTTAGGGAATTCCTTTCCTAAAGCTTTTGAATAACACGATATTTGCTTTTTTTATATTGTCCCTTGCTTGCCAATTTTTTGCTGGCTCGCTGCCGATATAATTCCGATATGATTCCCATATCGTTCCCATATCACGATATGGGAAGCATAAGGGATCTTATTGAAAAGTATAGCGTTAGCCGTCAAGAAAAGAACTTATGATAAAACATAGATAGAAAAAGCGAAATGCCAGCTCTACAAATTTTAGCTTGCTAATTAAAAAACCCGCAGGGCAGCACAATGATAGATATAGTGGTGTAAACCTCTTATAAAATGAAAGATATAAAACTTTAAAACCTTATCTAAAACTTTGGGAGAGCCCCGAGGGTGACACTTCTATTTAGACGGATTTTTGGCTCTGGGGAAATTTATAGTAGGAAAATTACAGAAAAACTGCAAAATTTTTCTTGACATTGAACTGTATCTAATTATTATGTCTCTAAAATGCAGAAGAAATGTAAATAAGGAGAATAAAATGATTATTACCTTTAGCGTCCAAAACTTCCTTTCCATCCGGAATAAAGTAACTTTGGATTTTCGTGCCACCAGTGACAAAACCCTGGAGGACTATTATGTAGTTTCGGTTGAAAAACCAAAGCTAAGAATTCTTAGAATGGCTATGATTTATGGAGCTAATGCCTCCGGAAAAACTAATTTGCTTATGGCTTTGAATTTTATAAAACGATTTATTAGTGATACTTCTATAAACAAAGAAATTCCTATTCCAATAACTCCTTTTGCTTTGGATGAAGATAAGTCCTCTATCTTTGAGATTGATTTTCTCCAGAAGGGAGTTGTATATAGCTATTATTTGGAATTGAATAAAAAACACATCATTCAGGAAGAGCTAAGCTATTATCCAAATGGAAGAAAGACCCTTATCTTTTCCCGCAAATTAGTTGACATCAAAGGTTTTATATACGAATATAAATGGAGAAATGCAGCAATAAATGAAAAACAAAAAGACGCTTTGGAATTAACCGTCCAAAATCAATCAATTCTTTCTAAAATAGCGACAATACAATATTCGGGTGTTCTCCAAGAAGCAAGAAACTGGTTTAATACAACTTTGAATCCTATTTTGAGTAATAAAACCGACTTGTTTAGATTCAATTATCATAATTATCTCAGCAGTCCCCAAAAGGAAAAGAAATATAAACCTTTATATTTAGAACTCCTGAAGAGGGCTGATTTTTGTATAGAAGATTTTAATATTGAGAAAAAGATAATACCATTATCAGATTTACCACCAAGTTTAAGAGCAGAAATAGAAGATCAAAATAAAGAAAGTGAAGGAGATAAAACGAAAAATGAAATATATTGGCTCAAAACAGAATTTACCCATAAAACTCCATCAGGAACTTATGTGCTAAATTATAATATGGAATCAATGGGTACTCAAAGATATTTTGGTTTGGTGGGAGTTCTATTTGAACTATTATATAAAAATCGGGTTGTTCCAATAGATGAAATAGAAAGCTCATTGCATATAGATTTGATTATTCATTTCATTACTACTTTTTTAAGAAATAAAAGCCAGGGACAGTTAATTTTCACCTCTCAAAACACAGCTCTTTTAAAAGAAAAAGATATTTTACGCAGAGATGCCATTTGGATTATAGAAAGAAATGAAGATGGAAGTACATCACTTACCAGCGTTTCTGAATATCCTGTGCGTAAAGAACACTCCATAGAAAGTATATATAGAAAGGGTTTAATTGGCGGCTTGCCTAATCTGGGAACTACCCTCTTGGAAGGTGAAAATGAAACCAAGGAAGAATAAACCGACAAGACCATTCAAAAATACGGTATTATGTTTCTGTGAAGGTGAAACGGAAAAGGTATATTTAACTTGTCTTAAAAAAGATAGATACAAGAATGTGCACATAGAGCTTAAACCCCAGATCAGCAATGCCGGCTTCAAGAATATTTTTTACGATATTGAACAACTACTTGCTGAACCACCAGAAACAAATTATAAATATATATTTTATGTTTTGGATATGGATGTTATTTATGGCGATAACCGAATAAATGAATACAAAAATCAAAAGAAAAGTGTGGAATCTCTTGATCAAGCAAAAGAAAGATTAACAATAATTGAATCCAGACCCTGTATAGAGTTTTGGTTCCTTTTACACTATAAAAATACGGATAAATGTTTTGTCAATTGTGACGAAATTATTGTTGAATTATGTAAACATATTCCTGAATATTGTAAAAATCAGAATTATATCACCTCTTTATACAAAGAGCTGAAAAATAAATTGGAAACTGCAAGGCAAAGATCAGAAGCAATATGTAAAAAAGAAAGAGTAGATAATGAAGATTATTCCTACTCGGGAATGCATATATTGATACGGATTCTTGATGATTTACAGAATAAAACTTCTCCCAACAATCAGATAAAATAGTATACTAAATATTATTTGAATGCAGTTATTTTATTAGATATTTTCTGGCTTCCTTTCTTAAATCCTCTTTTAAACCTAAATAATGTAGTTACGGTAAATGGGTTGGCAAATTCTTTCTTTGCCATAGAGTTCGCAGAACTCTGAACAATAAATTTATTCAGTTTATGAAAATGAAAATTCGGCAAACAAAATAATAAATTTAACTTTTATTTATATGGTGTAATCCCTTTGCTAATATCTTTCGGGACAGCTCTGTCGTTAATATCTGTTGCTCATACGGAACTTTGATGAATAAATGGATTCCTGCCTTCTCAGGAAGGGCAAGAGCTATCAATTTGAAATAATATTAGATTGTTACTTGAGCTGATGAGCTCATATATTTTAACAATATAATATATTAACAATAAGGGGGAAAATATGGTTTATTACTTCAAGCTGACGAGCTCATATATTTTAACTGCGATATTTTTTCCTTTAACCTTCACTTCTTCAATATAATTGGCATTTACCAGGTTTTTAACTTTTTCATAAGTGAACTCACTGATGATGATATGATTGAAAGTGTTATATTCCTTATTTAGTCCTTCCAATCGTGCTCCCAAATTGATTGTATCGCCAATAGCAGTATAATCAAAGATTTGTTCGCTACCCAGATTTCCCACAACAGCCATTCCGGTATTAATACCGATACCTATTTCAAAGGGTTCAATGCCTTCGTTTTGCCATTTTTCCTGTAAGCGGGAAAGACATTCTCTCATTTGCAAAGCTGTTTTACAGGCATCAAAAGAATGATTAGGCAAAGGAACGGGTGTTCCATAAAGAGCCATAATTTCATCCCCTACAAATTTATCCAGAATACCGTGATTGTTGATTATTATTTTAACCATTTCGGTAAGGTATTCGTGGAGGATATTGACTGTTTCCTGAGGAGAGTGTTTTTCGGAATAAGTAGTAAAATTGCGGATATCGGAAAACAGGACAGTTATTTCCTGTAAAGAACCGCCGAATTTTAAGCTTTTAGGATTGGCAAGAAGTTGATTAACGAGTTCCGGAGCAAGATATTGCTGAAAAGCATTTCTGATAAAGCGTTTTTCTTTCATCGTTACCCAATAGTGATTTAAAATGCTGGCAACATAAATAAGAATCAAAAGGATAATCGTTTGCGCTATGGGACAAATAATTCCGGCTTTGTTAAACAGCAACAGATTGATAATAAATAAAATAATCAGCAGTCCAAGAAGAGCCAAAGCGGAAAACTGGGGTTTTAATACTTTAAAAAGATACCAAAGCCCAATCAGCAAAACAACTTCAATCAGCAAAAACAGCCAGGGATTAAGTTTCTGCAGATAATTTCCCGTTAACACCATATCCAGAAAATTGGCTTGAATTTCTACTCCCGAAGTCCATTCTCCGCCATAAGGAGTGGGAAATTTATCGTGCAATTCATCAATTGTAGCTCCAACCAACACAATTTTATCTTTTAAAACGCCACTATCTCTTATTTCGTAAAATTCATCCAATTCTGCACCCTGATAACCAGGCATAAAAAAAGTTGAATCATCCAAAATGTTGGCATAAGAAAAAGCAGGATAAGTTTTAGCAGGACCTCTAAAATTGATGATTGCCTTGTTTTTATCTGCAAGGGGAATACTTTTATCGGTTAAATGCAATGCCTTGCTGTTAACTTTAATATGCTCAGCCCAATTGTTTTGATAGACCCTTAAATTTGCCAGAGATGCAATTCCTATGCTATAGAGATTGGTTTGATCAAAGTTTTCAAAAAGGGTGTATTTACGAATAAAACCATCCGGATCAGCTTCCATATTTACAATTCCCCAAGGCAAATTATATTCTGTTATGGGACTAATGGGAGGAATAATCTGACTGGGTTCTCCGGGACGCTGTGAAGTTAAGACCTTTCCGGCAAAAATTACATTCTGATATCTATTTGCAGTTTCTGCCAGCCGTAAATCACTTTCCGGCAAAGTTTTTTCCGTAAACTCAATATCAAATATAATCTGCTTGGCTCCGGCTTTATTCAGATTTTCTATTAATTTGGAATGATAGTCCCGGGGAAATGGCCAGGTTTCATTTAAAGCGCTAAAGGTGGCATCATCAATACCTATAATAACAATTTTATCGGAAACCGGCAATTTACCTCTCATTCGGAAAAGCATATCCTGAGCTTTGTATTCCAGATTCTTAAAGAAGGGAAAAGCAAAGATAATTTCTACGATTAGCAGGATTATAACGAGGTAGATAATTACTTTTTTTACGGGCATCTAAACCTCCTCAATAAAAAGCCCGTTTTGCAGAAAAATAACTTTCTGCAAAACGGAGACAATAAATTGTAAGTCACTCTTCAAATTAGAACCGCTGTGAAAGCAGAACTCTCCAAATAAAATTACTGTAATCGCCAGGGATGTTATCTTTATTATTAAAATCGGTTAAAGCGATATTAGTATTTACGCTTAAGGACTTTATAGGGTATGCTTCAACCCCTAAAGTGTAATATTGATAACTTCTATCACCTTGAGCTCCACTGGCAGAAACAATCCGATAATTGGTATAGGGTTTTATTTTATCTTCCCACAAGCTGTATGTTGCTCCAACAAAGAAATTATTATTATTTCCCTTTTTATTGGTTATTGCCAAAAGGTTTTTATTGTTATTCAGTGTCATAGCAAACTGCAGGGTAAGAGGAATCATTTGGAAACGATTTAACATCGTGATATTGAAATTGTTATTTTTATTATCCGTTAAGTCCAAATCGCTTTGTTTGTTGTTATCGGTTCCCATTTGATAACTAATATCCACTTGCGTAGGAACATAAGGAATTTGAGTAATATTATAACCGATGCCGAAGATTAAGTTTTGGGACTTGTTTTTAACTTTTTGGAACAGCTCTCCTTCGTATGCGATATCCTTGTTATCCTCATTTTTGCCGGAATTATTGTAATAGGCAAATTTGAAATATGGAGCTTGAGGTATGCGAATGAGAGATTGGAGATACCAGGAAGTTGTATTATTGGTTTCACTTTTATGCTTCATCAGGTTATCTTCAATCAAATTCAAACCTCCACTTAAGATAAAATATTTAGAAACATTGAAGTTATCCGTAATGGAGATGACTTTACTATCGGGAATTTGATAGGCAGAACCAAAAGCATTGAAGGCAGAACCAGTTTCGGAATATTGGAAATTCAAGAGATTATTATAAAAGCAAGTTCTAACATAAGTAAGCCAGGCAATACTGGCACGACCTGGCACAATAGGAATCATATTTTTATTGATGATAAACAATCTGCTTAAATCCTGAGGATCGAGGAAGAAATCTTTGCCGAGATATTCTTCCAGTTCTTCCTGTGTCATTGCTCCCGGAATAGTGTTTGTATTCCAAAGCGAGCTAGCAATTTCAGCTCCTATAACCAAATTTGGTTTACGGATATGCATCTGGGCATCTACTCCTAAAACTGCATTCTCTTGTGCTGTAGTAGTATAAATAGTGCTTTTGTCACCTTTCTCATCCACTTTTTCGTATATGTAGTAAGTGCTATCAAGTGAACTTATAACATCATTATGACGAGTAAAGTTAATGCCAAAGATAAAGTTATCCTCATCACAGTATTGAATACGAGTTCCAAATGCCTCCTGTTTGAAGGTTCCCGATTTCTGCATCCCGTCTACTTCAGAATCAAGATCAAGTTCGTTTGTCGTTTTGCGAACTGTTTGTCCGTGAGTTACAGATAACGATAAGGATTTGTAATATAAGCGGGAATAAATTCCTCTTAAGTTTTTTCCGTTCAAAGTTAATTGACTGAAGGTCGGAGCATAATCACCAGCAAAAAATTCCAGATGAGGAATATTGAAACCCAGGGTATAACGATTCACAGGTTGACTGTTACTATGCTCTAATGATGAAAAATAGAGGTTTGCCTGCATATTTAATATTCCGTAGTTTCCATAGAAATCAGCCCAGGTAGCAGCATCACTTTTTGTGTAACCGAGAGCATCATCATTGGAATAATTATAATAATTAGAAGCAAAATTCACAGTTCCCTGATAGGTAAATTCTTTCAATGCTTTACTTGAGGGTAAAATTTCGGTTGACCAGATAGGAGAATGGACTGTTTTTCCCTCTTTTCTTGCTCTAATAACCGCTTTTTGGGTTCCGCTTTGAGGTGTTTCATCTTTATAAACAATCAGGGGAGGGCTAATTTGAGACAAAGAAGTAACATTTTTGCCTCCAACCCAAACCTCAATGCTGGAAGGATCAATTTCTTCACTAATGGCAAAGAAAGAAACGACCAGCATATAGCCATCATCTGCAGAAATAATGGGATCATCAGTTAAAAGAACAAAACCGGGTTCTGCTTCTCCGGAGGCAATATCCGGTTCCAGAATGTAGTTGGGCACTGTTTCATTTTGTGGAGGAAAGTATTCTTTATTTCCCTGGCTCAATTCAACGCAAAAGTAATATTCTATTACATCAGTAGTTAAATAATCAGCAGGTAGGGTAGCAATAAAAGAGGGCGAACCGGGACTATCCTGTTTCATTTCTTCGGTCATCCAGCGATTGGATTTACCGATACGATAATAGACCTTCATTTTGGTTATATCACTTAAACCCTGTTGCACTTCCACCTTCAAATCGCATTTTTGATGGAAAGAATAAACCTGAGGTGAAATATTCATCAAGGCAACGGCAAAAATATGAGTAGCGAGGATAATTGATAGTATCAGCAATAAATATTTTTTCATCTTTATATCCTCCTACCAGGTAATATCAATATACCTGGTTTGGCCATTAGGAGCAACAACCGGTATACGCATTTTCCTGATTTCTTTTTCCTGCATTGATTCCAGTTCTGTTAATTCAATTTCCTGGATGTCTTCTTCCGTGCTGGGTCTGATTTCAAAACTGCCATCTGCTTGAATGATAGCAGTATTTCCTGCAGCAACTGATTGGGTTTCGGTTTTATCCAAAATTTTCAATTCCAATTCCCCTTCGGTAACAATGAATTTGGTCTGTTCCTGCTCATCAAATTTAGCCATAAAACCGGTTCCTTTAACGGAAGCAACAGTAGTTGGCGTTTGTACGGAAAAGGGTCCGGAATCACTTTTTATTTGGGAAAAAACGCTCCCCTGGTTTAGTTTAACTGTTTTGGCAAGCTTTTTGTCTTTGGCGGAAGCATAAACCTGCACGATAGAATGAGAAAAGACCTTTACAGTAGCAGAACCGTCAATATATTTATAAGCAGCAAAGGATTCTCCTCCGGTGCGTATTTCATCATTATTCTGCAAAAAATCACCGGTTTTATGTTTAATCACTTTTGCTGCTCTGCGTAAATCCACTTTACCTTTAGAGGCGGAAATAATAGCTACTGATTCCACAGCTAATAAATTAACGGTTAAAATGAGGATGATAGCGAAAAGAAATATCTTTTTCATTTTTCCTCCTCTTCAGTCCTTCAATTCCACTGAAATTTCCTGTCCCTGCAAAGCATCAATCAGATTTATAGCTTCCTGTCCCGAAAATTCTTTATCATCTATAATCACAATTCCTGCAGGAACATAACCTTGCGTGTAAAGATTTAACAAGATGCTATTTTGCAGCATATTGAGGTGTGCCTGAAATTCTGAAATACTGGCGGCGGCTTTTTCTTCATCCACATACTGGAAAACATACCAGTTACTGGAAAGGATATTATTACCGGTGTTTTGCTTTTTTGGATTATATTCTGTTGCCAGAGCAGTTGTTACTTTCCAGGCATAATAGTTGCCATCTGTAAAGGGCAGGAACTCAACAAAACCGCTGTTTTCTTTTGTATTCTCGGGGGTTTCATAAAAAACGGCTCCTGTTCTGTCTATAGTATTTACGGTAGGCGGATTGTTAGGAGGAAACTCTTTGATAATGAGCTTATAATCGTTAAAATCAGTCAACTGTGAATTCCATAAAAAGCTTATAGGAATTCCGTTAACTAATGCTGGTGTTTTACCAATAGGAACTCCAGGAGAAAGCAAAGTAATATTTCCGGCATTACGAATTATGATTTTGAATTCAGCATCAGGTAAATTAGTATTATTAGTCCAAGATGCAGTGGAAAATTCTCTTACCCAAACCTTGAATTTAAGGTCTCCATCGGGAAAATAACCTGCCAAAACAGCCGATTTTAAGGTGGAACTGTTTTTTATTGCCTCTTTTACTGTTATTTTTGCATATCCTTCTTTATAATCAAAATAGGTGCTTGGCTGGTTGGTTATTAAATCCCTGTTGGTTAAGGTCCAGGAATTCAGATTTTCCTTGGAGCTGAAAATAGTTTCTACCAACGGAATATTATTCCACTCCAGAACTAATTTTAGGTCTATTCTTTTAGGAACCGTGCCTGTATTTGTAATAGTTAGAGTGGTTAGAATAGGTTGCTGGTCAGGGTCAAAAGGATCAAAACTGGCAGAGTTGAAACTGTTTACCCTAATGGTTTGGGGTGAAAAGGTAACTGAGAAATCTGCTCTTGCCACAGCTAATGTTGGCAATAACAAAGCGATAACTAAAATAAAAAGAAAGCGTTTCATTTTTTACCTCCCTTCCTTGGCAGCAATATAGATTATTTTTTGCAGTAATTCCTGAAAAGACATTCCCGCTGCTTTTGCAGCCATAGGAGTTAAAGAAAGCGAAGTCATTCCAGGCAGTGTATTGACTTCCAAAAAATAGGGTTTGAGGCCATCGTAGCGAAAATCAATTCTGGCATAACCACTTAAACCGAATGCTTTCCATAACCTTAAGGCATAGAGCTGTAAAAGTTTGGCTACGGTATCATCAATTTGAGCGGGTGCTTCGTATTTAGTTTTTCCGTGAGTATATTTATTGGTATAATCATACCAACCTTCCAGGGGTTTGATTTCCACTACAGGATATGCCTCCGAATCAATAATTGTGACGGTTAATTCCCTACCGGGGATATATTCTTCTAAAAGGACGCTATGTGAATATTGCAATGCCTTTTGGACAGCAGGTTTCAAGTCCTCCAAACATTCCACTCTGCTTATTCCTACGGAAGAACCGGCATCATTTGGTTTTACAATTATAGGAAGTCCCAACTGATTGGAAAATCCGGAATAATCTTCCACATCTTGATAATCCTCCAGAAGGTCTTCCCGCATTAAAATATATTTAGGAACCGGAATTCCTTCCGCCAAAGCAATCAGCTTGGAAATGTATTTATCCATACTGAAACAGCTGGCTTTGAAACCGGAACCTGTAAACTTAATTCCTGCCAGGGAAAGAGCTGCCTGCAGTTCACCATTTTCTCCACTACCTCCATGCAAACCATTAAAGACCAGTAATGGCTGTTCATTTTGAACGGCAGTAAGTAAATCGGAAAGTTTCGGGTAATCGGCAGGGTCTATTTCTTGAACTATATAGCCCATATTTCTTAAGGCAGAAGCAATTTCTGCACCGCTAACCAAAGAGACCTCTCTTTCAGGAGAAGTTCCCCCTTTCAAGACAACAATTTTTTCCATTATTACTTATCCTTTATTGCCTGCAGAGTTTTTATTCCGCAGACAGGAAAGTTTTCCTTTTTTATTATACCATAGCAGAAGACCTAATTTGAAAGAAAAGCTTCAGCTGAAGACCAAGTGCACTATTGAATCTGGCAATTTCAGGTATGCTGCTACCACAGAAATCCAGTTCCTGAAAACCTTCTTTTTGGAGAAGTTCTATCAGTTTAACCGTATGCAAACTACAGGCACCTTTTTTTAAGGCATTATCTTCAGTTGCCTGATAGATATTATATACCTTTTTGCCATCCTGTAAGATAAGATTACTGCTAACTATTTTACCTTGTTGGGTTAAATTCATTTGCCGTAACATTCCTTCCCGATATAAAATACGGATGAAATCACCCAATCCCTGGTAATCGCAATCGGGATTCCAGTTTTTTTTAACCTTCAGAATTTTTAGTAAACCGATAAATTCCTCAATATTCAATCCTTCCTCAAAAGTATAATTTTGTTTTTCCGCTTGGGCAAGGTCTCTGCGTTTATCGGGAAGAGGTTTTAGTTCGCTGTTTAGATTATGGACAAAAGTATAAAAAGGAACAGCTTGCATCTTATTCCATAAAAAACCTCTAATATCGTAGGTCTCAGGAGTTAAGTTGATTCTAATTCTCTTAAAGTTACTTTTTAAGCCCCTTGCTATTGCCATCGTTATTTGTAGGGCATCAAGCAACTTTCTTGCCGGCAGAGAATTTTCCTCCAGCCAAAGGTTTAATCCCTGATAATAGGATAAAGAGGAGCGTTTTAACACTCTGCAACCAAGTATTTTTTTCTCGTAAAGCGGTAGAACAGCAACAATTGTAGTGCCTTTATAACAGACCAGATGCCAGGGTATGAAGTTGGATATTTCAGCTACTGTCTGCATAAAAACAGGATTGCTCCAAATATTTAAAGAGCGGTTGGGAACGGGTTTCGGATATGTTAATTCTATTTCCAGCATCAGATGTAGGAACCGATTGTATTTAATAATTCTTTTAGTTGAAAGGGCTTTACAATATAATCGGAAGCACCGTCTACAACGGATTGAAAAGCAGAATCAACAGTAGGGTAACCAGTCATAATCAGACAAAAGATTTTCGGGTCTTGTTTCAATAAAATTTTCATTAACTCCAATCCATTCATTCCAGGCATCATATAATCAATTAATGCCAGTTGGTATTTACCAGGTTCAAACTTTTCCAAAGCGCTGTCTGCATTGTCAGCCAAATCAACTTCATAACCGTGGGACGATAAAAAATCACCTATTACTTCTCGTAGTAATTGATCATCGTCCACTAATAGAAGTTTTGGCTTCATATAAACTCCTCTGAATTTGTTGGTTACCTTATATGAACTATGATAATCAATTCTCTTAAATAGTCAATAGAAAAATGTTATGAGGGTTTAAAGGTAGAGGGATCAAGAAGTCAATAAAGTAAGAGCGAATTGGGTAGCTGGAGCTCGCTAAAGCTCCGCAAAATCAATTTTTTGTATAGTTGGAACTTGTTAAGAACAGGTAAATTTTTATTGCGGAGGAACGGCGTCCTCCAGCTACACTATATTCTATCAAGATTTTTAATTTTCCGGAAGAATGATGTCCTCGTCGTTCATTTAAAAGCAAGCTTTTAACTTCCAGACCTCAAGACCTCCAGACCTCTCTACTTTTTTAATTGACATAATCAGCTATATTTTTTTCTATGACATTAGGATAAAAATATGTGAGGTTCAATATGAAAGGAAAAGTAAAATGGTTTAACAAGAATAAAGGTTATGGCTTTATTATTACTGATGACAACAAGGAATACTTTGTCCACTGGAAATCTATAGTTACCAATTCTCCGCGGGAACTGAAAGTTTTGGAACAGGATGAACTGGTTACTTTTGATTTGATGGAAACGGACAAAGGCATTCAGGCAATCAATATTATCAGAGTTAATCCCTGATTAGATGCCTACCTTTTTTCAGGGGTAATGGAAAGTTATAAAATCCATTACCCCTTTTTTAGCGATGCCTTTTCTTCCAGTTAACCAATCGGACCTGAAAGAGAGGGATTGGGATTATTTAGACATCATTCTTATCAGTGGAGATGCCTATATAGACCACCCTTCTTTTGCTGCAGCAATTATCGGACGCACTTTAGAAGCAGCCGGTTTTAGAGTTGGAATTATTCCTCAACCGGATTGGAGAAATGATTCCTCTTTCACCGTTTTAGGAAAACCGCGTCTCTTTTTTGGCATTACTGCAGGCAATATGGATTCTATGGTAAATCATTACACAGCCCAGAGAAAACTGCGTAATGACGATGCTTACAGTCCTGATGGAATTTCCGGAAAGCGTCCTGACAGAGCTATCATTATCTATACCAATATCATAAAGCGTCTTTTTAAGGGTGTGCCAATTGTTATTGGAGGCATAGAATCATCCTTGCGTCGGATTGCTCATTATGATTTTTGGCAGGATAAAGTTCGCAATAGCATTTTGGCAGATAGCAAAGGGGATATTTTAATTTACGGAATGGGGGAGAGACCTGTAACGGATCTGGCGATTTTATTGCAAAAAGGAGTTCCTGTAAGCAGTATTCAAAATTTGCCTTCCACTGTTGTTTTTTCTTCTACTTTTCCGGCAAAGGAGGATATTATTTTGCCGGAAGCAGAGAAGTGTTCCGCTAAAGAGACCTTTTATCAAATGACCAGACAATTTGAGGATAATTATAGAACAAAAACTATCTTTCAAAAAAATGCAGGACGCTGGCTGAAACATAATCCACCGGCAAAACCATTAACTACAAAGGAAATGGATAGCATTTATGCTTTGCCTTTTGCATATCAACCGCATCCTGTTTATGCAGGGCACAAAATTCCTGCTTATGAACAAATTAAGGATTCTATTACTTCTCATCGCGGATGTTATGGTGGTTGCAATTTTTGTGCTATTGCCTGTCATCAAGGACGCAATATTCAATCCAGATCGGAGACCTCTCTGCTGAAAGAAGCACAAAAACATACCGGCACAATTTCCGATGTAGGTGGTCCAACTGCAAATATGTATGCTTCATTTTGCGGTTTGGATTTTCCTGAGACCTGTAAAAGAAATTCCTGTCTGGTTCCAGATATTTGTCCCAATTTGCAAATAAATCATTCGGTTCAGTTGGAAATCCTTGCTAAAATAGGGAATTTACCCCGTATCAAACATTTATTTATTGCCTCCGGAATTCGCTATGATATGGCAGTAAATGATGATAACTATATTGAAGCCCTTGCTACTAAATATACGGGAGGGCGTTTAAAACTTGCGCCGGAGCATTCTGTTTCTAGTGTTTTACGCTTGATGAATAAACCGCAGATTGAGGTCTTTGAAAAGTTTTGTAAAAAGTTTTATTTTTACACTAATAAAGCGGGACTAAAAAGCCAAATTATTCCTTACCTGATAATTGGTCATCCAGGAACTACTATGGAAGATGCTTTTGAACTTCGTAATTGGCTAAGAAAAAATAAATTAAAGGTAGAACAGGTGCAAGAATTTACCCCTACGCCTATGACAATTTCCACTTGTATGTATTATACCGGTTTAGATTATGAAACAGGAAAGCCGATTCATATTCCTAAACCCTCTGAAATACGCAGGCAAAAGGAACTGATTATTAACCAGTAGAACGACATTCGCGTCGTTCATTTTGTAGTTGTTAGGCGGTAAGGAATAAATATATTGTAAATTAGAGGTAAACAAAAAATGGTGTTCATAATTCTAATTATTCTTATAGGATACGGCTTGATAAAGTTATATAAGTTATCTAAATCTTATAATCCTTTTCACCCAACAGGAACAATAATAGATGAATATCTCCCAAAAGGTAATCGTAACATCAATATAGAGATAAGAATAAGAGATAGGGACGAAAAAGATTAAAAGTTTAACATTTTTATAGTTTCCAAGAGCAATACAATGATAGCGTGGAGAGCATAAACCTTTCCTTAAAACCCAATAATGCAATAGAAATAATTGTTAATATCATTTCTCCATTCGTTAAGCACATATTGTAGTAAAAATTTCGTAGAAAGCAAATTAGATTAATTCCCTATTGAAAATTCAGTTATATAGTTTAAAAATATCTGGATTCCTGATTTCGCAGGAATGACATTAGAACGATAGATATTATGGAAAGATTTGAACCCGGCGAAAAGCGTAAAGGACATAACTTATCTCTCTTATTAAGAATGAGTTCCGCAGGAACGACAGATATTAACGACGGGTTTGAACCCGGCGAAAAGTGAACAACTTATCTCTTTTGTTAAGAAAAAGTTCCGTAGGAACGACAGATACTAACAACGGGTTTTAACCCGGTGGTAAAAATCCCTTTAGAAATCTTCAGTTTCTTTGGCAAATAGGAAGTTGCCGCCCCATTTTTATTCAACCGCATTATTGGGGATAAAAATTAAAGGTTATAGCAGAATGCCTATAATCGTCACTCTTTATTGAAGTTATATATTCTTCCTTAGGAGCATTGCTTACCCATTGCTTACCCATTGCTAATCCCATCCGTAATGGGTAAGCAATGATTAGGTAATGCTATTATGGAAAAAAAGCAACTTTCACAATGACAGCATATTAACCTGAAAGGGAGAAAAAAGGAGCGGGAAAAAAGGGAATTTTAATGCCCTCCCAAAAACAAAAAAAACGGGTTTTATAACATATTGCAAGATAAAGGATTATAAACAGAAAATAGACAAAGAAAGTGCTTGACAATAACACTATATCATTTACTGTGGCAACAAATTAAGGATTCAAAATCCAGTGAGATTCATTTATCTGGAAAAAAATCCTTAGCTTTATTCATAAAATTATAGGAGACAATAGAATATGCAAAGCTCAACTTATACAGCCAGCAATATCAAAGTGCTGAAGGGTCTGGAAGCTGTCCGTAAAAGGCCTGCAATGTATATTGGAGGCACCAGTGAACGCGGTTTGCATCACTTGGTTTACGAAGTTATAGATAATTCTATAGATGAAGCATTAGCAGGTTATTGCGATGAAATTATTTGCACTATAACCACCGAAGGAAATATTAGAGTGGAAGATAACGGACGCGGAATTCCTGTTGATATCCAAAAAGATATGGGAGTTCCGGCAGTGCAGGTTGTCTTAACGGTTCTGCATGCAGGGGGGAAATTTGACGATAAAAGTTATAAAGTAGCCGGAGGTCTGCATGGAGTTGGTGTTTCAGTAGTAAATGCTCTTTCGGAATTTCTGGAAGTGAATATTTTTAAGGACGGGAAAGAATACTTTATGCGCTTTGAAAGAGGTCTTCCGGTAACCGAATTACAGGTTTTAGGGGATACCAATAAAACCGGAACAGTAGTAACTTTCCGTCCCGATCCACTTATTTTTGAAACAACGGAATTCAGCTTTGATTATTTAACTTCCCGCTTAAGAGAACTGGCATTCCTGAATAGTGGATTACGCATTATTCTAAAAGATGAACGCAGTGGTCGGGTTCATGATTTTAAATATGAGGGGGGAATAAAAAGTTTTGTGGAATACTTAAATCAGAACAAAAAACCGCTTTTCCCCAATCCGATATACATTTCCAGCGTGAAAGAAGGAATGGAATTTGAAGTAGCCCTTCAATATAACGAGGGTTATCAGGAAAACATTTTCAGTTTTGCCAATAATATTAATACTACTGAAGGGGGAACCCATTTAAGCGGATTTAAAAGCGGTTTAACGCGTGCTGTAAATACCTACATCAAAAATGCCGATCTGCTTAAAAATGAAAAGGTTAGTCCTTCTGGTGAAGATATTAGAGAAGGGCTTACTGCAGTTATTTCACTTAAAATTGCCAATCCCCAATTTGAGGGACAGACCAAAACCAAACTGCAAAATTCGGAAGTGGAAGGAATTGTTAATAGTGCTGTTTACGAAAAGCTTATGGAGTATTTTGAAGAGCATCCTGCTGAAGCAAAAAATATTACAATGAAAAGTATTTTAGCAGCACGCAGTAGAGAAGCAGCCAGAAAGGCAAGAGAACTTACCAGGAGAAAAACTGTCCTGGAAAGTGGCTCCCTGCCAGGAAAACTTGCTGATTGCACTTTAAGCGATCCGGAAAAAACAGAACTCTTTTTAGTGGAGGGTGACTCGGCAGGCGGAAGCGCCAAACAAGGAAGAGATCGTTCTTTTCAGGCAATACTTCCTTTGTGGGGAAAAATGCTGAACACGGAAAAAGCAAGAGTGGATAAGGTTTTGAACAACGATAAAATTCAACCGATTATTTTAGCTTTGGGAGCTGGAATTGGACAGGAATTTGACATTAGCAAACTGCGTTATCATAAAATCATTATAATGGCTGATGCTGATGTAGACGGCTCTCATATTGCCACTTTGCTAATGACCTTTTTCTATCGCTATATGCGTCCCGTAATTGAAGAAGGTAAACTCTATATTGCAATGCCGCCTCTTTTTCAGGTTCGCAAAGGAAAACAGAAGGTTTATGTGTATAATGAAGAAGAACGGGATAAAGCAATTCGGGAATTTGGTGAAAAAGGTGTGCTTGTTCAACGCTATAAAGGACTTGGTGAAATGAATGCGGAACAGCTTTGGGAAACCACTCTTGATCCTAAAAACCGGAAAATGATTGCTATCAAAATGGATGATGCCATTGAGGCGGATAGAATGTTTACCATTTTAATGGGCGATGAAGTAGAACCCAGAAGGGAATTTATTCAGGAAAATGCCCGCTATGTAAAAAATCTTGATGTTTAAGGAGCAAAAATAGATGTCTGAAACAACCAATATTATTCCTGTTCAAATAGAAGAACAACTAAAACAAGCATACCTTGATTATTCTATGAGTGTGATTGTTTCACGCGCCTTACCCGATATTAGGGATGGCTTGAAACCCTCTCAACGCCGAATAATCTATGCGATGCATGAACTTAATTTAACTCCCGGAAGTCACTTTCGTAAATGTGCAAAAATTGCCGGGGACACAAGTGGTAACTATCATCCTCACGGAGAACAAGTTGTATATCCTACTTTAGTGCGTTTGGCACAGCCCTGGATAATGCGTTATCCGTTAATTGAAGGTCAGGGAAATTTCGGTTCCATAGATGGTGATCCGCCTGCAGCAATGCGATATACAGAAGCACGCCTGCAAAAAATAACAATGGAAATGCTTACCGAACTGGAGAAGGATACCGTTGAATTTAGAAGCAACTACGATGAAACCCGTCAAGAACCTACTGTTTTTCCTGCGCGGTTTCCCAATTTACTGGTAAACGGTTCTTCCGGAATCGCTGTTGGAATGGCAACCAATATGCCACCCCATAATATAGGTGAGGTCTGTGATGCCATTATTGCTCTGATTGATAATCCCGATTTGCAACCATTGGACTTGCTGGAATATATTAAGGGACCCGATTTTCCAACTGGTGGTTTTATTTTGGGAACTGAGGGAATAAGAGAATATTTTGAAACGGGTAGAGGCAAAATTATTATGCGGGGTGAAACTGAAATTGAAACCCTACCCAATGATATAGAACAGATTATAATTCGTTCCATTCCCTATCAGCTTTCTACAAGTCAGCTTATAGAACGAATGGTGGAGCTGGTGAAAGACAAAAAAATTGAAGGCATTAGCGATATTCGGGATGAATCCGGACGCGATGGAATGCGCATTGTAATTCAGGTAAAACGCAATCATGATGCTCAAGTAGTGCGTAATTTGCTTTATAAATATACACAGCTGCAATCCACTTTTGGCGTAATTAATCTCTGTCTGATAGATGGTGTTCCGCAAGTTGTGAATATGAAAGAAATGCTGCAGAATTTCATTGATTTTCGGCACGAAGTTGTTTTACGCCGCACTCAATTTGACCTGCGCAATGCCAAAGAACGATTGCACATTTTAGAGGGCTTGAAAATAGCTCTGGATAATCTGGATGAGGTTATTGCTCTAATCCGTGCTTCACAAACACCAAATGATGCCAGCGTCGGTTTACAGGAGAAATTTGGCTTAAGCGAAATTCAGGCAAAAGCTATTCTGGATATGCGTCTCCAACGCTTAACCGGTTTGGAACGCGATAAAATTGAAACGGAATATCAGGAATTGTTGATTATTATTGCTCGTCTTACCGAACTTGTTGAACATAAAGAACTTAGAATGAATTTAATTAAGGAAGAAACAGCTGAAATTAGAGATAAATTTGCTGATAAAAGGTTAACTACAATTATCCCTGCTCCGGCTGGAAGTTTCAATATGGAAGACCTGATTGCGGATGAAATGGTGGTTGTTACTATCACTCATGATGGCTATGTAAAACGCTTACCTGTTGATACCTATAAAGTTCAAGCCAGAGGAGGAAAGGGTTTAAGCGCTTCCAATCTGAAAGAAGAGGACTTTATTCAATACCTCTTCGTTGCCAGCACTCATTCCTATATCTTGCTTTTTACCGATCATGGAATGTGTTACTGGCTAAAGGTTTTTGAAATTCCGGAAGCAAGTAGAACAGCTAGAGGAAAAGCCATTGTGAATTTGGTAAAACTTGCTGAAGGAGATAGAATTAAAGCTTTTGTAACTTTGAAGGATTTCCATCCCGAACAAAATATCGTGATGTGCACGCGTAACGGTCTGGTTAAAAAAACACCTTTAACCGCTTTTTCGCATCCTCGCTCCATCGGTATTAAAGCTATCAAACTGAGAGAAGGCGATGAATTGATTGATGCCAGAATTTGTGAAGCGGGAGATGATATTCTTCTGGCTACTCATGATGGAAAATGCAATCGTTTCAGTGAAAGCGAAATCCGTTCTATGCGTCGTTTTTCCCAAGGTGTGAAAGGAATTCGTTTGCGCAATGGAGATTATGTAATATCTATGACTATTGCCACTGCTCAGGATCAATTGGAAAACGGTAAACCCAATTCCTCCACTATTTTAGCTATTAGTGAAAAGGGTTATGGCAAACGAAGTCCTATTTCCAGTTATTCTGTTACCAGAAGAGGTTCTATGGGTGTTATAACCCTGAAGACAAATGAACGAAACGGTTATTTGGCTGCTTTGATGCTGGTGCGGGATGATGACGATTTAATGATTATCACTCAAGGCGGAATGATTATCCGACAACGCGTTTCCGAAATTTCCGTGGTGGGAAGAAATACTTTGGGAGTGCGTTTGATAAACCTTGCTCCCAATGATGTAGTGCGCGATATATCTCTTGTTCATTCAGAACCGGATGAGGAATCCCTGGATAAAGAAGTGGAAACCTTGAAGGCAAAACCAGCTTCTAACCTGGAAGAATTTGCAGATGGGGAAGATGAAGAATTCGCTGAAGAAGATGAAGAAGAAATTGAAGAAATGGATGAATCGGAAGAAGACCTTGAAAATGAAGAGGATAACGAATAAACATTGCAGAATGATGCTGACAGCAGGAATTTTATTTCTGCTGTCCGCTTGTTCTGTAAGCCAGTTTGTTCCCGGGGAAGGAGTCGTTAGCGAAAATAATTATGCTGTTATTCGTACGGATACATTATTGATTATCGTTAAACCCCAAAGCTACCCTGGAAGTTATCAGGAAATCAATAACCGTTTCTTCCCCATCTTTATCAGTATAAAAAATAATTCCAGACAAAAAATTAAACTGCAGGAAAGCTCATTCAGCATTCTTTGCAATGAAAAACAATATGATCCCGTTCCCGTAGATTACATTCTCTCTGATCTGGAACGCAGAATGATGTTGAAGGAATTCAGTGACCCTTTTTCTCCCACAACAGAATTCGGTATCACAGACAGAAATAAAGAACAGGAAATGTATTATGAACTGGTAAATAATGCATTTAGCTCGGCAGAACTTTTACCCGGTGCCAAAAAAGAGGGATATCTCTTTTACAATAGAGAAATTGCCTCCGCCCGCTATTTTACAATTAATATCCTGGGAACCGCTATTCCCTTCGTAAAGCAATAATATACATTCTATATTGAACATACATAAAAAAAAGGGAGTGTTCAACCAATTGGGTCTTTAAGGGGACTCAATGTATCTTGACAAAAAGGTTGTAGCAAATATATGCTTGTGTCATGAGCAAAATGAAAAAAAAGATGTCCTTTATGTGGAAGTTTAGAGGGTTGAGAAGGTTTAGAAAGTTTAGAAAGTTTATAGGGTTTAGATTCCCTTTGCTCTCTGCCCTCTGCTAATAAGCCCGGAGGGCGATACAATGATAGCGATGGTGGCGTAAGCCCCTCGGGAAAAGTAAGCCCCGAGTTTTTTTCTTTTTTCCTTTTATATTCCCAGAAAGCCCCTTAGGGCGACACTTATATAGCGATGGTGGCGTAAGCCCCTCGGAAAAAGAGAAATAAACCCCCATTCTAAATCTCATATTCTGATTCCGAAAAGGGTTATCCGGAAGCTAAAAATCGGTTAAGAGGAAAACATTTATGATTTATCTATAAAAAAATTATCTAATATCTCTTCCGCTCACGAGTCCTCACTACAAAACAAATTTGAGGGTACCTTAAAAGCTATTTCGGCAGTGACGACTCTTAAATTGAATTATAAATATAACTTCAAAGTTTCCACAAGGTTAAAGAGTATCTTTTATCCTTTCAATGGTCAATTTCAAATAATCAATATTGATATCTATTCCTATATAATTTCTATGATATTTTTTAGCAACAACACCGGTAGTACCGCTTCCATTAAAGGGATCGAGAACAAGGTCCCCTTCATCGGTAGAAGATAAAATGATTCTTTCCAATAATGCTATGGGCTTTTGAGTTGGATGTTTTCCGTGTATTTTTTCCCTTGCAGGTGTAGTTGGAATACACCAAACACTTCTCATTTGTTTACCTTTCTTATTGATAATATCTCCCATCCAGTCAGTATTTTTCATTAGCTCATAATGATATTTTTGTTTCTGTAAGGGGTCTTTAATTGCCCAAAGAATTGTTTCGTGAGAAGCAGTAAAACATTTTCTGGTAAGGTTTGGAGCTGCATTAGGTTTGAACCAGCAAATATCATTAATAATTCTAAACCCTTGTTTTTGTAACTCATAACCACATTGATAAATTGAATGGTAGGTTCCGCTAATCCAAATAGTTCCTGATGGTTTTAATATTTGTCTACATACAGAAATCCATTTATGGTGGAATTCTGATTTGTTATTAAATTCATCAAGCAAATCCCAGTCACCCTTTTTCACACTTACCATTTTTCCGCTTTTACAAGTTATGGTTCCATCCGATAAAAAGTAGGGAGGATCGGCAAAAATCATATCTATTGAGTTGGGTTCAAGTTCTTTTAAAATTTCCATACAATTTCCCCAATATAAGCAGAAACCTTCAGCAGAAAAATATTTACTATAGCTCATAATCAATTAGTAAGGATATATTCTAAAACACCATCCAAAACCATTTTTATATTCAGGATATAATCAAGCTCATTAAATGCTTCTTGCAAGGGTCTTTGCGTTGTTTTCCAACCCCAACCATCAGTTATCCATATAAATTGTAGGTTATGACTTTTCCAAAAGTTATAGATATTTTTATATTCACCTGCTGTTGATTTTAATTTTGAACCGACAACGTTGTAGAAATTGACTTCACATAAAAATAACTGACGGTCTTTTTTTATTATGAAGTCAACTTTACGATTTGTTTTATCTACAGGAAGGTCAATTCCCCAGTGTTTTTCTACTTTTGACTTGTTAGCAGATGCTAAATATTCAAGGTTGTTTTTTTCACAAATCCTTTTAATATGATTATTCATTAATTGTTCCATTGCTTTTCCTGCTCTATTTTTGCGGGCATTGGAATCCAATCCTACTTCAATTCCGAAAACATAATCAACCAAGTTCTTTATTTTGTTTGAACTTAATAACTGTAATAAACCAGCTCTGTCAGCAAAATTTAAGGCATCTTCATCAGAAAGGTTTTTAAAATTGAACTCTTTTGCTTGGAGGTCATTTTCATCATTAGAAGTTAACAGGGTAATACTATCTTTTCTGCAAGCAACAAGAACAGGTAAAATATGCTTAATTTCCGGATGTTTTTTCAGAAGATATTGAAATTCATTGTGGATATTCTTTTTGCCTATGAGATAGTTCATTGTATTTAGGCATATTTCAATATCCTTTATGTGCTTGGATACTTTTTCCCAGTCAACAAGATAAGACCAGTTATTGATTGTAGGTAACATAGTATTTATAAGATAGTTAAATACTTTTTCGGGGCTGTTCAGTTTTAATTTTTTATATACAGATAATTGTTTCAAGGTAAACCTCCCAATCTATGATAAACATTATATATACTATATAAAGCATAATTTTTATTAGTTTAGAACTGAGACATACTCCATCACCTCAATAATTCGTCACAAGTATTTCAGTAATATTACCTCTTTTTTCGGCATCGGAATTTATCATTCTTTTTGCTTGTATTCGGCTTATCTTATACTCTTTATAGAGGTTATCAAAAAAGTCATCCTTGGGATTTGTAACTCTGGGATCGGAGTTTGATAAAATCTGATATACATCAGGTCTATCCATTTCCTGAAAAAAGTTAGCTAATCTGATTTGGTCTTTATCGGCAAAACCTTCTTTGGCATAAGAATTGAAATTGGAGGTCTTGGTTAATGGTCTATAGGGAGGATCATAATAAATTAAGGTGTTTTCTTCAACATAATTTGCAGCCAAGGAAAAGTCACCCTGTAGAATTTTTGTATTAGACAGTGCTTTATTCGCATCCCAAAGGTTTTCTGCTTGACATATTGAGGGTTTATCATAACGACCATGAGGGACATTAAATTCCCCGTTTTTATTCTCTCTATATAAACCGTTAAAACAAGTCCTATTAAGAAAAATCATATAGGCAGAGTGTCTTATCCATAATTCGTTGTAAGTGGTATCAAGGTGCTTTTTACTATAATTAAACTTTTTTCTGATATCATAATACAAAGTAGTTCTCTCAGTTTGGGAAGCATTATTATATTTATTATCCAATTCGGATAATAAAGCAATTAAATTCTCTACAGCATATTTAATAACTTGATAGGTTATGATCAAATCACGGTTGATATCTATTATGAAAGATTTATCTATCTGAAAACAGGATTGTAAATAAAAGAAAAATGCACCACCTCCAATAAATGGTTCAATATAAACAGGAATATGCATACTTTTTTTGAATTTATCCGGAAGCCGATCAACAAGTTCGGGAATTAGTTGTCCTTTACCACCTGCCCATTTTAAAAAGGGTTTTGCATCAAAGTTAAACAATTTCATCTGAGTGGTAGGCATATATTCCTTAAGGTTTACTTCAGATAATATCTGGTCTTCCATAATATCTTCTTCCTAATTATTTTCCCTTTCTTGTCATTAACCCTCACTGCCAAACAAATTTGAGGGTAGCGTAAAAGTTATTTCGGCAGTGAGGACTCCTGACTCTCTGCCCTCGCTCTCAGCCCTCAGCCCTCTGCTTTTACCGGTATTCATAGAGCATCCAACCCTCTTTTCCCAGTCCTAAAAAAATGTAATCATTGGCTACATCCAAATCGTAAACGGGAATAGTGAGAAAGATGTTGTTGATGTCTTCTGTCTTGAGGGGATTAGTTACATCAATAATTTTAACTCCCCCGCGACCTAAGGCAATAAAAAGACGGTTATCTTTAATATCCAAACTCAGGATTTCGTTAGTCATTCTAATTTGGCTGATGAGAGTTGGCTTTTTGGGTTCATAAACATTGAAAGCCAAGAGGTTTTTTCCGGCACCGATCCAAATTGTATTTCCGTTTTTAACCAAACAAGTGGCATCTATAATTTCGTAATTTACACCCAAAGAAACAGGATAGGATTGATCGGTAATATCTACGGCAACTAAACCAAAATCATTGAGAGCAAAAATATAAGGGTAACTTGCCACAAAGTCCTTAATGCCCCATTTTTCAGAAAAAGTAGCTAATAATTCGCGTGTGCTTCCACCGCTTAAATTAATAATATCAATTCCTCTATAACGGTCTGCCACATAAAGGATAGAACCTTCGCGGGTAAGTTTATCACCTACAATTGTTTGGGGGAAGAAAATGCGGGAGCCAGTATATAAGCTATCTATCAGAATAACCTGATTGGTAGGTTCATTGGAAGCTACATAAAGATGTTTGCCGGCAAGAGTTTCAATATCCTCAATTGGATTGGGAGAAAAAAAGGCAGCTTCCAGTTTGGGCTGCCAGGCATTAAATATGGAATAAACCCAAATGTAATTCTGGTTATTAGTATAAACCAAATCATCGTCAAAGCGGATGGAATATGCCTGCGAACTTTTAACCTGAACCAGTTGATGCAGAAATTTATTATCAATGGCAAAGAGGGATATACACATTAGCAGGCAAAGAAGAAAGAATATAAAGCGTTTCATTTTTGCTCCAGTAACCAGTTAATGATTTGTTTGGAGTTAATTCCTTCCGCTTGAGCTGCGAAGGAGGGTAAAATACGATGCTGTAACACATTGATGGCAGATGCCTTAACATCTTCTTCTGCAGGAGTTAAACGTCCATCTAAAGCGGCTCTTGCTTTGGCAGAAAGAATAAGATATTGTGAAGCACGTGGTCCTGCTCCCCAGGCAACCCACTGTTTAATTTCATTTAAGGCATCATCCGTATTGGGACGGGATTTTCTTACTAAATTTACGGCAAATTTAAGAACATGATCACTTACAGGAAGAGAACGCACTGCTTGTTGTAAAGATATTATTTGTTGACCCGTCAGCTGAGGTGTAATTACAGGATTTTCCAGTCCCGTAGTGCTTTCGGCAATTTGGAGTTCTTCTTCTAAAGTAGGGTAATCAATATTGATAAAGAACATAAAACGGTCTAACTGTGCTTCCGGAAGGGGATAAGTTCCTTCCTGTTCAATGGGATTTTGAGTTGCCATCACTAAAAACGGTTTACTTAAGGGACGGGTAACGGTTCCGCTGGTTACTGCATATTCTTGCATTGCCTGTAATAAAGCTGCTTGAGTTTTAGGAGGTGTGCGGTTAATTTCATCTGCCAGAATGATATTGGCAAAAATAGGACCTTTGATGTATTCAAAGTGCTTTTTTTCGGTAATGGGGTCATTTACCAAAATCTCCGTTCCGGTTATATCGGAAGGCATTAAATCGGGGGTAAATTGAATCCGACTGAAAGAAAGCGAAAGTGCTTTTGCCAGAGAAGAAATAAGCAAGGTTTTTGCTAATCCCGGAACACCTTCCAGAAGAATATGTCCATTGGCAAAAAGGGCAATGAGGACATCGGTTAGAACTCTGTCCTGACCAATTATAACATTATGTATTTCGTTCAGCAGGGTTTCTTTCAAGCTCTGCATTGCAGTTATATCTTGTATCAGTTCTTCTTTAGTCATTTATTTTATCTCCTTTAATAGCTGTGAATAAGAGTTCAGGACCAAGAACCGCGAAAGCAATTATACCCCATAAACTCATTAATCCGGCAGTTAAAATATGTCCAAAAGCCATAATTGCCGAGGCAGTGGTCTTTGTCAATCCAAATCCTATACTGAAAATAATAATCATCATCCATTCGTTACTGCCAAGTTGAGCGGGAGGTTGAGGAATGGCATAGGAAAGATTTATTAAAGTATAGCCAAATAAAACCAGAGCAAAAGGATAAAATATTCCAAAAGCTCGGAACAGCAAATAAAAATATGTTCCGTCCAATAAAACCCCTCCGGCAGTTAAAAATAATGCCGAAACCAGCTTGAAAGTATGATGTTCAAAGAGGTTAAGCTCACTGATAAACATTTCTATGCCCGGGTTTATTTTTGCCTTTGCTTTTTGGGGCAACCAGGAAAAAAGCGAGGAAATAATTTTCACCGCCAATTCCTTTTTCCAAACAGAAATAAGCAGGATAGCAAAAGCTACAATAAAGATCAGCAATAATAAACAAAGTAAAATGACCATTGGAGTGCTCAGTTCAATGGTTGTGAAAGGTAAAACAATGATGATAAACAAGATGGCAATAGTATCAAAGACCTTATCTACAAATACCGAAGGCAATGCTTTCATATAGGGTAGAGAATAATTTTTTTTAATGAACCAGGCACGGGCAAAATCTCCTGCTCTGATAGGAATTAAATAGTTGAGCAGATTTCCCGCCATAGCATACAGCCAGGTTTTGAATATACCTGGATTAGCAGGAGCGGGAATAAGTAAACGCCAACGCAAAGAACGCAAAAAATAGGCAGAAAGGTATGCCACGGAAGCAATTATAACCCAATTATAATTGACTTGTGCAATTTGGGCTTTAATTTCCTCTAAAGGAGTATAATATAACCAGGCAGCAAGCAAAAGGATGCCTATAATTAGACCGATTACTAATGAGTTACGATTTTTTCGGGTCATTCACTATTTTCCGGAGTGAAGAGCAGATAATAATGGTGAGCCCAATATTTTTTGAACTGTTTGGGAGCAGTTCTTTCCACAAAACTATATTTAAACATCTTTTCGGCAAATTCACTGTCTTCATCCTGATAGTAAGTAAGAATGGTAACAGGTTCCGTATTGTTTTCCTGAATTTCCTGTTTTTTCAGCAGGCGGTTAAAAAAGAGTTCTTTTTTCATTCCAATATCGGGCCAAGGGGGACAATCAATATAGTTTTCGTCTTGCAATTGCCATTTATTTTGTTTCATCAGGAATTTGATGGTAGCGGGATCAAGATATTCCGGATGCAAAAAAGGGTATTTCTCCGGTGAATAATCCTTTATCTGCATTTTATAGCCGATTCCGTTTCGGTTGGGAACACAAATAAGAATTGCCTTTTTGCAAACTCTGCAGAATTCGGAAAGAAAACTTCTAATATTTTGAGTAAACCACAAAGCGGAAAAATTGAAGCCCAAATCAAAATGTTTGTCAGGATAATCCAGTTTCACATAATCAAGGTTATATTTGATATCGGTATGTAAACGCAATTCTTGCCATAATTCCCGAATTTTTTCTATGCGCTCTAAATTATGATCTTCCAGAGAGACCTTTATTCCCTGTCTTGCCAAATTTAGCAGATTTATACCGCTTACTCCGGTAAAACCAAAACAGGGTGTTTCCAGAGCCGATTGAATTTTATAGGTCTTACAAACAAAATCCAGCAACTTATTGAGGACAATGCGTTCATAAGAAGAGCCCAAACCCTCATCCGGATTATCAAAATATTTTGCCCAGTCATTAATAATCGGAACAGCCATCAGTGTTTCTGATAGTCCTTTATGGTTATTTCAAATTCGGGAATGGTGAAATGGGATTTGTAACCTTCTTTTTCCATTATGTCGTAATAGGCGCTCACATCGTAAAACCAGCTTTTGGAAATTAGCTCAAAACGGCTGATCCATAATTCATTCTTCACGAGACGAGCAAGTTTTTCACCCCAGGCAAAGAAAATTCTATCAAATCTTAAAGCACGGGGATAGTTTTTTCCGTGAAGCTGACGGGAAATAAAATCTACCAATGATTGTAAACGCACCGGTTCACGATCCGCTACCGTAAGGGTAAGTCCACTTTTCCATTCGCGGGTTGCAAGATAGAGAAATGCCTTCACCAAAGCATCAATATGACAAAGATGAATCCAAATAGGTCTGTTTATAAGCGGGAAAAGATGTTTGTCTACTAATTTTACCATTTGATAAGGGAAACCGAAATCGCCTTCTCCATAAGCAATACTGGGACGGACAATTCCTGCATTCAGTCCATTTAAAATAGCGCGATTGATGATGCGTTCCGATTCTATTTTCGTGTAATGATAATAATTATCAGGGTTTTTCTCGGTTTGCGGACCAGCAGGAAGTTCCTGAGGAATAGCACCAAAAACACCTACGGAAGAACAATAAATCAAACGGGCATCTTTGGCAAGGCAATATTCTACCATCTGTCCAGTGCTGTAAACATTACTGCGGAGATATGTTTCTTGGGGAAATTTTCTGCCACCGCGTAATGCACCAATATGCAAAATGGTATCAAATTCATTCGTAAAGAGAAATTCCTTTAATGAAGCAGTATCGGCAAGGTCAATAGTTACAAGACGAATTGCCTTTTCAAATTCCTGATAGCGCCTCGGCTCTGTCTTAGGACGTACTAAAGCCGTAATATTAAAATCGGGACAGGACTTTAACATTTCCCGCAAAACATTTCTGCCAATAAAACCGGTAATTCCGGTAATTAGAATTTTAGCCAAAAATCCTCTTTATTATACTGCGTCTGTGGTGATGATGAGAATGATGAGGTCGGTAAACCTGAACATATTCATAAGGGATATTTTCTCCGCTGGCAATGCAGGAAGGGAAAACATAAAAAAGCAAATGCGCGGTATGATTATCAATCATCTCTTCTACCTTATCGCGCGCTTCAAAATAGGCAAGATATTTACCCCGAATATGATCGTCCGAAGCAATAAAATGTGTCCAACCCTTATTTACTAAAATCCAGGCAGTGGACTTAACCTTTTCGCCATAAAGTCCAAGCAAGCTTCCGGCATTGGTTTGCATATAAATATTACGATAAATCAGGTCTTCAGCGCGAGAGGGTTTTTGCATAATGCTCACATAGCGTTCCGCATGAGCCAAAATAGGTTTGTAACCAGCACGTAATAGGGGAAAGATATTATTATAAAAATCATTGGGCAGACCATTTAAGTCGCTTTCCAAAAGGATATACGAACTTTTACCCATAGTCAGATTGTGGGTTTTTATATCTTCCAAAATATCGGGTTGCAAATAAATCTCAAAACCGGGTTGAATATCAAGGTCTATACCTGCATCTTTTACTTTATTAACGAGAGTATTGAATTTCTCATCATATTCCTGACGACTGTATTGATAATGACCCTTAAAGTAATGTGCCGTTAAATAAACTCTTTTAATTCCACCTTCTGCCATCTGGCATAACTGCCTGAGAGAATCATTTAGGGATTTTGAACCATCATCAATATTAGGCAGCAGGTGAGTATGAATATCAACCATTGATCAGGGTAATCTCTCTTTTATCATAGCTACGAATTCCAATAAAACAGAGTTATTGGGATAGGGCTTCAGCATTTTAGCTGAATCAGCAAGCATATTTTCTACTGTTTTACGAGCTTTATCAAAACCCAGCAGAGCTGTATAACTGGCTTTGGAAACAGGAACATATTCTTCATCCAAACCCTCACTTCCGCGAGAATAATCTGCTTCAATATCTTCAATCATTTGATAGGCAATTCCTAAATTCAAGGCATAAGCTCTCATAACCTGATGTGTTTCTTCATCTGCTCTACTTAGCAAACAGGCAATATCGGCAGATGCCTGTAATAACGATCCGACCTTTTTCATATCAATATAATTCAAGGTGTTTATTTTCATCACTTTATGCCGGCTGGAAAGAGCTACTACCTGTCCTCCAATCATTCCATAACTTTTTGTGGCATTGGATAGAATGCGAATTGCTTCCAGGGATTGTTCCGGGTTTTTAAGCTCGCTGATAATTTCATAAGCAAGAGAATAAAGTGCATCAGCAGCCAAAATAGCTATGGCATTACCATATTTAATATGCAATGCCGGTTGACCTCTTCGCTGTGTTCTATTCATCACACTTGGCAAATCATCGTGAACTATGGCTCCATTATGTAACAATTCAATAGCGACTGAGGACTTTAGAGCATCCGGAAAAGTGCGATGTTTCTTAAATCCCGTAAGCATTTCAAACATAGAAAGAAGCAGTAAAGGACGCCATCTTTTACCTCCCGGAATTACTGCTTCATAAATTGCTTTTTTAAGCTCTGTGGCATATTTGTCTTCAAATGTTAGTGCGTTTTTAAGTTCCTGGTCAATAAGTTCAAAACGCGACTCAAAATACTTCTGTAAAAGCAAAGCATACTCCCTTTTCATCAAGCTTGACAAAAGCTGCTATTTAACTTCTTCTTTTTTATAAAATACCATAGTTTTGTCAAGGTTTTTCTCTATTTTATACCGAAATCACCGAAAACACTGAGAACACCGAAAAAACAGTGTAGCTGGAGGACACCGTTCCTCCGCAAAATATGTAGCCGGAGGACGCTGTTCATCCGCATACAAAAACCTAAATTTTATAAGCCACATTATAGCGATAATAAGTGACTCTTTGGTTTTTGATTTTGATTCATTTCCTTTCTCCTGGAACATTAGTTCGCGTGTTAACTTTTTTCAGGATGACTCACTCAACCCTATAAACCTTCTAAACCTTTATACGAGGGGTTTACACACCCTTCTACATCATTGTGTCGCCCTTTGGGGCTTTTGGGAACCGGGAAAGGTAAATAAAAGAAAAATAATCGGGGCTTACTTTTTACGAGGGGCTTACGCCACCATCGCTATCGTTGTGTCGCCCTCCGGGCTTATTAGCAGAGGGCAGAGGGCAAAGGGAATCTAAACCCTATAAACCTTCTAAACCTTTATACGAGGGGCTTACATACCCTTATACATCATTGTGTCGCCCTTTGGGGCTTTTGGGAACCGGGAAAGGTCAATAAAAGAAAAATAATCGGGGCTTACTTTTTACGAGGGGCTTACGCCACCATCGCTATCGTTGTGTCGCCCTCCGGGCTTTAAGGTATCTCAACCTTCTCAACCTTCTCAACCTTCTAAACTTTCTCAACCCTCTCAACCTTCTCAACCTTCTCAACCTTCTCAACCCTCTCAACCTTCTCAACCTTCTCAACCTTCTCAACCCAATAAACTTTATAAACCCTACAAACCCTCCAGACCTCACAACCTTCAGAACTTCAGACCTCTGGACTTCTCGCCTTCTTGACCTCCCGACCTATATTATCGCTTGCAAACCAAGAGAAAAGTTTCTTCCCGGTTCTGGATATCCGTATTCGCTTTGGTAATCTTCATCCAAGACATTTTCCACACCCAGAAAAAGTTTAAGTCGTTTCCAGGGGATGGTTAATATTAAATCGTGTTTCCAATAGGGAGCTAAAGTATGATATCTTCCGTCATCGTCTTGAGAAAGACATCTGTCTCTGTAGGAACTGTTTATTCTAAATCCGATTTTATAGGGAAAAGTGAATTGTTGGCATAATTCAACGGAATTTTTTGGTGTTTCAGTTAAGTAATAATCGCTTATTTTCCGGTAGCTGAGATAAGCATAATTAACGCTGGTTTGGAAAAATTTATCCGGAGAAAAGCTTACTCCGATTTCTGTTCCCTGTGATTGGACTTTATAGATATTTTCATAGTGTCCGTTATACAAATCAATCAGGTCTTTGGTATCGTTAAAATAAACGCTGAAAGACAGAGAAATTTTGTTTTGCCAAAGTGCCTGATTATGATTAATTTCCAGTTTCAGAGAATTTTGCGGTTTTAAATCGGGATTTCCCTTACTGGCTGAATAAAGTTGACGCATAGTGGGATGAGAAGTATTGCGACCTATAGCAAAAGATGTTTCACTATCAGGAATTATTTCATACACAATTCCTACGGCGGGTTCCAATTGAGGTTGAATTTTGTTATTATCTCTATTTATTCTGGTATTAACTCCTATTCCGGTGGTTAATAACAATTTAGGAATAATGGTGCATTCAAGTTGACTGAATGCCTGATGAATATGGACAACCGAATCCGTCCATTGTTGGTAAGAATCATTATCTTTCCGGTTATTGCCCTGGAAATCGTAATTATAACCAATATCCAGTTTTTTATTTCCCGTAAATGTTTTAGTAAAACGGGAATGAAAGCCAAAACCGGCATTGTGCATTTTAGAATCTAAAGTTAAATTTTCATAAGCAGGGTCTTTATATTCCAAATAGCGATCGGTGCTTCCATCATTGATTAACTGCAGATTTAAAGTGCCGGATTCACTCACTTGCATTTTAGTCCATAAGCCGATATGATAACGCATCCAGTCCTGATATTGCCTATAGCGTTGTTCATAAATAGAAGAAGGAATATTCTTTTTATCCATTTTATTATAGCCAAAGTCCACACCTAAATTATGGAAATTTAAGAATTCCTTATCCAGAGAACCGGAAATGTTATAGAGGCATTTATCGCTGTTATTACGAACTCCTCCATCTTCATAAGGGGTAGGAATAAATTTTTCGGAGAGTACAAAACCGTCTGTTTTTTCCTGGGAAACTCCTATACGGTAATTCCAGGTATCAAAACTATGAGCGGAAGATAGGGTTATTTCATTGGTATTATTGCGTTTAAAGAGTGTATTCACTTCCAGCCAGTAATTATTTGGCGGAGCTTTGGTAATAATATTTACTACTCCGCCCATATTATTTGTTCCGTAAAGAGGTGAAGCAGGACCCTTCAAAATCTGAATTTCTTCAATATCCAGCAAAGAGAGCTTACTGATGTCCACATTGCCGAAATAACCGTTATTTAAGGGTTTGCCATCTACCATTACCTTGATTTCGTTTTTGCGGAAACCACGTAAGCGTAAATTACTTTCGTCTTTTGTGCCAATAGTAGCGCTGATGCCAACGCTATTTTGCATTGCTTCGCGTAAAGAAAGCGCATTTTTTACATCTTCACCTTCAATTATATGCAGAGAACCAATTGCCTCTGAGGGCTTTTCTACTATTACATAAACGGTGGGAAGAGTATAGGTCTTCAGCGAATCCTGTTTTGCTGTTCCACCAAGAGTAATGGTAACTAATACCAAGATTAGTAGCAGGACAATTTTCAGCTGCTTCACTTCTTTGGCGAAATAGTTTTTTTAATAGTCCGGTAAAGGAGTAGCTTCATAACCGCTGAAATTGGCAGGAACAGGAATGACTATATCTTTTTTATCTTGAGGTGCATTGGTAAAATTATGATCTTGTGAGCTGCCATTTATCACTTCTATGCTTGCCAATTTCTTAAACTTTTTTAGCGCTCCTGGCAATGTATCATTTATCTCAGGAAAAGTTGTAACTTCAGAATCCAGCAGATAATAACCCTCAGCAATTTGTTCCGGGGTATAATCTTTATAATAGTCATCTATAGCGATTAAACGAATATTGCTGCTATCGGATAAACTGATACCCTGTAAAAGATCGCTGAGTTTAATTGCTTCTTCATTTGCGGAATTCCAATTCGGGATAGTATAAATTGTTAAACCTTTCAATTCAATGGTCTTACTGCTTTCTCCACTGGTAACCTCAACTTTGCGGTATAAATTGAATTGGGTTGTGCTTTTTACTTTAAAAGCATTAGGAAGTCCAAGTTCATCGGGAAACCAGGTCCTGTTATTGTCGGCAGGGACAATATAGCCCTCTTTAAAGAAGTTCCAGGTTAAATCGTAACCGGCGTAAGATGAATTACGGGGACTGAATCCATCGCTCGCTTCAATTTCATAAGCGAATAATTCCCGGAAATTCAAGGTATCACTTGCATTGGGATCAATTAAATCGCGTAAAATAGTGTTGGAAATAAATTGATCCAGTTTGTAACCGTAGAAATCAACATTTGTTGGGTTATCATCCTTTTCACTGCAGGAAAACATAAACAGCGTAAGGACAACGAGTAAAAGCAAGCTAAATTTTTTCATTTTTCCTCCATAATAAGTATAGAGGCAAACAGGGATGAAAAGTTATATTTCCACTGTTGCCTTTCCAAATACGGGAGGCATAATCGTTTCCAATTATACCCAATGGCGCAATTCCATACCAAAGGGGTTTAGGAATATGCGCTCGGCTTTTTTCAAAAAATCCAAAGCAGGAAAATTTGTCAACCCCAACTTAATTTTCACGCAGATTTCGCAGATGACGCAGATTAAAAATGAGAATAGGTATGGGATGAACAGGATGATTTGGGCAGAGGGCAGAGAGCTTAGGGCAGAGAGAAAATAGGTATGGGATGAACAGGATGATTTGGGCAGAGGGCAGAGAGCTTAGGGCAGAGGGCTTAGGGCAGAGAGAAAATAGGTATGGGATGAACAGGATAAAAGGGATTTACAAGATTTCTAGTATCAGTTCCGTAGGAATGACAGCTATTATAGAAGGGTTTCAACCCGGCGAGTAAGAGGAGAATGAAAAAAGGGGCTCACGCAGATTTCGCAGATGACGCAGATTAAAAATGAGAATAGGTATGGGATGAACAGGATGATTTGGGCAGAGGGCAGAGAGAAAATAGGTATGGGATGAACAGGATAAAAGGGATTTACAAGATTTCTAGTATCAGTTCCGTAGGAATGACAGTTATTATAGAAGGGTTTCAACCCGGCGAGTAAGAGGAGAATAAAAAAAAGGGCTCACGCAGATTTTATTTGTATTTGGCAGAGAGGACTAAAAACAGAAAAGGACAAATGAAGTATGATATGCAGAAGTATAACTATATGGAAATAGTGTACCTTATATTTAACTCCAGCACTCCAGCACTCCCGCACTCCCGCACTCCAGCACTCCCGCACTGTATTTGTTTTTTGGGTTATACTGATTATTTATATTAGTATAAAGTGTAAAAAAGGATGATGCTATGCGTAAATACCGTTTATTTCTGGGTCTGCTGTTAATAATAATTGAGCTATCAGCATTTCAGGTATATTTACCGGAAGGTCAGGTAAAGGAAATTACCAAAGAGGATTTAAGCAAAGAAAAACTCGTTTCTTTCACTACTATCAGAGATAAAGATGGAGGACAAAAAGAAGAAACCTGGCAAGGTATTCCTTTAATTCCTTGGCTCAATTCTTTAACGAGCAGTTCCTGGCAAAATTTGCAAATTGAAAGTAATGACAATTATCTGCTTACATTTCACCGTTTAGAATTGGATGACAATAATGCTTATCTGGCTTTGAAATTGGGTGCAGAAGAGCTTTCGGAATATAATATCCGTTTAATTTTTACCCGCTACCGGGAAAATGCCTGGATGAGAAATATCAGATGCTTGCGTTTGCTGGATTTTATTCCTGTGCCCAAACCCAAACAAATATACTTTTGGGAGAAGGGTTTGCAGAAAAACGGCATTGATCTAAAATCCGGGGCAATTGCAATGAAGGACTTAATGCAAAAAGGTTTTAGCTTGGAAAGCGGGGATCTTATCTTTGTGGATGAACAATTTCGGAAGTTATGTTTGAATTATCCTCGTGAAATAGCCGATGCGTCTCTATTTATGGATTCCCAGGGACAATATTTTCTGGTGCCGGAATCTTCTTCCACTCTCAAAATCTCTTTTGAAAACGACCTTTCCCGAATTATCTATATCCAGTGTGGAGCAATTGCTTATCTTGCTGAAGACGCTATAGAAAATATGGAAAAAATAGCCCGAACTCTTGAATGGGACTGGCAGGGGGATTATTTATACTTGATTAAAGCCGAGAAACATAAAATCAAAGCAGGTGAAAAACCGATGGATATCAATGCGGATTGCTGGCTGGAATTTTAGAGTGAACTATCTCACGCAGATTGCTTAGCTTTTATTTTTACACCGAGAACACCGAAAACACCGAGAGCACCGAGAGCACCGAGAAAAGATTATTATCTCAACTTACCATTTAACTTCAGCACTCCAGCACTCCCGCACTCCCGCACTCCCGCACTCCAGCACTCTAAAACATAATATATTGTTCCACCAGCATAAACATCACTTTATCACAAATCTCATTCACCGCATTCAGTTCACTCATTTTCCTGGCTATTTCGGGTAAGGAAGCAGTGCTTTTAATTCCGGTTATGTTGGTGTTATAAATACTTTTGCCATTACCGGTTTGCAGGAGTTCAATATAAGCATCAGCTGTAGCAGAATATTGATTGAGAAGTGGAAGATAATTAGTGCTACGGTTATAGATATCTACTTTGAAAGTATAATCGCTGGTGTTTTGGTTTTCGGTAACTTCCAAATCCAAATCCTGCAGTTTCTTTACTAAAATATTGCGGAAGTCAGTTCCCGGAGTGTTATCAAAACTGTATTCAAGGTAAGCTTTGGGACGGCGGACATTTAATTTCAGGATGGCAGGCATAAATTGCAGATTATTAAACATTGTTTTAACTACGGTATTTTCCCTTCCTACCAGCCAAAAATCCTTATTCGGTTTGGCTTCAATGAATTGGGGATTGCTGAAAGAGGTTATGTGATTGATAATTAATTCCGCTTTACCGTTTTCATCTGTTATAGCTTGGGGAATGATTTCTCCTTTGCCACTGCTGAAATTGAAGCATACAGGAAAGTTAGAGCAGGGATATTCTTTACTTACAGTTTTGTAACTGACGGCAATATTAACCGTTTTGCGTTCTCTTTGCTTGGCTACAATGTCTATCTCGTTGGTGGCAAATTTAACGCTAAGGTTTTCCGGTAAACGGTTCAGACGATAGAATAGTTCATTATAGAGGTTAATCTCATTGCCTTTGTAAAGAGTTGTCAAATCCATATCGGTATAATCCACAATCAGTTCCAGTCCATGCAAAAGAGAAGCTATGCCGGAAGCGATATTAGAGGTGGAGGAATCAAAATCGGCAAGTAAATTCAATGCCTGAGCCATTGCCTGATTACATTGAGCTTTTCGCCAGGCAGAATATTCGCTTTTGGAAAGGCGATAGTAAGCCCAATAGTCATTTTTAGTTTCATAAGTGCCAACCAGTTGCAGGTCTTTGAGTATATTTTTACTGGAACTGCGTATTCTGCTGATTATTTCAGAGGAGGGGATGCCATTTTCTTCCGTTTCTTTTAAAGCAATATCGGAATCAATCTGCACGCTTATTTGAGTGGATATTTCCAGAATAGCGTTATTTCGGGCAAGTTCTACATAATTAGGTGCTTTACGGGGAACTTTTACAATAGCGATATAGTATTCATTATTATAGGGTCTTTCCACAATCCATTCCGGTTGCCGTTTTGCCATACTGCATGCGGTAAAGATTAAGAGCAGGAGGTATAAAAAACGCTTCACTGTAATAAATATCCGCTAACTTTATTAACTATCTCGTTTCCTGTATTTTTCAGCGTTTCCAGCACCATTTCGTTTACTGAAGGAGGAAAGGGTTCCGGCTTTTCCAGCAATTTTTTGGTGCTGGAACTTAAGGCACGGTCATCTCCTGAAATTTTTCTTGCCCAAGTATCGCTCCAGGGATTTTTAACTTCCACTGTCTCCTGCAGTAGTATTTTTCCCGTTTCCACATCCAGGATACTGTAGGAGGTGGAAATACTAACACTTGCTGTTTTGGTAAACTTACGGTAACGGAAATAGACCTTTCCTTTAATTTCGCGTTCCTGAGTGCTTCCTTCGTCATCGGTATATTCTTCAGTACGAAGAACAACCTCCGTTTCATCTTCACTTTGAACACTAACAGTTCGTTCCGGGGAAACGCTAATCTGTAAAATGCTGCCAGCGAGGATTTCATTAGCACCCAAAATTTGACCTAAATGAACGGAACTGGCATCATTCACCAAACCTGAAGCGGAAAGCTGTTGTTCTTTCATCACCGTTTCCAATTGGGAACGGGATATAATTGCTACGAATTCATTATTTACAGCAGCTGAAATAAGGCGGGAGACGATATGGTCGGTTAAAATATCACTAACAGCACCGTATTTTCCGGAAGTATTACTCTTATCAGTAAAGGGAGAAACGGCAATTCTTTTAATTGCCAGTTTGCGGCATTGTTCATATCTTAAATCGGCATCTTGATAATTGGGAATCAAAGCAAGCGCTGCCTTAAATTCCAAAGCTGCTTTCTTTTGTGTATACCTATCATTACTGATTTTGGCATAACGAATTCCTGCCTGATAATGCACTTCAGCAGCATTTTCTTTGCTTTGTTTTATTTGTTCCGTGTAATCGGGAATTTCAATGTTTACTCTATAACCTGAATAAGGATTTATCAAAGGAGGTAGGGATTGAATTTCTTCTCCGGTTTTTTGCAGAGCGGAATATTCCTGATAGACCTGTTCCCATTTATTTATTTCATCGCTTTGGATGATTCGTTCTATCTTTTTCTGTTCTGCTGAACGGTAACTTTGCCAGGATTGCACCAAAAGGTCTTGAGCTGTTGCATTATTCGGATTTTTCTTAAGGGTTTTTATGATATCCTGAATTGCTTCTTCGTAATTACCTTTGTTTAAGTTCTTTTGGGTCTTTTTGGAAAGTCGGGCATTTTGAGAGCAAGCACTGAAAATCAGCATGCAACAAAGAAGAACCGGAAATAACCGTTTTTTCATTAAAACTCCTGATAGGGATGAATAACTTTATTAAAAACATTTATGGATTGACAGGGGTTTGTGTCAAGCGGATTTTAACTGAGGATGATAGAACACAGATGACTGGATAACTGAATTTACTGGATATTTTCTGTAATTTAAGCCCAACTTTTTTTAGGATGTCTTGCCTTAGTCATTCCTGTGAAAGCAGGAATCCTGATAAACTAAAGCACCAAGACCACATTTTCTAACTGTCACGAGTCCTCACTGCCAAATAAGTTTGGGGGGAGGGTAAAATTTATTTAGGCAGTGACGACTCCTGACTTAATTTTCCATTCTCCATTACTTCAGTATAGCCATTTTGCGGATATATGTTTTAGAGCCAATATGTAAGCTTAAGATATAAATTCCGTTGCTTAAGCGTCTGCCATAACTGTCAGTTGCATTCCAGATATAGGAATAGGTGCCTTTTTCATAATATCCGTTTATTGGTTCACAAACCTTTTGTCCCCGGTTGTTGTAGACAATGGCTTTAACGGTTGACGGTTCCAAAACACCAAAACGGATAGTAGTATCGGGATTGAAAGGATTGGGATAAATACTGTTAATTCCTTCTAAAACAGGAATATTATTGCCATCAACACCTGGATGGAAGATTAATTCCTTAGGACCGTAGAAAGTGCTGTTAGCATTTATATCCATACATTCCAGCCAATAATAATAAGTTCCCGAGGCATCTATTTCTTTATCCGTATAAACATAATATTTTGGCTCGGATGTATTGGTGGCAGGAATAAAAATGCCTAAGTCCAGAGCAGAAGATAAATCATCCGAGACACCACGATAAATCCGAAAACCAGAAAGCTCCGTTTCACTTTGCGTTACCCATAATATTTGAACATAATTCTGATAATTAACATTTACAATAAAGGAAGATAGCTCCACCGGTAGGGTTTGATCTAATTCCGATAGAGTGAAATCAAAATAGACAATACCACTCATATCGGGACTGGTTAAGCCATCTGCTGTTATATATTTTTGGTCTCCAGCGGTCTGAACATCATATTCACCTTTCAAATACCAACCCTTGGCAGCATTATTGCGCAGCCACAATCTTAGTTTGGTGGAATTTGTTAAAGTAGAAGGAAAATACATAGTTGCCTGAAAAACATCGGTTACATAGCCGGAAGTATACCAAGTGCGAGCTAAACTGGAATCACTTGCCACATAATTAATATCATTAGTTAATCTGATATTCATTCCATAAAAAGTAGCATTAACTGAATATATATCGGCATCTTTATACTTGTATTTAATAGTATGGGAATTCATCTTTAGTCCACCGGAGTCAAAAGTCAAATTTGTTAGCGTAACATCATTCGGCAAATTAACTGTATTACCTGAACCGACATTAATTCTTAAAGTATATACTTCTGATGGTAAACTGGTTATACTTTGTGAAGTTACAGAAACAATATAATTTGTTCCTTGTGTTGTCATTTGAGGTGTACCAGTTCCATTATAAATAAACTGAGGATTTCCACTTGTAGCATCAAAAGAATTAATAGTTAAATTGTAATTACCAAGTTGTATCCATCCACTATCAAAATGTAAAGCATTACAGCTCTCATTTGCTGTTAAAGTTACTATATGTCCTGATTCTATATAAACTTTAGCCGCACTGGAAGTTGGTTTTAATGTAGCATCATTCCAATGAGTTCCATCCCTTGAGGATTTCCAGGTTGTTGTCCCAATCCATTTATGATTTGTGCTATCCCAAGTATTAACTGTTTCCCAATTTCCACTTGCGATACTGGCAAAATAATCACTTGCAGCTGTAGCCGTAGGAACTTCACCTCTACAAGCACTTGAATAATTTGCTCCATCATAAGTAAAAATAGCCGCATAATAGCGGGTGCTGGATTGTAAATTAGTAACTGTAACATTATTTCCTATTCCATTGAAAACACAATAGAATCCGGAAGAGCCAAGTTGAGTACCCTTATTGCTCCAATCTGCACTGGCAGTGTAAGTAATTGTTTTATCAGGCGTAGGAGGAGAGACAGCAGTATCTTCTTTTAGAAATAAAACATAGGTTAATGATCCCGAAATGCTCCAGGAAAGATTAAAACTGGAAGAAGTTACACTATCAAAAGTAACAGCAGCAGGAGGTTCTAGGTCTTGAGTTGTCTCAACACCCTTGGCAGGGGACGGCATATAAATATAGGTATTGGTAACATCGCTGTAATTGTATTCCATCACTTCCACTGTATAAGTAGTACTTTTAGTAAGACCCGTAACTATAACACTTGTGCCGGTGCCTTTATAAATACAATAATATCCACTTGAACCAATTTGGGAACCAGGATCCTGCCAATTAGTACTGGCAGTATAAAAAACTCCATTGTCTGCATTAACGGTGGCAACATCACCTGCTTTCATAAACATTATGCGTTGAGCAGCACTTCCAGCTGTGCAACTTACTGTAAATCTGCTTGGTCCCACATCCGAAAAAGTAACATTGGAAGCTTGAGTATTGGGGCTGCGCAAAGTTATGTTCACATCATCAATATGGATATCTCCATTTCCGCTTGCCAGATAAAATCTGAAATAGACATTAGTGTAAGTAGCGGTGTGAACATCAATAGAGTAAAACTTAAAACTTTTGGTAAGAGAATTTGCAGTATTAGAATAGGTTGTAATGGTATTCCAAGTAATAGCATCAGTACTATATTGAATTTCAAAAGAATACTGGCTACCAGTATTTTCCAAGGCAAAAAAAGTTATTAGTCCGGGTGTATTAACTTTCCTGGTATAAGCATAATCACCGGCAGGTTGAAGCTCAAGAGAATAAGCACCGGAATAAGCGGGAGAAGTTCTGGCAGCTCCATAAAAAGTCCAACCGCTGGGGGGCCAGGTTCCATCAAAATTTTCTGTTACTACCACATATTCCAGATATTGAGTTCCGCTTGCAATAGTTGAACCGCCTTTATAAACAGTTCCAGAAAAGATGATATCGTTAGTACTAATAGCTGGAACAGAAATAGTATGATTGGGAATAATTGATTGTGCAATATCAGCCGTTATCCAGAAATAATGATTACCATTACCTAAAGCTTTATTTAACCCGGAGAAAGTATGTGAACCTGTTCCTAAATTAGAAGTTAGAGATTTAATACTCGTAGCGCTGGTAAATGTATTAGCGGTATTGTAATAAAGCTCCAGTTTGTTTAATTCATTTGCAGTGTAAGAACCGGAGGTAGTGAAGGTTACATCTGTTAAAGTGCCACCACCACCAGTCATTTTAAGCTGGAAGGTGAAGAGACGCTTTTTTGTTAATCCTGCATTGGCAACTGCATCTCCAATTTGATTAGGAGAGCTTAATTCAGCGCTTTGTGAATAACCCAAAATGCAAACTATAAGCAGCATTAACAGCAAAAATATTTTTTTCATTTTTAACTCCTTCCCGCTTATTCCGTATGTATAACTTTTATCGTATAAGCAGTAACTAATTCATATATATTTTTATCTATTATGCTCTATTTAAATAATCAATATTCAAGATATGTCAAATGCTTTTTTTCAATGTTAATGGAATTTTTCTTTCTTAAATGATGTAACATAAAGGAATAAAGTTAGTTAAGGCAGTAAAAAAATATTTTTTTTGTATTCCTGACCAAGATTGAGAGGATTAAAAGAAATAATATATTTTCATAATGGATTCCTGCTTTCGCAGGAATGACAATGGGATTAATGGGATCATAATTATTTTTAATTAAATCCTGTTGATCCGTTTATCTGCATTTTCTTCTTTTATAATGTGCTAAAAAAACTGGTTATCCAGGAAACTATTTTTTATCTTAATTATGTTAAATATAAGGAAGTTAAGTATATATTTTGTCCCTTAGCGTTTTATTGATGTAATTGCTTGTTATATAGTAAATTCTCTAACGACTCCGTAACACTTCCGTAACACTTCCGTTGTCTCGTTAGGGAGTTGTTACTTGGTTGTTACTTAATTGTAAAAGGGTAAAGCAAGCCAAAAGAGGTGAAATAGTTTCCTGTTTATATATATACAGAAAGAGAAGTTCAGACAAGGAGTGAAAATGGTAAAAAAGAAGTATACGCGAGAAATATTGTTTTTTGAAAATTTTGACGGGATTTTGGGCAGAGGGCAAAGAGCGGAGGGCTAAGGGCAGAGAGCTGAGGGCATCTCAACCTCCTTAACCCTCTCAACCTTATTTTCCGTTTACTACATAATATTTTTTACTTTTCGGCAGTTACCTTGAAAAAGCGTTTAGAGCCAAATTCAGACAGGTTCAGGTTAATTTGTCTGCTACTGGCAGGCACTATTTGATAGAGGGTATAAGTTCCGTAGGGGTTTTCACTGGCGTAAATTTTGTAATTAGTAATCGTAATAGGAGTTTGGGATACGGAAAGAGTAACAGCATCCCACCGTAAAATATAGTTGTTTTCCAAGAACTCTAAAACCACATTTTGCGGAGAAAGTGGTGTTTCATCAATTACATTAAATTGAAAAACACTGCTGCTATCCACAAGGGGTCCGGAAGTCATTACCAGCTGCAAATCGTATTCACCCCAGGTATCAATAATCGTGTTCAGATTATAGTCGTTGGAAACAGGTATTCCATTCAAAAGCCAGGTAGCATAACTCTCGGGAGTGTTATGCCCAAGGGAATTATTGATAAACTGAAGAGGTTGTTGAACATAGAAAGGACCTTCCGGCGATTCAAAAACGGCACAATGATGATAATAGTAGCATCCTATATCGGCAATAGTTCCATCAGGGTCTGGTTCCGAATCAGGACACCCGGCATCAATACAAGGACTGTTATATGGCAATGCAAAATCAAGCTCCAAAGCATTCACAAAGTTTGGATTGGCATTGATATTACCAGTTCCGGGAAAGACCTGACTGCCATAGTTAATATCGTTGTAAGTAACATTATAAGTTCCGCTTACGCATTCAAAGGGATTATTCAGGGCAGAATTGCTCCAGACAATATTATTGATAAAATTCAGATGGGCAGAATTAACAACAGCGATTTTAGGATAACCATAGAGGGTATTATTGCTAAATTCAAAATTAAGTATATTATTCAGAGAGAGAGCTACACAATTCTGTAAAAAATCAGGTGGCACTTGGTCTTCTTCAATAACAAAGCTATTATGGGTTATAGGCATCAGTTCCGTACTATAGTTTTTCAGACCTGTTTGGCAATTTAGAAGAAGGGAATATTTCAGGTCCAGATTTCCTCCCGCGTTAATCTGTATACCTGTTTCCGCATCTTCAATTTGAACATCGCGCAAAACAGGTATTACATTACTCTCAACCAAAATTCCAATATTCTCCAATTCCTGCCTTAAAGTGCTGCTGGTATTGCGGATACGGATAAAATCCAAGGAAGGAGTTGCAGACGCTCCCGTTTCAGTATTTTCTATTTTAATTCCTTTATTGCATTCCTCAATTCTGACATCATATAAAACAGCATTTTCATTGCCTTTTAGTTCAATTCCGCATTTATCTTCATTTCGTAAGGTACTACTTGTATTACGAATGCGGATATGACTTAAGGAAGGAGTTGCGGACTGCTGAACATTGGTATTTTCCACCTTGATAGCTGTATTATAGTCCTTTATTTCGGCATTTGAAATAATTACATTGCTATTACCCTCAATTACTATACCCTTCGTATTTTCCTCTTCCTGGCGAGGCACAACAGAAGAATTTCGTAGCACTATGTTATTGATAAATGGCTCATTAGGAAGGATTTCGGCATCCCGAACAACTTGAATACAGGTGTGATAGCTTAAGATGGTAACATTATTTATGGGAGGACTGGCAACACCTGTAACCATAATTCCGGTGCCGTTAATTAAAGCAGTGGTATCTATGGGGGCTATATAGACAGTGTTAATAACAGGACTACAATTATTTACGGTAATAGCATTGACAGCATTCAGGATTTCACAGTTGGTAATATTGCTTTCTGTTCGGTTTCCTGTCGTTCCTGTAATTTCCAAACCACCCCAAAGCAAATCCGGAAAGCCAGGTGCAAAAGTGACATTATTGGCAGAAATGGAACCGAGAACATTGATGGGTTCATCATTCCACACTTGAATAACGATCCCTGGTTCAAAAGTTATATTTTGAGTGCTATCAACAACAATGGGCTCAGTAATGTTAAAAGGAGAGTTGTCAATTGTCCAGACAGCAGGTAAATTATCTGAATCCACAATTACTCCGGAAGTAATGTTCAGCAAAACAATTACCATTAAAGAATCGCTATCTTGAAGCATTCCGTCGGACACAGTAAAAGTGATAATTTCAGTTCCATACCAGTTATGCAAAGAGCTCAAACTAACCTGCAAACCGGTGATGGTAACATTGATATTGGTATTTCCACTACAAGTTAAGGTTAAGGGATCGTTATCTGGATCGCTTACATAAGGAGTAAAATCCACTAATAATGATTCATTGGCATTGAAAGAGAAATTTTCCGGTAAATTTATCACCGGAGGATGATTGGGTTGAAGAACATTCATACAAACAGGTAGGATTGTAAGTGGTTGAAAAGGATCATTGGAAGCGATGTTTAAGAGGGCATTATATATTCCGGGTTGGGTAGTTAAGGCAGAAAAATACGAGGTTATGGTGGCATTTTCACCTGGAAGAACTTCCCCCTGCATTGGCTCAAGAGAAAACCAGGGAATGGTAGTAACGATTTGACTAAGCGTAATTTGACCATCTATTTGATGCGGTTCACTGCCATAAACATCACCCTGAATAGTGTAAGACAGAATAAGGTCTCCATAAAAGACAGGAAGAATCGTTACATTTACAGTTGCGGTGGCAGATTGTCCACCCTGAACAACTCCCCAGCCACTGGTTGTTAGTCCGTGCCAGTGAATTGTGATGCCATTTCCGGAAGTTAAATCAGGAAGCATATCTTCAGTTCCGCCTGTAAAATTGGTAGCGGAATTGACAAGCACATTTGGCGGGAAAGTAATATATAAATCTTTCAGCCATTCAGCATCAGTGCTATTATTATAGAGAGTGAATGTCCAATCCAAAGTTGCACCCGGTTCATAATCAGCGTAGTTCAATGTTAAGGTGCTGCCTGCAATACTTTTATCAGCTTGGGTAATCTTTTGAGGATAAACGCTATCTTCGCTTATTGAGATTTGATAAGATAAGGGCAAACCACCCCTATTGGAAATAGTGAAGATTTGATTTGTCTGGGTGCCTGCATCCAAGGTTGCCGTCAATGAATTGGTACTCACTTCTATTACCGGAGGAAGATATGCATTGCCGGTAACTTGTAAATGAATAAGAGGATTGTTTTCAGCGTTACTGGATATAATTACATTTCCATTATAACTTCCTGCCGTAAGGGGAGAAAAATTTAAAATATAAGTATTGGATGTACCGGCAGGGATAGTAAAACTAAATGTATTGCGGCTAAGAGCATTGTTATCCGCTGTCAGTAAATTTATCCTTAAGCTATCCGAAACGGTAAAACCCTCGGGAGTTGTGATTGTTCCGCTTAAGGTTTCATTACCATAATTTTGGATGGTAAATTGCCTGGTTTGGGTTTGTCCTGCAGGAATACCGCCAAAATCAAGAGAACTTGGGTTTACTGAAATTTGAGGACCGATAGTAATTTGTTCTACAATAAGCTTAATATTGGGGCGTTGAAAAGATGTTTCTCCTCCTGAAAAAACATTGGTCTGATCGTTATCATCATTTCTTATGTAACGATAACCATTTCCTATTGAAGTAAATTGAACAGTCCCTGAACGATTATAACTGCTTGCCACTCCAAAAGCAGTATCTACTAAAAGGTTATCCTCTCCATTCCATTCAAAAGGAATGGAAAAATTATACATATTCCAACCGGTTTCAGTAGGTAAATAATTGGGATTAGAATAAACCGTCACTAAATTATCTGCATTAATCCAGGAGCTGACATTATCTGCAGTTGTATGTTTCATACGGACGACGAAATTAGGCATTGAAACTAAGGGTAAACCAACTATATTAAAACCAAGCCGGGTAATATTTACAGGACCGAAGATACCAGCAGCATTTAATTCTGCTTTAGTATAAACGGATTGACCGTGTAAACTTTTGTACCATACATTAACAGGTGATGCGCTTGTAGCTTCGGTAATATAGGTTCCTGTGCCAATAATAGCTTCTGAAACAGGTGGAGTTAAAAATATAGAGATTTCATTGGTTGCCTCATTATTATTATTATCCGTTGCCACTGCTTTAATGATATAGGTTCCAGCGATGAATCCGGTAGCATTCCAGTCCCAAGTATAAGGAGCAGAATAATCCGTATTATAAAGAGTGTTATTGATGTAAAACTTCACGGAAGTAATTGTGCCATTGATGTCTTCAGCATTTACATTGATAGTAATAGTAGAATTGAGAGCAAAAGTAGCACCATTTGCAGGGGAGGTAATTGTGCAGGAAGGCATTCCACCCAGAATGGTATTTAAAGCTGCATTGGCATTTACCATTCCATAACCGGTATATCTATCCCAACCAACTCCTCCGTCAGATGTCATATCGGTAGCAGATGAAGTAAGTATGGAAAAAATCTGAGCAGGAGTTAAAGAAGGGTCTTTGGAAAGCAGTAACGCAGCAACTCCAGCAGCATAAGGTGTGGCACAGGAAGTTCCGTTAAACCACAAATAATAATCCCCGCTGGTATTATAACCATTACCTGTTCCCGTTAGATCGGTAGCAGGTAAAATTGTCGGTGCCATAATATCCACGGCATTTTTATTATTCTGGGTAGCTACTCCGTAATTGGAACCCCACCAATATTCTCCATCGGAAGAGGAGGTACTTTTTCGCTGACCTGTAGGGCTGGCAGCGCCAACACTGATTACGGATGTTTGATTGGCAGGATACGAAATTGTAGAATTATTTTCGTTGCCTGTAGCCGCAAAAATAACTACACAGGCATTATAAGCATAATTTAAGGCAGCATCGGTGGAAGGAGAATCTCCTTCTGCTACATCTGTTGCCCCCAAACTCATACTGGCAATATGGGCATTATTATCAGCCGCATAAGTTAACGCATTCTCTATGGCTGTAAAATACATATCCCCATCGGAATCGGCTACTTTTAAAGGCATAACACTACAGCCACCGGCAATTCCTGTAATGCCTAAAGAGTTATTTGCTTTGGCTGCAGCAATTCCAGAACAGGCAGTTCCATGTCCTGGTTCTGCACTGTTGTCCATAGGATTGCTGTCATTATCACCAAAATCATAACCGGCTACTAAACGTAAATCCGGATGCGCAGTATCTACTCCGGAATCAATAATCGCTATTATAATATTGGCTGAACCATAACTCTGACTTTGATTCCAGGCAAGCTGAGCATCGCTGTCAAAACCGACAGTGCCAACTCCTGCACCGGTATGACCATAAGCTGTATAACCAGGAAGTTGAGCTGTATTATTATGACCCCAGTTATTAGTATAATAAGGATCATTGGGAACCGCTGCAGGATAGGCGATATATTCAGGAATGGCTGTTTCTATGTAACGATTGGCTTTAAATTGTTTAATAGCTTCTTCAACAGTTGTTTTGCCATTCAGTTTCAGTAAAAACCAGCGATCAAAACCAGTTTGCTGTTCCCAACTGGTGTTTTTTATGTTGCGGTGAGCCCGGATTATTTTTGTAGCCCCGGTTTGGGACATCAATTGATCAAGTTCGTTAATTCCGGTTTTGGATTTTTCAGCGTAAAGTCCCATAGGAAGATTTGCTCTACTTACTGCTTCAGCACTAAGCTTTATTTTTATTAGGTCCGTTGCATAAGGTTTCCTGTTTACATCCTTATATTGTTGTAAAGCAACGGCGGTTATGGAACTAAGCAGTAATAACATTAGAATAACACATAACTGTCTTTTCATTTTTCTCTCCTTCAAAAATCAGGATACCTAAATTCCTTTTTTACAAAAGCCCTCAATTTAGGCAAGCAATTTTTTTACCTGAAACTCGGTTATTTCAATATAAGCTTTATTATTCGCTCTTTTGAACTCCATTACACAGAAAATGTAATTACCTTATAATATAATCAAAAAATTCACTTGACCAAATTGGAATTTCTAATAAAAGGGAACAAAACCTTTAATCACAGCCGGTGAGCTGGAAAGGAGAAAATATGACCTCAACACCACAATTTGCAGGACGCTCTCTGTTTGACCTGGATGATTATTCCCGGGAAGAAATTATGTTCATTCTGGAAGCAGCTAAGGGAATGAAAGAAATCAACTTGCGGGAATACAAAAAGATTCCTACCTTAAGGGGAAAAACAGTGTGCACTTTATTCGTAGAAAACAGCACCCGCACGCGAATGAGTTTTGAATTGGCTGCCAATCGTTTAAGTGCAGATGTTGTCAGTTTTCAGTCCTCCATTTCCTCTCTGCAGAAAGGAGAAAGTTTACAGGATACGGTTTACACTTTAAATGCAATGGGCATTGACCTTTACTGCATTCGTCACAGCAGTCCCGGAAGCCCACAACTGGTAAATAAATATTCCGGTAAACCAGTTATCAATGGAGGAGATGGCAAACATTCACATCCCACACAGGCACTACTGGATATTTTTTCTATCTGGGAAAAATTAGGTGACCTGAAAGGGCTGAAAATAACCATTGTAGGCGACATTTTAAATAGTCGCGTAGTGCGTAGTAATTTAATTGGAATGGGAAAACTGGGTGCCAAAGTAACTGTTTGCGGACCTAAAACCTTGATGCCAGGAAATATGGAAAGTGTTTATGACTGCCGCGTAGAATATGATTTAGCAAAAGCTTTAAAAGATGCCGATGTTGTAATGGGCTTAAGAATGCAGTTGGAACGGATGACGGAAGGGCTTTTCCCCTCTCTGGAAGAATACAGCAAACACTATGTTCTCTCCAAAGAAACCTTGAAATATGCCAAAAGGAATGCTTTAATTATGCATCCCGGTCCTATGAACAGAGGAGTGGAAATTCTGCCGGAAATTGCAGATAGCAATCATAGTATCATTGTGGAACAAGTTGCCAATGGAGTTGCAGTTAGAATGGCTTTGATGTTTTTAATCTTAGGTGGAAAAGCATAAGGAGGAAAAAAACAATGAAGACCTTAATTAAAAATGCCAATATCTATCAAAAGGGAAATTTCATAAAAGGGGAAATCTTAATTGAGAGAAAGAAGATTGTAAAAATTAGCGGAGGAACAGCATCCTCCAGTTACCTTACAGACAAGGTAGATAAAATTATAGATGCCAAAGGCGCTTGTGTGTTTCCTGGTTTTATAGACCTGCATTCGCATTTACGAGACCCGGGACAAACCTATAAAGAAGATATTGTTACAGGAACTAAAGCCGCTGCGCATGGTGGATTTACAGCTGTTTGTGCGATGCCAAATACTGAACCTGTTACCGATAATATTGCTTCTGTAGAATATATCCAATTACGGGCTAAAGATTATGGCTCTGCCAAGGTCTATGTAATTGGAGCTATTACGAAACAGTCAGCTGGTGAAGAAATTGCTGAAATGGCAACAATGAAAGCAGGAGGTATTGTAGCTGTTTCCGATGACGGTAAATGTGTGCAGAATGCACGATTAATGCTTTCCTGTATGAAATATGCCAGTAACTTTGGTTTGCCGGTAATTATTCACCCTGAAGATTATTCCTTAGCCGGAAAGGGACAGATACATTCCGGAAAAGTTGCTACCAAACTTGGACTTAGCGGAATTCCTGGTCTGGCAGAAGAAGTGATAATTGCTCGGGATATTATGCTCGCTGAAAGTGCTGGAGCTAAATTACATATTGCCCATATTTCTACGGCGCGCTCTATAGAACTGGTAAAAAATGCTAAAGATAAAGGACTTCCTGTTACCTGTGAAGTAACACCTCATCATTTGGTGCTGAATGAAGAGGCAAATTTAACTTTTAATACTAATACTAAAATGAAACCTCCTCTGCGGAGTGAAGAAGACCGTCGGGCTTGTGTTCAGGCATTGCAAGAAGGAATAATTGATTGCATTGCTACAGACCATTCTCCCCATGCGGATTTTGAAAAAGAAAGGGAATTTGACTTGGCTCCCTTTGGCATAATTGGCTTGGAAACAGCATTTCCTGTGCTCTATAAAAACCTGGTGCAGACAGGGCAGATAGACCTCAACCGTTTAATTGAGGCATTAACAACTGCTCCAGCCAAAATCCTAAATTTGCCCGGGGGAATTTTAGCTGAAGGAAAAACAGCCGATTTAACTGTTATAGACCTGGAAAAGGAAACTCTTTTTTCCGCGGAAAATATACTTTCCAAAAGCAAAAATACTCCCTGGCTCAATCAATGGTTTCCCGGAAGGGTGATGTGTACTATCTGTGATGGCAAAATAACTTATCTGGATAGTGAAAATGAATAAATCCCAGCCACAATTTCTGGAAAGAGCAATATACTTTAGGGAAGAACTCTCCGGGGACTATTTTATCCTGTGGATTTGGGATGAGGCATTGGGAAAAAAATGCCAGCCGGGACAGTTCTTCCAAATCAGAGCTCACTATAGTATTGCCGATGCGGAAGAAACACGCTCTCTGCCTAAACTCTTTAAACCCATTTCCATTTATGACAATGCTGAAGGGAGAATTGGTTTCTTTATTAAAAAAGTGGGTGCCGGAACAAATGCTCTCTATAAACTGAAAGCCGGTGACCTTTTAGAGCTTATAGGTCCTTTGGGAAACGGTTTTCCTTTAGTTACGGGAAGAAAAATATTACTGGTTAGTGGAGGTATTGGCTATCCTCCTTTGTGGTATTTGCAAAAGAAATTAATTAAACATAATTTGCTTTATTGGGTGCATGGCGGTTCTGGACAAAGTGATGTTTTTCCCTGTGATGAGGTCTGGACAGAAGATGGCAGTTTCGGTAAAAAAGGAATGGTTACAGAAGGAATTAGTAAATTGATTGCAGAAAAAAAGATTGATTTGGTATATAGTTGCGGTCCTGTTCCAATGCTGAAGGAATGTGCAATTATAACTACCGAACTGAATATTGAACATTATTGTTCAATAGAAGCATATATGGCTTGCGGAATAGGTGTTTGCTACGGTTGTGCCATTCCTGTTGGCCAAGAAAACGACTGGAATTATTTACGGGTCTGCAAAGAAGGTCCTGTTTTTAATGCCGGGGAGGTATTATGGAACAAATTCTAAATCCGCTGCAGACCTCTTTGGGACGGCTTAAAGTGAATAGTCCTGTTACTGTTGCTTCCGGCACTTTCGCTTTGGAAAACCTGGATTTTATTGAGCAGGATCATTTAGGTGCTTATGTTTGTAAAACTATTACCCGCTATCCGAAAAAAGGAAATCCGCCTCCGCGTTTATATGAAACGGAAGCAGGACTCCTGAATTCCATCGGTTTACAAAATCCCGGGTTGGATAAGTTTATTGCTGAGGACTTGCCTGTTTTGCGTGAAACCCTTACTGTTCCTTTAATCGTAAGTTTTTCCGGCTCTTCGTTAAAGGAATTTGTTCAAATGCTGGAATGTTTGGAAAAACAAGAGGGAATTTCCGGCTACGAAGTGAATGTATCCTGTCCCAATGTTGAAAATGAAGGTATAGCTTTCGGAATTGATCCCGATGTTGTAAATAAACTATGTGCACTTCTTTCACCTTTAACGGAAAGAGAATTGATAGTAAAATTAAGTCCCAATGTTACGGATATTGCTGTTATTGCCAAAGCTGCTGAAGAAGGGGGTGCTACTGCAATATCATTAATCAATACTATTTGGGGAATGGCAATTGACTACCGTAATGGAAAATCAAGGATTAAAAAAGGAATCGGTGGCTATAGCGGAATCGGAATTAAACCCTTAGCTTTGGCTTTAACTTATCGTGCCGCTCAAGCTGTTAAAATTCCTGTTATTGCTATGGGGGGAATTTATAATTGGCAGGATGCTTTGGAGTTCTTTTGGGCTGGAGCATCTATGATTGCTTTGGGAACAGCTAATTTTATAGACCCTTTGGCTGTGGATAAGGTTTATGAGGGATTATCCTCTTTTTGTCTGGAAAAACAACTTAAACTGAAAGATATAGTTGGGAAAGTAAATAAGTGAACAGTGAGGGGTAAATTCACCTTTCACTGTTCACCCGTTCACCTATTTCAGCAGCAGCATCTTTTTGATTTGGGAACTGCCATTCATATTCAGTTTATAGAGATAAACCCCGGAGGCAACATTATTTCCCTGATTATCTTTTCCGTCCCAAATCAGTTTATGTTCACCGGATAAAATATTATCCTTTAGCAGGGTTTTAATTAGCTGTCCTTTCAAGTTATAAATATTGAGGGTAGCAAACCCTTTTTGTTGCGCGGTAAAGGATATCGTTGTAACCGGATTGAAAGGATTGGGATAGTTATGTAAGTTACATACGGGAACAGGCAAGGTCTCATCTTCATTGGCTACATAATTATCAGGCCAGGTAGTAGTGAATTTAATAGCTAAACCTGGAGTCAAAGGAGTTGCCGTTACAGGATAAGTATTGGCATGGGTGTAAGTTAAACCGCGTAATTGATTATGGTCTTCAATTCCCACAGTGCAATAGTTGGTAGTTATTCCAGGATTATCAACCGTATGATATTGGATTATAATATCGCCATCTTGTTCCAGTTTAGGATAGAGGATAATCTGGAATTTTTCCATAGAAGCATTGGGACCCAAATCTATAGTATATTGATTGTATGCTTTGTTCCATTCAATGAGATAACGATTATTGGCGGAATCATACCAATAGATAATACGCATATTAGCAAAAATAGGATTACCTGATTCATCCTCACCTGTTTTCATTCCTTTAAGGTCATCCCAATAACCAGCAACCATAGCATAAGGACCTAAAGCAGCAGGAATGTAACAATTATAGAAATCGGATTGATCCGTAGGAATAAAAGAAATCCAACCGTTGGAAGACATTGTAACGCTATCATAATCAACACCGTAAAAACGGAAAGTGAAAGGCAGAGGAACCGTTTTCACAGAATCATCCTTACATAAGAAGACATTACCCAATAGGTTGCCTCCTTCAGGATCAAGCTCAATCCATTCATAAATGGGAGTTGAAGGATAACCGAGATCGGTAGAATCATAAGCAAAATAACCATATTCATCAGGTCCTGTAGGAGCATCAGTTCCAGGAGTGCCAGCTGTAATTGCATAAAAACTAAAGTAACTGTAGCCCTCTGCATTAGTGGCATCAAAACGCAGAGGGATATTATTTCCGGGGAAGACATCATTCATCAAAGTTATTGTTGCTGTAAACTGTTTAACTTCATTGGGAGCCAGAGAACCAAGAGCAATAGGGTTGTTTTGAGCAATGGCAGCAGGTGTAAGTGCTTGTATTTGTAAAACAATATCTTCCATCGTAAAATTGCCCAGATTGGTAACCGTGAAAGTAATATTATTTGCCTGTCCTATTTCTAAAACACCTTCATAATTGATTACCTGAATTTTAGCTCCACCGGCAACTAACTGAAACAAACAAGTAACGGAAGGATTATTCAAAGTAACGGTAAAATCAATTATTGCACCGGGTTTAATAGCTCCGGTGGTAATAAAAAGGAAATTTACAGACCCAGTTGCTTCTGGATTCAGAGAAGTGATAGTAGCATTAGGATTATCAATCATAATAGCTGAATGATTACAGGCAAGATTAACAGTTATATTATTATACGCCTGGCTGGAGAAATTTTTTAGCTGTAAGCCAAGGGAATATGATTCATTCGGAGCCAGAATAGTATTAGCTAAATTATTAGAAACAATACCGATAGTGGCATCCGGTTGCAAAGTTAGTTGCTTCACTAAAGGAACATAATTCTTTTTGCTGACGGTTATGGTTAAATTGCCTTCCACATTGGGGTCTATAGGCAAAATAGCATAACCATTTTCAATAGGAGCATAACTGAAGTTGATGCCGTCTTTGGTTCCGGATACTATACCGCTATTCAAGTTAGGGGCATTTATTCTGATATGACTGTCACTTTGCTGAAAAGTAAGTCCACTGGCAATTACGGTTTCTGGAATCTGATTGGGCACTAAAACCCACATATTTAAACTGGGATCACTTAAAATGTTAAACACATGAAAGTAAAAAGCAACATACTGATTGGGGGCAAGGTCATTAGGGAAGTTCTTGTAGAGTTCAATTTTACCCATCAAAACACTGGAACCGAAACTACGCACATCCCAATCCATAATACTGCGAAAAGCTCCACTGGCAATAGAATTATTAAATCGGGTTTTAGTATGTAAATCGGAAGGACCCACAAAAGCAACACAACCTCCCGGATTGGACATCGTTCCCATACGCATCCATTTTTCACCGAAATTCGGGTTTACAGTATTGGCAAAATCACCTGTATTACAAACAATGGAATACACAATCGGCATTTTAGCACCGTTAAAAGTATTGGTCAAATCGGGAATGTGAAAAGAAGGATAATGCCAACCGTTAGCATCACCCCAACCACGATAACTGATAAATTGGACACCTTGATTGATGGACTGTTGAATACTGGTTGTTCCAGGATAAGTTGGAGGACAAAAAACAGTATCAACTTGAGTATAGCCAAAATTAAGCATTTTATCTCTCAACCATTTAGACATATATATAGGAGTAGTAGGTCTTAAACCTCCTTCAGCATAATTTCCGGCAACGGCAAGAGCTCTTTTCATCCAATTGGTATCTGTCATAAAAGGGGTTTTTTCGTAAGCAATGGTTTTATTTATCATTGTAATAAATTCGCTGGCATCGGCAAAGGAAAATCTGCCCGCAATCATTTCCGGAAAGTAATCATCTCCTTCCAGCATTGTGTAATAATTATCATCCGCATCGTTTTCTGTAGGATATTCAGGAGAAACTATAAAATTCGTAGGAATGGCATAAGTTCCATTCACATCACCCCACAGGAAAAGATAGTCGCATTTATAGGTCTGATAATGATTGGCGATGAAATTCTTGATGTCCTGAACGGTGGAACCGATATCTGATTTATTTGCCGTATAAACATCAAAACCGATTGATTTTTTCCAGGCAATATAGTCCTGTTGATAGTTTGTTAATTGGCTGTGAGTTATAATCAGCATTTTAGGACGGCTGAAGGGTATATCCCTTAAATAGGAATCTTGAAAATTATCCGCTAAAGCTTTGTAGGCATCAATAAAAGCGGGGGAAAGAAAGGCAGGAATTTGAAGCGGATAAGAGCCGATTAAGGAAAAATTGAGTTCCTTTAAAGTCCGGATAATATTGTTTTCTGTTATTTGAGTTTCTATCCGAATCGTATAACCGCGCATTTCTCTAAAAGTGAAACCCTGCACAAGAGAAACAGCGTTTTCTAAATGCCTTTGTTCATTATATAAATAATTGCCTTCCGCATCAAAAACATTCCAGACCATAGCCGAAATTTGCAAATCCGCTTCTTCAAAAGGAAAGGCAAGAGTTTTAGTGATAACAGCGCTATTAGCAGATTCACTATCTTCAACATCCATTTCTTCAGGCAAAACCGGCTCTTGTCTCAAGCCCTCAAAATGTGCCTGTAAAGTAGAACCATTAGTATAAAAGGTCTGCAGTGTTGTAGCTGTTAACAAACTGCAGGCAAGCAGAATCAGGATTATTATATATTGCTTCATTTATCCTCCACCTATATTGTGTAGTTAATGTATAATGCAATAACCCTTCCAACCTCGGTAATAATTTTTGCTCTCAAATATTTTACGGAAATTGGTAAAAGAATTGCATTATTATATACTCCTTCCGAAGTTGGGCTTGAAAACCCCGATATTTGGAAGTTTAAGGAATAATAAATGAAAAACGGAAAAACTGTAATAATTGTAATAATAGCGTTGTTGGCGTTGGTCTCCTGCGGGAAAAACACAGTTCTGAATCCTGATGCTAATGATCCTACCGCAATCAATTTCGGAACTTCAAACACGCTGGATGTAATTACCTGGAATTTAAGAAACTTTCCGGAAGGGACGGATTTAACTACTCTTAAAGAAATGATTTCCGCTTTGAATGCGGAAGTTATAGCATTTCAGGAAATTATGGATTATAATGCCTTTATGGATTTGGCGGAAGATATTCCCTATTATGCTGCATGTGTTTATTCTGCCACGGATACTTATCGTCTTGCCTATTTGTATGATACAAGGTCAGTTACCCTTAATAATCAATACACTATTTTTGAGAATGACAGCAATCCTTTTCCGCGTCCACCATACATTTTGGATATAACCTGGAATAACAGTAACTATTTTATTATAAACAATCACTTTAAGGCATACGGAGATAATTATATTGACGAAAGTGACAGCTGGGACGAAGAAATGCGTCGTCGTCTTGCCTGTCAGAAACTGGATAACTATATTTCTACCTCTCTATCGGATAAAAAAGTGATTGTTTTGGGTGATTTGAACGATCAGATTGCCGAACCGGAGGACTATAATGTTTTCCTTAGTTTTCTGAATAAACCAGAGGAATATTACTTTGCCGATATGCCGATTGCTCTTTCTCCAACCTATTCCAATGTTTCTTATCCAAGTTCACTCAGCCATATAGACCATATTTTGATTACCAATGAACTTTTTGAGGATTTTGAAAATGCAGGAAGTTATTGTAGAACAATTTTGGCAGAGAACTGGATGCTGAGCTGGAATACCTATTCTTCTACAATTTCAGATCATAGACCCGTGGGGATTCGTATTTCCAAATAGCATATATAGATTAAACGGATTTTACGGATTAACTCTTCCAGATAATATGGATTAACTCTCACAGATAACACAGATAACACTGATAACACAGATTTATATTTTACAATTTATACTTAAAACAACAATATATTTTTCCCTTTTTTTATTTTTATCTTCATTCTTCATTTTCTTTTGCCAAGTAGCATTGCTTACCCATTGCTTACCCATTACTGATGGCATTAGCAATGGGTAAGCAATGGGTAAGTAATGCCATTAGGGATCACTCACTCAAATTTAAACTGCGTGACTTAAAGCCATATCCCAGAACATCATACACATCCATAATAATCATAAAAGCATCAGGATCAGCGTCTTTTACTATATCTGTAAGCAAAGGCACTTGACGACGGTTCAACACCACGAAAAGTATTTTTATATCTCTCTGATGAAAACCGCTAACTCCATTGAGATAGGTAACTCCGCGTTCCAGTTTAGTAAATATTTGCAGGCGAATTTCCTCCACGGCATCGGAAATGATATAAGCACCTTTAATATAAGGTAAACCTTCACTTGCTAAATCGGTTATTTTAGTTGTAATAAATAGATTTACATAACCCCAGATAAGAAGTTTAGGTGCTTTAAAGGTAATAGCTACCAGCAGGATAATTCCTGTTTCCACAATAAAGTATCCCGTTCCAATAGAAAGATTTGCTTTTTGTTTAATGAGTGCTACAGGAATATCTGTTCCTCCTGTGGAACCACGAAAACGAAAAATCAGTCCTAAACCCAATCCCAATAATACACTACCGGCAATTGCACTTAAAAGTATATCTTCCGGAGCAAGCATAGCGTAGATTTTATGACCGTTAAGAATATGTGTATAGGGCTTTAAATCGGAAATAATTCCCATTTTATGTAAAGCAGGAAAACTTAAAAGGTCGGTCATAATTGAACTTACAAACATACCATACAAGCTTTTGCTACCGAAGGATTTGCCGATAAAGATAAAACTAATGATAAACAATGGAATATTCAAAATAATCATAGAAACACCATTGGGAATTCCCAAAAAGTAATATAAAATCTGTGATATACCTCCTACCCCTCCAGGAGCCATATTATAGGGTAATAAAAACCAGGAATAACCCATAGCGAAAAAAAAGGAAGCAAAGACGATTCCTACCAAGCGTCCTATTTCTCTTTGCAGATGCTGTTTTTTAGTATTCTTTAGCATTTTCTGTCTCTCCTAAATTCTTGACTAAATCTTCATCATTAAATCTTTGGTTTATGAAAAAATAACATTATACATCCCCATTATTTGAGGGAACAACAGGAAACAAAAGATGATTTTAGACATTCGCATAAACGGAATCAAACACACTTTGCTGAAACTGGATAGACCCTGTTCACTGGCAGATATAATGAAAAGAACGAATATAGATCAATCCAGTATATTAGCCATTAAAATTAATCATCGGGAATATGTCAATGAAGATTACATCCCAGACAGGGAAACATTGATAGATTTTATTACCTATCTTCATCCCGAGGGCTATAGAATTTATCAGGATAGCGTTATTTTTATTATGGCTAAAGCATTGCATACTTTGATGGGAACAGCGCACTCTCTGGTAGTTGAACATTCCATTGCCGACGGTGTTTTCTGTGAGGTTTTCAACACGCAAAATTTTACGGAAGCGGATTGCAGTCGCCTCAAAACAGCAATGCAGAATATTGTGGATAGCGATTTGCCGATTGAAAAAATTATGGTTAAAACCGAAGAAGCATTGGATATCTTTAGTGCTATGGGTCGCAATGATGTGCTTAAAAATTTGAAATATCACTATCAGGAAAATGTGGAAATTTATCGTTGCGGAAAATATTACGATTGTTTCGTTCATCCTTTGGTGGAAAGAACAGGAAAAGTAAAGACCTTTGATATTGTTTATCGCTCTCCTGGCTTTATTTTACGCTTTCCCAGCCGGGATGAAAAGATGGAAATAAAACCCTTTGAACTTCCGTATAAACTCTTTGCCCAGCATCAGGAACACGATAAATGGCTGGATATTTTACGCGTCCATAACATTATAGATATCAATAAATTGATTGATAATTACGAAATTTCGGAATTTATTCAGGTGGAAGAAGCATTGCACGAGAAAAAAATAGCCGAAATTGCTGCCGATATAGTTACCAAACAGGATGTGAAACTGATTTTGATAGCGGGTCCTTCCTCTTCCGGCAAAACCACTTTTGCCAAAAGATTGGGAGTTCAGCTTCAGGCATGTAAAGCCAAACCGGTAGTTATTGGAATGGATGATTACTTTTTGCCCCGGGATAAAACTCCTCGCAAACCCGATGGTGAATACGATTTTGAGTCCATTTATGCTATGGACCTGGAATATTTGAATATGCAAATGAACCAATTGCTGGAAGGCGAACAGATTGAATTGCCCCGCTATGATTTTACCAGAGGCCTGCGTCGTCACAGCAATAATTTCGTAAAACTTGCCCCTAACAGCATAATTATTATGGAAGGTATTCACGGTTTGAATGAAACATTAACTTCTTCCATTGCTGCCAGCAGGAAAGTGAAAATTTATGTTAGCGCTCTTAATCAATTGAATATAGATAATCATAACCGTATTTCTACAACCGATTGCAGATTGCTCCGCAGAATTATTCGCGACCATCGTTATAGAGGTTATAGCGCGGAAGAAACAATAATGCGCTGGCAGGATGTGCGCGAAGGTGAAGATAAAAACATTTTTCCCTATCAGGAAAATGCGGATTATATGTTCAATAGCAGTTTAACTTACGAGATTGGAGTAATTCGTAAACATGCCTGGAAATTGCTTTTAGGCGTTTCTCCTTCCTCTTCTGCCTATATGGAAGCCAAGCGTCTTTCCGGTTTAATTGCCAATTGTAAAGATATTGCCGATTCCCTGGTGCCCTATAATTCTATTATCAGAGAATTTACGGACGGCAGTATCTTCCGTTATTGAGGTTTTCAAGTGCCTAATATCCATATTTTGGCAGAAGATGTCCGTAATAAAATTGCTGCAGGAGAAGTAATTGAACGCCCTGCTTCAGTGGTTAAAGAACTGGTAGAAAATGCTATTGATGCCGGTGCTGATAGTATAATTGTAGCTATAGAAAACGGCGGTAAAGATTTGATCAGGGTTATAGATAACGGCTGCGGAATGAATGCTGATGATGCAATGCTGGCTTTTGAACGCCATTCTACCAGCAAAATAAAGACGGTGGAAGATATTACCCATATCGGTTCCCTGGGTTTTAGAGGTGAAGCATTACCCTCAATTGCCTCTGTTTCCAAATTACATTTGGTTACCAGAACTGCTGAGGAAGAAATGGCTACGATTGTAGAATATGCTAACGGCAAATTAAATAATGTAACTAAGACCTCTGCCAACATCGGAACTGCTGTAACTGTGCGCGGATTATTCAAAGACCTTCCGGCAAGAAGGAAATTTTTAAAAACGGCACCAGTGGAAGCCAGGCACATTATTAAATATATTCATTATCAAGCATTGGTTTATCCTCAAATCAGTTTTCGGTTGGTGATAGACGATAAGGAAAAGCTGAATTACATTGCCTGTCCAGAAAGAAAACAGCGTATTGAAGAGGTCTTTGGTAGTGGTTTTTTTGCAGATGATGTTATTCCCGTAGAAGGAAAATATAACGATTATTCCGTAAGCGGTTATATCTTTGGCTTGGAAGATAGAGCAGATAAACTGATTGATGCACAATACACTTTTATCAACGGACGCTATATTTTTGATAAGACAGTGCGTCACAGCATTAAAGCCGCCTATGAACCCTTTATCTTAAAAACCCGCGCCTGGCAAAAAGGAACTACACCTCCCTATATTCTTTTTTTGGAAATTCCCCCGGAACAAATTGATGTGAATGTTCATCCTGCCAAACTGGAAGTTCGTTTTCGGGAAAATAATCTGGTGCATTCTTTGGTTTTGGAAACGCTTACCAAAGCACTCCGCAATTATGAAGACCAAAAGTTCGCCAGTGCACGCAGTAAATTTCAAGGGGGAGGAAAAGGAGAAAAAGTAACTTCCCTGGAACGCGATATCTTTGTTAAAAATATAGAAGTTCCGCGTTTTTCCGCCTACAAAAAGGAATTCGGAAATCTCTTTCAGGATGACCTTTTTCGTAGTGAGCAAAGTTCTACTTCCCCAAAAGATATGCCCATTTTTAACCCTGCTCAAGAAGAAAACGCAGAGCAGGAGATTTTTCCTGACCAGCCCAATGATCAACTGAAATACGATATCCTGCTGAAAAATGAAGAGGACTATATCAATCCCTGGCAGTTTCACAATACCTATATTTTTATCCAGGTGGAAGATGGCTTGGTGATTATTGACCAGCATGCAGCTCACGAAAGAATAATTTATGAGAAATTGATTCAACGCAGTGAAGGAGCTCCTGCTGTGCGTCAAAAACTTATTATTCCCTTAGTTATTGACATCCCACCCTATATTTCTACCGAGATTAAAGACCTGGTGGAAGAAAATATGGAACTTTTGGAAAAAGTGGGTTTCACCCTTAAACAATTTAGTGGAAACTCACTGGTAATAGAAGAAATTCCAGCTGAATTGACTGATTTTGCCAGCGGTCAGGTCTTTATTGAAATTTTAAAGCAACTGGAACAGGAAATGGAAATTACTACTGATTTCAGAGAGTGCCTGGCAAAGTCAATTGCCTGTAAATCCGCTATAAAAGCCAATCATAAACTTACCCGCAAAGAAATGCTGAATTTAATCAATCAGCTTTTTGCCTGTCAAACACCCTATTTCTGTCCTCATGGCAGACCTCTGATGCTAAAAATTCCGGTAACCGACTTTGAGAAAAAGTTCAAACGCACTTTATGATTCCCGTTATCACTATTGAAGGAGCAACGGCTTCCGGAAAATCCGCATTGGCTATTGTTTTGGCAGAAGCATTAAACACAGAAATTATTTCTGCCGATTCCCGTCAGGTTTACTGCTATCTGGATATCGGAACTGCCAAAGTAACCAAAGAAGAACAAAAAAGAGTTAAACATCATTTAATTGATATTATAAATCCCGATGAGACATATAATGCCGGGGCTTTTGTTAAAGATGCCTCTCTGATAATTGAAAAACTGCATTCCGAGGGTAAAATTCCTATTATTTGCGGGGGCACGGGCTTATATATAAAAGCTCTCTTAAAAGGGCTTTTTTCACTTCCTCCCCTGCCTCAGGAAATCAGACAAAATTTGAAACAACGCCTTAAAGAAGAAGGACTTGCAGCTTTATATGCAGAATTGAAAAGTTTAGACCCTCGTTTTGCGGAGAAAATAAGCGAAAATGATACCCAAAGAATCTTGAGAGGATTGGAAGTTGCAATTGGGACGGGAATTCCCCTTTCCGAACATTGGCAAAAACAAAAGAGCAGCTGTAAATATAATGCTTTTCGTATTTTAATTGATATTCCCCGTCCGGAACTTTACCAGCGCATCAATCAGCGCATAGAAAAAATGCTTGCTCAAGGTTTGCTGGCTGAAATTGAAAACCTTTTTGCCTTAGGTTACGATGAAAATTCACCAGGTCTCAATTGTCTCGGTTATAAAGAATTTCTGCCATACTTCAAAAAAGAGGCAGGTTTGGAGGAATGTATTCTGTTGGCTGCTCAGCATCAACGCAATTATGCCAAAAGACAGGTTACCTGGTATCGGAAAGGCAATTTTGATTTAGTTATTTCTCCGTCTGGAATTACTACTTTTTAATATTCCGGAAAAACGATATCCCCGTCGTTCTCATTAAAGAAAAAAGCGGAGCTTCAGCAAGCTCTGACTACACAAAAAGTAGGTTGATGAGGATATCAACCTTCCTGTTTTTTTTTGATTTGACAACTGCCTCTTCTTTGATTAAATTATCAACTGTAATCTCAAGGATAAAGGATGATCAAAACTGAGGTGGTAAATGCAAATAATAGCCAAAGTGTTTGAATTTGAAATAAGCGAGCAAGAACTGGAACGCGAATGTGCTAAAGTAAGTTTGGCAGAACGCGAAAAATGTCTGGAAGGTGCTCTTAAACGCTTGATTGATAGATGCCTTTTGCTTTATAAAGCAATGGAAAGCGGCATTAAAATTAGCGATACCGAATACGAAAATGCTATATGGGAACTTCTGGATGAAGAAGACCCTTTAAAACTCTGGAGCACTTCTTTAGAACAACTCACACCCCAGGAGATGGAAAAGCTTTTGAAACAGCGGTTGATGATTAACAAATACATCAATTCTATCTTCCCGCAAAATATCCCCATCACCAATGCCAAAATTAAAGAGTTTTATGATGAACAAAAGGAATTTTTCCTGAAACCGGAACAGGTGCGTTGCTCTCATATTCTTATTCGTAATGATAATGAAGAAGCAAAAGCCAAAGCGGAACAAATTCGTCGGGAAATTCATAATGCTGATGACTTTACCTATTTTTGCCAAAAGTATTCCGATTGCCCAAGTAACAATGTTTGTGGCGATTTGGGTTGGTTTCCCCGGGGCAAAATGATTCCCGAAATTGAAGAAGTTGCTTTTTCTCTTACAGTGGGTGAAATCAGCCAACCTTTCCTGTCTCCTTACGGTTATCACATTTTAATGAAAACAGGGCAAAGCGAAAAGGAATACATCCCTTTTGAAGATATTAAGGATTCGCTTTATGCCCGCTTACAACAAATTGAGAGAGAATACAAGTTGCTCAGGCATTTGGCTGAATTACGCAAACAATATGCATCCCAAATTGTAATTTATAATGCAAATTATTTGCACTAATTAGGAAAGCAAAAGCCATGCTATGAGGAATCTTTTGCCCTAAACTCTATTAACAAAGAGAAAAAGAATTTAATTTCACACCGAAAATACCGAATTAAGTTAGGGGTTGTAACTGTCTCAATAGCTTTTACCTTTGTTCCAAGTTTATTTGGCAGTGAGGACTAATGACGGGTTAAATAAATTTATAATATCCGCATAACTTTATAGCTTCCTAACTTATTTTTCCCGCAATCAAAGTTCTTGACAGAAATAGGTATTGAAACATAAAAGAATAAATGCCCAATATGTTATTCTCCAGAACGGGAGAGAGGTAATTTTAATATGCCTAAACACATAATTTTAACATTAGCATTAACTTTGGGAATAGGGCTTTTATGCGCTTTCCAAACGGTTAAATATGCAGGTTTTTGTTTTAGTGGTTCTTATGCCGATATAAGCAAAAACTATCCTTACACCCAAATAATTTTGCAGGAGAGTGATTCTCCTCAGTCCTATTTGGATAAACTATTCTACGATTATTTTTCCGCCAATCCCGAACTGGGAAATTTTACTTTGGATATAGAACATAAAACACAGGCAACTCTTTCTCTGGCAATGGCTTTGAATAGGGAAGAGGTTGCCTTTGAATATTATGAAAAACAAACCAAGGCAATTTACAATCTTGGCTGCACTGTTTTCATTATGGATTTTGCAGAGCTGACCGTTTTGCAGTCCTACCCTATAAATGTCACCTACATAGACCTTTACAATGGAGAACCGGACCAGCAAACCATAGTTCAAACCCTGAAAAAGCTCTATTCCGAATTTATCCTGAAAAAACTGGAAAGCAACCGTAAAAACATTTATATTCGTTCCTCCGGTTCGTTAACCATTAAAGTTGCCAATGTCAATTTCCAGGAAGAAGCATTGCCTTATCTGGGCTCTTATGGAACGGAACAAAACCTGGAAACATACTCCAGTATTGTAGCTCAGCATTTAACTGAAGCATTGGCTTTCAAAATGAATTTAACTGTTCTGCCTTATTCTCGTAGTAATTTATCCTACAAAATGTCACTTTCCTTTTCTGATGCCAGTATTCAGAATTTTACTATTCCGCCTTCCAGTTATGATATAGATGTAAATGTCTTGCGCTTTGTGAAAAAGCTATACAAAGAGACAGCGGTGGAAAGGGTTGATCTTTATGGTGTAGAACTGGAAATGCGTATTTACGATGCAGAATTTAATACTGAATACTGGAAACAAATTATTCAAAACGGAGCTCCGAAACAAACCGTTGTCGGTCAAAAAATCGGCAACGAGTTTTATAACTACAACGAAATTCTTCTTTTAACGCTATCGGATAAAATACCCGCTACGCTGAAAGAAGATAAAAAACTAATGAAGGGGATATTAAAAAAATGCGCAAACTACTAACTATCATTTTACTCGGCATTACTTTGCTCTTTTCCTTTGCTTATCTGGATGCGGCAGTTAAAGTTAAGGTGAAAGGCACGGTTGAAACCAAAAAGAAAAAGCCGAAACCGGAAGAAATTAAAACCGCTACTTATAATGCTAAAATTCTGGCTATTAAGAAATACGCTTCCGAAAAGGACAGTCGTAGAAGAGAACTCATCAATGAATTGTTGCCGGAAATTGAGAAAAACATAGATAACTACATTCTGGAAGTTAATTATCTGAACGATGGTGAATACAAAAATGGCATCTGGGAACAATTGATGGAGATTACTATTGACGATGTTCAATTAGACCTTTTAATCAATGAACGGATGAAAGGCATTATGGAAATGACCAAACCTACTTATTTAAGCTTTGTGTATGTAGCCAGAGAAGTTGCTGCAGTGGAAAGTGAGGGAAAAACTGTTAAAAAAGACCTTTCTGCCAAATCCGATGTTGCTGCTTCCAGTTCTGTTGCAACCAGCGGAGAAACCTCCTCCGATATTTATGATAGCGATAAAATAAGCACAAGCAGTCAAGCGGATATAAGCTTAAGTAAAAAGGGCTCCACCAATAAATCCATAATGTATTCCGAATCCGTTACCAATAAAAGCGAAGGGATTACCTACCGCATTTATAACCCTGGGGAAATTGATACCAAGGTAACGGAGGTCTTTAATAAAGCCAATTTTGAAGTTGTTCCTACTTATGAAGTGGGTATTTTGCCGGAAAAATTTGCCTACGATTTTGCTGCTCTAAACGAAATTTCCTCTTCCACACAAAAAGAAGCAACAGATATTGCTCGCGAAGCCGGTTTGGATTTTTTGGCTGTTGCTATGTTGGATGTTGGACGGGAAGAAATTGATCCGGTAACAGGAGGCAGTAAGGTCTATGTAAAAGTAAACGGCTATATTTTAGACCTGCGAAAAAAATTCGCTGTTAAAATTTGCAGTGCAGGACCTTATCAATTCAGCGGTTTGGGCTCAAATCCTACCGTAGCTAAAACGAATGCTTTAATTGAAGCGGCAACCAATGCTTCACAGGATTTGGTAGATCAGCTTCGTGTAAAACTTGGAAGCTAAAATAAGAAATTTAATGGGAACTATTCAGCGATTGATTGTCCTCATCTGTATTTTTTTGCTTCTGGTAAGCTGTGTGGGACTGGAAGCAAAAAAGAAAAAAGCGGATCCGGAAGTAAAATTGTTTTTGGATGATTCTCAATTGGATAATCCGGAATATTATAACAAACTGCCTTTGCTTTCACTGGAAGCATTTGCCAGCGCTCTTTTGATGCCCAAAACATCAAACTTTAAAGTTATTAATTATAACTATAAACTGGCTAAGGCGGAATCCAAAATAGCGGAAGAAATGGTAGCTGTTTCTTTGGGGATGCGTCAGGAATTTGTAAAAATAGAAGCGGAAGGAAAATCTCTGATGTCCGCAAACCTGGAAGGCAGTGATGCCGAAATATCTGAAACCTTGATAGCCAAACTGGAAGACCTGAAAACGGATAAAGCCCAATTGAGCGAATCGCAAAAGGTCTATTTTTTAAGTGGCTTTATTTATCTTGCCAGCTCTATTGTGCGGGAAAAAACCATTCTGGAAAGTTCCAAAAAGTTCGTAAATGAAGCCAAAAATGCTAAAGGAATAGACGCAGTTATGTATGTTAAAGATATTCCTTATGCTACGAATGTAGTAATTGGTCTTCCTGTTTTGCTTTCAAATCAGATGAGGACTATTAGTGAGTTTATTACCATTGCCAAAACCCAAAATATTGAAATTCCGAAAGATGTTACCGATTCCCTGTTTCAGTGAATTGTCTGTTTTGTTTATAGGCGCAACAACAAATTTGAGTTAGATGAATGGTTCAAGTTCTTCATTCCGCTTAAATTGCTTACAGGTTAGATTAAGTAATGCCTAAAAAAATTATTTATACAATCCTTTTATTCTTGCTTATCGGTTCCTGTCTCTATGCCGGAAAGAAAAAACCGGAATGGATTTCTAATCCTTATTCCCAATATCCTTCCAAGCAATATCTTTGTGGAGTGGGAATGGCAAAAGAACTGAATAGTGCACAAAATGAAGCATTGAAAAATATTGCCGGCTTTTTTGAAACACGCGTTATTGCAGTTACGAAAAGTATGGAAAGCGAAAAAAGTTCTTCTTCCAATTATCAAACAAGCAGCGAGACCTCTTCTTCCGTAAAAGCAATCGCAGAAGGAACTTTGAAATATACTCAGATAAAAGAAACCTGGCAAGACCCTAAAACCAAAACTTTCTATGCCTTGGCGGTAATGGATAAAATTGCCGTGCAGACCATTTACCGCAATGAAATTGACGACTGCGAGGAGTTTATTGAAAATTGCCTTGCTCCCAATGATGATCCCCTTATCCGCTTTGCTAAAATTTTAAGCGCTATTGATAAATTGCAACAAACACAAAATGCTTATACTTATTATAACGCCCTGGCAAGTGATTCAGGCATTTTGTTAAAACCTTTTCACAGCTTACAGGAACTTTTAGAACTCAGGAATTATGCGGCTCGGGAAATTCCCCTGCAAATCAGAGTTTTTGGCGATTCTTCAGGCCTTTTGGATGCCTCGCTTAAAAATGTAATTAATCAAATTGGCTTGTTGGAAAACGATAACCCTGAATATCAAATTGTCGCTACAGTGAATCCCGAGCCGCATAAATCCCTGGGACAACAATTTTTCCAACCCCTGCGTCTGAATATTTCTTTCAATTACGGTGAAAAAAACCTCTTTTCCTTCGTGGATAAAACGGAACAAGGCGGTTCTACTATTGAGGAAGCAACCTCCAGAGGAATTAGAGTTCTTGCCCAAAATATAGAAAATAAATTCCGCAAGGAATTTTACCAATTTCTCCTCAATTTGCATTAAATGTGTAGCCGGGGGACGCTGTTCCTCCGCAATTTTTTTACACCGAAAACACTGAAAACACGGAGAACACCGAGATCACCGAAGACACCAAAAAAACTTCTAACTCCAGCACTTTGAACTTTGTACTTTGAACTAATAATAGGTCTGGGATGAACAGGATAAAAAAGATTTATGGGATTTTTTATTAGCCACCGAGATCACCGAAGACACCAAAAAAACTTCTAACTCCAACACTTTGAACTTTGAACTTTGAACTAATAATAGGTCTAGGATGAACAGGATAAAAAAGATTTATGGGATTTTAAAAAACAATATTTGCAAAAAAGCCCGTAGGGCGATACAACGATAGCGATGGTGGCGTAAGCCCCTCGTTAAATGTAAGCCCTGACTTCTTTTTTCTTTTCATCTTCCCATTTTCCAAAAGCCCCAAAGGGCGACACAATAATCGCGATGGGTGCGTTAGCCCCTCGTTTGAATAGAGAATGAAAAATGAAGAATGAATTAATTCAGGAGTCGTCATCGCTTGTATATATTTGCACATTGTCACTAATTAATTTAGAGATGAGGACTCATAACGACCACAAAGAATTCTATATTCTCTTTGGCAAATCGGAAATAGTCAATCCTTTTTTCCTCAACTGCATAATTTGGGATAGACACTATAGAATTTACTGCCCCAGAGAAAGTTATCAAGCTGTAGATAACTCCTGCCTTACTTTGGCTTGTTTTTATCTTGGTGCTACTTCTTACAAAGAAGTAACAACCAAGTAACGATTCCCTAACGAGACAAGGGAAGTGTTACGGAAGTGTTACGGAGTCGTTACTTAATCGTCTATATAACAAGCAATTATGCATTCTAACCCAATAACGACAAAAAATATGGCTAATTGTTTTATTACCAATGAATAAGATTGTTATCCACAGCAAGATTTCTCTTTTTCGCCAAAACAAAGGTTACAAAAAAAATTTATGTTTTCGGTGTTTGTCATCCCAATTTGCATCCCCAACATTATTTTATCTAAAACAACAATTTCTGCTTGACAGGATATTAAAATTTTGTTTTCAAGGAATTAGTTGATTTTCGAAAAAAGAAATAAAATAGTAATTCCCTTCTATAAAGGGATAGGATGTAGTCACAATGAAAATCCGTTATTTGATTGTCAGCTGGACTGATGTTTTACTCGAGCCACGGGATATTCCCAAGCTGAGAGGTTTCTTCGTAAATCAGTTTCCCGAAGACCATATTTTTCATAATCACCTTCCTGGCTTTGGATATAACTATAAGGCACCCCAAATTCAATATCGGGTTATTGAAAAACATCCTGCTCTGCTCGCTATCAATGATGGTATAGATATCATCAAAAAGGTCTTTCTGGAAGTGGATAAACTGGAAATTAACGGTAAAACCCTAATTTCCAATGAAAGAGAAATCTCCTTGAAAGAAGAGGACTTTGGCTTAACTGAAAACTATTATCCTTACTTTTTTGCCTCTCCCTGGATGGCACTAAACCAGGAAAACTACCAAGAATATAATAAAATGAATACTTTTCAGCGCAATCAAAGATTAAAAACTATCCTGAAAAATAACCTCAAAACCCTTTCCAAGGCATTTGATTATTGGATTCCAGAGGTGGATAAACTAAATGTAGATGGCTGGTTTAAACCCCTGGAAGTAAATTTCCACAATCAACCAATGCAATGCTTTACAGGTGATTTCACTACCAATTTCCTGATCCCTGAATTCCTTGGTCTCGGAAAACAAAGTGCTCGCGGCTTTGGTGTAGTCAGAAAAAGAAAGGAGGAAAAATGATCCCTTTGTATCAGGCAATAGGAAAAATAGTTTTAACAAAAGAGAATTTTAACTCACTTCCCGAAAAGGACAAAAAACTATTTATTGTTAAACAGTATTGCAATGAATTAGATAATTATCAATGGTCAAAAAAAGTAAATGACAAAGTAGAAACTTATATTGGACGTTTATTAGAGCTAAACCTGGATACTAACAAAAAGGAATGCTATTTTACACAGGGAACTGAATTATCACCCGAAAAAAAGGATGAGCTATTGGTTTTTACTAATTATGCACCTCATGATCCTTCTATCTATGCTTCCCACATTTCCTTAAAACCATTGCTACAATTTGGGCTATACCAATATGTAAACAATAATTTTAAAAATATTCCCTGGACAGATTTAACACGCGGGGAAAAGTTTTTAAAATTTCTTCAAAAGATTCAAGAGATATTTTACAGAATTGAAAATGAAATTATCTCACTTAGATATGATAAACTTAAAGCAGAGCAGCAAAAAGATTTTCCTGATCCTGAGAATATACCTGAATTAAAAAATAATCTAAATAACCAATCTAAATACAATAAGGAATTTCAAAAATGCTTAAAAAAATACCTATCGTCTACTTTGAAGGAATATGTTACTGAAAGACAGGCCTATGCTCTAAAGATTGATGGTAAATTTTTACACCAAGGTGAATATGCCGATTGCTATATTGATGTCTTATATTATTATCTTTTTGAAAAACATTATCTGGAAAACACAAAACAGGGTTATTGTCATATCTGTGGACAGGATTCTACTTTACCTAAAGATATAGCCATAAAACAAAAATTTTTCGGCACTACTAATCCTCTTTATTTTGATAAGGTAGACAAAAGCATAACTCATAATGCTTTTTCAATGTGCGAAAAGTGTAATCAACAAGTTTTAATCGGAATTCAATATGCATCCACAAAACTAAGAACTACTTTACTTGGCTTGCAGACAATAGTTCTGCCTGAAATTAATTTTGAAGCAGATAATAGTGAAGAATTAATTGACCCTCAAAAAATTATTATGACTACCAATCTTCTTAGACGAATACCCATAGATCAAAAAAGGGATGATATTTATACTCTTAACACACTTATCAAAAAGTTAAAAGAATTTACTCTGCTTTTTTATAATAAACCCAGCCCAACTTCACAAGAATTTATCATAAATGGTATGATTAAAAACATCAATCTAAGGGAATTAATAAATAAAACTGAACACTTGAACATACTGATTCATGATTATAAATTAGGTTCCTTATATGGGTACCAAGCGTTATTATCTTTTGAAGGACTCAGGTATTTAATTTTACCCTCAAAAGAATCTCATCCCGGCTTGAATCAATATGATTATACTGTTTTAAATAAAAACATTATAAGTACGTTAGGGACCTACATATATAAAAGAAAATTTCAATATTATGATCTTATCTGTATGTTTACAGATATTTTTAATCGGAAAAACAATAATTTAGAAACCGAGAATAAATATTTTCTAAACATCACACCCTTTCTTATGACCGTATATTTAGATCATTTACTAAAATTTAATCAATTAGAAGGAGTTCATATTATGGAAAAGCGTAATTTAATTGCCGCACTGCAGGATGAAAAAATCACTGCTTATTTTAACACACATTCCCAAATTTATGAAAACAACTTTTATGCTCAAGGCCTTTTCATCTTAGGAATGTATATTGCTGCTATAGAATCCGAACAGAGAAAAAAGAATATCAAAAGCACTCTAATTAACAGATTGAATTTGAGAGGAATCCCTGTTCAAAAAGTTAAGTCCTTGATGGCTATGGTAGATGAAATGGGTAAGGTTTGGGATATATTTTATGATTCTGTAACCGAAAATTATTACAGAGAATGTATGCAAGGCATAGAGAAATCTTCTCTATCCCCGGAAGAAATTGTCTTCCATATTTTATGTGGCAGAGCTTATTCAAATTATTTAGGTGCCATTTATAAACAAGAACATCCAGATAAAACTGAAAAAAATCAGGAGGAACAAAATGATTAACAATAACTCAGAAATCCTGTTTCTTTACGATGCACAAATGTGCAATCCTAATGGTGATATGGACAATGAAAACAAACCCCGTATGGATTATGATACCTTCATAAACCTTGTTTCCGATGTCCGCTTAAAACGCTATATTAGAGATTATTTTGAAGATATCAAAGGCGAGGAAATCTTTATTTCCAACAAAGCCAAAGATGCTAAAGAACGCAATAAACAAATTCAAGATTTGAATAAAGGACATCTTAAACTTATTGATGTTCGTCTTTTTGGAGCTGTAACTGCTGAAGAGGACAGAGGTGGTCACTTTACGGGTCCGGTTCAATTTAACTGGGGTTATTCTTTACACCCTGTAGAAATAGTAGATAGTTCAACTATCACTTCCAGTTTTTCCGGCGGACAAGGAATAGGGAAAGATTACCGTTTATATTATTCTCTCATTGCCTTTTCCGGAAGTGTAAATGCCAATGCTGCAAAAGAAACAAACCTGACTGAAGAAGACCTAAAACTTTTTGACGAGGCAATGCTAAATTCCATCCCTCTTGCCAGGACAAGAACTAAAATTGGACAATACCCACGTTTATATTTACGCCTAGAGTTAAAAGGCAAAGATAAGTTTTTGAAGGACTTGCGTAGTATGGTTGAGGTCTCTTCTCAAAATCCTAATATTGTACAAAATCTTCGTCTTATCCGAAATCCGGAAGATTATGAATTAGACATAAAACCCCTAATTAAATATCTGGAACAAAACATAGAATTGATTTCCTGCATACATTACTGGAAAGATGAACAGATATCAATTCCTGATTTTGATAAAATATTTATCCAAGAGAACTGGAAAAAACCTCTTTCCCTTAAATGATGGGGGAAAGATATGAATATTCCAGAAAATTCAAATCGGATTTTAGAGCTGAAGCTGAGCGGTAAATTTGCTCATTTTCGTAAATTTTATACTAACGCTTCTTCTCTAACCTATTTAATTCCACCCCGAACTGCTATTTGTGGTTTACTGGCTTCTATTTTACAAATTGAAAGAGATTGTTATTATAATCTAATGAGTTCAGATAAACTTGGAATAGCAATATCTTTAGTTCCTAACATATACTATCATAAAGTGTTTCAGACATTGAATTATGCTCAAGATAAAAGTAAAAATATTCCTATAAATGATCTTTCCGCGCATAAACAATGTCGTTTGGAACTTCTTAAAGCACAGGGTTCTAAGAATCTGGAATGGATACTTTATCTTTGCTTTAATAGTGCAGAAGAAAATAACTTTGCAGAATTGGAACATAAGATTAAAGAAAAAAATTTCGGTTATGGCTTATACTTGGGACAAAGACAGTTCATTGCTTATCTGGAATTAATTAGAACCTATAGCCAAGGTGAATTTAAGCCAATCTCTGAATCTGACTATCTTGATTCTGCTATTGAAAGAGAATTGATAGATAGCATTATTTCCCAAGATTGTGATTTAATTATGGAAAGAATGCCCTTGGAACAAGAATTGAAAACCGATACAAAAAAAAGCTATCGTCAAACCAAACGCTTTGGAAATATAGTTATAGAAACAAATGGGAAAAGAATTCACGGTAAGTTTAGAAATTTAGTTGAATTAAATAATGACCTAAAAGCCAGGGTATCTTTTCTGTGATTATTTCCCATCCTGCAAAAAACGGATATCAGGAAAAGCTTTTGGTAGATCATTTAGCTGAAGTAGCGTCTGATGCTAAAGAGATGATCCAAAAGCTTTCCCTGAACTTAACTACTACCACTAAAGATAAATTAGCTTTCGTTGCAGAAAAAATTGGGATTATGCATGATCTGGGGAAGGCATCTTCCTATTTTCAAAATTATGTCCGAGGTGGAAATCGTAATAATTTAACACATCATAGTTATATTTCGGCGGTTATTACTTTTTTCAATTTCCATTCTTGGAAAGAATATTCTTCTTTTGCTCCTAATGCTTTTAAATGTGTGCAAAAGCATCATAGTAACTTAAGTTCTTTTTGGGGAGAGGATCTTAATAATGCAGCGCTTATTGATGAAACACTTACTATCTATAAGAGTGTATGGGAAAATATAAATAATGATGTTGATTTAAAAAAACTCCTGGAAAAACACAATATCATCTTACCGGAATTGTCTTATAATTCGTTTCAATTTATGAGTGATAATTTGGAGGAGTTTTCTCTTAATTATTCTCCTACTAATATAGATGAAGCAGTAGAATCATTTTTAATCCAAAATCTTTTATTTTCGGTTCTTATAGATGCAGATAAACATAACGCAGCTGTTAAAGAATATGTATTTTTGGAGAAGCTTAATCCAAAGCTAAGCTTTTCACCGGCAAAAAAAATTGCGGAAAAGAATAAGATACAAAGTGCATTAAACACTTTAAGAAATCAATTTATAGATAATATCAGAAGTAACCAAAATATTACGCCTTCCCAAAAACTATATACCTTAACTGCCCCTACCGGAAGTGGAAAAACATTTGCCTGCTTAGAATTTACTGATCTTATTCAATCTTATGAAGATAATTTAAGAAGAGTTATTTACTGCCTTCCTTATACTTCTATTATAGACCAAAATTATCAGGAATTTGAAAATGTATTACTATCTAATCTCAATGAAAAAACAAACTTAGATTACAGATTTTTAGTAAAACATCATCATCTGGTAGATTATTCTGCAATTACAAAAGACGAGCCAACCTACAATTGGGAGGAATTGCAAAAAGATATCCTGTCTATTGAATCCTGGGAATCTGCCTGTGTTATTTCTACTTTTGTTCAATTGTTTCATTCCCTAATTGGAAATAGAAATGCTATGGTTCGTAAGCTGCATAATATTATTAATTCTATAATTCTCCTGGATGAAGTGCAAAACTTGCCCGCTGATTACTATCCTTTATTAAGAGTTGTATTTAAGGTTCTTGCTGAAAAATTTGATACTTACATTCTTTCTTGTTCTGCCACTCAACCTTATCTTTATCCTGATGGTAAATACATAGAATTATGCAAGAAAGAACTTTTCTCGGTTCCCGATTTTAATCGTGTGAAACTTTATATTAATCTGAAGGAACAATCCGTAGATGAGTTTTGCCAAAATTTCCTGGAATTTAATGACGCAAAAAGCATTTTAATTGTAATGAATACAAAACGCTCCGCTCTTGCTGTATATAATTATCTTTCTTCTAATTATCAATCCTCCTATCAAGTTTTCTGTTTAACTACATTGCATATTCCTATACACAGGCAGGAAATTATAGACAAAATTAATACAATTCTAAAAGAAATTCAGAAAAAAGTAATTTTGGTCTCTACCCAATTGGTTGAAGCGGGTGTGGATTTAAGTTTTCAAAGGGTATATCGTGATTTTGGTCCTTTAGATAGTATTATCCAGGTTGCAGGTAGATGCAACAGGAATAATGAATTAGGTGAACTTGGCGGAGAAATGTTTTTGGTCAATCTACAAAAAGATGGCAGGTTATTAAGCCATTATGTATATGATAAATATCTGCTATCTAAAACAAAAGAATGCTTGGAGCAATTCACTTCCTTAGAAAGTCGTCAGTTTTCTCATATTATAGATGTCTATTATCAAATTCTTGATATAGGCGCTAAAGGTGAAGCCATTTTAAGAGCGATTTCCGATCTTAATTATGATCAAAACATTCAAAATCAAGTTCCCATTGCTGATTTTAAGCTTATTTCTGATGATTATGCTACCGAGACGGTGTATATTCTTTGTGACGATACCTCTACTAATGCAATATCATCTATAATAGGGTATTTGGATTGTCTGAAAAATACTAAACTTCCTAAAGAGGAAATTCAAAAAATTAAAACAGCTCTGGAAAAAGAATATCGTGCTTTGAACTCATATCAAATAACTCTTTCACCCAATGAACTTTCTGTTATTTACGATTCCTATAAAGTCAAAAAACTAAATGACCACATCTATTATATAGATTCTGAATTCATAGAAGATTTTTACGAATGTTCAACTGGTTTTAAACTATATTCTACAGCTAAATCAAGCTGTTTGGCTCTTTGATGGAAGTCCACTTAAATACTTACGGCAGTTACTTACGCAAAAAAGACGAAATGTTTGAATTGAGCATTGAGGATAGAAAAACCAAGCTCTCTCCGGAAAAGATATCTTCCATTGTTATTTCCAATGCGGCTACAATAACTACGGATGCCATTCAATTGGCGATGGATTATAATATTGATATTGTTTTTCTGGATAAATATGGCTCTCCTTATGGCAGGATTTGGTTTCCTAAAATTGGGAGTACTGTTTTAATTCGTAGAAGGCAACTGGAAATGCTTTCTGATAATGTAGGTCTGCAATTCATCAAGGATTGGATTGCCATAAAAATAATGAATCAATATCGTTTTGTGCAGCGTTTAATTTCTAAACGGGATTGCGATAAAAGTATTTTTCAAACCCGGATGCAAAATATGCAGGAAGCTGCTATTTGTATAATGCAGGCAGAAGGCAAATTGGAAGAACTTTCCGGTTCTTTTATGGGTTGGGAAGGAGGTGCTTCCAAGAATTATTTTTCCATTTTGGCAGAATTGATCCCTGATGCATATAAATTTGAGGGCAGAAGTTCGCGTCCTGCTAAAGATGCTTTCAATGCTATGTTGAATTATGGTTATGGCATTCTCTATTCTAAAGTGGAGAGAGCTTTAATTATTGCTGGTCTTGATCCCTACTTGGGGCTTTTGCATAGTGATAATTACAATAAGAAGTCCTTTGTCTTTGATTTTATAGAGCCCTATCGTATTTTGGTGGATGAGCCCGTTTTTTACATTTTTTCCCGGCATAAATTTTCTCCTTATTTCATTGAACCGGTTCATCAAGGTGTTTTACTTAGCACGACGGGGAAAAAATTTCTGGCTCCTTTGTTATTAGAACATTTTGATGAAATTATTCGGTACCGTAATAAAAATCGCAAACGCCTTGATATGATTCAAACCGATGCTCACGCTTTTGCCAATTTCTTAATTGATAAAAGGGAAAACTATCTGGAAACCTCAATTAATAGAAAACTGCAAAATTTCCTGAACAGCAATTTTGCAGATAATGGAGAAGAAGAATGCTAACTTGGGTGATGTATGATATCGTTAAAGACAAAATCCGGAATAAAGTTTCCAAATGCTGTGAACAAGCCGGAATATACAGAGTTCAATATTCTGTCTTTTTGGGGGAAATTAGCCGCACCAAATGCAAAGAATTAAGCTGTCAGATTGAGGAACTAATCAATCCTGAAATAGACCGGGTTTATATTTTCCCAATGTGCAATGAGGACTTTAAAAGCTGTCAATTGCTTGGTCAAGCATTTGATCCCGCTCTTATTACAGATGAAATTAAGGCATTTTTCTTATGAACGATTTTCAGTTTATCACTCCTTCCGAAGTGATGGAATATCTCTTCTGCCCTCGTTTCGTTTATTATATGAACATCCTGAAAATTGAACAGCATGAACACAGAAGAACCCTGGTAAATAAAGGCAGAGATATTCATAAATTGAAAATGGTGCAAAATAAGGAATATCTGCGTAAAAAAGCAGGCGCTATTGATAAACTTACTGATGTTTATCTTTCCTCCGAAAAATTGAAACTGGTGGGAAAAGTTGATGAAGTTCTTTTCCTGGCAGATGGCAGTGCCGCACCCCTGGATTATAAATATGCCTTTTGGGAAAATAAGGTCTATAAGACCCTTAAATATCAACAAATCCTCTATGCGCTTCTGATTATGGAAAACTTTCAGGTTCCGGTGTATAAAGCATTTATTGTGTATACCAGATCTCAAAACCATCTGGAAGAATTGGCTATCACTCCTAAAATGCTGGATAAAGCTAAATTGATCCTTGACGAGATTTTTATGATAATTAACTTGGAAAAATATCCAAAACCTGCCAAAGCAAAAAGAAAATGCCTGGACTGCACTTATCGGAATTTGTGCTCTGTCTGAATATGAGATTTATTCACATATATGTTTTTTATGTATAGAGTGTTTGCTGGAATAAGAAAGAAAATTATGGAAATCCAGCTCTTGCCGTTAGAATGAATAAAACATCATTAGTTAATTTAATGGTGTTATCATTCCACCCTTGATGTGGAATCCATAGATTTATGGTGAGAACTATTAATGCTAATTTACTTTCGTCCCTTATCATTAAAGATAAGATATTGTTTTAATTTGGATGAAAAAATTAACATTATACTTGCTTTTTAAAGATACCGTTTATCTTAATCTAAGAAGAATTTATTGATTTTTTTGGTACTTTTTCGCTCTTTTATAGATTTATAGAGTGTTTGTGCCTGCCCGAAATTGCCTTTTGGCTCATTTGGGAGCTGGTTTTTTATCAAAACTATCAGTTTGGATTATCTGAAAAACCGGTTTAAGTTTGTTATTTGTGAGGCACTTATATAAGAAGATGAGTTTTTACTCTACAGTCCATTAAATCAAGGATTGAAACTGAAAAAACAGCAGAGTGGGGACACTTCGGCATCGGGTTTTTACTCTACAGTCCATTAAATCAAGGATTGAAACAGCCATCCCACTTTGGCACCAGGGTATTGAAGAATTGTTTTTACTCTACAGTCCATTAAATCAAGGATTGAAACATATAATATATTTTTCCACCTGCCTCTCCGCTAACCGTTTTTACTCTACAGTCCATTAAATCAAGGATTGAAACCTCTGAGGATAATTGGGATAGCTCCCTTTTCCTTCGTTTTTACTCTACAGTCCATTAAATCAAGGATTGAAACTTTGCATTGAATATTTCGTGCATTCGCTCCGTTGTGTTTTTACTCTACAGTCCATTAAATCAAGGATTGAAACCGGATGCAGGAATTGATGAAATAGATATTATTCCGGTTTTTACTCTACAGTCCATTAAATCAAGGATTGAAACGATTAGCCACTGGTGGAATAGGTGGTGCTGGCACAGTTTTTACTCTACAGTCCATTAAATCAAGGATTGAAACTGAAGAATTCCTTATCGAGTCCTTCAATGCAAGCGGGTTTTTACTCTACAGTCCATTAAATCAAGGATTGAAACCTCCGCCAAAGCCCCAAAGCATTTCAGCCATTAGTGTTTTTACTCTACAGTCCATTAAATCAAGGATTGAAACTCTCTGGCATATCCATGCCCATCTCTTCAAGATCAAAGTTTTTACTCTACAGTCCATTAAATCAAGGATTGAAACTGGCGGGAGATGTGCCGCAGCATGCAGTGCGTATGTGGTTTTTACTCTACAGTCCATTAAATCAAGGATTGAAACTGCTCCCGGTAAATTTCCGGAAAGGCGGCGGCTAAAGTTTTTACTCTACAGTCCATTAAATCAAGGATTGAAACGCTCAATTGCCGATATATGGAGTAAAAGTGCCGATAGGTTTTTACTCTACAGTCCATTAAATCAAGGATTGAAACTACCAAATATGAAAGCGTGAAGTGAACAATGCTCCGGTTTTTACTCTACAGTCCATTAAATCAAGGATTGAAACCAAATTACTCTGGAAGATCATAACGAACTATACGGGTTTTTACTCTACAGTCCATTAAATCAAGGATTGAAACATGTCAAGCTATGACGAGAAAATGGTTAATGCATATATGTTTTTACTCTACAGTCCATTAAATCAAGGATTGAAACTTATTGAAAATGGAACAGTAATATCGGATGATGATGTTTTTACTCTACAGTCCATTAAATCAAGGATTGAAACCTCAAAATAGAACATCTGAACTTCTTCACACCTATCGTTTTTACTCTACAGTCCATTAAATCAAGGATTGAAACCGATAGCCTTCTCAATCGCATTTGTAAGCTTCATACGTTTTTACTCTACAGTCCATTAAATCAAGGATTGAAACATCCTCCTATAGGCGGGGATGGAATCCCCTGATTTTGTTTTTACTCTACAGTCCATTAAATCAAGGATTGAAACAATATGAAATTAAAAATGGTAAAACATTCAGACAACAGTTTTTACTCTACAGTCCATTAAATCAAGGATTGAAACTGCCTGATGAAGGAAAATAAAAATAATTCAAAAATGTTTTTACTCTACAGTCCATTAAATCAAGGATTGAAACATGAGCCAGATATACAGACAGTCCAGACAGACATTGTTTTTACTCTACAGTCCATTAAATCAAGGATTGAAACAGGGTTGCTTCGGTATAAGTATCAGCTGTCCATATGTTTTTACTCTACAGTCCATTAAATCAAGGATTGAAACTAGTTCTATAACTAAATCATAATACCCCGCTTTCTGTGTTTTTACTCTACAGTCCATTAAATCAAGGATTGAAACACAGGATGCGCAAGCTGGACAGCAGCATAGAAATAAGTTTTTACTCTACAGTCCATTAAATCAAGGATTGAAACTAATTGGATTCCATATCGGGATAACACCAATCTTGCGTTTTTACTCTACAGTCCATTAAATCAAGGATTGAAACTATTCATTAGGCAATTCTCCAATCATTTTCTTTGAGTTTTTACTCTACAGTCCATTAAATCAAGGATTGAAACACATAGAAAAGTGCAAGGAATAGAATACCCCCATAAGTTTTTACTCTACAGTCCATTAAATCAAGGATTGAAACTGAAAAAGTCAAAGAAAATGCCAATGCAACCATTATTGTTTTTACTCTACAGTCCATTAAATCAAGGATTGAAACCCAAGCTTTGTCTTGGCTATTTTTGATGATGTTATTGTTTTTACTCTACAGTCCATTAAATCAAGGATTGAAACGGTCTTGGTTTAGGTAGACAGTGATGTTATGGATAGGTTTTTACTCTACAGTCCATTAAATCAAGGATTGAAACATGACGCTATTTTCACGGACCTATTTTTCCTGTCAAGGTTTTTACTCTACAGTCCATTAAATCAAGGATTGAAACGGAAACTTACTGGCAAATAATGGAACCGGATCCGCGCGTGTTTTTACTCTACAGTCCATTAAATCAAGGATTGAAACAGAGCATCAACTAACTCCATTGAAGAAGGAACAACAAGTTTTTACTCTACAGTCCATTAAATCAAGGATTGAAACAATGATTGCGGAATTAGTGAGCTTTTGACTAATTCCGTTTTTACTCTACAGTCCATTAAATCAAGGATTGAAACATAAAATAGAGTGGAAACCTGTAAGCATACCAAACTGTTTTTACTCTACAGTCCATTAAATCAAGGATTGAAACCAACTAATAATGAATGGCGTTGCTATCTAAGAAAGGAGTTTTTACTCTACAGTCCATTAAATCAAGGATTGAAACACTGATTTCAAATCAAAGTATTTTGACATCTTTTCAGTTTTTACTCTACAGTCCATTAAATCAAGGATTGAAACACTTTCATTCTTTCGGCTAACCGAAAGAGGACTAAAGTTTTTACTCTACAGTCCATTAAATCAAGGATTGAAACATTTTTCCTCGGATTTTACCCTTACAGTCTAAAAAGTTTTTACTCTACAGTCCATTAAATCAAGGATTGAAACTAATGGCGGAAAGACCATCCACAATCAAACTCATACTGTTTTTACTCTACAGTCCATTAAATCAAGGATTGAAACACAACTTGTATTTTCCCAGAATGATTTTAGCTACAGTTTTTACTCTACAGTCCATTAAATCAAGGATTGAAACTCTAAAGCGATAGAGAAATGGATACTCGGAATAAAGGGTTTTTACTCTACAGTCCATTAAATCAAGGATTGAAACTAATGGCGGAAAGACCATCCACAATCAAACTCATACTTGTTTTTACTCTACAGTCCATTAAATCAAGGATTGAAACTATCGGGGATAACGTTTACAATCTTTCCTGTTGTCAGTTTTTACTCTACAGTCCATTAAATCAAGGATTGAAACTTACCAATACATTATTGAGAATTGTGGTTACAGGCCCGTTTTTACTCTACAGTCCATTAAATCAAGGATTGAAACTTGCTGAGCTTAACCAGAGATAATCTTTTCTTGCTGTTTTTACTCTACAGTCCATTAAATCAAGGATTGAAACACTGATTCAACTGAAGAAAGAATGAAAACAATTCAAGTTTTTACTCTACAGTCCATTAAATCAAGGATTGAAACCCCTTCTTAAGAAGGCAGTGGAGAAATGGATACTCAGTTTTTACTCTACAGTCCATTAAATCAAGGATTGAAACATAAAATAGAGTGGAAACCTGTAAGCATACCAAACTAGTTTTTACTCTACAGTCCATTAAATCAAGGATTGAAACCTCAATGAATTCAAAGACCTAATAGCTTCCTATGCAGTTTTTACTCTACAGTCCATTAAATCAAGGATTGAAACGCTTCTACAATATATTCCAATTGAGTTGCCCATAAAGTTTTTACTCTACAGTCCATTAAATCAAGGATTGAAACAAAGTTTCTGTACCCCGTTACTGGTAAGCAAACTTTGTTTTTACTCTACAGTCCATTAAATCAAGGATTGAAACTGACATCGGTTACCTCCTTAGTCCTTTTGAGGGCTAGTTTTTACTCTACAGTCCATTAAATCAAGGATTGAAACCCAATGCCAATAAGTATAACTCATAACCTATTCTTGTTTTTACTCTACAGTCCATTAAATCAAGGATTGAAACCCCATTTTCAACCATATCAGGATACCTTTTTCCTTCCAGTTTTTACTCTACAGTCCATTAAATCAAGGATTGAAACGCTTGTGTCTCAAAGAAATATTCATTAGCATTTTCTGTTTTTACTCTACAGTCCATTAAATCAAGGATTGAAACCCTCTATCAGGTTCAATGCTGGTCAACTCTCCAGTAGTTTTTACTCTACAGTCCATTAAATCAAGGATTGAAACCTATCTAAGAAAGGACAAGAATTTCGTTATCATAAGGTTTTTACTCTACAGTCCATTAAATCAAGGATTGAAACGATGTATATCTACTATATTCCTGTCTTCATCTTTCGTTTTTACTCTACAGTCCATTAAATCAAGGATTGAAACCTCCTTCTCAGGATTCCACTCCGTCTCAGGACTCTGTTTTTACTCTACAGTCCATTAAATCAAGGATTGAAACATAGCTATTACTTTGACCTCTATCTCCCGTGCAATCGTTTTTACTCTACAGTCCATTAAATCAAGGATTGAAACTTTTTTTCTGCGTCAATATCTATTCCATTGCCCGCAGTTTTTACTCTACAGTCCATTAAATCAAGGATTGAAACTATATATGCCTTTGCTTGGCCTTGGCTTGCCGCGGAGTTTTTACTCTACAGTCCATTAAATCAAGGATTGAAACTCCTTCCGTCTTCCGCTTTTTCGTGGTATCCGTAGCGTTTTTACTCTACAGTCCATTAAATCAAGGATTGAAACGCAGACCCGAATATTCTTCTTATTCGGGTCAATTTTGTTTTTACTCTACAGTCCATTAAATCAAGGATTGAAACCTTTCCCATTTTTTCGGTATATCACTACACATGGAGTTTTTACTCTACAGTCCATTAAATCAAGGATTGAAACTTACGGGACTGGTCTCATATTTCGGAAAGCGCTTAAGTTTTTACTCTACAGTCCATTAAATCAAGGATTGAAACTTTTCCGCGAACGAGAAGCAGATGGATTTACTCCAGTTTTTACTCTACAGTCCATTAAATCAAGGATTGAAACTCCGCTCCTAATAAAGCTTGAATTGTTTTCATTCTTTCTGTTTTTACTCTACAGTCCATTAAATCAAGGATTGAAACACGATCAAGTCCATTATTACCAACTCTATGGACGTGAATGTTTTTACTCTACAGTCCATTAAATCAAGGATTGAAACTAGGGAATGAGTGTCAAAATTGGGAAGGAATTCATCTGTTTTTACTCTACAGTCCATTAAATCAAGGATTGAAACATTTCGCGAATTCCATAGTCAATGTCATCGCAGAAGAGTTTTTACTCTACAGTCCATTAAATCAAGGATTGAAACACGGAAAACAGGGTGTGCAAAAATAACACAATAAAAAGTTTTTACTCTACAGTCCATTAAATCAAGGATTGAAACGAGACACCTCCCCCCGCATTGGGTGCCTTCCAGACCGTTTTTACTCTACAGTCCATTAAATCAAGGATTGAAACTTACCGGATGCAGGAGTAGTGGTATCGGTTACCGGGTTTTTACTCTACAGTCCATTAAATCAAGGATTGAAACATATATTTCCCAATTTTTTACCTTCTGTGTAACAGAGTTTTTACTCTACAGTCCATTAAATCAAGGATTGAAACGAAGGCCAAAGGCAAAGCCAAAGGCCAAGGCAAAGGTTTTTACTCTACAGTCCATTAAATCAAGGATTGAAACAGATCATTAGGATTTTTTCCTGTCATATCGAAAAGTTGTTTTTACTCTACAGTCCATTAAATCAAGGATTGAAACTGCCATTTTTCCTCCTTAATCCTCTTGGGGTCTATAGTTTTTACTCTACAGTCCATTAAATCAAGGATTGAAACATGGTAGAAATAATGGCTGGGTATTGGATTCATAAGTTTTTACTCTACAGTCCATTAAATCAAGGATTGAAACTTAAACGCTAAGAGTAAGTCCATAACAATCGTCTCTAGTTTTTACTCTACAGTCCATTAAATCAAGGATTGAAACAATAAATCTCTGCACGCATAAGAAACAGCTCTTGGTTTTTACTCTACAGTCCATTAAATCAAGGATTGAAACTCTTACTTATATATGCAAACTTTGGCTATGTTAAGGTTTTTACTCTACAGTCCATTAAATCAAGGATTGAAACCCCAAATACGCATTCAAAGCATAAATCCAAAGCATGTTTTTACTCTACAGTCCATTAAATCAAGGATTGAAACCCTTCAATAGCAAATTTGAAAATAATATCAATGAATGTTTTTACTCTACAGTCCATTAAATCAAGGATTGAAACAAAAAAGGAGAAAAAAGAAATGGCAGTTAAAAAATGGTTTTTACTCTACAGTCCATTAAATCAAGGATTGAAACCCAAGAATGAAGTTGCTTTGGCTATATCGAAAGAATGTTTTTACTCTACAGTCCATTAAATCAAGGATTGAAACCCTCTCCCGTTAATTGGTCCCTCCTGGACGGGTATGTTTTTACTCTACAGTCCATTAAATCAAGGATTGAAACATGGAAATGCTTATATAGACGAACAAAAATGCAATGTTTTTACTCTACAGTCCATTAAATCAAGGATTGAAACTAGTAATCTGCTCCTTTTCTAATTCCCAGGGACTGTGTTTTTACTCTACAGTCCATTAAATCAAGGATTGAAACAAGAGATAACTGGTATATGAATTTTATAGATTGCAGTTTTTACTCTACAGTCCATTAAATCAAGGATTGAAACGATTTCCTGAAACAAAATCTACAAGGGCATCCAACGGTTTTTACTCTACAGTCCATTAAATCAAGGATTGAAACACGAAAAAAAGGGGTGTGGGAGAATGGCATCATAAAGTTTTTACTCTACAGTCCATTAAATCAAGGATTGAAACGCAGAGCCAAATATTACTCTTACTCGGTTCAGCTTGTTTTTACTCTACAGTCCATTAAATCAAGGATTGAAACTTTTTTTCCATTCCTATAATATATAAGGCAAAAAAAAGTTTTTACTCTACAGTCCATTAAATCAAGGATTGAAACACAATAAAGATGTAATGGCAAAGTCATCTATTTTTAGTTTTTACTCTACAGTCCATTAAATCAAGGATTGAAACGGTATATCATCCCCTGGTATTCCTTCTTTATATTTATGTTTTTACTCTACAGTCCATTAAATCAAGGATTGAAACATTTTCCAGTCCATTCATAAATAAGCTGTGCTTCTTGTTTTTACTCTACAGTCCATTAAATCAAGGATTGAAACTTGAAAAGTTTTCCGGAATCAGAAATTGTTTTGTTTTCGTTTTTACTCTACAGTCCATTAAATCAAGGATTGAAACATAATCTACTCGCAATAAAAAATTCCAAACAATTACGTTTTTACTCTACAGTCCATTAAATCAAGGATTGAAACCGAGCCATAATTCCGTATCCTCATCCAGTTCCTTAAGTTTTTACTCTACAGTCCATTAAATCAAGGATTGAAACTCATAAATAAATTAGTGAATGCATAGGTTTGTATATGTTTTTACTCTACAGTCCATTAAATCAAGGATTGAAACACGGAAAAAGGGGGTCCGTGAAAATAGAATCATAAAGTTTTTACTCTACAGTCCATTAAATCAAGGATTGAAACTCAAGGATAATGGTTTTACCGTTGAGTGGTCATTCATGTTTTTACTCTACAGTCCATTAAATCAAGGATTGAAACTCTCCTTTTGCCTCGCTTTCCGCGCGGCTGTTTTTGAGTTTTTACTCTACAGTCCATTAAATCAAGGATTGAAACCTTCTTCCGTGGTAACCATTCTTTTTTCACTGTTCGTTTTTACTCTACAGTCCATTAAATCAAGGATTGAAACTGGAAAACGCTTAAGACAATCATTGCAACGGGAAAAAGTTTTTACTCTACAGTCCATTAAATCAAGGATTGAAACCTGGGCACGTGATGGCTGGGCATTCCCGGCCTTCGTGTTTTTACTCTACAGTCCATTAAATCAAGGATTGAAACTCACAGCGCATCGGATTCCAAGGAAAATAGGAAACGTTTTTACTCTACAGTCCATTAAATCAAGGATTGAAACTAGTATTTCTTTACCGCCATAACTGATTACTAATACTGTTTTTACTCTACAGTCCATTAAATCAAGGATTGAAACGCCTTTCGCGAATGATTTCCTGAATCTCCTGCGTCTTGTTTTTACTCTACAGTCCATTAAATCAAGGATTGAAACCCGTCCTCCAGTATATCCATTGCCTTCATTACCAAATGTTTTTACTCTACAGTCCATTAAATCAAGGATTGAAACTTCACGATGGGTCAGAAGAAGTAAAAAATTTATTCCGTTTTTACTCTACAGTCCATTAAATCAAGGATTGAAACTTGTTATCTCTGGAAGCAAACTCTCATCAATTTCATTGTTTTTACTCTACAGTCCATTAAATCAAGGATTGAAACACGGAAAACAGGGTGTGCAAAAATAACACAATAAAAAGTTTTTACTCTACAGTCCATTAAATCAAGGATTGAAACATTTATCCCCGCATTTATCATTTTAGTAAGAATGAGTTTTTACTCTACAGTCCATTAAATCAAGGATTGAAACGAGACATCCCCCCCCGCATTGCGGTGCCTTCCAGAGGTTTTTACTCTACAGTCCATTAAATCAAGGATTGAAACATACACCTTCCAATTCTGCGCTTTTTCGGTAGCAGAGTTTTTACTCTACAGTCCATTAAATCAAGGATTGAAACTACCTAACCATTGCTGATTCATAAGGATCAGACGGTGTTTTTACTCTACAGTCCATTAAATCAAGGATTGAAACGAGACACCCCCCCCACCTTGCGGTGCCTTCCAGACGTTTTTACTCTACAGTCCATTAAATCAAGGATTGAAACCCCCACAAAAAATTAACGAGTCAACCTCTGAATGAGATTGTTTTTACTCTACAGTCCATTAAATCAAGGATTGAAACTATTCTTCCAATGACGAGGTGAACAAGAGACAACTCTGTTTTTACTCTACAGTCCATTAAATCAAGGATTGAAACGTAAGTAAGACACCCAAACTATCCATTTGTGGACTTGGTTTTTACTCTACAGTCCATTAAATCAAGGATTGAAACACGATAATCTATTGTACAGTAATTACCAGTAGTTAGTTTTTACTCTACAGTCCATTAAATCAAGGATTGAAACACCTTCACATCTCATTGAGACCGCTGGGAAAATCCGTTTTTACTCTACAGTCCATTAAATCAAGGATTGAAACACAACCCACAAGTCATCAATAATAATGCACGTAAAAGTTTTTACTCTACAGTCCATTAAATCAAGGATTGAAACCTTGACAGAAAAAGGGAGTGTGGAAAAAATAACATTGTTTTTACTCTACAGTCCATTAAATCAAGGATTGAAACTAACTTTTCCCTCCCCAGCAACGATCGCTGGGAAGATGTTTTTACTCTACAGTCCATTAAATCAAGGATTGAAACCATTAGTGGTAAACTGTGCGAAGGCGTATATATGGTGTTTTTACTCTACAGTCCATTAAATCAAGGATTGAAACATAATGTAACCTGGAATCATATTACACAACACTATGGTTTTTACTCTACAGTCCATTAAATCAAGGATTGAAACGAGGAAATTTTGGAAATTGTGGATAACACAAATCAAGTTTTTACTCTACAGTCCATTAAATCAAGGATTGAAACAATCTTGAGCTGACCCGAATATCACTCTTACTCGGTGTTTTTACTCTACAGTCCATTAAATCAAGGATTGAAACACAATGTTAGCGAAGACTATAAATATGAACTTACAATAGTTTTACTCTACAGTCCATTAAATCAAGGATTGAAACCAACTTACAGCAAAAATTCTTGCAAAAAGTTTCAGTGTTTTTACTCTACAGTCCATTAAATCAAGGATTGAAACCAACTTACAGCAAAAATTCTTGCAAAAAGTTTCAGTGTTTTTACTCTACAGTCCATTAAATCAAGGATTGAAACTATGAATGGACGGGTATTTCCGGTGGGAGAGGCGGGTTTTTACTCTACAGTCCATTAAATCAAGGATTGAAACTGAGCCCAATGTGAAGGATTTGCAAGGCGATTGGGGTTTTTACTCTACAGTCCATTAAATCAAGGATTGAAACGTCCTCTCTCGCGAAAACGCGAGAACGAAAGTCAGCGTTTTTACTCTACAGTCCATTAAATCAAGGATTGAAACTGAATCTACAGACCGCTGGGAAACCCAGCGGTCTTTGTTTTTACTCTACAGTCCATTAAATCAAGGATTGAAACAATGGTTGACTACATCATAGTGAAGGAAGAACCGGTTTTTACTCTACAGTCCATTAAATCAAGGATTGAAACTCCCAGCCGGCTCTTTTAACCAATGACCACAAATAGTTTTTACTCTACAGTCCATTAAATCAAGGATTGAAACCCGGGCAAATAAGTAGGGTGAAAGTTCATTGTGAATAGTTTTTACTCTACAGTCCATTAAATCAAGGATTGAAACAGAATTGCATCGGATGGGAGGTGAGGGATAATGAGGGTTTTTACTCTACAGTCCATTAAATCAAGGATTGAAACTCTAAAGCAATTGAAAAATGGATACTCGACCTTCCATGTTTTTACTCTACAGTCCATTAAATCAAGGATTGAAACCCACGGAAGAAGCTGATGGGATAGCCATAAGAAGTGGTTTTTACTCTACAGTCCATTAAATCAAGGATTGAAACTACCATCAGAATTAAGGGATGCGAGAAAGACCTTTTTGTTTTTACTCTACAGTCCATTAAATCAAGGATTGAAACATGCCAAGGCAACTGCTGTGTTCCGTGGTGAATTGCGTTTTTACTCTACAGTCCATTAAATCAAGGATTGAAACATCATGATACTACTGTCTTTACCCCTGCTGCCTATGTGTTTTTACTCTACAGTCCATTAAATCAAGGATTGAAACTTATCCTCTGATTTGCTTATATCTATTTTTCTCTTCCGTTTTTACTCTACAGTCCATTAAATCAAGGATTGAAACCTTCTAATAATTATGATTCCCTAATTGAGAGTTTAAGTTTTTACTCTACAGTCCATTAAATCAAGGATTGAAACTTATTAACCTTCTCATTTATCCTCCAATTCTATTGTGTTTTTACTCTACAGTCCATTAAATCAAGGATTGAAACCTTCTATTCATATTCATTATCCGATTTTTTGTCTGCGTTTTTACTCTACAGTCCATTAAATCAAGGATTGAAACGTCTGCTATCGTGCGGGTCTACAACCTGAATTATATAGTTTTTACTCTACAGTCCATTAAATCAAGGATTGAAACAAAAATTTATTGCCGCAAATGTGATACCGGATTTGGGTTTTTACTCTACAGTCCATTAAATCAAGGATTGAAACGCGATATTGGAATACGCTATCAAGTAGCAGGGGCAAGGTTTTTACTCTACAGTCCATTAAATCAAGGATTGAAACCGCTCTCTAGAGCAGGAGTGAACATTTCTCCTATTGTTTTTACTCTACAGTCCATTAAATCAAGGATTGAAACTAAAAGACTTTAATTTTTACACAACTTAAAATTCCTGTTTTTACTCTACAGTCCATTAAATCAAGGATTGAAACCTGTTATGCGTGCATAAAGACCTGTATCTTTGTTCTGTTTTTACTCTACAGTCCATTAAATCAAGGATTGAAACATAAATTCAAAGATATAGCAGCTTTGACGCCCTTCAGTTTTTACTCTACAGTCCATTAAATCAAGGATTGAAACTCCTTATTCTCGGTTTGCGAAATCGGGAAATAAGGGTTTTTACTCTACAGTCCATTAAATCAAGGATTGAAACTTTGCAATTCATTCTTACTAAAATGATAAATGCGGGGTTTTTACTCTACAGTCCATTAAATCAAGGATTGAAACCTATACATCAATAAATAACGACTTATTACACCACAACGTTTTTACTCTACAGTCCATTAAATCAAGGATTGAAACCAAGAGCAAATACGAAGAGGTATCTGCTCTCAGCAGTTTTTACTCTACAGTCCATTAAATCAAGGATTGAAACGATGATTACTGGCTGGGCAACTTGGTTAAGCGAGAGGTTTTTACTCTACAGTCCATTAAATCAAGGATTGAAACAAGATTTAGGCACTATTATCCTGATGATATAGGAACGGAAGAAGATAAAGATGCGGCTAAAGTAGCCAATGCAGTAATCCTTTTCTTGAAAGTGTTAGAGCTGAATAGAAATACAGGATTCATTATCACCACGAATCTGAATTCAGAAGAACTGAGAAATAGATACGGTGACTGCCTGTTTGACCGCATTATAGGTCAATTAACGATACTTTACTTGAATCCGCATTCTTATAGAAAAAGTCACGCAGAGATAGTGAAATGAAAAAAAAAATAAGAAACCAGAAAAGGCATTTGAAGAGGAATTCGCGTGGCGTGCGAAAATAAAGAAATGCCTTTATGTGAAAATACCCGACCCGATAATGACTGGGAAAAGATTGCGGCTGATTAAAGAAAGAGGGGTGTCTGATGAATTAAGACGCTCCTTTGATGGTATTCTGGTGAAAAATTCTGGTAACTACTGTTTAGAATTCAAGTTCGGCTACAATAAACTTTCCGAACACCAAGAGGATTACCGGAAGAAAATAAACGGAATAAATAAGTCATTCTATATCGTGCGAAAAATTACCAGAAAATGATTGAAATGAATACTAGGTAATACGATATACAAATTGATTACACCGGATAATAAAGTCATACAAAATTATAACTTAGAAGTCATCATTGATTACATAGGAGGTAACAATGAATAATGAAAAAGATAGACTTATATGCTCATTGGGCAAAGAATACAACGAATCACGACTGGTAGGACAAATGATGGAGGCATACAGGATACGGCAGTGCTATACCTGCTATAGAAACTATAATCATTGCAATTATTATAATGATGCAATTGACACGGTTTCTGCCGATGTGCATAAAGGAAAAAAGGAATTACCCGACCCGTGTCCGAAATATGAAAACAAATTCACCCGAGAAAAAAGGAAAAAAAAATGAAAAAGCAGCAATCTTATCTATCATTGAATGTATCCTTCTAGCAATCTTTCTCTTATCTGCGATTGCTATTATTATTCTATTACTTCAGTTGTTCATTAAAAAAATAGATAATGCTTCCTATGTTGCATTATTCGCTGCCTTGGAAACATTCTCCATCGGTGGCTTAATTGCGATAGAATTTTCACCCTACATTCCATTAAAACAAGGATTGAAACCGTAGACAACAAAGGCAAATAAGCCAATAGTAGATAATTATTATCCTACCTTCCATTACTAAAGTGAATATCTCCACAACTGACAAGATTGGGGTAAAGATTGGGCGGTTGAAAGAGAAATATGGTTCTACAGCAGCTAACTATGAAATTCAACTCCAGCCAAGCAATTCTGCTCCTCCGAGGATAGAATCTCTCATAATAACTGATCGGCATCAGAAATCCTGCAAAGCTGAGTTTCCAGGTTGATATGTAATTGAAACCAACCATACAGATTTCAGTGCTGAAGAAATCTGGAAATTTTATATGAATATGAGTGAAGTTGAAGCTGCCTTCAGAAGTATGAAAACCGAAATAGGAACAAGACCTATTTATCATCAGAAAGATGGTCGGATAAAGGTACATCTGTTCTATTCCGTTTTAGCGTACGCTATTCTGAAAAGTATAACTTATAAACTGGCACTTGAAGATGTTCATATTAGCTGGAAAAGCATCAAACAAATCCTGCAAACCTATATGTGTTCTGATACAATATTCAATACTACAGATGTTTATAGAGTTAGAAACAAACAAACAACCCAACCTGAGGCAAAAGCGAAGAAAATCTATTCCCTTTTGAATATCAAGGTTTCCAAAAATACGGTATCACAAAAATATAGATTGAAGTATGCAAAAAAAATAATTTGTCTTATTTAACAATACTTTAGCTTGATAATTGCGAAACTTGGGCTAACATCTGTCGGGGCTGTCCCGAAACTAAAAGTTAGTTTTGAGACAGTAAATATAAGCCATTTTAAGGAACAATCTCCTCTTTAGGATACATCTTTGTATACCTGAAAATGGCAAAAAATGGACTTTTGGGAGGTTGTGAGACAGCCCCTCTTTGTCGGAAAAAGAGATAATGACTTTTCTGCTTTCTTATCACCGGGTTGAAACCCGTTGTTAATATCTGTCGTTCCTATAAAACTCATTTCATTTTGTTGTTTTATTGGTAGCAAAAGAATGTGGTTTAAGCCACTCTTTAAATTCTTATGATTCCGGGGGAACCGAGTGAGAGAAACAAATTCATCAAATTCGTATATTTCTTTAATTGTGCTATCTGAAAGCAGATTATGTTCATAAGCTTGTTGGAGAAAAGGATCACGACAATCAAGAGCATCATCTGGCTCAAATGCTGAGGCATTATAGTTACCTGAAATATTATCTTTCATAATGTTATAAAAGCTTATGGCTTTAATATCTTCAATTATGGGCATCAGTTCATCTACGGGTATTATTTTGTCCTTATGATCAATTTTTCCCTTGCCTTGCCCAAAATAATCACTTCTATCTGCTAATATCATATATCTATTGGCATTTTGTTAAGGAAGCATATTATAATTGCTGTTGTAAAGTAAAATTGCCCAGAAGCATATTGGGATTTGACACAAAAGAGGATTTTTTAATAATGGCTCCAAGGTTACCGTATTCTTTCGGGAAGACCTGTTATTTTTAACTGAATGAGGATATGATGAAAAAGTTCTTTTTACTTCTTCTGCTTCCAGTAATCTGTATAGCGTTTCTGCAGGCGGATTATATTTATGTGGTAAATTCCGAATCCCGCACTTTAAGCAGAATTGACATGGAAACAGGAACGGTGAATAATAGTTTTACGCAATTAGGTTTAACTCCGAATATGCTGAAAGTAAATAGTGATTATATTTATGTAGTTCTTTCCGGGGCAAACAGCATTCAGATGATAGATAGAAATAGTGGAACAACTATCCGTAATATTTTTATTGCCTCCAGTTCCAATCCCTGGGATGTAGTAGAAGATAGTGGTTATCTTTATGTAAGCGGAATGTTTACTAATAAGGTCTATAAAATCAGTCAAGAAAGCTGGTCAGTTGTAGATCAAATTACAGTTGGCACAGCCCCGGAAGGTTTAGGGGTCTGTAACGGAAAATTATATGTATGTAATACAGGTGGTTATGCCAGCGGTTATGCTAATAGCAGTGTCTCTGTGATTGATTTGGATTCTTTTAGCGTGATAAAAACCATTCCTGTGTGGACTAACCCTCAGGATATAGCTGTTTTTGGTTCACAATTGCATATAGTATGCACCGGTAATTGGAGTTCCATTTCTGGAGCTGTGGATATTATTGATACGATTACAGATGAACGCATAGACCGTCTTTTAATTGGAGGCAACCCTTGGAGTGTGTGGATTAGCCCACAAGGTTTTGCCTATTTGGGAGAGGGATATAACAGCGGAGTATATTCTTATAATGCCTCAACCCTGGAAATTATGCATAACAGCAGTAATCCTTTAACTCCGGGAGGGATAATGATCAGCGGTTCAACTGATTGTATTGCTGTTCTTTATGCTCCCTATAGTCAAAACGGAACTGTATATTTAAGGAGTAATAACTGGCAACCGATTACTCAGTGGACGGTTGCATTAATCCCAACCGATATTTGTTATTTTAGCTATGAAACCCCTGTTTCCGATGAAGAATTGCCTTTGCCTCAAATAACTATCTATCCTAATCCAGTTAATAAAGATGGTATTCTCAATTTCAAGGCGGATAATGCTTTTTACGGAGAACTAAAGATTTATAATCTAAAGGGACAAAAAGTGTTACAATTGCCTGTGCAAAAGGGAGAAGCAAGCATAGACCTTAGGGGAAAAGGAATGGGAAGCGGGTTATATTTTTACCACAGCGGAAAGGCGCAAGGGAAGATAATAGTAAAATAGAGAAGGTAAGCAGATTTTTTTTACACCGAGAGCACCGAGAGAATTATTACACAAAGAGAAAAAGAGAGAAAGAGAAAAGAGGAGAATTTTACAAAGAGGAAAAGAGAAAAGATTTTTTACACCGAATGCACTGAGAACACTGAGAACACCGAGATTTATTGATAATTCTCAATTCTCAATTTTTTCATTCTTCATTTTGGTCGTTACGAGTCCTCAGTGCCAAATAAATTCGTGGCTAGTATATAAGTTATTTCGGCAGTGACGGCTCCTGACTCACATTTCTTCCTTTTTCATTCTTCATTCTGATTTCGGTGTAAAAAATAAATCTTTTTTGCCATCGCATAAAGTTCTTGACTTAAATATGCGTAATTATAGGAAGGAAAGAGTAATTAACTAAAAGAAACAGGCAGGTTTAATGAGATGAAATTTGAAGAATTCAAATCCGGAACTTATAAAAATCAATTTCAATATAAGAGTTTTTTACCAAGTAAAATAAACCATCAATGGACTTGGGATGATCCCAGGATTAATCTTTTACTGGAAAAAGCAGCACAGACATTGGGTGAATTAAATGCTTTTTCCCGAATTGTTCCTAATGTGGACTTATTTATTCGGATGCATATTTTGAAAGAAGCAAATACTTCCAGTCGGATTGAAGGCACTAAAACCGATATTGAAGATGTGGTCTTAGATGAGAGTTCAGTTTTTCCTGAAAAACGGGATGATTGGCAGGAAGTGCAAAATTATGTTCAGGCAATGAACGAAGCCATAAAACAGTTAGAAAACTTACCACTTTCTTTGCGTTTAATTAGAAATACACATCGGATATTGATGACTAATGTCCGAGGAAAACATAAAACCCCGGGTGAGTTTCGCACAAGTCAGAATTGGATTGGTGGCTCATCTTTAGCTGATGCAGCTTTTATACCTCCTCATAAAGATGATATGTCTGATTTACTTGATGATTTTGAACATTTTCTTTATAATGACAGAATTGTTGTTCCGCATTTAATTCGTTGTGCTATAGCTCACTATCAGTTTGAAACCATACATCCTTTTCAAGATGGAAATGGACGTATTGGACGTCTACTGATAACATTGTATCTGGTTAGTAATCATCTTTTAATTAAACCGACTTTATATCTTTCCGATTTTTTTGAAAGACATCGGGGAGCTTATTACGATTCACTAACCAGAGTTAGGGACTCCAATGATTTAGGACAGTGGGTGCGTTTTTTTCTGGAAGCGGTTATGGAAACAGCGGAAAAAGGAAAAACGACTTTTGCCCAAATTCTAAATTTACATACCAATATTGAAAGTGAACTTATGAATCTTGGTAAAAAAACCGATAACGCCAGAAAATTATTGAAGCATTTATATCAGTCACCTGTAGTTAGTGTTAAGCAAGTGGAATCAATTTTGGGCGTTAAATACTACTCTGCCAATGAATTAATAAAAACCCTTGTAGAGATAAATATTTTGGAGGAAACAACAGGATACAGCAGAAATAGGGTGTTTATGTTTAAAAGATATATTGATGTTTTTAAGGAATAAAGCAAGATATGGAATTTTATATTTTGGTTTTAGGGGGTAAAATCCCAATATAGAATTTTATATTTTGGGTTTGGGGAGTAAAAACAAAATATGGATTTCCTTGTTGTGTGTTTTGAGATATATAGATTTTTTTTACACCGAGAGCACCGAGAGAATTATTACACAAAGAGAAAAAGAGAGAAAGAGAAAAAAGGAGAATTTTACAAAGAGAGAAAGAGAAAAGAGAGAAGATTTTTTACACTGAGAACACTGATGATACCGAGATTTATTGATAATTCTCAATTTTTTCATTTTTCATTCTGGTCGTCACGAGTCCTCACTGCCAAATAAATTCGTGGGTAGTATATAAGTTATTTCGGCAGTGACGGTTCCTGACTCACATTTTTTCATTTCCGCAAAGTACCTATAGCTTGCCTACATTTCACTCATCCTCAACCCAACCTTTACGATGGGTTGAGGATGGGTGGATGATGAGCTGTAATTAAGGAAGGAAAAAATAGATTGACAGTTTTAGGGAATTTTTGCCTAATGCTAAAATATATAACCCATAAAATAATATAGGAGTTACATAATGGACTACTTTTTAACTGAAGAACAATTGGAAATGCAAGAAATAGCACGGCGGATTGCAGAGGAAAAAATTAGACCTGTTTCCGAAAAATACGATGAAGAGGGCATTTTCCCTTGGGACATCGTAGAAGTGATGAAACAAAGCGATCTTTTTGCTATTTTAGTTCCGGAAGAATATGGCGGAATTAGTGGCAAAGTTGCTGATTTAGCAGTTGTTACAGAAGAGCTTTGTGCAGTGGATGTCGGTATTTCCTTAGCATTTGGAGCAACCGGTTTAGGGATGTATCCTATTTTAATTGCGGGAAGTGAAGAGCAGAAACAAAAATATCTGGCACAAATTGCAGCCGGAGAACAACTTGCTGCTTTTGCTTTAACAGAGGCAAATGCAGGTAGTGATGCGGGTGCAATTGAAACTACTGCCCAAAAGGAAGGCGATTATTATCTTTTAAATGGCACAAAACAGTGGATAACTAATGGGGGAGAAGCAGGAATTTACTGTGTTTTTGCAATGACGGATAAAACCAAAGGAGCGCGTGGTTGTTCCTGTTTTTTAGTGGAAAAAGGCACTCCCGGTTTTAATTTTGGTAAAAAAGAAAACAAAATGGGTATTCGTGCCTCCGCTACAAGAGAGCTAATTTTTGAGGATTGTAAAGTTCCGGCAGAAAATTTGATTGGGCGTGAAGGGACTGGTTTTATTACTGCAATGAAGGTTTTTGATAAATCGCGTCCAATGGTTGGAGCTCAATCTGTAGGAGTTGCTCGCGGTGCATTTGAAGTAGCAATAAAATATTCCAGGGAAAGACAGCAGTTTGGAAAACCGATTTCCAGCTTTCAAGGTATTCAATTTATGCTGGCAGATATGGCAACCCAAATTGAAGCAGCAAGGGCTTTAGTGATGCAAACGGCGAGAATGATTGATAGTGGAGCCAAAAACTACTCCAAAGAAAGTGCAATGTGTAAATATTTTGCTTCCGATGTAGCAATGAAGGTTACTACCGATGCAGTGCAAATTTTAGGCGGTTATGGTTATATGAAAGAATATCCGGTGGAAAAAATGATGCGCGATGCCAAAATTTTGCAAATATATGAAGGCACTAATCAAATTCAGAGAAATATAGTTGCTGCCAATTTGCTGAAAGAGTATTAACAGAGAGGGAACATCCGATTTTCTGCAGATATTGGTGATTATCATTCCGCGCTTAATGCGGGATCTATTTTGAAGGGGGGAAAAATGAATGGATTTGTGCTTGTGAGGTATTACAAGAACGCAGGAATTACAATGAGATAGAATTATGGCAGAAAAAGAACTTTTACTGCATTGCTGTTGCGCACCCTGTTTGATTGCGCCTTTTTATAAGCTGAAAGCTGAAGGGAAAGAACTGACTGCATTTTGGTTTAATCCCAATATTCATCCGCTTTTAGAATATCAAAAAAGGCGTGATACCTTGCGCGATTTTGCTGGAAAAGAGAATATAGAACTGCTTGAACAGGATGAATACGGTCTGATGAATTTTTTGCAGACAACCCTAAAAGATATTAATAACCGCTGTCAATATTGCTATGAAACCCGTTTAAATGCCGTTGCCAAAACAGCAAAAGAACTTTGTTACTCTTCTTTCAGCACTACAATGCTTTACAGTAAATATCAAAAACATGAACTCATTGTGGATATAGCGTTAAAAATGAGCGCCAAATACGGCATTGACTTCTTCTATGAGGACTGGAGATCTTTATGGTGGGAAGGCAGAAAATTAGCTAAAGAAGCCGGACTTTATCGTCAACAATATTGCGGATGTATATTTAGTGAAGAGGAACGCTACCGTGAGCAAATACAAAGAGATAGACCTAAAGAAAATAAAGACCTATCCGATTGACCAACGCTATAGTAAGGTGAATATAAATGCTTTTGCCAAAAAGGGGAAAGTGAAGGTTAATGATTTTTTCAATTGCCTTCCCGATATCCTTGCTGCCAAAGACCTGAAGGAGCTTATTCTTGCCTGCAAAAAAGCCAGAGAAAACCATAAACCCATAATAATCGGTTTGGGAGCTCATATTATCAAATGCGGATTGGCACCTTTATTAATAGAAATGATGGAAGAGGATTTTGTTTCCGCTTTTGTGTGTAACGGTGCCGTAGCGATTCATGATTATGAAATTGCCAATTTTGGCAAGACCTCGGAAGATGTGTCTTCTGCTTTATCAGATGGTTCTTTCGGGATGGCGGAAGAAACAGTAAAGGGAATTAATGAAGCAATAAATAAGGGTTTTAAAGAGAGTTTGGGTTTAGGTGAGGCAATTGGCAAAGAACTTTATACAAAGGCAAAATACAAAGACCTTTCTTTACTCGCTTCTGCCTATAAATGGGAAATTCCTGTTTGCGTGCAGGTTGCTATTGGAACAGATATTATTCATCAAAGCCCTTATGCGGATGGAAAAGCAATTGGTGATTGTTCAATGCGGGATTTTCGGATTTTTGCGGAAAAGGTTTCTGAACTTAATAGGGGAGGGGTGTTTTTAAATTTGGGCTCAGCTGTGATTGTTCCCGAGGTGTTTTTGAAAGCATTAACGGTTGCCCGAAATATTTATGGCGAGGTTCAGAATTTTACTACTGCTGTTTTTGATTTTAATGTGCACTACAGGGCAAAGGTAAATGTAGCAGAAAGACCCGTAGAAAACGGAGGGAAAGGGTATTATTTCATAGGTCAGAATGAAATAATGGTGCCGTTGTTGTTGAAAGCAATTATGGAATAGTTTTTTTCTCACAGATAACTTAGATTTAATAATAATAGGTTTGGGATGAACAGGATTTTTGGGATTTATCTTTTCTATTCCCAATACCTGTAATATAATTTTCATTTTGAAAGGTCATTTAATAAAAGTCACTTTAGGGATGACAGTTTTCTTATCACCGGGTTGAAACCCGTTGTTAATATCTGTCGTTCCTACGGAACTTTTTGTTGGATAAAGAGATAATGACTTTTCTGCTTTCTTATCACCGGGTTGAAACCCGTTGTTAATATCTGTCGTTCCTACGGAACTCTTTCTCGGATAAAGAGATAATGACTTTTCTGCTTTCTTATCACCGGGTTGAAACCCGTTGTTAATATCTGTCGTTCCTACGGAACTTTTTTCCCCATTAAATATAGTTTTGTAGGTTCTTTTCTTATCACCGGGTTGAAACCCGTTGTTATGTTTTTACCATTCCCACGGCATTATTTCTGTCCTTTATGATTTATGAATAAGGACATAGTATAACTTCCCAAGAACAATACTTCCCCAGCGATGAATGTATAAACTCCCCGGAAAATTTTATTTTCTATCCTTGCCCTCAATTTATAAAGCGGGTTTCACTCTTTCACTTTTTCACTTCATTCTTTTACCCGATAACTTATTAGCGGGTTTACTCTTGTGGCAACCATTCATCCTTTATGGTAGGTTTTTTATCGGGTGTAGGGTCTTCAACAGTAAAGCTTTTATCGGAAAGATTGTAGATAACCTTAATTCCCGCTTTTCCAAAAGCAGGTTGAGTAATTGCTGTGATTGTATAAGTATCGGCTGAATATTCAAATTTAAAATCGTTGGTATTGATATCACCCAGGTTCAGTTCTTCCAAAAAGGCAGGATAATCTCCAAATTCATCTGCTTTACGGTATGCTTCCATTGCCTCAATGATTTTTTGGAAAGTGGGGATTATATTTTCAAATTTTTCCTGTGCAATTGCTTCATTGGCTTTATCTATTTGGAGTTGTTTCATTCCAAAGTAAAAAACAAAAACCAAGCCCACCAGCATTAAAATCATAATCAATTCAACCAGGGAAACTCTGGTAGAAAAATCAGCCATTTTAGGAGCTTTTTTGGTATTCACTGCACTTTCGTTTTTAACATTATCCGGCATTATATCCTCCTGGGATTTTTATCATTTTTACCTTTATTTTCAGGTTATGCTTTTTGTCAAAGGATTTTATTAAAAATGTCCCTAATAGATAGCATAAATTTAATAGCAACACGGATTGAACTGATTTCACTTCCTATTCTCCATTCTTTTTTACACCGAGAACACCGAGAACACTGAGAGCACCGAGATTTATTTATAATTCTCAATTTTTCATTCTTCATTCTTCACAGTCCCCAGAATCTAATAAACCTTGACAGCATAATTTCATGGCTGGTCTTTTTTTCTTGAGCTTCGTAGGTAACAGTATAAGCTACGCGGTAATTTTTAGGCAGAATAAGACGAATTGATGCTTCATTGGAAACCAAAATCCGGGTGCGATTTTGCAAGTTTGTGGCTTCTTGTAATTTCAGCATATAGTCCAGAAAAATACTGCTTCCCAGATATTTACTCATTGAAATAGATAAGTTATTCAGTAAAATAGAAGAACTGAATTTGGCGATATCGGAACTAAGCTGATTCATATCAGTATATTCAGCAAATTGTTGAGGATTATTGGTATATTCAGTATAAAGATTTTGAATAAAACCGGCATTTATGGTAAAGCTATCCAAATGCAGAGTTCTGCGGATATAATTTTCTATGGGTGAAAGAATTGGAGTGAAAAGCGAAGCATCAAGGTTACCGGAAATTAAACCTAATGCTTCATCTTGCCAGAATTCACCCTGTGTTCTATCGGGAGTTTCTGTTCCCGTATAATGCAAACGAGCCAGAATTTGACTGATGGTTTTATCTTCAGGGTTATCACTAGTTAAGCTTAATTGCAAGCGTTCCATAAAACTCTTAGTATAATCGGAAGATGTTATTGCCGAAAGAGTTATCATAGACCCATCAGGTGCTCGTTTATAAAAGATACCTTCCAAACCTAACAGATTTTGGGAATCAACTAAGGTTAAATTCACTTTTTCCACTTGAAAGATGGTGCCGAAAATATCAACAGTTCCCTGTTCCGAAGAGAAAGATGCTTCTTTAACAATAAATGATAAGCCATCATAAGCTAAATGCAAATATCCACCCGGAACGACTCTCAGTTCTGCAGGATAGGTTACATACTTAACATTCTCTCCAACAATGAGTTTAACATCCAATATAAAAGGCAGGGGGTTGGGTTCGGAATTTTTTTTCTTGGTGGAACCACGAACGGTAGACGCCAAAGTAAGTAAATTCTCGGTATCCGGAGGATAAAGAACATTGGTGTTGGAAGCAACTGCTTCTCCGCTTATTTTCATTTGGTCAAAGGGACCTCGGATTGTGGCATAACGACTATTTTGGCCTCGTAAAATTACTTTAGTTAAAGAACGGGGAGTTGTATATTTAGGGATGTTTACAAGAATACCAGGTTCTTCACACATCGCTCTAAAAATTCCCAAATCCAGGAATCCCAGCATAAAATGGTCGCTGTTATCGGCTTCAAAGATATTACTAAAAATGAGTTTACCTTCTCCCATTTGAATCTGTCCATATTCAATAATCAGGCGATTTTTATCAAAACCACCTCTGATATTGATGTTGGCAAGGGGTTCCGTTTGGTCTTTAAGACGAATAAATCCATTGTTAATGTTAATTTTTCCCCCGGAAACCAGAAATTGATCTTCGCTAGTGCCAATGCTTACACTTAAAGAGGATTTTCCTTTTGCTTCCAAAATGTAGGGAGTGAGATTTTTCAACCAGCCAAAAAGTTCACCTTCCACATTCAGATTTAGCTGTTCGGGTCCTTCAAAAAATTCGTTGTAAAGAGCATTATAATTAATTGCACCCGAGCTGTTAAGTTTAAAAAGTCCTGCCGATTGCACAAATAAACTGTCTACAATGAGTTGCCGGGGTGTTTGTTTACCTTGAATAACAGCTGTATTGATGGTATAATTTTTTATAGTGATATCTTCCGAAAGAAGGTTTGCCCTCAGTTCCAATTCCGGTTTTCGTTCTTCAATTTTATGCCAGGTAATTCCTGCTATTCCATTTAATTTTCCCGTTAAAGGGGAATTAATAATAACATTTTGAATAGCGAGGTCGTGGAAACCGGCATCCAAACTAATATTCAGCTCCGGTTGGAAACCAATAAGACCGCTTAAATTCAGAATGTTTTGTTCCGAATTGTGAATATTACCCGCAACCTGAATACTATCTACAGGACCGTTTAATTCTAACTTCAGAGAAAAAGGAGTAACTGCTAAAAGGTCAATATAAGATAAATAGGCATTTGCTTTCAGTTCTCCCAAATTTTCACGATTGTATTCGGCAAAAACATTTAGTCCGTAAAATTCGGGCAGATTGATATCCAGCTGAGGAAAATAATGCACAATATCCAAATAACTGATGTTTTTAAGGTTTAAGGCAAAATTCAAGTCCCGATAGTTGGAGAGATTAATTGCTCCGCTTAAACTGATGAAGTCATTAAACTTAAAACCCTGAACGGTAAGCAGGTTATCTTTCAGCATAGCAGAAAGTTCAAAATTTAGGGGCTGATAATTCATCATTCCATTCTTGCTGATAAGATGTAAAGAGGCCTCTTTGGTTTTATAATTAAAGGTTCCCAAGGCATCTAAAGGGGTATTTATAGGCACCGGTTTATCTAATTTTACTCCCAAAAGGGTTTGTAACAGGACATTTTCACCTGTAATGATTGCCTTTATGTCTCCATTCAGATAGGGATTCATTTCAATAACTTTGGGTTGAGAATAGAGTTCTGCCACTTCCAAGTTATCAAACTTTGCATCCAATAGAAGGTTACGACTAAAAATATCACCTATAACTTTAATATTAAAACCGTTATCTCCTGATATATTGGCATCTAAATATAGATTATTGTCACTGGCAAGAGGTATTAATTTTACTTTACCGCTTACTCCTTGAAGCGTTGCCAGGCCATAATTAAAATCCAGCTGATTGATAGTGGCATCAACGAAAGGATATTTTTCCCATAATTCTGCATAAACATCCAAATTAGCAGTTGCCAGATAGGGCTGGGACTGTATTTTTATTGGTTTTGTTTCCAGATGAGCATTGATTGTTCTGTAAAGAGGGTTTAGGTTACCTGAACAGTTAATAATTTGATTCTCAAAAATGAGTTCCGGTAAATTAAAAGCAAGCTCATTATTGTTGTAGGAACCGGTTAAATTAAGATTGCGAAAAGCATATTTTTGATATTTTGCCTGGGTAGAGGTAACATTTAGTTCCAATTCGGGTTTATCTATAGTGCCATATCCTTTAGCTTGCACCATTACATAGCCCTGAAGTTCCTTATGGAACATACTCAAATCAATATTGGCAGTGGCAGAGGCATAATCAAACTTCATTTTTTGGTCTAAATTGCTTATTCTAACCTCTCCTTCCAGTTCACTGCTGCCGAAATTGCTGTGAGAAAGGGATAAATTGAGGTTTCTACCATCGGTTTTAATCCAAAGATAGGGAATTAGGACAGGATAATTTCCGGCAAATAATGTTTCCGTTCCCCAAATTTGAGCTTCAGCTTTATATTTAAGAGGAGCTTTTAGGGTATCTTGCGTTAAGGAGGCAACCAAGGAAATTTCCGTTTGTAGATTTTGTAAATCGGGATGAGAAATGGAAAGAGGTCGGAAAGAAGCAATTTCAGCCTCCACTTTAGCCAAGCGTCCTTTATCTAATAAGCCCTTAGCGGTCAATTTTCCGCCTTTGGCACTAAAGGCATTTAAGGTAACATTGGAATTAGATTTATTGATAGCTGTCAGGTTAATTCCCTGAAAACTGTCTGATATGCTTAAATACCCTTCCTGTAAAATTTTAACCGGTATTTCAGCAGAAATAACAGCCGTTCCTTCAGTTAATTGCAAACGCTTAAAATAATGAGCAAAATCGGGAAGAACAAGAGGTTTTTTGGCTTTAGGAGGTTTGGGTTTATAAAAATAACTGTAATGTACCGTGGGCTTGTATATTTCTATGTCACTAATTAACTTACTGGTTTTAAAACCGGAAAAAAGGTAACGCGTAAGATTATACTGAACACTTAAGCGATGAACCTTTACGGCAATACTACTATCAGCCGAAGTATAAGTAATGCCTTGTGCCAATAACTGACGGTCACTAATATGCAATTCATCAATAGTGACTTCACCTTTGGTCAATTTTCCTAAATATCTGGCGAGATAATTTTTGCAATAATTTCTTAAACCAAAAGCATACCAGGCAAGAACGAAGCCCGTGTTTATCAACAGGAGAATCAGCACAAAAATCAGGAACTTTTTTGCTTTTGGCATAGCAGAATGACCAGTTTATCTTTTTTCCAGTTTGCCTTCGCTTAAATTATAAGTTACCTGTGCCTTAGAGGCATTAGCAACATCATGAGTTACGATAACGAAGGTTTGACCGCGTTCTTGATTAAGCTTTAAAATCATATCCCAAATCTCATTGCTGTGTTCCGGGTCAAGATTTCCTGTCGGTTCATCTGCCAAAACGATTTTAGGGTTATTGATCAAAGCTCTGGCAAGAGCAACCCGTTGCTGTTCACCACCACTTAATTGATTGGGATAATGAGTTATGCGCTCAGCCAAATCAAGTTCATTTAGAAGTGAAACAGCATTAGCAATTGCTTTGGAATGACTTACACCAGATATTATCATCGGTAAAGCTACATTTTCCTGAGCTGTGAGGTCTTCTATCAGGTAGTGAAACTGGAAAACAAATCCCAGCTCTAAATTGCGTATGGAAGCAGCTTCCGGCATAGTGGACTGCACATAATTTCCACCAATCATTACTTTTCCGGAATCCGGGGAATCCAGTAAACCCAAAAGATGGAGGAGAGTACTTTTTCCCGAGCCGGATTTTCCTGTAATACAGACCAATTCGGATTCCTGCACTTCAAGAGTAGCTTTCCGTAAAACATTGATGGTCTGATTGCTGTCTGTATAACTTTTGCAGAGGTCGTAACCGGCTAAACAAATCATACCAAAATCCTTATAAAATAGAACAATCGCTTTTTCATAATATAATCCGTTATGGGTTGCGCAGTAATTCAATAATTTCCATCTTATCTATTTGCTTAAGAGGGAAATAAATACAAATAAATATCAGAACCGAGGAAACAACAAAAATGATTATTTGATTTAAGGGAATGATACTCGTGTTTAAGCTGTCAATAAAATAAACATCACCTTTCAGTTGATAGAAATTCTGCTTTTCTATACCCCAGGAAAGAAGTGCGCCAAAAACCAGACCTGCTATAATAGCCAATAAAGCAGAGAGCCCTACCTGTAGACAAAGTATTCTTTTAATAGAGGCAGAATTGGCTCCCAGGGTTTTAAGAACGGCAATTTCGTTCTTTTTATCCAGAATGATGGTTGCGACAGCAGAAATAACATTTATTCCGGCAATTAAAACCAAAAAGCAGAAAATAATAAAAATCAGCCATTTTTCCATTTCTACCAGATGTAATAAACCGGCACTGAAGGTCTGCCAAGGGTATACTGAATATTCGGGACCTACAATTGTTTGGAGGAGTTGAGCAATTTCGGGAGCTTTTTCTATGTCCTTTGATTTTAAGCGTATTTCCAGTTTACTGAAACCGGGTTTTGCATTTAGCATATATTCGGCGTCTGTAATGTTGGTAAGAACTAAAGAGCGGTCTGTTTCATAAAATCCGCTGCTGTAAATGCCTGCTATCGGCAAATAATATTCTGAAGGAAAAATGCCCAAAGCGGAAATATTATCTAAACGGGTAAAGACAACTTTTAAAGTATCTCCAATATCTTTACCCAGTTCTTTAGCCAGATATTTACCAATAATAACTTCTCCCTTGGCAGGTATTTTTTTGCCTTTTTGAATGTATTTTGCCTGCGGAAAGGGTTGTTTACCGTTAAAATCATAAGCATTGAGAATTGCACCCCGCACTTTTTCTTTTCCAGCTGTCATAACAGGGTAGCTAAGCAGAGGAGTAATTTGCTGAATTTCATCCCTTTTAGAAAGTTTAGTTATCAGCGAATCGGTTTCATCGTTGGATATATTATCCAGATTTGCTTTAGTTAAAGTGATGTGAGGGAAAGTTCCCAAGAGGACATCCTTCAAAGTCCTTTCATAACCTTCAAAGAGGTTCAAACCGGCACTTAAAATTCCTACAGAAAGGATAATTCCCAAAATCATAAACACAAAACTGAACCGTAATAAATTACGCTTGGGAGCTTTGAGATAGCGTGTTAGGAAAAAAGTGGAAAGCTTATCCATAACTAATTAGTAAGAAAGCGAGATAGAAAATGATGTTCTCATCCTTTCCTGTCTCCCAATTCTATAAAGGGTTGCTTGGATTCCAACAAGGGAACCGGGGACTCAATATTCAGGCAATGAGTGATAGAAACAGGTGTCCTGTTTCCTTGGCGGAAACGATTTACAATTAATTCTGAAATCAAACCCATAGAAATAAACTGTAAACCACCTAAAATAAGTAAAATGCCTAAGAACAAAAGAGGACGATTGGAAAGCGGCTGACTATAGAACAATTTCAAAATAGCAAGGTAAATACTAATGACAAGACCAATAAAAGTGGAGGCAATTCCAACGCGCCCAAAGAGATACAAAGGACTTTTACTGTATTGGGTAATCATTTTTACGGTTAGAAGGTCAAAAAAACCGCGTAGATAACGCTCTTTGCCATATTTGCTTTTACCGAATTTACGCGGACGATGAGCAACCGGAATTTCGCCAACTTTATAGCCCAGAGAATGAGCCAAAACAGGTATGTAACGATGCATTTCTCCATAGAGGACAAGTTCTTTTTCCAGAGGATGACGATATGCCTTAAATCCGCAATTATAGTCCTTTATTTTCAAGTGGAAGGTCTTAGCGGTAACGAAATTGAACAATTTAGAAGGCAGGATTTTATATAACGGATCTCTTCTTTTGCGTTTCCAGCCGGAAACCAAATCGTAGCCCTCATTAAGCTTGGCAATAAAATTCGGAATTTCCACAGGATTATCTTGTAAATCGCCATCCAGGGTAAAAATAATATCTCCTTCGGCAAGGTTAAAACCAACCTGAAGAGCTGTAGCTTTGCCAAAATTGCGTCTGAACTTAACTGCTTTAACTTTTTCATCGTTTTCTGCCAATTCCTGCATAACGGCAAAGCTGTTATCAACAGAGCCATCATCAATAAAGATGATTTCATATTCATAGCCCTGGCAGTTTTGCAGAATTTCAGTATAGAGTTCTTTTAAGGACTCCTGTTCATTCAAGACCGGAATTATAAAGGATAATTTCATAGCTACCTTATCTTTAAATTACAATGCTCAGCAAAGTCATTACTAAAGCTGAAGCAATTGGAATCTTGATATTATCGTCAAGGGGAATGTTACAAAATTCTGCTATTGTAGCGGTTAAAGCACCGAAAATAGCCAGTGGAGGATTATCCAGCCAAAAGATGCCGAAAATTAAGCAACTGACAAAACAAGCCAAACTACCTTCCAAGCTTTTTTTTCCGTTGTTAAACCAGCGTTTACCGAAATTAATTCCTACAAAAGCAGCAAATGTATCGCCAATCGTTAAAAAAGCCATAGCGCAGGAAGCAATAAGCGGATCAAAAAAAGCAACGCAAATTACTGCTGAAAAAAGCATATAAGTAGCACCCGTAAAATCTTTGCGCTCATGCTTTCTAAGCAGGATACCAAAGATGCGGTAAAAGGTCTTATGAAAATCCTTCTGCCAAAAACGGTAAAATTCTATTACCAAACTAATAGTGAAAGCAATCAGCAAGAGTGAAAAACACCAAGCACGATTGAAAGACAGCAGATAACGATAGCCCAAAGGGATAACTAAACTGCTGATATGTATTGCTTTTCTTAGGGTTTCACCGGGCTCAATCAACTGCAGATGCCTCCTGTAAATTTATTCATCAATTTTTTGCTGCCAGGATAACACTTTAACCAGATTGGGGGCTTTCCACATAACTAACGCATCGCCTTTTCCCTTATTCGGCAAATCCATACCGCTGTTATCCAAAGATACATAACGGGTAATTTCAACTCTGGAAGTGTTACGAATTAAAAATGAAGGTTCCGGATTCAACTGTCCCCAAGGTAACAAAATTTCCAGCTTTTTCCAATTATCCCAGTTCAGGTCTTTAGGACATACCTCTGCATCGTAGCTTAATATTTCTTGTTTAGAAGGGTGATAATTCTTCTGCAAAAAGCTGTTGAAACATTCCAGGAAAGCATCGTAATGCTCAGGTTTCATTGTAAATCCTGCTGCTCTGGGATGACCTCCAAATTGTGCTAAGTGCTTTTTACAGTGAGTGAAAGCATCCATTATGTTAAAATCCTCTCCACATCTGCCTTCGCAAACTGTAACGCCATTATTATATTTTAGGATTATAGCAGGAATATGCAGTTTGCTTACAACATAAGTTGCCGCTGTTCCCAAAAGAGTATAAGGAATAACATCTTCATCATCATAATAAACAAACCAGTTACCTACAAAATCCGTTGCCAAGGTATCCATAAATTTGAAAATCCTGTTCAATTCACTTTCCCATTTATTCTTTTGGCTTTCCAAATCCTCAAAAAGTCTGGCTTTGGCATCTGATAACTGCAGAATAAAGCGCATTGCAGTATGCTGGCCATTAGGTTCACGACCATTAGCTATAAGATGGGAAGTATATTGCAGAAAACTGAAAATATCACTCATTGTATTGATACGGTTATAATTACGCAGAAGAAAAGTAACTGTTTCATCCTGAACCTCATCAAAATGTTCTAAAACATAGCGAACAAGGATTCTATTCAAGCCAATCATAGGAACTTTATCAGCAATAGAGCCAACAGCAGTCCAAAAGTAACTGGCAGGTTCAACAGGGTGATTCCAAAGTTGTCCCAAATATCTAATCAGCATTAAAACAACTCCTACTCCGGCAAGCTGTTTAAAAGGATATGGACATTCCGGCAGCTGAGGATTCATTATCGTAAATGCAGGAGGTAACATATCCGGCTGCACAATATGATGATCGGTTATTATTACTTCACAACCCATTGCATTCAGATTTTTTACCCCTTCTTTGGAAACAATGCCGTTATCCACTGTAACTATTAAGCGGTAATCATTTTGACGCACAAATTCAATAAAACCATCCTGAATGCCATGGGGCTCCAGATTGCGATTGGGAATATAATAACAATGTTTTTGATAACCGCAGGAATTTAAGAAGTTATACAAAATGTAGGTGCTGGTTATTCCATCAGGATCATCGTGACCGAAAATCACCATTGGTTCATTCTCAAAAAGAGCAATCCGCATCCTATTTTCCACTTTGTCAATATTGGCAAAAAGCTTTTCATCGGGTAGCATTTCAAGATTGGTCTGCAAATTCAGGGAAGTAAGGTTTCGGGACTTAATAATTTGATTTAATAAATCATTAGATATATTTATATTACTATTAGGTTCATCTTGCTTCATTCAGCTTCCTCTTTTTCAGGTATATCACGCGGAGCAGTTCTATCTATTCCCTTGCTGATAATATCAAAACCGGTAAATCCGATCATCAGCATCATTGAAGTATCGCTAAGATTGTTGGTGGAAAGAGCACCTCGTTGTAAATATTGAAATCCCAAATCAATTCTATCTACTTCATTTTTCAAGGGAAGGGTAAGTCCACAGCTGATGGCATATTCATCAATATCATTGCCATTTTTATCATAAAAAGGGAGCTGACGCATAGAGCCACCTAACCTCATAGGCAGTTTCAGAAAAATATGTTTATGAGTTTCAGTATCTGGCTCATAAGCAAATCCGATTCCTGCCTTATAACAATCCCTATAGTTATGGGAAATTGATTCCCAGGGTTCATAGCTGATATCTGCAGTTATCTTAAATTGTTCCAAGGGCTTAACGGTTGTGCTTACACAATAAAGTTCTGGCAGTTTATATTCATAATCAACAGCCGGTTCGGTATTATGAATGCAACTGCGAATGAGTTCACCTTTCATTGTTACGGGAGCATTGTAATGTGCACCGATACTGTATTTATCAAAAATTTTAATTGCTCCAAAAGTTACGCTGGGATTCTTGAAATCCATCAGCAGGGATTCATAAGTATCAAAATTGGAATAATTTCCCGTTTGCGAAAAATAAAGTTTGTTATGTCCGAAATAATAGTTTACACTCATTCCCAAGTTTACATCTTTAAAACTGTAACTGTAAATCAGATCAGCTTTATAGAGATATTTGTCGGTGGTTTGGGTTTCCGTTGAACCATCGGGAAGCGTTCTTTGATTCGTAACCAATCCTGAAGAGAGGGAATTGAATTGAATTCCCAAACGGTGTTTGTTAATAGGTATACTGATATTAAAATAGGGAAAATCCAGGGAATCATCCCGATAACTATGTTTCTCACCTTCAAAACGGGATTGATATTTAGTATAGCCCAAAATCATTCCGGTAGAAAATAAAGTGTAGTTATTTCTATTATGCATTGCAGGATTTGCATAACCAGTATTGAGACGAAAAACATCACTGGCACCGGTATCACCCATACCAAAGCTGTAAATATCTCTGCCATAATTACGAACAGGAAAACCATAAAAGGAGAAGATGGAATTTCCTGCCCAAAGTGATATACCTAATACTATGCCACAGATAACGATAACTATTTTTTTCATTATATATCCTTTCACTTTAAAGTCATAATATCTTGCCGGCTAATTAGTTAACCTATATATAACATTAAGCTTTTTTATGTCCGGCTTTTTTATGTGATGCTTTTACAGGGTCGGGAGGGACACGGAAAAAACGATAAGCATTCGCAAAAGAGAGTTCTGCTACTTCATTGGGACTGATTTCTTTAACTTCTGCTATCTTTTCTACAACTAAAGGCAGGAAAAGAGGCGAATTTCTTTTTCCGCGGTGTAAATAGGGAGGCAAATAGGGACAATCCGTTTCCACCATAAATCTATCCAAGGGAACTAAACGAATAACATCATCCAATTTGGAATTAGCATAAGTGATATTAGCCGTAAAAGAAATCATCCAACCCTCATCCAAAACCTGTTGTGCAAAAATAATATCACCCGTAAAACAATGAAAGACAGCTTCTTTAACTCCATTTTTTTTCAGAATGTTATAACATTCCTGATGAGCATCTCTGTCGTGAACAATTATCGGCAAATCATATTCTACAGCCAAATGTGCTTGATTATTAAAAACCTCTCTTTGAACCGTAAAAGGAGATAAATTCCGAAAAAAGTCCAGTCCGATTTCCCCGATAGCCAAGACCTTTTTTTCTCTTGCCAGTTTTTTTACCACCTCGGCATCAAAATCCACTGCATCATGAGGATGAAAGCCAACAGTAGAAAAGATGTGCAAATGCTTTTTAGCCAGCTCCAAAGAACTATATGCCGTTTCCTTATTGAAAGCAACATTGATGATATATTCAATGCCACTGCTAAAGCATTTGTTAATTATGGTTTCTCTGTCGGCATCAAAATCGGGATGATCCAGATGGGCATGTGTTTCAAATAATTTCATTTTTCAATTATTAAACCTCATTTATAAGATAAATTCAATTCAAAATAAAGAGCGTATTTTGTCAAGCACATCAACAGCACCGATTTTTTTTACACCGAGGATACTGAAATCATAAAGAGCACAGAAAGAATGAAGAAGATCATTTTTTGGATGATGAGCCATTTATCATTCCTGTGGAAGCAGGAATCTACATAAGGTAAAATAATATTTATGCATTTTCAATTTGATATTTATATCACTTACCAACTTCAGCACTCCAGCACTCCAGTACTCCAGCACTTTAATACTCCAGCACTTTTTGTTTTTTCGTTAATTCAAGTAGAGCCAAAGAACTTGCACATAGAGTGATGTCGGAACCGAATAGGCACCATAAATTGCTGAAGAAAGAGCGTTTTTAATTCCCGCACGTAATTCAAAGTAGTTGCTGATATCAAAACCAGCCCAGACATCCAAAATTGTTGATGCCTCAATTAAAGATGGGTTTACGGCATTGGCAATATAATATCCAGAGTGACCATAGATACCGCAACCGGCAACTACCGAATTATCGTAAGGTAAATGGTATTTTATTTGTTGCACACTTTGAAAGCGGTATTCGGGACTTTCGGTCAAGTTTTGATAGTATTTGCTTATTACCCATTCAGGTCTGGCGATTAACTGCCAATTTTTCCAGGTGAAATTAGCATCCATTGCCAGGCGCATGAAGGGCTGTTGTTTTTCCAAATTAAACCAGGTGCTATCTGCTTTTTGTTTAATTTCTTTGCTGCCCACAGCGATTAAGGGTTTAATATTCCAAAGGTTATAGCTGAATTGAACGGATACCTCTCGGGGAATGGATATATCTATCAACTCCAATTCTCCCGAGGAATTAAAAATATCTTTACCCTTCAGGGAAGAAGGGTCTTTGCCTAAAAGTTGTTTATAGGTTACTCCCGCTTCAAAGTTTTGAAGAGAATATGCAATATCGGCAAATAATCTTCCCCGTTTCCAGTCAAGCCAGTCACCGCTTAAGTCAATTTCCAGCGGGTTATCTATCTTAAAAGCGAGGGCAAGTTTATCTTCATATTCTTCTTCATCATAGAATCCGCAGAAGTATTTATCGTCTTTATTCCAGTTATGTTCATACAAAGTTTGATATTGCCCAAAACCGAATTTCTGTTCCGAGCTAATCTGAACTCTTGTGGACTTGCGTTTGTATGTTTCATAAAACTCTCTGGCAGAAGCAGTTTCGGATTCTTGTAAAAATTTCAGTTTTACCCAGGGGATTCCCAATTCCGCATAAATCTGTTGTAATTCATAATCAATTTTGAAGTTGGTAAGTTGCCAATAAAAAGGGAGCAAATCATTCATTGCAATATCTTTTTTCCAACTTGCATATTCAGCTTCCCAGTTAAATAGTTTTCCTTTCCGGGAAAGACGATGTTTCATTGCTGTTTCTGCAGAGGTTATATCCGACCAGAAGCCGTTTTGAGCTAGTAAATCACCTTGGTATTCCAATTCTGAATAAGAAAACAGCTCGTTTTTAACAAAATTAATTCTGGCGTAGTGATGATCATAATCACCCAGTCCTGCATCCACAGAAGTTAGAACAGGAGCAAAAGGATAAGTTCTATTGGTATAATTTACCGTTCTTTGATATTTTTTAACCGGATACAGGGTATTGAATGAACCGTGATACAAAGCAGGCGAAAATATCCCGGAAAATGTCTCAAAACCGTTTCTTTCCGGCATCGGTAAATTGGTTCTTCCCAAATAGAAATAACAATTATGATACAAATCACCCAGGTCTAAATGAATGGGAGCAGTGCTGAAAACAGATTCACGAGTATCAATTCTGTTCTTTTTTATCCAATTCTCAATATCTGTTTTAGCTATTTCGTGGACGGTGTAACTTATTGTGTCGGTTTCAGATATATTTTCCTCTAACAATATTTCTTCCGCGCTCAAAGGAAGGAACAGCAGAACAAATATTATAGCCAACCCAATGCGCGGTAACACTTTGCGGTATCCTTAATATTATTTTCCAGATTGGCTATGGGTTGCCAGCCAAGAATATTTTGAGCTTTAGAGATATCTGCGAGCCAGGCATCAGCCAGAATTTCCTTCATTTTTTCCTTGTTAACTACTACTTCTTTGTGGAAAAGATGCCCATAAAGGTCTCCCGCATAAAATACAATTTTGGCTAAACTTTCGGGAACAGTAATTGTTATAGGATGTTTATTCAGGGCTTTGGCAATAGCGGAAAAAATATCGCTCTGCTTATAGACCTGTCCATCGGTAGCAAAAAAGGTCTGAGAATAGGCAGAGGGATTATTTACACAGAGTTCAATAAACCGACATAATTCGGAAACATAAATCATATTCAGCAGTTTATCTTTGTGCCCTATTTGGAAACTAAATCCTCTATCCACTATTTTAAAAAGCTGTAAAAAGTCCTTATCTCCACAGCCGTAAACAGAACAGGGACGGATAATGGTATAATACTTTTTACATTTTTGCTTAATTACCTCTTCTGCAGCCAGTTTGCTTTTACCATAAATTGTTATTGGTGCTCCTAATTCATCTTCTTTTACGGGAATATTATTAATACTGGGACGCGATGCTGCCTGTGAACTAAGATAAATAATCTGCTGTGATTCGGCAATTCTATTGCTTGCTGCAATAATTTTTTCCGTAATACCCAAATTGGCTTTGAACATCTGTTCCGCATTATTTGCTTTTGTTTTTCCGGCATTATGGATTATTATATCTACCCCGGTAAAAGCGGTAAGGAGTGAAGTTACATCATCATAATCTACCCTAACGATTTGTGCACTGGAAGGAATAAATGTAGTGGCAGCATTAGCCCGGATTATTGCCTTAACTTCATAGCCAGCAGAAAGAAAGTGTTTAACCAGATTACTGCCTACAAATCCGTTGGCTCCTGTGATTGCTATTTTCATTCCTCACCACTTATCGTATTTATCTATTTCCAAACTATAAAATAAAAATGGTGGGCGCTAAGGGACTCGAACCCCCGACCACATGCGTGTAAAGCATGTGCTCTCCCAACTGAGCTAAGCGCCCAAGCCAAAATATTTTACATTGGTCGGGGTGAGAGGATTCGAACCTCCGACTCCCTGCTCCCAAAGCAGGTGCGCTAACCGGGCTGCGCTACACCCCGTTTGTCTATAATCCAAAACTTGGACAGGGTAAATTTTGTCAATAACTTTCGTTGTGTAGACGGAGGACGCTGTTCCTCCGCTTAATTTTAGGGAAAACACTATTCTCATTGTTTAACCTTCTGCCAAGCTATTGCATTACCAAAATGTTTGTTGGAAGGGAACTGCCGGATTGGATGTAGAGGGCGAGGACGCCGTATCTCCCTTATTTTGATTCCTTAGCGAAAGGTTAGGTAAAACGATAATGCTGGGTTGGATGTAAGCGGAAATAATTCAGTTTATCCGTTATTTTGCCCCCTTACCGCAAAAATTAGTGGTAAGGGAAATGTGGAATTGGAGGTAGAATGTGGGGAAGATGTCACTTTTTCAACCTCAAGTTTGTTATAAGGTGAAACTGTTAATCAAGAGTTAATCATACCTTAATCAAGCGTTAATTATTAACGCTTGATTAACGCTTGATTAAGGCCAGATTAACGCTTTTGGCTAAGGATTGATAGGAAAGTTTGTATATATTATGCTGGTTTTAGCAAAGATAGAAATTGCCTGAAGTATAAATTCCATAAGCAATCTTTAGTTTCCAGAGTAAAGAAAAAACTTTCCACCCTTTATTTTCCCATTAAAAGGTGAAAAAAAATCATTACTAGCCCAATGTAGTTAATATAGAGAAATATTAGTTTTTCAATTGACAATCCGACAGTAAGTTACAGAATAATAAAGGAGAAATGCTGTAGTTTCTGCTTGACAGAATTCTGCCCTTTGCAGGCAATGCACTCATATAAAGTGATTTTTCTATTGGGGCATTAGCTCAGCTGGGAGAGCGCATGACTGGCAGTCATGAGGTCAGCGGTTCGATCCCGCTATGCTCCACCATTTTTTATTCCCCTTCATCAAAAAGGAATTGGTGAAGGGGATAAACTTTTATGCAAGGGAAAAATAGAATATAAGGAAAACAAATGAAAACCGATATTCAGGACTTGATTAATACTATTAAAACACAGGCAAATGAAGCCAGAAAAGCAATTTTAACAATGACAACTCTTGCCGGTTCGGGTCATCCTGGCGGTTCAATGTCCTCAATTGACCTTCTTTTGTGCGTGTATAATACTATAAAACATAATCCTGCTCAACCCCAAATGCCAGATAGAGATAGAGTTATAATCAGCAATGGACATATTTCTCCCGCTGTTTTCAGCGCTCTTGGACTTCTGGGCTATTTTGATCTGGACGAAGCAATCGCTCAATTTCGGCTTACGGGAAGTATTTTTGAAGGTCATACTGAACGCAGAGTTCCGGGGGTGGAATGGAGTAGTGGGAATTTAGGTCAGGGTTTATCTGCCGGAACTGGCTTTGCACTTGCTTCCCGGATAAACAAAATTCCCTACAATGTTTATGTTTTTATGGGTGACGGAGAACAGCAAAAGGGTCAGATTAGCGAGGCAAGACGTTTTGCAGTAAAATATTGCCTAAATAATATTATCGCTATTATTGACTATAATCAATTGCAGATAAGCGGTTCCATCCATAATGTTATGCCTCAAAATATCCGAAAAAACTGGGAATCAGATGGCTGGAAAGTGATGGAAGTTGATGGTCACAATATTCCTCTTATTCTTACTGCCCTTGACAATGCACGCGCTTTTCAGCAACCAACAATGATTCTGGCACATACGGTAATGGGTAAAGGCGTGACTTTTATGGAAAATAATGCCCAATATCACGGTTCTGCTTTGTCCGAAGCTCAATTGGAAAACGCCTTGAAGGAATTGGGAACAGAGAATGAACTGAAAAAATACCGTAAACTGCGCTCGGAATTTAAGCCGGAACAAAACCCGCAAATCAGTTTTGCTTTTGAGCCCGATTTTACAATAGGCAAGCCCGTTCGGTATGAAACAGATAGCGATTGCAGAAGCGCCTGGGGAAAAACAATTGCCGATTTAGCCAAAGTAAATGCTAATGCCAAAACGCCAATTGTGGTTTTGGATTGCGATTTGGCTACAAGCGTAAAGACGGAAGAATTTGCCCAGGTAAGTCCCCAAAACTTTTTCCAGTGCGGGATTATGGAACAGCATACTTGCGTGATGGGAGGAGCTCTTTCTATTTGTGGAATTCAGACCTTCTGGAGTGATTTTGGTGTTTTCGGTATTGCAGAGGTCTATAATAATCAACGTCTTAACGATATCAATCAAACCAATCTGAAAACAGTTGTTACACATACAGGCATAGATGTAGGTGCAGATGGAAAGACCCATCAGTGTATTGACTATATTTCTTTAACCAGAAACCTCTTTGGCTTTAAACTTATCTTTCCTGCAGACGCCAATCAAACCGATAGAATTATCCGCTGGTTGATTAATAAACCAGGAAATTATCTGGTAACGATGGGACGCTCCAAACTTCCCGTGCTGAAAAAATTAGACGGAACTTTGCAATATGATGTGGATTATAACTTTATTTACGGTGAAGCAGATATTCTTAGAGACGGAAATGACGGCAGTATGTGGGTTTGCGGAACTCCTGTTGCCAAAGCGATAAAGGCAGTTGATACCTTACGAGAAGAAGGTATTTTTCTTGAATTGCTCTATGTTTCCTCACCCTTGCATCTTGACCTGACTCAAGTAAAGTCCTCTGCCGGTAAAGGTATAATTTTCAGTGTGGAAGATCATTCTGTAAATGGTGGCTTGGGAACCTCTATTGCCGATGCTCTTGCCGTCAATTCTCTGGGTGTAAAATTAGTTAAAATCGGGGTTACACAATACCCGATGTCCGGAGAAGCAAATGAACTCTACCATTGGGCTGGCTTGGATACTACGTCACTTATTGCTACGGTAAAAAAATATCTGGCATAAAAATGAAGAATGAAAAATTGAGAATTGAAAATTGTGAATGAAGATAACTACAAAATTATATAATAATCTCGGTGTTCTCTGTGTTTTCGGTGTTCTCGGTGTAAAGAATGCAGAATTAAGAATTATAAATAATAATCAGTGTAAATCTGCCGGTGTGATTCAAGGTTTTTGGTCTCTAAATCCTTGCCCATCAGAAATTGATGATTATATAAAGAACTCACCCCGGTTGGGATTTAAAACCTATAACAATGTAACTGATATTATTAATGATTGCGAAGAGCTCGTAACTAACGAATATTATTTTCTATCTACTATGTTAAATAAGCCACAAATTGGCAAATACATAAGTATAGCGGCAAGAGAGAAAACCGATACCGCTAAAGCAGAGAAATTCATTGAACTTCTTAAAGGCAAATAATGAACAAGATAACAGGAACATCTACCAGTTCATTTGGCACAAAGGGAAGAATAAATCACGACTCTTCCAAGTTTTATGACTCTAAATTATACGAAGAGATACAAACTAAAAAAGTGATAGATAAAACAGAAAATCCATTCCCTGAGGAATATTTGAATAAGGTTATTCTTGGTTCTGCTGAAAATATGCAGGAAATTCCTGATAATTCTGTTCATTTAATGATAACCTCACCACCTTACAATGTTAGCAAGGACTATGATAAGAATTTATCCCTGAGACAATATCTGGAATTGTTAGAAAATTCTTTCAGGGAAACATACAGGGTCTTAGTTAATGGTGGAAGAGCTTGTATTAATGTAGCTAATATTGGAAGGAAACCTTATATTCCTCTGTCCGATTATATCTCCCAAATTATGATAAACATTGGTTTTAATATGAGGGGTGAAATAATTTGGAATAAGGCATCAAGTGCCAGTCCCTCTACTGCCTGGGGAAGCTGGATGAGTGCTACCAATCCTATTTTAAGGGATATTCACGAATATATTTTAATTTTTTCCAAAGGAGATTATAATAGAAACAAAAAAGGTAAACAAAGCACAATCCGAAAAGAGGACTTTATAGAATGGACAAAATCAGTGTGGGTTATGAAAGCGGAATCAGCTAAAAAAATTGGACACCCGGCACCTTTTCCTGAAGAACTTCCTTACCGTTTAATACAGTTATATTCCTTCCAGGATGATATAATTCTTGATCCTTTTATGGGCAGCGGAACAACTGCAATATCTTCTTTAAAATCACATCGCTATTTTATTGGTTATGAAATTGAACCTGCTTATATAGAGCTATGCAATAGAAGGATTAGCACTTATTTGGATCAATTAACTCTGGAATTGGAATAGAAAGTAAAAAGAATGAAATGATAAAAAGGGGAACAAAGAGAAAAAGAGGATTATTTTACAAAGAGGGCAAGAGAAAAAGAGGATTAATTGACTATTGAAAATGGAGAATTGAGAATGAAAGTTAGGATTTATTTGCATTGTAAGACAGGAGTCATTTGCGCCTTGATAACTTTTTAGCTGGTTGATATCTTTGACGGTGCTTATTACTTATAACGCCATAGAATTATCTCTCACAGATAACACAGCTTTTACGGATAACACAGATATATATTAGAAAGAATTTATAATTCTCCACTCTCAATTCTACATTATACATTCTACATTCTACATTTTACATTCTACATTAAACCCTGCTCTCTTTCCTCTTTGTGAAATAAGAAGTTACAGTCGGATTGTCTCAATCGTTCCCTGGTTAAGTTTTAGAGCTGGCTCTCCGTGAATCATCTTGATGATTCCCAGTTCTTTACCACATTTTGGACACTTGGGTCGAGAAAATGTTTCTGCGCCTTTCAGTCCTACAAAATCCTCAGTTAATCTACTTATTATGCATTTGATCAGGCGTCCCTTTCCTGCTTTGTAATAACGAAAAAGGGTGTATCCACAGCGGCATTTAACATCAATTATTTTGCCTGTTTTCATTTAGCGAAAGCCGTTACGGTAAATTTTTTGCTGATAGAGCATTGTTTTTTCCAGGGTTAAAACAGCAGGCAGAATTTCATATACAGAAGGGCTTTCCAGCAATTTTTCCAGTTGCAGTTCGTTACCGATTAGGTTTATGGAAACGATAATCTCTTTCAGATCATAGTTTTTCACATTAGGAGGAGTGCCTTTTGTGTAAGTAAATATCTTACTTAGCTTAAAGAATTTGATTTTATCTCTTATATGCAAATATAAAGAGTCAGGGAAAATAGTGCTGAGCAATTCAGTTTTTGGCGGAGTAATTTTTGTTTTTATGGGCTCAACGGCAGTTACAGTAAAATCAGGAATTTGGGTTTTGTTAAATTCCTGCAAAATTAGTTCCGCTGGATAGGGTTGATAAAAAGAGAGATCAAAATATTCTGCCAAACCCTCAATTCCAACTGCTAAAGGAGGGCATAAAGAAACCTTGGGATGGGGATTAAACCCTTGTGTAAAGACAGTTTTCAGTTCTAAAACGGATATTCTGCGGAAAAGCATACGCATCCAATCCAAATGAGAAATAAAGCGTAAAAGTCCCGTTTTTTGATAATAAACCCGATATTTATATTGAGCTGCTTGATAAAGCGGGATTTTCTTATTCTGCTGCAAGTTATCTGTTTCTAATAAACTACCTTTTGCTGTTTTAGTTTGCACTTCCTCATTGCAAATTCCGCAGGAAGAACAAAGCTCTCTGCAATCCGGTGTTTGAATTCCTGCTTTTGCTTTTTCCCATTCGGAAAGAAGAAAATTCTTATCTATACCCAGGGAAATAAAATCCCAGGGCAATTTGTCTTGTGGATTGCGTGAACCCAAATAACTATTTAAGTTAATATTACATTCAGCTATTGCCTCCTGCCACCAGGAAAAATTAAAACACTCATTCCAACCATCAAAACGGGCACCCTTGGTAAAAGCGAGTTCAATAACTTCTGCTATTTTTGTATCACCCCGGCTAAGTAATGCTTCCAGAATGGAATTTTCAATGGTATGATAGCGGATTTTGATATTTTTAGATTTAGCAAAAGCGGATTTGATTTTGATTGCCTTTTTCAATAATGATTCTGCATCTTCCAGAGCACACCACTGAAAAGGAGTAAACGGTTTGGGGACAAAAGGGGAAAGAGTTACATTTATTTGTAGACGCCTTTTTCCCGATTCATTGATTTTATGGATAAGCTTAATAATTGCTTCAATATCGTCTTCCGTTTCACTTGGCAAACCAAGCATAAAATAGAGCTTAATCTTTTGCCAGCCAAATTTTAATGCGGTTTCAATTCCAGCCAGGATTTGTTCTTCGCTCAAGTTTTTATTTATCACCTGGCGTAAATGTTCAGAGCCAGCTTCAGGAGCTATAGTTAAGCCCTCTCTGCCCAAACTTTTAAGCGCTTGACCGATTTCCTTATCCAAAGTGTCCACTCTTAAAGAGGGAAGAGCAATATGGGTTTTTTGGGTCTCAATAACTTTCGGCAACTGTAATAGCAAATTTTGAATGCAAGAATAATCACTGCTGGAAAGGGATAACAAACCAACTTCGTCCCAACCGCTTGCTTTTATTTCTTTTAGGATATTTTCTATGATAGCATTGGGTTCGCGTTCCCGCACAGGACGATAAAAATAACCAGCAAAACAAAATCGGCAACCCCGGGAGCAACCTCTCATAATTTCAGATACATAGCGATTATGAGTAGCCAATTGCCAGGAAAGTAATTGAGGACTGTGTTGTGATTTAGATGTATGAAAAGCAGTATATTTACGACAATGAATAAGATCAATGTTATTATGCAGAGCAGGAACATAACAGGATGGTAGCTTGGAAATTTGTTTAATTCGCTCAGAACGCTTCTTTTCGTTTTTTAGAATTTCGGCAATTTGAATGATGCCTTCTTCGGCTTCCCCGATAAAAAACACATCTATAAAAGGAGCTAAAGGTAAAGGATTTACGGCACAAGGACCTCCTGCTAGAATTATTGGGTCTGTTTCTTGCCGTTGTTTGCTGTGTATATCTATTCCGCTTAACTTAACCAGTTCCAGCACATTAGTGTAATTAAGTTCACTTTGCAGGGTAATTCCTAAGATGTCAAAGTCCTTAACCTGCCTTCTGCTTTCCCAACCGAAAAGTTCCAATTCCTCTTCCCTCATTAAATCAATCAAATCAATCCAGGGAAGATAAACCCTGTCTGCCATAGCATAATCCAATTCATTGATCAGGGAATAGAGTATTTTTATGCCCAAATGTGAAATTCCCAGTTCATAAGTATCGGGAAAAGCAAAAGCGAAATGGACTTGAAAGGCGGAAAAATCCTTTCTCCAGGCATTAATTTCATTGTCTATATATCTGGATGGTTTTTCCACAAAAGGCAGAAGGTGCTCAATATTAACTTTCATAAACTGCGCAAAGATATTTTTATGCTATGTTCTGTGCCCCAATGGATTAACGAGAGACAGGCAGGATTTTCATGGAAAGAGAAAGAACCGGTTACTATATTTTCTCTTTTGATTTCATCCAGGGTCTTGTTGTAATGGCATTGTTGAATGATAAATTTATCGCCTGGCTTCAGTAAATCTTGCATAGAAGCAAGGTCATAAGTGCTTAAAAGCAAATCAAAATAAGTAGTGCGGAATTCATAATCAACTCCTGATCGGCGAATAAGCTCCATACTTTTTTCTATTGTTCCTACCTCCAAATCCGCTCTGGTTATAACTTTATAAAGTTTCAACGGGGCTTTTATATCCATCGCAAAATAATCCACCAGTCCTTGATTAACGATTTCCTGTAAGACCTCAGGACGAGAACCGTTAGTATCCAATTTTATTTTGTAACGCATTGCTTTTGTTAACTTTAGAAAAGGAATAAGGTCTTCTTGCAAGGTTGGTTCACCTCCTGTAACTACTACTGCGGAAAGTTTCTTATGACGACGATAAAGAAAACGCAGAACCTTTTCTGTTTCCAGCAAGGGGCTATATCTTTGGGGATCAACAAGTTCGGGATTATGACAATAAGGACAGCGAAAATTGCAGCCCTGCGTAAAAACAATGGCAGATAACTGACCCGGATAATCCAACAGCGAAAATTTTTGCAACCCTCCAATATTCATTATCTGGTCCTAAGCAAAATGACTTTTAGCGATTGCGGAACTATCTTTTTTCTTGCTCTTTTGCAGATCAAAATTGGTGCGCATCTTAAATTCGGCTTGCTTGCCTTCATTCCATTGAGAAACGGGACGTAAATAGCCAACAATTCGGGAAAAAACCTCTGTCTTTTTTTGACAGAGAGGACAAATTGGCTGTTCACCATCCAAATAACCATGCTGAGGACAAATACTGAAGGTTGGAGAAAAAGTAAAATAGGGCAAACGGTAACCCTCACAGATTGTTTTTACCAGGGCTTTTATGCTTTGTCCATATTCAACTCTTTCTCCACCGAAGATATGCAAAACCGTTCCACCGGTATATTTGGTCTGAAGTTCATCCTGCAAATCCAAAACCTCAAAGATATCATCCGAAAAGTTTACAGGTAATTGACTGCTATTGGTATAAAAAGGTGAATCCGCATCACAATTGGCACAAATGATATCGGGAAAATGTTTTCTATCCAAAAGCGCCAAACGATAACTTGTTCCTTCGGCAGGAGTTGCTTCCAGATTATAATTATTTTGGGTTTCTTCCTGAAATTCCAGTAAACGCTTACGCAGGTAATCCATTATTTTTAAGGCAAAGGCATTAGCTTTCTTTGTTCCTAAGTTTTCACCCATAAAGTTTAACATCGCTTCGTTCATACCGATAATTCCGATAGTGGAAAAATGGTTTTTCCAGTATTGCTGAAAACGTTCATAAATGCTTTTCAGATAGAACTTGGTGTAAGGATAAAGTCCACCAGCAGTAAAATTCTCCAGCACCTTGCGTTTTATTTCCAGGGATTTTTTTGCCAGCAGTAAACGCTCCTCCAAAAGCTGAAAAAATTCCTCTTCCGTTTTTGCCAGATAACCGATACGAGGTAAATTAATAGTTACCACTCCGATGGAACCGGTTAAAGGATTAGCACCAAAAAGTCCACCACCCCTGGTTTCCAGTTTTCTGGTATCCAAACGCAAACGACAACACATACTGCGTGCATCTTTGGGGTCCATATCAGAATTTACGAAATTGGAAAAATAGGGAATACCGTATTTGGCAGTTACTTCCCATAAATATTCCAGATTAGGATTATCCCATTCAAAATCCTTAGTTATATTATAGGTAGGAATCGGAAAAGTGAAAACCCGCCCTTTGGCATCACCTTCAATCATTACTTCCAGAAATGCTCTGTTTAAAATGTCCATTTCTGCCTGAAAATCACCATAATTTTTATCCCTTGGTTTGCCCCCAATGATAACTGCCTGATCTTTATAAATCTGATGCGGTTTCAGGTCTAAAGTGATATTGGTAAAAGGGGTCTGAAAACCAACCCTGGTAGGAACATTGATGTTGAAAACAAATTCCTGCAGTGCCTGTTTTACTTCTTTATAACTTAAACGGTCATAATAAATAAAGGGTGCTAAAAGAGTATCAAAACTGGAAAATGCTTGTGCGCCTGCTGCTTCACCCTGTAAAGTATAAAAGAAATTTACAATTTGCCCTAATGCACTTCTAAAATGTTTGGCTGGAGTACTTTCCACCTTTCCTTCCGCACCACAAAATCCCGTTAAAAGAAGGTCCATCAAATCCCAACCTACACAATAAACAGAAAGTTGACCCAAATCGTGAATATGAAAATCCCCGCTTAAATGTGCTTCCCTGATTTCCGGAGGATATATTTTATTCAGCCAGTATGTCTTACTTACTTCCGAAGCGATGTAATTATTCAATCCCTGCAGAGAATATGCCATATTGGAATTTTCATTCACCTGCCAATCCAACTTTTCCAAATATTGATCTATCAATTCCACTCCAGCTTTGGAAACAAGTTCCCGAATCCGAGAATGCTGATCACGATAAATAATATATGCTTTGGCGGTCTTTTTGTAAGGTGAGGCAAGCAGGACCTCTTCTACAATATCCTGAATCTTTTCCACTTCAGGAATTTCATCTTGAATAACCTGCTGTGCCAAATTCAAAACCCGTAAGGTTAAAACCCCGGCAATATCTTTTCCGAATTCACCTGTGGCAAGTCCTGCACTTTCAATTGCTTTGGCTATTTTTTGTTGTTTAAAAGGAACGATAGAACCGTTTCTTTTGCGAATAGATGAAAACATCTTCAAACCTCTATTTTCTTAAGTCAATATCTTATTTATAAATAATGAGTTATGGCGCTGAAGTATATTTTAGAAAAAATGATATTCAGCAACTGAATTTTATAGAAATAGGCAGTTACTATTTGTCAAGTTGAAAAGTGTAGGTTCTGCAGATTACGCAGAATAATTCTCACGCAGATTACGCAGATTATGTAGATTTAAGATTAACAAGAAAATTTGGGGGAAGTTCAGAGCTTGTTTTACCTTTTCATTAACTCCAGCATTAAGAACTTTGAACTCCCGCACTTTGGACTCCAGCACTCCAGCACTCCAGCACTTCATAACTTTCTTGAAAACACAGCGCCAACCGGGCAACCCGAAAAGTTTTTATTGTTTCCGTCAGAGCAGATTCCACAAGCAGTGCATTTTGTAGTATCAATTACGGCTTTTCCGTTTTTGATAGAGATAGCACCTTCAGGACAATAGCGGATACAGAGTTTACAGCCAATACAGAGGTCTTTATTTACTTGGTAGATAGTTTTATGGGAGGTATTTGTTGTTTCTGATGGCTCTGTAGACAAAGGTTTATCCTCAAGATGAAGTTCGGAGAGGGAAGTTTTAGCTTGCGGTTGAGTAGAAGATGGTTCAGTTTTAATATTTTGGGACTGAGTTCTTATTGTAGATGAGAATTCATTTTCTTTAGGGGTTGGAATTTTATCCTGGCGATCAGAGTTTAGGGTATGGTTATTAAATTGCCTGCTTTCCTGTTGCGGAATTGAAGTTACAGAGCAGTCATCTTTATTCATAGCAAAAGATAGGAAAGCATTGTAGAACAGGAAAATAAGAATACCTCCCAAAAGCAGTAAGACCAATATTTGCAGAATAACTTTCATCTATTTTTCCATTTTTCCTTTTAGAGTTTCGGGTTTAGGGCATTTTTCCGCACACTTGAAACAAAGAATGCAATTAGGGTTCTGCACATATTCATCTTCTGTGATATTAATATTCATCGGACAAGATAGAGAGCAAAGTTCGCAATCATTACAGCGTTCCAAATTACGGTGAATTTTTAAGCGGGGAAAATGGACAAGTTGTCCCAGGTGCTGAAACAAATTCATTAAAGCAGCGTAAGGACAAAGAAAACGACACCAGAAGCGTTCCAGAAAAATTCCCGCCACAATTATTACGAGAGTTACAATCAAACCCCAAACAGCTATATCAGGCAAAAGGGAAAGAGCATAAACAGGGCATAAATGGATAAAAATATAGTTTACTCCTATTAGAGAAAGGATAATAGTTACAACCAACACTATATATTTAACAGAAGCAAAGCGCCTTTCTTGAAATTGAGGGATTTGTTTTCTGTTTTTTCGCTTTTTACCGAAAAGGGTATAGATAATTTCCTGCAAAGTTCCCAGAGGGCAAATATAGGCACAGAAAAGGCGACTGCCAAAAATCGTTAAAACCAGAATTAAAAAGCTGAAGGCAATCGTTATCGCGAAAGGGTTGCCAAGATATTGAATAAGGATGTTTTTGCTTAAGCCGAAACAAACTATGGCATAAGGACAAATAGTATGAATAGTGTAAGGCAAGCTAAAGAAGATAATGCCTGCCAAAAAAGCCAGGGAGAACAATAAAAAAAGCAGTTGGATAATATGCCTGAGGGATTGTCTGTTGCTTTTTTTATTCATTTTGGGTCTTTCTTGGTCGTCATTAGTCCTCACTGCCAAAATAGTTTTCAGATAGGGTTAAAGTTATTTCGGCAGTGACGACTCCTGACTTAATTCGTTCTACATTTATTCACTTATTTTTTGTTTAGAGAGCATTTCCAGGTCAGATTGATATCCACTTATATCATATTGAAGTTTAGGAGCTACTTCCTCCAGAAGTTTATGAATTACATCGTATTCTTTATATTCTTGAGCATAACTGACAGCAAATTGGGCAAAATATTCCTGCTCAGGGAAAAGCAGGAACCCTTTTTTGATGTAAGTGATGATTTTATCGGGATAATAATCTACCAAATGCATAATAATAAACCTTAAATAAATCTTCCAGCCATCGGGATGAGTAACGAGATGGCGATTGATAAATTCATCCAGTTTGTTCCACTGTCCTGTTTTGCTGTAATAGTTGGTATAGAATTCGGTCAATTTTATTTCATCATCCACAAATTTCTTTGCTTTATTAATATATTCCAAGGCCTTAGGATAATTTCCGGTATCTATATAATAATTGGCGGCACGCACAAAACCGGAACCGTAATTCATTACGAGTCGTCTCATATTATCATCTTTATATACCCTTGGGTCTTCTATGGAGCGGTAGTTATAAACCACATCAATATTATGTAACAAGCGTTCCGGGTCTATTTGTTCTTCTTTGGGAGTGGAAACAATTCTACCAACCATACCTTCATTACGAACATAATCATTAAAATTAACATAGCTTTCGCAGGTTACGGCAAAATAAATAGGTCGTTTGCCATAATTATCTTTCACAATTTGCATCACGGCAAGGTCGGAAACACGATAGAAAGGTTCATTTGTTCTCCATTCGGCAGTAGGAGGTATATCCATTGTAAAACCCATTGAAGGATTATCCGGTGGTCCCAGAATAACCAACGGTTTTTCAATTCTTCTTGGTTCCAATTCATCTAACTGGTCATCAGGAATATTAAACAGAATTCCTTCTTGGTCTCTAAGTTGTCTGATATACCAGCTGGTGTTTAAAAGGGAAAGATTGGCAACGGAAACATCTTTCCGGATACCCTTCAGGCATTTATTTTTATATTCCATTGCCTTAGCGATTGCTTCTTTACTTTCCTTTGTAGGATAAACATCTCTGGCATGGTAGATATTCTCTTTGGAATAAGGGTCTTCAACCGCTTGTGCATACCAGAGAGGAAAAGTGTCATTATCTCCATTGGTGAAAATGATGGCATTTTCTTCCACCGAATTAAGGAAATTCAATCCATAATCCAGAGCGATAAATTCCTGAGAACGATCGTGAACCCGATATTGAGAGATCAAATTGCTAACGGGCAAAAGGCACATAAAAATTAATAAAACAACTCTTACAGGTTTACTTTTCCACAGTGTAACTAATGCCAAAGCTCCTATTCCCATCCAGATTGCCCACATATTATAGGCAACTACAAAAAAGTAATCACGATCACGAACTTCGGCATCGGAAAGATTCATTACAAAAACCATTACTACTGTAGTAATTAAGATTACCGAGAAGAAATACCAAAAACTGTGTTTATTTTTGCGAAATTGTAACATTGCTCCCGCTACACCCAAAAAGGCAATAAAAATATTAGCTATGGGTTTCAACAGAGCGGAAGTTACACCTAAGGGTTTTGTGAAAAATGGCTCATTTAACCATTGCATTCCAAAATAGCGTAAAAAGTGATAATTTAACTGGTCTTTAAAGAAATTTCCCCGCCTTTGCACAAAACTCGTATTACCGTATTGTTTTCTTAAAACATATTCCTGAAACATTTTCCAGTTGCTGGGATTGCCTTCATTGATGAAAGGTCTGTCTGCAGCTCGCACCATTAAATAAATATGGGAAGAAAGCCCAACTAAAACTAAAGCAATACCCAAAAGCCAAATCCGGCGGTCAAGCACTTTTCTTAATTCTATAAATATAATAATGAAAGCGACAAGAGCAAAACCCATTTTGTCCAAATCATCTATCTGCACCTGTTTACCTATCACACCGAAGAGGAAATAACCCACCAGTAAAAAAATAGAATAGACGACGAGTTTGGGGAAAAAACTGCCACTTTTAATTCCTTGTCTTAGTAGAGGATAGCAAACAATAAACAGCATTGCGGGAGCTATTTGTAAAGCTGTCTGATGAACACAGAAGCCCAGGAAAAAGAGATAGGCAATTAAGAGCAGAATATTCTGGTGAGAAAAATCTCGGCTTTTTTGCACCCAGATTAAAGTGAGCCAGATGATTAAATTCACAAAAAAAACCAACCCAGAATAGACCTCCGCCTCAACAGCATTCATCCAGAAAGTGAAAGAAAAAGCAGTGTAAAATGAGGCAATAATTCCGGCAAAAATTGCTTCCCAAGGTTTAATTTTCAGCATACTGGTAAGTTGGATAGTGATTAAGTAAGTAAACATTACTGCCAGAGCGCTAAAGAGGGCAGAAATGAAGGCAGCAATCATTCCATGGGGAACAGCCCAACCAAAAATGGCAACTATCGCTCTACCTAAAAGAATGTAAAAAGGATTTCCTGGTGGATGGGGAACTCCTAAAATGCTAATGCAGGTTGCATATTCTCCGCTATCCCAAAAGCTCATAGTGCGTGCTTGAGTACACATATAAACAATTAAAACGACAAGAAAGACCCCGAAAGCTATCCAACGGTTCAATTTTACCGGCACAATATTTTGGGGGCGCATTGTTTCATCCTCAAAAAGAAGACGAGGAACTGGTTTTTGATAGGCAGGAGGTATTTTTTGTGCCTGTTTGGCTTTCTGTAATTGTGCTTTTTTTCTTATTTCTTTGGCATCCACTTTTTTCTCCTTTTAATCCTTTAATCCTGCTTTAGCATAGCTGGCTATAATTTGTTTTTGTGCCATAAAGAACAGAATCAATATGGGGACAATGCTGAAGGTTGAAGCAGCCATTAAAAGTGTTGTTTGCGTTGATGCTTCCTGATTAAAGTAGCTAAGCCCAACTTGCAAGACCCTTAATTCCGGACGGTTAGTCATTACCAGTGGCCACATAAAACTGTTCCAGCTTCCGATTAAAGAAAAAATGGAAGCGGTAGCTATAACCGATTTGGAAAGAGGAAGCATAATTCTCCAGAGCATTCCAAAAGTACTGCAGCCGTCAATAGCAGCAGCATCAAAAAGTTCCTGGGGGAGCGATTTGAAATGCTGACGGAAGAGGAAAATAGTAAAAATATTTACACACCAAGGGACTATAAGTGCTTGATAGGTATCCAGCCAACTGATTTTATCCAGCAAAACATAGGAAGAAACCAGATAGATGGGTTCCGGAACCATCATCATACTTAAAAACAGATAGAATAAAAAGTCCCTTCCCAAAAATTCCATTCGGGCAAAAGCATAAGCAGCAAGGGTAGAAGTAATCAGCACTCCGATTAAAGTTAAGAAACTAACTACCAGTGTATTTTTAAAGTAGATAATAAAAGGAACTTTGTTAAATGCCGTAACATAATTCTGCCAGTGAAAACTGGGAACTTTCTTAATCATTTTTATTTGGGAACTGGGGACTTCCTTATATTCCTCAATTATTTTATCTTCTTTATTCAAGATATGAATGATGCTGGTATTGCCTTTTTCCTGCACCAGAATAATTTTTTGCTTTTGCGTTCCATTGTCCCAAACATAATATGATTCCTTGGGAATAAAAGTGCTTTCCTGTTTATTGAATTCGGATTGTGTCATTAAAGAAGTGGAAAGCATCCAGATGAAAGGGATAATCATAGCCAGTCCACAAATAGTAAGAACTGTGTATATGATGGTCATACGAATCTTTTCCGGCATTTCCTTCCTCCTTCCTTAATAATTAACATATTTTTCCAACCGTCTTTGATAGATGGTTAATGCAAGGATAATGATGAAAAGAACTAAGGCAACAGCACTGGCATAACCCATTTCCAAAGTGTCAAATCCCTTTTCATAAATATAATATACTATCAGTTTGGTAGTATTTAGTGGTCCGCCCTTATCCGTCATTAAATAGACCTGGGAAAAGGTCTGGAAAGTTACAATCGTTGTCATAATCAGCACATAAAAAGTAGTAGGGGAGACCAGAGGCAGAGTTATTTTGAAAAATTGTTTGATTTTACTAGCGCCATCAATTTCAGCTGCCTCATAATAGACCTTGGAAATGTTTTGCAAACCAGAAAGGTAAATAATTGTATTATAACCCAAGCCCTTCCAAACAGTCATAATAATAATTGCAAAAAGCGCTTGGGAAGGTCCCCCTAAAAAGCGGGGAAAAGAAGTTCCTGCCCTGGCAAACAGCATTTCAAATATACCTCTGGATTCGGATAACCATTTTTGAGGTGAAATTCCAATATAACCAATTAAGGTATTTATTAAGCCGGTTTGCTCATTGAACATCAATTTCCAGACGATGGAAACAGCTACCAGGGAAGTTACATAGGGCATAAAATAAATCGTGCGGAAAAGTCCTTTAACAGCTTTAATATTGTTTAACAGCACCGCAAAAAGCAGAGAAAAAATAATGCTTAAGGGAACTACAAAAATCACCAGCCAGAATGTATTGCCCATTGATTGCCAAAAAACGCTATCTTTCAACATATTAGCATAATTAAGCAAGCCGATGAATTTGCCTGTGCCTGTAATTGACCAGTCAAAAAAGCTGATTACAAAGCTCATTATGATTGGTATTAAACGAAAAGCAACCAGCAAAAATAGAGCCGGCAGAATATAGAGGTAGGGAGAGATTTTTCGTTTCGTTTTCATACTATTGTCCTTTCATTTCTCCTTTATCGGGATTTATCAGTTCCCTTTTTGCTTTGGTATCCTGAAAATCCCCTTCCATTTTCTTCATTTTTTCCCTTTAATATTATGAACTTGCTTTTCCTATATGCAATTTCTGATATTCGGCAAGTCCGTTTTGAAAAATGTACATTGCTTTTTTCAGGTCTTCTTTACAAAGAATATAAGCCAGGCGAAGTTCATTTTTCCCTAAACCAGGTGTAGCATAAAATCCGTCACCCGGAGCAGCCATAACCGTTTCATTATCAATCTGAAATTCCTTCAGCATCCAGATAATAAAGTCCTCTGCATCCTCAATAGGTAGCTTGGCAAACACATAAAAAGCTCCTTCCGGTTTTTTACAAATAACACCAGGAATTTTTTCCAGCTCACTTAATACCAAATCACGCCGGGATTGATATTCTACTTTTAACTGTTCAAAATATGTTTCCGGTAAATAAATTCCGGCATTTGCCACTAATTGATCCACGGTTGGAGGGCATAAACGCGCCTGAGCAAACTTTAATACCGAGGACATTATTTCCTTGTTTTTGCTTACAATACAACCAATTCTGGCTCCACAAGCACTGTAGCGTTTGGAAACACTATCCACTAAAATAGCGTTTTCTTCAAAATCGGGAACTTCAAGAACGCTGGTATGGCTTAATCCATCATAAATAAACTCCCGGTAGACCTCGTCAGAAATGAAATAGAGACCTTTGCGTTTTGCCAAATCAGCAATGCGAAAAATTTCTTCTCTACTGTATACAGTTCCTGTTGGATTTCCCGGATTGCAAAGCATTATGGCTTTGGTTTTGGGACTGATTTTTGCTTCTATTACCGAGTTCCCAGGTAAGGCAAAACCATTTTCTGCATAAGTTGTTAAAGGTATCAAAGTTATCCCTGCCATTGTAGCAAAACCGTTATAGTTTGTATAAAACGGTTCAGGAACAATAATTTCGTCTCCAACTTCGCAAACAACCATCATCGCGAAAGTTATTGCTTCGCTACCGCCGGTTGTTACAATAATATCATCTACCTTTAATTCAATACCTAAATTTCCGTAATATTTAACTAAACCCTCACGATAAATATCCAGACCTTGGGAAGGTCCGTATTCCAAAACCTCATCTGAAAATTCGTGATATGCCTTTAACATTTCTTTTGGGGTGGGCAAATCGGGCTGACCAATATTCAGATGATAAACCTTAATTCCCCTTTTTTTCGCGGAATTGGCATAGGGATTTAATTTACGGATGGGTGATGCCTGAATTTCTCGGGCTCGCTTAGAGAGTTCCATTTTTTGTTTCCTTTATATTTTATTTTATATTATAATTTTCAACTGGACTGTAATGTATGTAGGCAACTACTATCTCCAACTTTTTTTATCCGGAAGGTTGAGTTCCTCGTCAACCAGCGTTTTCGCTTTTTCTTCTTGCCGAAAAGCTTACAATAACGCAAGAACTGGCTTGTAAGAGGAACAACAGGATGTCGTTCTTCCGAAAAAAATTAGCCAGAGATCACCGTTCCTTCGCTTCTATATTTCTCTTCCGATACCTACTATTTACAATCCTGAAAAAAGACAAGAAAAATTTTTGTGCCTACAAAGAAAATATTATCTACTTAAACATAAATAATGCAGTTGAGGAAAAATGGGTTGGCAAGTTCCAAATTGCTAAAAAGTTCGCAGAACTCTGAAAAATAATTGTCCATAATTTATGGGGAATTAGAATTCAGCAAACCAAAAGCAAAAATTGACTTTTCTTCTCCGGGTTGAAGCCCTTCTATAATATCTGTCGTTCCTCCGGAACTTTTTTTCGGAAAAAGAGATAATGATTATTCTGCATTCCTTTCACCGGGTTCCAAACCCGTTGTTAGTATCTGTCGTTCCTACGGAACTTTTTCTCTTTTGTAGCATTATTTCTTCGTCAGGTTGAAACTTTTCTATAATATCTTTCTTACTTATGGAATTGGCGGAGACAAGAGCTAATAGTTTGTAGGGTTATCTTTTATTACCGGGTTGAAACCCGGTGCAAAGAGTAAATAAAAACAACATATCTCCTTCTTTTAGAGAGAGTTCCGTAGGAACGACAGGTAATAATGATTTTTACTTCAATAGGAAGATAAAATATAATAATAATATTATTTCATTATGGAGCTACCGAATCCCGATCAACCAAAAAGGAAGTATATTATCGTTTACAGCACTCCTGTTAAGTGCTTCGCCTTTAATTTATTATCTTTTTCAGCTTGCTTCATCTTCTTATAATCAAGTAACAACCAAGTAACAACTCCGTAACGAGACAAGGGAAGTGTTACGGAAGTGTTACGGAGTCGTTACAGAATTTACTATATATCAAGCAAATAACTATCAAGATTTATTAGCTCTGGAAGGAATGGGAGGAAGGGGATTTTCAGGATATTTATATCGGGGAACAGTGGAAAAAGATAGATGGTTGTTTCTTACTTTTTTACGAGGGGCTAACGCCACCATCGCTATGATTGTGTCGCCCTTTGGAGCTTTTGGAAAATGGGAAGATGAAAAGAAAAAAGAAGTCGGGGCTTACATTTTACGAGGGGCTTACGCTACCATCGCTATGATTGTATCGCCCTTTGGGCTTTTTTGCAGAAGGAAAAGAGCGGAGAGCAAAAGGGCATCTAAACCTTCTCAACTTTCTTTATTCTCTCAACCTTCACAACCTTTTTCCTACAGGTAGTTGATGGGGACATCAATCTTCCGCTATTCTCAACCCTTTTTATCTATTCATTTCGCTTTTTCCACAAAGGAATGAAGCGGCTTGCGGAGCATTTTTTTTAACTTGTGCAGCCATTAATTGTGACAGCTCTCTAATTTCCCATTGGGCATTTTCGTCACTCCTCAACCGCACAAAATGATATATTTCCCGTAAGTTCATTTTCACAAAAACGGTAACAATAGAAGCATTAGTTCTAAAATAAGGGTTTAGATATGCCAATTTGGGGGGAAGTGCACTGCCCATTCTAATAATTTTATTATTCAGTTTGGTCCATATATTTTCCCTGTTAATAGCTTTAATGGCAGGAGGAATTTTTGCTGCTAAAGAACTTCCCGCTTTACGCAAAACAGTACAATAGCGATGTCGTTTAAATTGAGCCCAGCAACTTTCGCTCATAGTAAGTTCAAAGCTGAAATCAACTGTCTCAAAGGCACGGGGAACTTTATGCCAGGGTTTCAGGTCTTTAAAAACCTGATTCCAGAGTTGCTGTTTAATTATTCTGGGTAAATGGGCAACCGTTTCCTTAGTTTCATTCCAGTTCAATTCTCCCTGCTGGTAGATAATACTTGCTAAAATAGTGTCATCAGCATTAGCAGGAAGGTTAATAACCCTCACTTTATTTTCCAAATCCAGTTCTTTCACCCAAGGCAATTCCTGCTGTAGAAAACCAGTAAAACCAACCTTTTCCAAGTCCACTTTACCTGTGTAGTCATCATTATCTATATAACGAATTAAAGATGGGGCAATTGCTGAAACCTTTGTATATAATAATTCCTTCAGTTCAGCCGCTTCTTTTAAGGGACTTTTACTTAAACGCCTCAAGAGATTTTCCAGAGAACGGGCATTAATTGTCATTCCCATTTGGGTTTTTGTGGAAAGAGGCAAAATGTAACGCGCATCTTCTTTGGCAAGGCATTCCCTTTCCCTGGTTTTAAGTTCCGGTTTCTGTTTTTTATACAGTTCATTTAAGGCGTTAAAACTTAATTCATATTCGGCAAAAAGTTCGTCCATCAGTTTCTTGTAGGGCTGTTTCAGTTTGGGACGATTCGCAAATTCTGCAGGGACAACATAATCCTTGCTAAAAGTTACATAGCGTTGAGATTTTTCCGTGAAGGAAGCAATTCTGCTGCGCTGAATCAATTCTGTTAACGCCCTGGAAACACCGATTAGATCAATATTAAATACCGAATGTTCTGCCACAGAGCTATGACCCATTGCAAAGATAATATTGGTATTGGTTTTTCTTGCCTTTTCCAGTTCTTTCATTGCTTCTTTTCTTAATTCTTCTATGCTTTTATTGCTTCTGCTGATACGGGCATAAGAGGCGGAAATCAATTCAGGAGTAGCCAAAGGACTATTCAGTTTATCAATAAGTTCTTTATCTATATTGAATCCGGCAATATTTACTTTCATTGTGTGTAATCCTTACTGTAAAATTGTCTTCACACTGGAAGCTCCGATTCTGTTGGCACCTGCAGAAAGCATTGCCAGTGCTTGTTCTTTGGTTCTAATTCCGCCTGCTGCTTTCACTCCGATTTTAGGTCCTACAACTTTACGCATTAATGTGACATTTTCCTTAGTAGCACCTGCAGTTCCAAAGCCGGTAGAGGTCTTCACAAAATCCGCTCCTGCTTTTTTTGCCAGCAAGCAACTGATAATTATTTGTTCTTCGGTAAGATAGCAGGTCTCCAGAATAACTTTCAGCAACGCCTTATGCTTCTTACATAATTTAACCACTTCTTGCATACATTGCAAATCGTTATCGTAATCACCACTTAAAAAAGCACTTAAGTTCTGAACCAAATCCACTTCTTCCGCTCCGATTTCCAAAACCGCTTTTGCCTCATTAACAATTGCTTGGGGACAAGATGCTCCCAAGGGAAAATTGATAACGGTGCAACTTTTAACCGGTTTTTCCAGAAGTCCTTTCGCTAAAGGGATAAAATGTGAATTAACACAAACGGAAGCAGTTTTGTATTGATTTGCCGTTTTACAGAGTTCTGTTACCTCTTCTTTTTTGGTTTCTGCCTTTAGAATTGTAGCATCTATCACGGAAGCCAAACCCTGATGGGGATCATAAATTTGATCGGGGAATTTTAAATGACAATGATAACAGTTCAGACAAATGATATGTCCACCGTTACATTGAGCGGGATGATTGTCGCCAAAAAGTTCTTTAGCAATGTGAGGAATATCTTTCATTTCTTTTCTCCCAGATTATTTTTTGTAAGTTGTCCGCAGGCGCCAAAAATATCTGCTCCTCTGCTTTTGCGTAAAGTTATTGCCTGGGGCAATTTTTGCGCTCTTTGCATAAAGTCCTTAATTTCTGTTTCTGTAGGAGCTCTAAAGGGGGAATTCCTGCCTGGATTGTAAGGGATAAAATTTATTTTACAGGACAGGTCACCGGTGAATTTTCTTAAAGCGGCAAGGTCTTCACTATCCATATTAAAGTTCGGAATGAGGATATATTCAATAGTTATGCGAAAGGAAGTTTTTCTTAGGTAATATAATAATGCCTGTTTTAGCTGAATAAGGTTATATTGATCGCTTACAGGCATTAATTTCCGGCGTTTGGACTGAATAGCGGAAGTTAGGGAAAGGGCAAGTTTGGCTTTAATTCCGCTATCTGCAAGAGCTATAATGCCGGGAACAACTCCACAGGTAGAAACCGTTATGCGTCTTGGACTGAAAGAAAACCCTGCATTGCTTTGCAAAATTTGGAGTGCCATAAGAACATTTTTCAGGTTATCCATCGGTTCACCCATTCCCATTAAAACGAGATTTGTAAGCTTTGCCGTACCGCTATTTTTTAGTTCTTTACTGGCTATAATTACCTGCCCTATAATTTCCTGAGTTGCCAAATTTCTGATCAAACCCATTTTTCCCGTAGCACAAAATTTGCAATTGCGGGCACAACCAACCTGAGTAGAAAGGCAAAGTGTATTCTTCTTCTCTGCAGGAATTAAAACACTTTCAATTATTTTGCCATCCTCTAAAAGCAAACGATACTTTACAGCTCCGTCTTGGGACACCAGTTTGCTTTCTATTTCAGGTAAAAAGAAGGAATAATTGGTCTTTAAAAATGCCCTGAATTCCTCAGGCAGATTAGTCATTTTTTCCGGTTCATTGAGATAAAACTTATATAACCAGGAAAGAACCTGCTTAATTCTATATTCAGGTAAATCGGGTTGCCTGCTGATAATGCTTTTTGCCAGGTCTTCCGGCATTAAAGAAAAAATATTAGTTAGCATTCTTCCAGGATGGGAACACTAATAACCGGAAGACGGGAAAATTCATCTAAATCAATTTCTTGAATTATACCTTCCTCACTGGCAAGCATCACTTTTTTGGCTAAAACATTAAGACGGAAAACCATCATTTTTGTATTCTGATAGGTAACTAAGGTGCCAACTAAAGGAAAACCCTTGGCTTCTTCCACATAAAAATCCTCTTCAAAATTTAAACAGCAAAGCAAACGCCCGCAAGGTCCGGAAATTTTGGTTAAATTACCTGCCAGATTTTGGTCTTTAGCCATTTTGATGGTAACCTGATTGAAGCGTTTTAAAAAACTGCCGCAACAATATTGTTTCCCGCACATTCCAAAACCACCTAAACGACGTGCTTCATCTCTACCCGTTGTTTGATGAAGTTCAATGCGGGTTTTAAAAATATTAGCCAATTCCCGAACAAAGTTTCTAAAATCAATTCTGCCATCTGCAGTGAAGAAAAAGGTTAATTTATTACCGTCAAACTGGTAAATTGTTTCAATCAGTTTCATTTCAAAAGGGTAATGGTCCAGAACACCCAGAAAGGTCTTAGCGGCTTTATCCTCTTCATAACTGAGATTTTTCATTTTTTCCAGGTCTTCCGAATTTGCCTGGCGTCGGATACTTAATGTTTTTCCTGTTAAAACCTGAGCATCCAATTCTTCTTCATTGATGCCCAGATGAATTACCTGAGCTATATCGTCACCCCTTTCCACTTCTACTACAATAATGTCTTCGGGTTGAATATTCAAGCCCTTGGTATTTTGGTAATAGCCAATTCGTCCCGTTCTAAATATCACTTCTATAAAGTCCGGCATTATATCCTCATATTATATATATTTTTATACAGTTCTTTTTCAGTTGCGGTGAAGCTTAAATTACGCCGCTGTTTAACTATTTCTGCCGTTTCACAAAACTCCTGGAAACGGTATTTTTCTAATTTTTCTGCTTCTCCCCAGGAAAAATCGGGAATAAAATCACGAATTAAATTCGGTCCGTAAAGATTACACCCAATGCCGATTACAGTTCCGGTATTGATACTGCAATTAATACCTGTTTTGCTGTGGTCTCCAATTATGCAACCTAAAAATTGATTTCCGGAGTCAATTTTAGCTTTATGGGTATAGGAATAATAAGCTACGGTCTTGTAAGTATTTTTCAGGTCACTATTATTGGTATCGGCACCTATATTTACCCATTCACCGATATAGGAATGCCCTAAAAAACCGTCATGTTGCTTATTACTATAACCCTGAAAAATTGTTCCTTCAACCTCTCCACCCACTTTACAAACGGGTCCGATGGAAGTGCCCCCGTAAATTTTAGCACCAATCTTAACGAGAGATTTTTTACCTAAATAAACAGGACCGCAAAGAACAGCATTAGCCATTATACGTGCTCCCGTATCAATTACAACAGGTCCTTCCGAAGCATCCAAAATTACACCCGGTGAAAATTCCGCTCCTTCGCCCACCCAAACATTGTAAGGATGCAAAACAGTAACTCCCGGTTCGGTTTCAAAGTAATTTTCGCCATCATAAAAATGGAGATGATAATCCCGCATAAGCATTCTGGAATTATCTTGAATGATATCTGCAAGGCAGTTGTAGAGTTTAATGTTGCAGAGTTTTTTCTTCAGTTTAGCTACATCAGGAAAAATAGAAGTATCCTTCACCTTTATAGCTACAATGTTCTGTCCTGCATATAAACAGGAACCGAAATCAAGTTTTTGTATTTGTTCCACAGCATCAGCAGTGATAACAATCCGGGAATTCAAATAAAGTTTTTCTCCTCTTACGGCAGAATTGATTATCCAATCGGGATGCCTTTCTTGGTATAACGGAACAAGATTTTCAGCTATAATCACACAGGTCTCTTCCGAATCGCAAAAAATACTCTCTAAGCGTTGACGCAATTTAGTTATTCCACAACGCAGGTCTCCAATACTTCTGTTTAAAGTTAAAGGATAAAGATTGGATAGTGCATCATCATCAAAGATTACGGTTTGCATTTTTATTCCTTTTATTGTTGGGTCTTTTGCCGTGCCACACAAAAATATTGAACTGACCCAGTATCATTGTAAACACCAGAAAAAAACTCTGAATAATTAGCCACACAGGATAAAACTTCATTATTTCTTTCGTAATTCCAAAACGCGAACGGGGAAAATTGAAAATGATGTTTTCTATAATAATGCGGTAAGCCAAAATAAACAAAGCTAATTTATAATTAAAAAACAGCATTATCAACCCGCCCCAATATAAACAGGCAAGCGAAAATAGAATAAAATAGAACTCCGGATTGAACTTCAGCTGGTATTTCATATTGGAAGTCCAACGACTGCGTTTATTGATTAGTTGTTTCCAGGATTGAATCGGCTGAGTATAAACAAAACTGGAAGGTGAGAAATTGAAAATAATTTTATAACCCTTATTACGCATTAACTGCAGTAAATTTACATCATCCCCTGAAAGCAAATGTTTTATTTTACTAAAGCCCCCTACATCATAAAAAGCAGAACGTCTGTAAGCTAAATTTTGTCCTACACATGCCCAACTTTTACCAATTGTATAACAACCCGCTAAAGCTATATAGGATAAAGCATAATCCAAATGTTCATATTTTTGCACGAGAGATGCCTTCTTCCAATCGGGAAGCAAAGTTCTGGAATAACCTGCAACCATAGAAACATCATCTGTAAAGAGAGAGACCATAGAAGAAATCCAGGTAGTCGGAACAATACAATCTGCATCAGTTGAAAGAATAATTTCTCCCTGGGCAGTATAAACAGCATCTTCCAGAGCTTTCTTTTTGGGGGAAAGGACATTTTCCCGTCCCGTAATTTTCAAATAATGTAAATTTAGACCTGCTTCAATATACTTGTTTGCTACCTCCGCGGTTTCATCTTCAGAATCATCATCGGCTAATATAACCTCAAAAAGCTCTGAGGGATAATCCTGATTGAGCAAACACAGCAATAAATCCTGTAAGTTCTTAGCTTCATTACGGGCAGCAATAACCACACTCACTGTCCTTTTTTTAAAACTGAAAACGGGTTTATAGTGCTTAAAACCATACACGAAACGGATACATAAAACAAGATAGGTTATGCAACCCGTTGAAACAAGCACACAGAGAATATAAAAAAGAATGTTATACACTCTTAACTTTCCTTCATATTAGGGATTTTCCCAACGGGTGGGATAATAATTATAGCTTAAAGTATCGGAACGAGCAGGCGGAATATTATCCTCAATAAAGTATTCTTCAATGCCATATTCCGAAACAAAACCGGTTTTAGGATTGATAGTTCTCTTCACAATTTTATCCGGAACTACAAAACTATAGCGGGGATCATCACTTTTAGGTAGGCGTCCTTTATTTTCGTTACGAATTGCCTTGGTCATAATTTGACCCCAAATAGGAGCACAACTTGCACTGGCAGAAATGGCAGCATTGTTATCAAAGCCGTTCCAAATGCCTAAAGTATATTTACGGTTAAAGCCAATAAACCAAGCATCACGATGATCACTGGAAGTTCCTGTTTTTCCTGCTGCCTGCCAATAATAATTGTTTCTGGCAGCAGCTCCCGTTCCGGAAGTGACTACTGATTGCAGCAAAGAGGTCATTATAAAAGCAACTTGGGGAGTGGTAACATCATATTTTGCAGTACTACTGCGTTCCAGAACTTTTCCATTTACATCTTCCACTTTGGTAATAAACACGGGTTTTGTGCGGAAACCGTTATTGGGAAAAGTTGTGAAAGCGGAAATCAGATTGATAGGGGTAACTTCATAAGCGCCAAGAGCAGCTGAATAGTCCTCTGCTTTGGCATCAATTCCAAAACGCCGAAAAGCATCATTAACAACATCCAGTCCGAGGTCCATAACGGTTTTAACTGCCCAAACATTGTAAGAATAGGTGATTGCAGTTCGCATTCTTGAAGGTCCGTAATATTTACGGCTGAAATTTTGAGGAGTCCAATCCTTTCCATTGCCCCCTGTTAAAGTTATAGGTGCATCGTTAATAACTGTAGCTGGAGTATATCCCTTTTCAATTGCTGCCGTATAATAAGTTGGTTTAATAGCACTTCCGGGTTGTCTTTTTGCCTGAGTAATGCGGTTAAATTTACTGTGCGTGAAATTTCTGCCTCCAAGCATCGCTAAAACCTGTCCGGTACTATTTTCCATTAATAGGATACCACCTTGCAGATAACGGGTATTGATATCCACACTGTTTTTAGGAACACTGTCATAACGCATAGAAGCAGGATAACCTTTTTCAACATTAGAAAGATAGCGATTCAAAACAGAATCGGCATAAACGGAAAGGTCAACATCCATTGGAGTGTAAATCTTTAATCCGCCTTCAAAAAGTTTTTCCGTGCCATATTTGCGTTCCAGATACAAACGAATATGTTCAATGTAATAATCAGTAGAATATTGTTGCAGAGAACTACGGTCACCTGTTATTTTGGAAGCGACTGCCTCATTATATTCTTCCTGGGTTATTTTTTTTGCCTTCAGCATCTTTCCTAAAATCATATTCCGTCTTTCAATTAATCTTTCGGGGTGTTTCGCGGGGTTATAATAATTGGGACGTTGAATCATTCCCACTAATGCGGCTGATTCTGCCAAGGTTAAGTCGCGTGCATGTTTACCAAAATAGTATAAAGAAGCTGTTTCCACACCGTGAATTTGTCCGCCCCAAAAGATTTTATTGAAATAAATCTCCAGGATTTCATCCTTGGTAAATTCCCGTTCAATTCTTAGTGCTAAAATAATTTCCTTCAGCTTGCGTGAAAGGCGTTTATCTAAAGTAAGAAACATATTGCGTGCCATTTGTTGTGTGATAGTGCTTGCACCTTGCGAAAAATCCAGACGCACAATATCTACAGCCAAAGCACGAATATTACCTAAAATATCAATTCCGAAATGATGATAGAAATGTTTGTCTTCCGTAATTATTAGAGCATCTATCAGATATTGGGGAAGTTCTTTTAGGGAAACCAGCTTGCGTTTTTCAAAGGCAAAAAGATAAACCATTTTACCATTTCGGTCATAAACCTCAGAACCAGAACGGAGAGTATAATTTCTCAGTTCACTGGTGGGAGGTAAACTATCGTGGTAAAACCATAAAGCGCCTACAAAAATACCTGTAATGAAGCAAAAGGCAAACCACAGATATTTCAGGACGCTATATAATTTCTCTTTAGTGCTGGCTTTCATCTTTCTTTAATTTCGGCTTTTTCGCTTTTCCTGTCTATATATAAAGTTAAGTAAGCAATTATGCTACCGCTAATCAAGGCAATTGAGAGCAGGATTGGTGTCAATACAAAAACTTTATCACTGTGAATTAAAATGGCACGAACCATAGCTAACTGTGTAAGATTATGGGCAATAGCTCCACAAATACTGATGCCGTAAATCCCAAGTCCCAAATGCAGACAACGCACTAAAAACATAACAATAATGGCAGAAATACCTGCAGTTAAAGATAACAAAGTAGAAGGACTGAGCAAAGTGAGGGTAACAATTCCACTTAATATGGTTTTACTGATGTTAACTATAAATGCTTCTCCAATTCTATTGTGACAAATAAGATAGAGAATAACGATATTGGAAAAACCGACTCGCAGAAAAGGAAGAGGCAACATTCGCATTATAAGGTCTTCCACAATATGAATAGAAGCTGCTAAAGCCGTGTAAAAAGCCAGTTGAGTGAGTTTTGATTTATTGTGGATATTCATTGTAAATATTCTTGCACGAGGGGATTAGGTGATTGGTATAAGTCACTTGTTTTTCCGTTGAAAATAACCCTGCCTTCATTCAAAAATAAAACCTGATTGGCAATTGTCTGAATATCTTTCAGTTCATGGGTTATGGTTATCAAAGTAGCGGAAGCAGTTTCCACAATGCGGGTGATGTAATACATAATTTCTCGGGAAGTAATAGGGTCCAGTCCAGAAACAGGTTCATCAAAAATAATATAATTCGGCTCATAAACCAAAGCTCTGGCAATGCCAATTCTTTTGCGCATGCCACCACTAAGCTGGGCAGGATATAGGTTTACGGTATTTTCCAGTCCAACCATTTGCAGGCATTTATGAACCCTATCTTTAATCAGAGCGGTATCTTTTTCTCCGCGTTCATAAAGTGGCAAAGCAACATTTTGCAGAACGGTAAAGGAATCAAGTAAAGCAGCATTTTGGAAAACCATCGCAAAGCGTTTTTTAGTTGTTTTCCTTTGGTCTTCCGAAGAGCGGTGAATATCTATTCCATCAATAACTACACTGCCGGAAACAGGAAAATAAATGCCCAGCAGGGTTTTGATTAAAACAGTTTTTCCGCTACCGCTACGACCCAAAATAACCAAATTATTGCCATTATCAAGCGTGAAACTGATATCCACCAAAATTTCTCTATCATTCAGAGAAACGCAGAGCTTTTCAACTTCTATCATATTTATGCAGGTAAAATAAAAAGCCGATTATGATTCCGGTAGAATTTGCCATAAAATCATATAGGGAAACATCGCGCCCAGGAATAAAATTCTGATGGTATTCATCCAAACCAGCAAGCAACAAAAGAAACACATAAATTAGGATGACAGTTGTTAATTTCCAGTCCTTAAATATTAGCCAGTATCCAAGCAAACAGCCCAAAATAGCATAAATACCTATATGTTCCAGTTTATCAAAACCGATAATATTTACGGATGGAATATGTTGAGAAGGCAGAGATGATAAAATCCAGATGAGGCAAAACCAAATAAGAGTGGGGTAAATAGTCCGAAAGAATTTCATTTTTTGATATTTACCAATTCCCAACAGGACGAGAGTCCTTTCTTTTTAAAAGTTGCTTTCACGGCGTATTGATTGTTATAAACCCACAGGTTCAGTTTATTATTTTCCTGCAGCATATTGAAGGTTACCATATCTATATAGGGCATCTTTTTCTCTGTTAAATTATGGAAAGTAATTTCATAATGTCTTGCAGGATATTTACCAAGCGGTGTATCAACTGTTTCAGAAGCGAGCTGAACAACTTTTGCCTGCCAATTTATACCGTTTGCATCAATAGGATAATTTCCCGTTTGCACTCTTCCAGCTATAATTTCTGCCAGAAAAGAATAGACATCGTGGCTGTTTTTAGCTATAGAATATTGGATAGTGCTATTATCCGATAAGCGAATCATAGTTGCTTGAGAGCTATTATGATTGTAGTTTACAATAACTTTATCATTAACATTTTTTTGCCGGATAACCCGGGTATAGGTTATGGGCTGATAGGAACCGTTATGTTCAATCCGATAAATATTGTTTATTTGAGGGGATATAGCTGTTTCTTTTAGGGATTTGGCTTTTATTTCTATAACCGGTTCATTTTCACTAATTTGGATACTTATATCAACCAGTTTAATTCCTAATGCCTTCATATAGTATTCTGCAGTTGTTGCAATTAGCATACTGTGCCAGAGTAAAAATAGGGTTAAAAAGTATTTCAGGACAATTCTCCCGGCTTGATTTTCACCTGAATTTGTTTGATGCTTTTCTCATCTGCATCCAAAACGGTAAATTCCAGTTTATCATCATATTTGGCAGTTGCGCCAATAGCAGGAACATTATTGAAATAAGCAAGCAGAAATTCAGCTATATTATCATAGTCCTCCACCGAGATTTCCGTTGAAAAATCCTCATTAAACTGTCGGACGCTGAAATTTCCGCTTATAATATAGGTATTTTCATCTTTTTTAATCAGTTCCGGAATTTCATCTTTATCATATTCATCTCTGATATCGCCAACTATTTCTTCCAGAATATCTTCCAAAGAAATTATACCGCTTGTGCCACCATATTCATCAACCACAACTGCAATCTGTAATTTTTTCTGTTTGAACTGATTTAGTAATGCCTGCACTTTCATATTTTCCGTTACGAACCATACGGGACGCATCAATTCTTTAATAGTTTTCTTTTCGGGATACAAGAGCAGGTCTTTTACATAAATAATGCCGACAATTTCATCTATAGTGCCGCGATAAACGGGAATTCGGGAATAACCGCTGTCAATAATAACCTGTTTCAGTTCTTCAAGGTCTTTGTTTTCTTCTATAGCGGTTATTTTTACTCGTGGCACATAAATTTCTTTTATTTCCGCTTCTTTAAATCTGAAAAGACCTACCAGCATTTTCTTTTCGTGTTCTTCCAAGCTGTGACTGCTGCTTTCGGATTGCAGCAAATTATGAAATTCCTCATGCGTAAATTGCGTTCCTATATATTGGTCTACAGCTTTCCTTTTGGAAATAAGTTCGCTTATTTTTTCCAAAACCCATACAGCCGGGAAAAATATTATGCGAAATCCCAGCAGTGGCAGGGAAAGAATTTTACTTAAACTATCCGCTTTGGAAAGAGCAATCAGTTTGGGGGTAATTTCTCCTAAAAACAAAATCAGAATGGTAGTAATTATAATTTGGACTGTTACTACCGATGATTCCGTATAACCGTATTTAGTTCCGATTTGTAAAGCCAGCAAAGTTCCGAAGGAAGAAATTGCCAAGTTTACAAAAGTATTGCCTAAAAGCAAAGTTATCAGTAACTGTCTGGGTTTGCTCAGTAATTTTATAATCCTTTTTGCGCTGCTTTTATTGTTATTTTCCAAGCGTTTCAGCTGAATGCGTGAAAGCGAAAAAAGAGCCGTTTCCGAGCCGGAAAAAAAAGCTGATAACGCAAAAAGGACAATTATTATAAATGCCTTACCGTCATCCACTGCTATATTTCACCTTGTGTCTGTTTTAAATAATATTCTTCTTTTTTGTTCATTTTTTCTGCATCTGCACTGCGGATATGATCGTAACCAACCAAATGTAACAGACCATGTATCAAAACAGCGCGATATTCTTCTTCTAAAGTTCTAATTCCCTTTTGCTGAAAAAGCCGTTTTATGTCAATAATAATATCACAAATACGCACCGGTTTGGCGGAAAATCCATCTTCCTCATCCCTTTCCTCAATTGCACAAGCGGGTAAATCTGCAGTAATAAAACTTAAAATATCGGTCGTTTCATTTAAACCCCGATAGCGTTTATTGTAATGTTTCATCGTTTCACTATCCACTGTTTTAACGCATATCTGATAACTATGTTCAGGGTCTTCCTGAGAGCATATCAGTTCTGCAATTTTTTCCTGTTCAGATTCCGGAATTATTGTTTCGCCGATTAATTCCAAACTATTCATCTTTTTGTGCTTCCGGATAGTCCAGTCGTTTCCTATAAATACTTTCTAAAACCGGAATAAAGCTCTGTTTCACTATTTTCAGGTCTTTCATAGAAATCGGTGCTTCATCAAACTGTTTTTCTTTCAATAAATAAGTTATGGTATCATCAATAATTTTGGCGATATCTGTTTCGCTTTCAATTTCTTTGGCTTTAGTAGTGGATTCCACAATATCCGCCAGCATCACTAAAGCTGCTTCTTTGGTTTGAGGGCGGGGACCAGGATACCTATAGGCATTTGCATCCAGTTCTTTTCCTTCTTTATTTGCCTTTTCATAAAAATAGCGAATTATCATATCGCCATGATGTTGCATTATAATATCTATTACCGGTTGGGGGATTTTGTATTTTTTTGCCAAAGCAATGCCTTCGGTAACATGATTACGAATCAACTGAGCACTTTCATTCGGTTCAATCTGGGAATGAATTTCGCCGGAATCTTCATTATTTTCCGTAAATATTTCGGGATTGATTATTTTGCCTATATCGTGATAATAACTTCCTACCCTGGCTAAAAGAGGATTAGCTCCAATAGCTTCAGCAGCATGTTCTGCCAAATTTCCTACTACCAAAGAATGATGATAAGTTCCAACTGCCTCAGTTGCCAGTCGTTTAAGCAGGGGATGGTTAAAATCCAAAAGTTCCAATAGGGTCTGTTTTGTTGCCCTGTTCCACTTTTTTTCATAATAAGGAACAATCAATAAAATACCGGTTATACTTAAAGATGCCGAAATAAATGCATAACCTATTGAACGCATTATAGTTATTATGGAATCTCTCTTGTAAATTCCCAGGCATATAATTACAACTAATAAAGAAATAAGTAAATATAACCATATCATCAGATATTCATGCCACACTTTTTGTCGCCGTAAAATTAACAGACAAATTATGGTAGATAATAACATTATTACCGGAGTGAATGTTTCCCAATTCAGGAAAGGACTTATTACCAATATATTACAAACACTGTAAAGAAGTCCGAATTCAAAATTGACTAAAATCGCTCCCGCTATGGCAATCATTGCAAAAGGAATTATCAGATTACTGCCGGAAAGAACAAAATTGCTGAGCACCGTTAAAATAACCAACACAATAAAACCTAAGTTTACAGGCAAAAAATCCGCTACCGGTATCTTTTCTTCTTTGCTTTGAACTCCGTAATAGTGATTTGCCAGAAAGATAACCACGAAGATAAACATCAGCAAACCGAGGGATAAAAACATTTCCTGCAGAGGCGATTTGCGGATTTTTTGACGCTTATATGCCTCTTGCAAGGATTCCAGTTTCCTAACTTCTTCCTCTGTAACGCGGGAATTTTTGCGGACAATAACTTCGTTTTTTAAGACCATTCCTTCGCTTGGCTGAACCGTTTGCAGGGAACTTTGATTCAGTTCATTCAGCTTTTCTTCGTTCACAAGCAGATTGGGCTTGAGATACTGTTCCGTAAATTCACTTACAAAGGTTTTTGCTTCGGGAAATTTATCAATCAGTATCTCCTTTGCTTTTTCCCGGGGAAGAAAATCACTAAGAGCTCTTTTTTCCGGGTTGTCATTTTGCCAAATGAGGATACTATCTTCTTCCAGCGATTCATAAATCCCTTGATTGTATAAAGTTCCCAGTTCACGCCGCAGAGATTCGTAAATTTTATCCCGCAAAGATGAACGCAGAGTAAATTCAAGTGCTTCGGGAGAAAAGGAATAACCGGCGCGTTTTAAGTCCGAAGCAATTTTTTCCCAATCGTCAGTTGGCTCTATTGAACATAAAACAGCATAAATATTATCCAGATTGCTAATTGCTTCAAAAAGCGGCTCTTCCGAAATTTCGTAGGGCTTATCAACCTGGGAAAGCACCTGCTCTTTTTCTGCAGCCAACTCTTGAGGCGATTTGAGAACAGGAAAATCAAAGGGAGCAATTATCTCCACTTCCGAAACCTGTCCTTCTTTCAAATTATATTCAGGGTAATTAACCCGTCCAACGGCAACTATCTGGTAAATGCCAACGATTATTAAAGCCGTTACTATGCAATAAAGTATGTATTTAGAATTCATAATTTTAACTTTTTTACAATATAGCTTCTCTGTCAAGTGTCATTTTTCCTTTGTGTTTATTTTTGCTTTCTGCCTGCTCTCTCTTTTATTTAATAACTATGAAACAATTAGGTAACGATGCAGTAGCTTTATTACGGCAATGTTACTTGAGTGTTACTTTGGTGTTACGGTAGTGTTACGGAATCTATTAGGAAAGGACTATGAATAAGTAAGTTAAGCGCTTACTTTTTTACCTCTCCCTGGTAACACATATTTCACAGATAAAAATGCACACGGACTTCGTATCTTTCGTAGTTTAAATAGCACACGGATTGCGCTGATTTCGTAGATTTTTTATTTGATAAGCCATTAATTTATAACTTGTGATGACTTTTTGTGTAGCCGGAGGATGCCGTTCCTCCCCAAGAAAAAATTTTTTAATTAGCGGAGCTCCGTCTACACAATTTAATTCCGGGGGTTTTTTTATGGCTGTCAACATACCGAAAATCTAAACTTTAACAACCCTCCAAACTTTCTAAACCTTTTTTTCTTTTCTCTTTTTCTCATTGTGAAAATAGGTTCTTTTTTTTTTGTCTTTGTAAGAAGTAAAATTTGGAATATTATATCAATAAAGACATTTGAACTAAGGAGAAACTATGATTCAGCTCTCAGAGCTACCTGTAAGTTATGGTAAAATCCATCTTCCGGCAAAAGTTGCATTGGTTGTAACCCAAAAACCCGAAAGCGGATATAATTTAATTACCATTGAATGGTTTATGAGAACTTCTCTACAACCACCGATGTTTGCAATTTCAATCGGCAAAACAAGATACTCTCACGAATGTTTGGAAGCAAACAGATACTTTAATTTAGTTTTCCCTTCTCTGAAAATGAAACCTCTTTTAACTTTATGTGGTTCCAATTCAGGCAGGGATATGGATAAATTTGCCGTGGGCAAAGTGGAATATATTGCAGGTAAATTGCATAAACTTCCGGTTTTGAAAGATGCTGTTGCCTGTTTTGAATGCGAAATTGTTTCCCAAATTCGCAGCGGAGATCACACAATTTATATTGGAGAAGTGCATTATTGCTGGCAAAATCCTGAGGAAGAACTGTTCTATTATCAGTAAGGATATTAAACCAAAACACTTCAGGAAATGAAGAATATATAAAATAAGAAAACCAGGAAAAACTTGGTAATTTAAGGTTTATTTCTTTGCAAAAGCCCGAAAGAGCAAAACAATGATAGCGATGGGTGTGTGAAACCCTCGGGAAAAAAGGTTGAGAAGGTTGAGAAGGTTTAGAAGGTTGAGATTTCATCAAAGCCCGAAGGGCGACACAATGATAGCGATGGTGGCGTAAGCCCCTCGGAAAAAAACTACGACTACGACTTTTCTTTTTTTCACCGGGTTAAAACCCGTTGTTAATATCTGTCGTTCCTCCGGAACTCTTTTCCCCAATAAATATAGTTTTGTCGGTTCTTTTCTTACCACCGGGTTAAAACCCGTTGTTAATATCTGTCGTTCCTCCGGAACTTTTTTCCTCTATCTGCTTAATGAATATGGAAACAATATTCACCATTTCTACTGGTCGTCACGAGTCCTCCTTGCCAAACAAATTTGATTATTGGCTAAAAGTTATTTCGGCAGTGACGACTCCTGACTTAATTCTTTCTCAATTAGCAATTCTACATTCTTCATTCGTAGTAACAAATATTACCAGTGGTAATTTATTTGAAGTATCGGGGTTTTATCTTGCAAATTAAAAGATAAATTAGCTTTTTTGGGTGGAGCTGTCCACCTTAAAACATCAATTGTACTTACTAAATGATTTAAGATTAATATCCCTCCGGCAACAAGAGCATAATTATCATAATCCATACTCCGATTACGGATTTTGTTATATTCACTTCTATGGTTGGAACTGTCCCAATACCAGTATTTATCATTTCCATAGGCATTTTCATTAATATATTGCTGTTGACTTTCCGGATCATCAGGATATAAATTCATAGCTGTTTGACGCACCCAATTATTATAACCACCGGCATCAAAACCACTGCTTTCATAGCGGGCTAATTGTTTATAAAATTCTTCACTATAACCATCCGGATTCAAATGGGCAAATTTAATGGCATATTCATAACATTCCTGTTCCAAGACCTTGCTTTCGCTATGAAAATAATAAATAGAGCCAATTATAACTGCTTCTGCAGTAAGCATTGCATAGCCATAATTTCTGTTAGAACTGATTTGAGACCATCCTGGAACGGCAAAAGATTTTAAAGTTAAAATTCCTCTGCTTTGAGCAAATAGCGATGTAGAAAGCAGAATAATTAAAAGGAAAATGCCAAAACGCTTCACAGTTATTCTCCTAAAATTCAATTTGATAATTCAGCATTGCACCGTTTGCAGGTAAAGGAGCTAAATAAAATTCTCCGTGTTTCTTTTTAGATAAAATGGAACTATCTATAATACTGATACCTCTGTTCAATAACATCAGCCCCAAAGCAAGCTGATTATTCATTTTGGTTTTCTGATGCCGTTTACGGAGATTTTTATATTCTTCCCATTTTTCTTCGCTTTGCCAGCTCCATTCTTCATTGCCTTGATAAGTATTGGCCGAAATGTATTCCGCAAAGGATTCAGGGTCATAATTATAAATTAAATAATAGTTGCGAGCCATCATTTCCTGAATATCATTGTAATAATCGCTATTAGGATAATTTTGCACTGCCTGATAGTGCTCATCAGGCATTCCGTAAGGCACTCCGGCATAAAGTTCAGCAAATTTCATAAAGTTCTTTTTCTGCATCTCTATTTCCCGACCAGTGGCAATAAAAGCATAAATATTAATTAAATCCACACCCATTAAAGTAGCACCCCTTGTATTATGCCCTAAAAGCAATTCACCTGTTCCCGGTAAAATTAAAGAAGAAACAGGATACACAAATTTGGGCAAAGCTAATAAGGGAATTATTCCCCATAAAAGCAGAAGAATTATAAGACATGTTTTCCGTTTTAAAAAGTCCACTTCAACCCCAACATCGGTGTTACATTTCCCAAAGGCATAGCAGCATAGAAATTTAAGGCAGGAACTGATTGAGAAATGTAATAACGGTTAAAATTGCGGGTAACCCTAATGGCATCAAGTCCTGCTGCTAAATGATTGAAAGCCAAGCCCAAAGTGAAAAAATGTGCCATACTATAAGAGTCCTTAGCGTCGTTACGCATTTTAATATAGGTCTGACGCATTCTGCTCATTTCATGGTCATCAATAGGGATAAGGGTTTCAGTATCATTACCCCATAAAGGATAATTTCCAGTCCAGCGCATATTGGGACTATCATTTTCTCCATCAAATTTCCAGCGAATAGAATCACGCACGCCTGATTCATTGCAGGCAAAACGATAATACCAATCCATCCAGCCAAAAACATATTGAGGGTATTTACCTATGTCTTCATAAAAATGTTGAGAATTTGTCTTATCCAAGCGAAAATAGCCGTTATCATAAATATCATGTTCGTTTACACCTATCAGAATTGCCTGAATTTCATCTTGCCTACTTCTATCATACCGGAAACCCGTTATTTTAGTTCCATCTGGAGTAATATAGGTTACAATTTCGCCAGTGGCATATTTTTCGTATTTTTTGGTTTTATCTTTGCCTTGGTTATTGAAATAAACAAGTCCGCCAATTAGTCCAATTTCCAGAACCGGGAAAATATAGGTTGTAAGAACTGTCTTATTGGCATAAAATTGACCTGCACCAGGAACCAGCATAGACATAGCCATAGCTAACTGAGCATTTTTCCGGTTGTAGTTTATTTTAATTAAATCGTTGGTAACAACAGAATCCCGCATTGCATTCTGCTGTTCTTCTTCTGTTTGATTTAGCCATTGGTCAATATCGGTTTTGGGTTTTTCCTGAGAGAAAAGGCAAAAGGCAAAACCGGCAATAAAAATCAGCAGGATAAATTTCTTCATTGCTAACCCCCTAAAAATCATTTCTCTACTGCAAATTTGAGGTGTTTCGTGGAACCGTTATTTTCCAGAACCATAATATAGACCCCGGAACTAAGTCCTAAAGTGTTTAATTCAAAATCCCTCGGGTTATTATTGGATTCGGGAATAATCATCTTTTTTACCAAAGTTCCGCTAATATCATAAAGATGGAGTTTTGTTTCTCCGAAATAATTTTGCAAATTAAGCTTATAATATGGCTTCCGCACAGGATTGGGATAAATATAGGCAATTTTTTCCGTTGAACTGATACTTTCATCTCTGAAGGCAAAAGTGGCACATCCGCTTGCTCCATTTCTGTAACCGGCAAAAAGAATAGGGTTAGTGTCAATATTCTTTTTACTGTGAATAAATAACCTTCCTGTGCTATCAGGATAATACCAATTCAGGATTTGCTGTTCCGGTTGGTAATATAAATAATCGTTCTTTTTATCTTTATTTACGGATAAACACATTTCCGGAACTATTCTTCCCATTTTATCTATAGCTAAATAACCAGTTTCCGCTAAAGGATAGAAGAGAATTTCGGCAGAACCGTTTTTTAGTGCAAAAGGAGTTTCGCAGGGAGAAATTGTTTTCGGAGCAATAACCGGAAAATGAGTTAATTTTGTGCCATCCGCTTTTAAGGCATATTGTTTGTTACCGATACCAAAAAACAGAACGGGAGAAATATCCCCTAAAGAGGAACAGGCAAGTTGACCAGGTTTTTCCTTGCTATGATTGGCAAAGATTAATTCCAGACGGTTTTGATAAATCCGATACAAATTGCCGCTATTTGCCATTACAAAAATCATCTCAATGGTCTTGTCAGGATTAGTGTAAATAAGCAGTTCAATATTGCCACAAGGTTCAGGAAGTGTAAATTCATTGAACTTATCCAGATTGTCTAATGTTAGAGTAGCCAAAAAGTCCGTTCCTAAAACTATAATTGTATCATCATAACCGGCAATACACTTGGCACCTTGCAAACCGATAAAACTCTGGATGGCGAAGTTTTTCACTGCATAAATGCAATCTTTTGTGGTTACTATTAATGTATTATTTACAGGTAAAGGGGTAGTTGTAATAGAATCAGGAAAGGAAATCTGGTGAAAAATAGGCGTATCTAAAGACCAGTCCACTAAAACCAAGGTATTTTGTTTTGCCCAAACCAATTCAAAATAGCCATCAGTATTGAGGTCTACCTTTTGCAGAGGATAATCTGAACGCGGAAAATTTGTAACAAACTCGCCTATAATATCCTTCCATTCATTATCCCAATAACTGAGCAGGAACATTTTGTTATCAATAAGCACAGGAATGTTATCTTCATTGAATCCTGTTTTTATAATCGGACCGATAATAAAAGAACTGGCAGAATAATCAAAAATCTGAGTGGTATCAAAACTACCGCTTTCTACCTTGAAACTCATTTTTTTTGCCGGATTGCCGATTTCTTTCAGATGATATAAACCAGGAACATTGAAACTATCTACCAAAGGTGGTTTAGTAACAGCTGTTAATTCCGGTTTCCAAGGTTCCTGACTCCAGTTTACAAATAAACCGTTGGTATCCAAAATGGGTTTATACTTATGAAAATATTCGTACGGAGTTCCTGTCCAATACATAGAATAGTCACTACCCAAATCCGGAAGTCCATCTGCTTCAATTACGGAAACACCTCTGTGGTAAAAACCGGTATTAACGGTATTGGCATCAAAATTACTTGTCCAATTGCCACTGCTATCTGTTTGCCCTTCATCATATAAAATAGCTTCATTGATATGCCAGACAAGTATACCGCCTCCGATTGCTGAACCATTCGCTTTCATAAAAGAAGGCAAAAGATAGTCATATTCGTAAGTTGGAGGTGGGGGTGAAATATCTTCAAAAGGAGTAGGATAGAGAATAACTCGTCCATCCAAAGCTCCAAAAACAGCTGTGCCTCCATCGCCATCAGGGTCTACATTGCGGTTTTCCACTAAAATATACTCTTTGCTATTTAAGGGAATTTTATAAATATGAGGAATAAGATCATTTCCATTTTGCATAGCACTGATAGCAGATAAGGATAATTCTGTCATTGTGTTAAAATCAGGGAATTCTTTTAATAACCCGCGTTCCAGATAACTATCCCGAAACATCAAATTGCGGGAAAAAGCTCCCGGTAAAGTTGGTAACGCACCTTCCACATAAACCAAATCTCCATTATCCAGTTCATCTATTAAAATGCCTGAACCACCACTATCCATAATATCAAACACACCAACCATCGGAGAAGAATTATAAACATTATACAAATCCACCATTCCTAAAGAATGACCGAATTCATGAGCTATTACTGCATTCAAGGCACCGTAGCCACTGTGAATTATAGTACCGTTTTCTTCATTTTCATAAAAATCCTGGGAAATGGTTTCGGGAACATTACAGGAATGTGAAATCAGGACTGTTCCATTATCTACTACTGCTTCTTTACCATCACCAACCTTGATAAAAAAGGATGGCAAATCTGAGGGTGTATTGCCCATAATATCATGTTGCCAATCCGAACCAGAATGAATAATCATATAATGTCCATAGCTGCCAAAATCAATTTCTTCATCTATGCTATCAGCTGTCTCCAAAGCGGTTTTGAAATATTCTTCCATTCGGCTGACAAATAATTCGGAACTGGCTCCCGGAGGATTATAGTAACCCATACTTTGAGGTAAAGTATAGGCAGGTATATTTTTGGGATAGACATCATAATGAAGCTCATAAGCACCGGCAGAAACAGCTAAATAATAATATTTCAATGCTTCCAGATTTGCCTCAAAATATTCTCTGTTATGTGGAGGTGCACCAACAGAATAAATATAAGTTGAATCAGGTTCTAATTGAAATTTTCCCTTACCTGTAGTATTGGGATCATCTGGATATTCTTCTGCAAAATCCACCAGGATAACCAATAACCGATTAAAATTTGTTTTATCCTTTTTAAGCAAGTCCTGCCTAAAATTATACTGAATTAATTGATTTTGATAGGGATGCTCTGCCAGCTTCTGAAACTGCTGCCCTTTTTGCAAAAACATTTTTTGTGCCGATAACAATGCCGCTACCAGCACAAAAAAGATCAGGATAGTATTCTTTTTCATAATTTTATTGGGAATGTTGAAGTCCTCTTCAACTGTAAGTTGGTAATCGTTTGCACCTTCATTATTTTATTCCCAAGAAATATCTTCACTAGTGCAAAGGACTCATAACAACTTTATGATCATATTACCGTGAAAATTAGCGGTAACGAAGTAATTTTGGGGAATTTGAACGATGAGGACATCGTTCTTCCGTTGTCTTTGAACGAGGGAAATATCGTTCTTCCTATGTTAGAACTCAAAGCCCAGAGAGAAGATTTTATTATAATTAGTCATACCCCCTGCAGGAACCATTGCAAAATCAAACCCCAGCTTATACCGTTTACTGAATTTGTATTGCACACCTACACCAAAACTGGCACCTTCAACCTCACCAGCTTTATCAGAGAAATATCCTCCCCTCAAAGAAATCAGATTCAGGTAAGTATATTCTGCTCCAACTCCATAAATTGTTTCATCAAAATACTTCCAGCCAGTAATAAATCTTTCGTAGAGAGGATCCTCATTTGCCAATATTTTACTCATTTCCGCAGTTGCAATTAAACGTCCCATCGGGTTATCAAAAATTTTATAACCCAGCCCGGCTCTGAAAGTCAAAGGAGCCGGATCAGATTGCTCTTCATCAATATATGTAATATCCGGACCTATATTTTGCAAGACAACCGAAGCATTCAGATTATCTACAACTACATCTTTGAATAAAGCACCTACATCAAAAGCAAAACTGAATGCGGAACCTTCCGTTTCCGTTAAACCAGTTCCAGGACCCAGGTAAGAGTATAACAATTTAAAGTTACCTCCCAATCCAATCTTTTCCGGAACTACTTCATAACCGTAACCTAAAGCACCGGCAACTTCATAAGTATGAAAATCGCCGAGCTCAACATTTTGAGCATTGGTTTGAGGTTGTGTTCCTTCATCCAACCAAATAATATGGGCATTGATGTTACCAATTCCATAAAAATAGTTATTAAAGCCCAAATATTCGTAGAAGATATCATCAACCCCAGAACCTTGTAACCAGGGTATGTGAGTTGCCGCAATTTGGGTTTGTTTATTAAAAGCTGTAGCTCCAGGATTCCACCACATTGCATAAGCGTCATCTGCAATGGCGGAATAGGCACGTCCCATAGCATTGGCACGAGCTCCTGGTTCAAAGGTTAAGAATAACATTGTTGCCTGGGAAATTCCAGACAAGGCAAAAGGCAGAATAAGCATCAGCAATACGCTGAATACTATAGCGTGGCGCTTAAACATTATACCTCCACAGGTTTTGTATAAAAAGTTTCAGGTTTAAAGAAATATCACCCGAAGTGTAGGATTTGATTTTATATAATCTAATCTGCGAGAAATAAATATCAGTTTAGATTATGCCTCTTCTACAGTCAACTACATTAGTTTAGGACTTATCCCTATAGCAAGTAAAAGTTTTTTATCTCCTCAAAAAACTTTGGTGCCGAAGGCCGGAATCGAACCGGCATGAGCTATTGCCCGGTGGATTTTGAGTCCACTGCGTCTACCAGTTTCACCACTTCGGCATACTATTTTGCCCAAAAAAACAAGCTCGGTTTAACTGTCAAGTAAAAAGGCATTTTGCACAAATAGATAAATTAATTCGCTAAAAATAATATAATCCTTTTACCCCAAAAAGCAAATTCACTGCTACAGCAGAGAAACAAGCAAGCTGAGAATTGCTTTGACATTTTTACATCATTTCACAATCTTGCGTTTCATAAGATTTGTAATAATTCAAGGGTTTATAATCTGTATGCAAAAGGAGAATAAAATGCTAACTACACTCTATGTGAATAACTAATAATGAAGCAGTTTAACGGAACCGTTTTTTGAGGCAACTGATGATTATCAGATGATATTTTTAGTAACGCATAACCCAAAAATAAGATATAGTGAACTGGCAAGAATTACCGGCAAAAGCGTTGCAACAATTAAAAGGTTAATTAGTAAGCTTAAAAAGGATGGCTTAATCAAACAAAGCGGTTCTCCCAGAGGAGGAGAATGGATTTTAACAAGGGATGAAAATAGCTGAAAAAATTAGAGATTTCATTATGCATTTAAGTCGCCTAATTTCTCTATGGTATAAAGCAGATAGAATTTAAAATGAACCATACAGTAAAAATAGTTGATAAATATCTTAATTAATTGGATTGCAGAATTCTGATTTAGCAAATGCTGAAAAGTATAAATTCATTTAGCAACCTTCAGTTTCTTCAGCAAAGAAAGAATTTGTCAATCCATTGTTCTTCAACTGCATTATTCGTGTTAAAGTAAAAAGGAATGTAGTTATGCTAAATTTACAGGTTATATACAAACCAGATGAGTTACCGGAAAACATTTCGCAAAAGGATTTGGTAGATTTTCTATATACGCATTTGGAAAGTTTCGGGGATGCACCTTCAGCCATTAACAAAGCCATTGATTATGCCTTTTCAACGGAAAAGGGGAAAGGAGGATTCCTCATTTTGGCTTTTGCAGAAGATAAACTCTGCGGAGTTTTAGTAATGAATAAAACAGGGATGGAAGAATATATTCCCGAAAATATTCTGGTATATATTGCTGTAGAGAAATCAATGCGCAATATGGGAATAGGGAGTAGTATATTAAAAAAGGCAAGGGAAATTGCTGATGGAGATATCGCACTTCATATAGAATATGACAATCCGGCAAGGCATCTTTATGAAAGATTCGGCTTTACTTCCAAGTATGCTGAAATGCGTTGGCAGAAAAAGGATTAACAGTTTTACACCTTACTTTGCTATCAGCAATATTAGTGGTTAAAGATCAATGGTCTGATAATCCATAAATACCTAATTTGCAAGTCCTAAAAGCACTTATAAAGCGGGAAAGTTATATCCTGATTGAAATACTAAAGCATTGCTTACCCAATACGGATGCCATTAGCAATGGGTAAGCAATGAGTGAGTAATGCTATTAGGGAAGGCAAAAGTTATGCTAAGGTAAGAGATTGTCCTAATGCAAGATAGTAATTTTTTTAGTCCAAGAACTTCCTGAGGCAAAAAGACGCAGAATATAATTTCCGTTAGCTAACAAATTTCCTTTTTCATCTCTACCATCCCAGAAAAGGTCATAATTACCGCTATCTTTGGTTTCATTTAAAAGCGTTCTTATTTTTTGCCCTTTTATATTGTAAACTTGCATTAAAACGGGAGATTTTGAGGGAATTCCATAGAAGATTTTAGTGCCTGAATCAAAAGGATTGGGAGCAAATGAATAAAATCCTGCTTTAACAGGTATGGAAGGTGTTTGATTTCCGTTATCGTTTATTTCTATAACAGCCGGTCCATAAAACGAATTATATCCATCGTAATCTACAATTTCCAGCCAGTAATAGTAGATATTATTGGAAGTAACCTGGTCTGTATAGGTGTATATTTGTAAATGTGAAGAATTCGTTGCCGGAATAAGGTAATTGAGATTACTGGCTGTGTTCAAATCTGATTGAGTAGCACGGTAAATATAATATCCCATAATATTTGTTTCGGATTGAGTTACCCAAGTTATTCTTACAGTGGAAATACCAATTTGTGTTAAGGAAAAAGAACTTAAAGTTACAGGCAAGGTATCATCTCTTTCTTTACCGATATAGTAATATACATCTTCTTTGGCATTGGGGAAACTATGTGCAATAAAGGAAATCTCTCTGGGATGAGCAGGATTCCAAATAGTGTTCAATGGTTCATTGCTGTTTGACAAATATACTTTTGGGAAATTATGAACATTCCAGTTGCAGTTATCATCCTCATTTTCACTCCAGTAAAAGGTTACTTTTTTAGAACCATTGAAATTCCCTTTAAGATACCATTTGCGGTTAACATACTCACCATTATTCTGAAAAGGAAGAGAATCTGCCAGAAAATTATACATCAGAGTACCGTTTTTGGGAATAACGGTTTTTTTTACATCGGGACTATAAAAACCATCTACTCCTTGAGGTAAAACCGCGTAATTAATATCTCCTTCAAGGAGTTCCAGAGTAGATATAACTGTTATAGGGTGAGTTAAAGTTACACCTGCGGGATTATCAAAAATAATGTCATTTACAGTATAAGCAGTTGGCGTTGGGTTAAAATCTCCGGTTTGCTGATGTTCGGTGCCATTAAAAATGTAGTTACTATTACTGTTATAATTTCTTGTTCCTACCTGCACACTGCCTTTATTGCCAGTAGAACAAAAACCATCAGGATTAGCGGTTGCAATAGTAGAACCATCTTCCATAGAAAAAGTTCCTGAGCCATACCATGCTTCCTTGATAATGGATACATCAAAATATAGTGTAGTTCCGCTATGAACCAAAGCTGTATATATAAGTTTTATATTTTTACTTAAGGTTATGCCTGCAGGATTATTAAAATCTATACCCAAAACCTGATCCGGTGTCTTCATTCCGGTTATTTGAGGTTCAGTTCCATTATAAATAAGATAAATTTGGTTAAAGCTGATATCGCCGCTGCAATTTAGTGAGCCGTCTAAACCTTGAGTATTGGCTGTAGCAATGATGCTTCCGTAATTAGTAGTAAAAGAACAATTGCCTGTTATGGAACCCTGATTTCCAAAGTTAATTCTTCCATTAGAGTTTATATACACATTACAATTATTAGGAGCTGAGGAGGCGATAATACCGTTGTTTTCCAGTATTCCTCCATGTACTTTTAGGGAAGAAGAACTGCTATTTGCTGTTATAAATCCATTGTTAATTAATTTTGAACCGCTATATGTTTCAATTACTCCAATTTCACAATTTACTGAGGGATTAATGGTTAATATAGCTCCCGAGGCTAATTGCAATGTTCCTACTATAACAAGACCCCCTTCAATAATCATAGAACTGTTCATAGTAACTGTCTGGTTTGATATATATATTGTATTTACAAAAGGGGAAGAGGGAAGTTGTGTTGCATCAATCCAACCAATACCATTATAGCATTCCCATAATTCAAGGGTTTCAAAATTTCCGCCCCATTTTGTTCTATAATCTCCTGTATTGTAACAGAATAAATTAGTTGCAGCTATGGCAAAAATTGCGATAGCAATCAAGCATTTGACACAATAATGTCTAATTTTCATATTGTTTTTGTAAGGCATAATGTAACCCCTTGATCTATACAGTGTTAAGATAGAAATTAAATAGATAATTTAAATTCAAACCCAAACTTTTTAATGGTGGCATAGTGTCAATCATTTTTATGTTTTATAGGGGTTAATTGTTTGTATATAAATAAATAACGAATAAAAGTCAGATATTATACTGTGAAAAAAGGGTTGACGGTATTGCAGGAAATTAAAAAAAGGCGCTAAAGGAGAAAAGTATTGCCAAAGCGAAAGATTATTGTTGCCATTGACGGTCCTGCTGCTTCCGGGAAAAGCACAACAGCCAAAGAATTGGCTAAAAAATTGGGATATGTATATCTTGATACAGGAGCTATGTATCGTGCTTGTGCATTACAGGCAATGCGGGGAGGAATTTCTCTAAATGATATTTCATCCATAGTGCTGATGCTGGAAAAAATAGATATCCAAATATCCTATACTGAAGAGGGAAATATTATTTGGTTAAATGGGGAAGATGTAAGCCAACAAATTCGCACTCCGGAAATATCAAGTTCCGCTTCGGCTATTTCTGCAATTCCTGCAGTCCGCTATAAAATGGTTGAATTGCAACGCAAACTTGGGAAAAATGGGGGTGTTGTTTTGGAAGGTAGAGATATTGGAACTTATGTATTTCCCGAAGCTGAAGCAAAATTTTTTATGGTGGCTGATTTGGAAGTGAGGGCAAAACGCCGATTTAAAGAGCTGGCAGAAAAAGGTATAAAAACCAATTATATAGATGTCCTAAAGGAATTAAAAGAACGTGATGAAGCAGATGCCAACAGGTCTCTTGCACCTTTAAAACCTGCAGAAGATGCTATTTTAATAGATACAAGCAACTTAACTATTGAAGAACAAGTGCATAAGCTTTACGAAATAACCTGCAGAATAATAGAAAAAATAGATAACAACAATTCGGATAAAGAACTTGGGGAAAGAAAAATCAAGATTCGTTTGGCAAATTATTTGGGTTATTGTTTTGGTGTAAAACGAGCAATTCAAATGGCGAAAGATGCAAAAGTAACTGAAAAACCTGTTTATACTTTAGGAGAGCTTATTCATAATCCCGCTATTGTTCAAGAACTTGAAGAACAGGGCATTCATATTGTCAATAAAGCGGAAGAGGTAAAAAACAGCACGGTTATTATTCGTTCACATGGAATCACGAAAGAAGAATATAAAATACTAAAAGAAAATAATAACGAAATCATAGATGCTACTTGTCCTTATGTAAAAAGAACACACACTATCCTGAAGCATCTTGTTAAGGAAAATTATCCCGTATTAATTCTGGGTGATAAACAACATCAGGAAGTGATAGGAATACGTTCTTATGGAAATGAAAAGACATTTGTAATCGGAGAAGACGATCCCATACCGAAAATTAAAGAAAAGCGTTTGGCTATAATGGCACAAACTACCCAAAGGATAGAAAAGCTTCAGGAATTGGTATATAAATTGCTCTCTAACTTTAATGAACTGAGAGTGTTTAATACTATCTGTTTAGCAACAACACAAAGGCAAAAAGCGGCAGAGGAACTTGCCCAAGAAAGTGATGCAATGTTCGTAATCGGCGGTCTGAAAAGTTCCAATACATGTGCTTTAGCGAAGTTGAGTTCAGTTTATTGTCCGACTTATCATATAGAAGATGAAAAACAGTTAGCATCTATTGATATTTCTCCATATAAATGTATTGGTATCACTGCCGGAGCTTCCACGCCAGAAGAGATGATTATAAAAGTTTATAATGTATTATTACAAAAAAGCGGGGATTTTAAGACCGTAACAAGTATTGAAGAAATCCCTATGTTTAAGGAGGAATCATGTTAATACATGATCAAAACACAGTCCCACCCGAAAGCAAAGAAACGGAAAATACCAATCCTGAAGTAGAAACCGTTTTAAGCGTCGGGGAAGACGAAATGTCAAAATTTACAGTTGAGGAAGAAATCAAAGAAGAAGAAACCAAAGAAGAAGAACCCTCAATTGCCATTCCCGAAGAAATGTTAAGTGAAAATCCCGAAACAGCTGTTTCGGAAGAGGCAAAACCTGAAGAACCTGCCCCTTCTCCTGAACCTGAACAGGAAAAAAAGGAGCTTACTCAGGAAGAAAAAGAGCATCAAGAAATGCTTTCTATGTATGAAGAATCTTTCTCCAGTTTTAAGAAAGGTGAAATTATAGAAGGCACGGTTGTGGATATTACCGATAAAGATGTCCGTGTGGATATTGGTTTTAAGTCCGAAGGTATAATACCAATTTCCGAATTTGCCTATACCGGAATTCCGGAACTCAATTCCGTAATTAAAGTGTATATTAATGAAATTGAGAACGGAGAAGGTAAGTTGCTACTTTCTAAAAAGAAAGCCGATTATATGATCAATATTGAACGCATCAAACAGGCATTTGCCGATAAAAGTTCATTAAGCGGAATAATCCGTCGGCGCGTTAAAGGTGGAATGATTGTTGATGTTTTAGGAATAGAGGCATTTTTGCCTGGTTCGCAGATGTCCTTAAAACCGATTCCCAATCTTGATCAGTTTATCGGTAAAGAGCTATATTTCAAAGTGGTGAATATTGATGAAGAACACCACAATATAATTCTTTCCCGGCGTCAGGTTTTAGAAGAAGAAGCAGAACAAAAAAGACAGGAATTGCTCAGAAAAATTCAGATAGATGCGGAACTGGATGGAGAAGTGAAAAATATAACTCAATACGGTGCCTTTATTGATTTAGGCGGAATTGACGGTTTATTGCATCTTACAGATATGAGCTGGGGTAAACTGAATCATCCATCAGAAATGCTCCAAATTGGCGATAAAGTAAAAGTGAAAGTGATAAATTTTGATCCTGAAACAAATAGAATTTCCTTAGGGATGAAACAACTGGTTCCCCATCCCTGGGAAAACATAGAAATTAAATATCCCGAAGGTAGTAGAGTAACCGGCAAGGTTGTAAACTTAAAACCCTTTGGTGCTTTTGTTGAACTTGAACCAGGCGTTGAAGGTCTGGTACATATTTCAGAAATGAGCTGGACAAAAAAGATTACCGATGCTCATAAATTCTTAAAAATTGGCGAAACAATCAATGCTATAGTGCTGGATATTGATAAAGAAAACAAACGAATTTCCTTGGGTATGAAACAAATGGAACCCAACCCCTGGCTTACTATTGAAGACCGCTATCCTATTGGAACAATTCTAACTCGTAAAATTAAGAGTTTAACTGCTTTTGGTGCTTTTGTGGAAATTGAAGAAGGTATTGACGGTTTAATTCATATTTCTGATATCAGCTGGACTAAAAGAATTTACCATCCTCGCGAAGTATATAAGAAAAATCAGGAAGTTGAAGCAGTTGTTCTTTCCATAGATAGAGCTCAACATCGTGTTGCATTAGGTGTAAAACAACTGGTTCCTGATCCCTGGGAAACATTAGATCAAAGCTTACCTATCAATACTGAAGTAAAGGGAAAAATAGGCAAACTTATTCCTAAAGGTGTATTAGTTGATATTCCTGTAAATAATGATGTTGTAGAAGGTTTTGTTCCTGTTTCACATCTGGCAATTCCCAAGCTGGAACATAGCGAAGATGCTTTTTATATCGGAGAAGAAATTCCCTTAAAGGTTATTGAACTGGATATGGAAAATCGGCGTTTAATTCTCTCCGTTAAGGCATTCTTCTTCTCTCGCGATCCTAAACTCCAGGAAGAATATATAGCCCTTCATGAACAGTATATGCGGGAAAAAGTTGCTCGTCAACAAAAGAAAAAACAGGAAAAAGAAACTCGCGAAAAGAAATTCGCTCAGAAAAAGGAACAAGAAGAAACAACCAAACCCGAAGAAAAAGAAATTACTCCCCCAAAGACGGAACTAATAAAAGAAGAAATACAAGAAACTATAGGGTTAAAAGAGGAAAAAATAACTGAACCGGAACAGACAATAACAGAAGAAATTCAGAGCAAAATAGAAGAACAGGAAGAAACAAAAGAAACGGAAAAGGAAGAGGAAATTATTCCTGAAATAAAAGAAACTGAAACCATAGAAATCCCAATTACGGAAGAACATGAACCTGTAGAAATGCCTGGAGAGGAAGAACCGGAACCTATAGAAATACCTGTAATAGAGGAACCGGAACCTATAGAAATACCTGTAATAGAGGAACCGGAACCAATAACAACTGAAGAAATTCCTGTGGAAATTGAAGCTGAAGAAGAAAAGATAGAAACAGAAGAAATTTCTGTGGAAATTGAAGCGGAAGAAGAAAAAGCGGCAGAAGAAATTCCTGTGGAAATTGAAGCTGAAGAAAAGATAGAAACCGAAGAAATTTCTGTGGAAATTGAAGCGGAAGAAGAAAAAGCGGCAGAAGAAATTCCTGTGGAAATTGAAGCTGAAGAAAAGATAGAAACAGAAGAAATTCCTGTGGAACCTGCAATTCCTGAGCCCGAACATATAGAACCGGAAGAAATAACTATTATAAAAGAAACTTCTGAAGAGGAAAGAGAAGCGGAAAAAACTGAAAAAGAAAGAGAAGAATCCGAGACAATAGTGATACCTGTTACAGACGAAACAGAAGAAAAGAAATCTGAACCTTTAGCAACACAAGAGGAAACCCAAAAAGAAGATTAAATAAAATTATAACAGCTCATCAAAGTTTAACATTCCTGGGAAGGAAAATAGTATTTACGGATGAGTAAAGGACCTTTTATGAAAAAATGGCAATATTACCAGCTATATTTCTGCTCCTGTCTTTTAGCTTAAGTGCAGAATTGATTGCTGAGGGTAATAGTAAAAATTCCGTATCCCTGCTTATTGATAATGAAAACGAGACCATCCTGGAATACCGAATAAGTGCATTTGAAAAAAATATGGTCACTATTGAAGGTGAGGAATGGTATCAAATTCGTCTGCCTAAAGAAGGAATAACTCAAGATAAGGGCTATCCCGAATTGCCTGTTTTTAACCGCAGTATTATTATTCCGGATCAGGCATTGATGGCGATTGAGGTCTTTGATCTTGAATTTAAGGACTATCCCATCAAGGTGGCTCCTTCCAAAGGGGTTATTACGCGTGATATAAATCCGGCTACAATTCCTTACACTTTTGGCAATGTCTATCAGGAAAACTCTTTCTATCCTCAAAAAATGGTTGCTTTATCAGAGCCCTATATTTTAAGGGATTTCCGTGGGATAACCGTTTTAACTACTCCTTTTGCCTATAATCCAGTTACGGGAACTTTAAGAGTTTATACTTCTTATAAAGTGAAAGTTTATAACCAAGGAAATGATACCGTAAACTCTTTCAACCGCTCCCGGACTTCTGTTTCCCGTAGTTTTTGCCCTCTTTATGAAAACCATTTTTTGAACTGGAATTCCTATCGTTATACCCCTGTAGATGATTCCTACGGTAAATTACTGGTAATCTGTCATTCAAGTTTTTTAACTCAGATAGCTCCCTATATTAATTGGAAAAGGCAGAAAGGGATAGATACGGAGTTAGTGGAATTCAGCACAATCGGAACTACTGCCAATCAACTTAAGGCCTATATTCAAAATCGCTATAATGCAGATAATTCTATTACCTTTGTGCAACTGGTTGGTGATGCACCTCAAATTCCAACTCTTTCTTATAGCGGAGGAGGAAGTGATCCGAGTTTTTCTTTAGTTGCCGGTAGTGATAATTATCCTGATATTTTTATCGGCAGGTTTTCAGCTCAAACTACAGCAGAAGTAACGGCGCAAGTGAATAAAACAATCCAATACGAAAGGGACTTGAATACTTCGGCTACCTGGTTATCCAAAGCAATGGGAATTGCTTCTGCTGAAGGAACTAGTGGCGAAGGTGATAATGGTGAAAGTGATATAACCCATATGAATTTGATTCGGACTAAACTGCTAAATTATGGCTACACCAGTGTGGATCAAATTTATGATCCGGGTGCCTCAGCTTCCACGGTTACTACTAATGTAAACGCCGGGCGGGGTTTTATCAATTATGTGGGTCATGGTTCCAATACTTCCTGGGGAACAACTGGTTTTAGCAATACTAATGCTTCAGCTCTTACTAATGGCAATAAAGTTCCCTTTATTATGGATGTTGCCTGTGTGAACGGTAATTTTGTTTCTTATACTTGTTTTGCTGAAGCCTGGATGAGAAATGCCAATGGGGGAGCAGTTGGCATTTATGCCAGTTCTATAAATCAATCCTGGGCTTCTCCTATGCGAGCTCAAGATGAAGTTACAGACCTCTTAACTGGAGAAGTGCATACAACCCTGGGTGGTTTGTATTATAACGGTTCCTGCAAAATGATGGATGTTTATGGGTCTGATGGTGTAAATATGTTTAAAACCTGGCATATTTTCGGAGATGCATCCCTTCAGGTCCGTTCAAAGACCCCTCTGGCAATGACAGTTAGCCACCCTGCATCCGTAACTTCAGGAACAAATAATATTATTATCTCTTCAGGGGTAGCAAATGCTCTTGTGGCAATAACCTATAATAATACTATTTACGGCAAAGCGGTTACCAATAGTAGTGGTTCGGCAATTGTTAATATCAGCAATCCTCCATCAGGAGAAATTACTTATACAGTAACGGTTACTGCTTTTAATAGAGTAACTTACACTGGTTCATTACAACAGGTTAATGTTCCTCCGGACCAACCTCGTTTTGTAGCAGAATGGGAACCTGCTCAAGGTTCAATAATTCGTTATCCTTTTGGTTTGCCCTATTCTCTGATAGCTGATTTATCTAATAATTGTCTTTTGTATGTGGTCGTATCCAGTTCACTTCAGGCAACTTGTAATTCAGCCCTTGTTTCCAATGGTGTTAATATGGCTAATGTGCGTTATATTGTTACGGATAATGATACCTATTGGATAAGAGATTATGGTCCTTGGACTATTATGAATAGGGAGAATAATCTCCAATTGATTGATTTTACCTATAATCGTCCTCGTCCTTATGATGATGCCGTTCCTCTTGCAATAGCTAATTTCCTGGGAGTAGATTTATATAAGATGAATATTACTCATACAGGCGGTAATATTATGACCGATGGACAGGGAAAAGCAATGAGTACAGACCTGGTGTTAACGGAAAATACTTCCCTCAGTCAAAATGATATAAATACTATGTTTAACAACTATCTTGGAGTTACTGATTATCAATTGTATCCCGATCCCAATAATACATATATAAACCATATTGACTGCTGGGCAAAGCTTCTGGGTGTAGATAAAGTTATTATTCGCAGTGTGCCAACAAACCATTCGCAATATAGTGCTATTGAAGCAGTAGTAACTCAATGGGAAACAAAACTTTCCAGCTATGGCACTCCCTATAAAATTTATAGGGTCTATACTCCCAATGATGAACCCTATACCAATTCCTTTATTTTGAATAAGCATATTTATGTGCCTTTAATGGGGACCGCGAATGATGCTTCTGCTATTCTTGCATATCAAAATGCAATGCCAGGTTATATTGTTACTGGATATTTATACAGCAATTTTGAGTCCACAGATGCCATTCACTGCAGGGTTAACACTATTTTTGATGATAAAATGATTTCTCTTAAGCATATTCCTCCAGTTCTTTCTTCCGTTTCACAGTCCCTTACCTTGAGTGCCAATATTACTCATACTAATGCACTAAATCCAAGTGCAACATACATTTCCTGGAAAATCGGGAAAAATGGAATCTGGCAAAGTAGTAACTTGACTTTACAAAGTGATGGAAATTGGGTAACTAATCTTACGGCTCCGGTTATTGGTGATACTCTTTTCTATTGTTTTTCGGTAACGGATGTAACAAATCGTAATGTTACTTTACCTCTTTGTGCGGAATACGATCCTTTTATGTTAATCGGAACTTATGTGCCTGCAATTAGCCAACCACAAGTGCAATTGCAAGTTCAGGATACTAATGTTAGAATATCCTGGAATGCAATTCCTTATGCCAATAATTATGTTATCTATTCTGCAAATTCACCGGATGAAGTTTTCCTGCCTGTGGGTTCTACTTCTGCAACTTTTTGGGAAACACCTTTAAACACGGAGAAAAAGTTTTTTAAAGTAGTAGCCCAAAGAGTTGTAAGATAAAAAAAGTTTTTTCAGAATTTTCTTTACTGAATGTTTGGAATAAAACAGCGATGGCAATTGCTATTTATTTTCCAGCAGCTGCATTATTTTTTCCGCTACATTTTCACCGAAGAGAGCAGGATGAGTTTCCGGTGGCTTAAAATTATTTACAACGAAAGGAAAATCCCGAGAAAAAACGGGTAACAGAAGATTCCATCCGCTTTGGACTGTTTCTACCCATTCTGTTTCAGGACGAAGAGTAACACAGGGCTTTTGTAAAATATATGCTTCTTTTTGAATTCCTCCTGAATCGGTAAAAATCATCCGAGAATGTTTCATCAGAAGCAGAAAATCCAGATATGCTTGAGGTTCTATCAAACGGATATTACTAAAACGGATGTTTTTTATATTATTAAGAATATTAAGCGTGCGGGGATGAACCGGAAAAATTATTAGTTGTTGTAAGGCATCCAATCCTTCAAGAATATGATATAAATTATCAGGATCATCTACATTATAAGGTCTGTGCAATGTCAGAAGACAGTAGTTTTTATCCTCCAATTGCAAAGTAGATAAGACATTTGCTTCTTTTTCCGCTTTTTTTATTCCGAAAGAAAGTGAATCAACCATTATATCCCCAACCAGGAATGTTTTTTCCAGCAAGCCTTCTTTGCTTGCATTGTGCATAGCTGTTTCTGTGGGAGCTAATAAAATATCGCTTATATGATCAGCTACAATCCTGTTTATCTCTTCCGGCATACTTTTATTATAACTTCGTAATCCGGCTTCTATATGAGCTGTTTTAATTCCCAGTTTGGCAGAGGTTAAAGCTCCTGCAAGAGTAGTATTGGTATCGCCATAAACAATTGCCAGGTCCGGTTTTTCTTTTATTAAAACGGGCTCCAAAGCATTTAATATACCTGCGGTTTGTGTGCTTTGGCTGCCGGAACCAACATTAAGATTATAATCAGGAGCAGGAATTTCCAAATCCCTGAAAAAGACCTCATTCATTTGAATATCGTAATGCTGTCCACTGTGAATAATTACTTCCTGATGGTGTTTTCTAACTTCCCGGGAAAGAGGAGCCAATTTTATAAATTGAGGTCTGGCTCCTACAATTTGCACTATTTTCATATATAAATCCTTATCTATGTATAACTAATATAGCTTTGAACTTGAATATGGTATAATCAATATAGATTCCTGTTTCCTCTAAAATAACAGGTTATCTGTATATCTTAATCTTCTTCTTGCCTTAATAATTCAAAGATTTTTACTGTCAAGCAGGAATACAAATATAAAAAAGCAGTTAAAAAAAACATATCAAAAATGATGAAGCCCGTAAGTTACTTTTGGGCTTCCTCTAATTATCTGTAATCCTTGTGTTAATTGTATCTTATAAACGTTTAATCGGCTATAAGTTTTTTATTCTCCGATTATTTTTACCAAAACCCTTTTATCGCGCATACCGTCAAATTCGCCGTAGAATATTTGTTCCCAGGTTCCGAAATCCAATTCTCCGTTGGTTATGGCAATCACAACTTCTCTGCCCATAATTTGTCTTTTCAAATGAGCATCGGCATTATCTTCAAAACCGTTATGACGATATTGGGAGTAGGGTTTTTCTGGAGCTAATTTTTCCAGCCAGGTTTCAAAATCACTATGGAGACCTTTTTCGTCATCATTGATAAAAACGGAAGAAGTAATGTGCATAGAATTTACTAAACACAAGCCATCTTTTATTCCGCTTTCGTGTAAGACATTTCTCACCAGAGGAGTTATGTTTATAAAATCCCTGCGTTTATCGGTTCTGAAATGCAGTTCCTGGCGATAACTTTTCATGGACAAAGGGGTTGAGAATCCAAATAAGTGGACATCTCTGTAGGGCTGTCAAAAATCAAATCGGCTCCAGCATCTTGGAGGTCTTTTTTGTTTCCATAACCCCATGCAGCGCCTATAGCAATCATTCCAGCATTTTTAGCGGTCTGAATATCTACAACACTATCTCCAACAAGAGCAACATTTTGCGGTTTTACAATTAAGTGTTGGACAAGTTCCAGAGCTACGGTGGGATCAGGTTTTTTGGGTTTATTGGGTTCTTCACCGCTATAAACGCCAAAAGGATTTTTAGTATGGCGAATCATTGCTCCCCGGAAGAAATGACGAATCATTTTCTTCGTAAAATAATGTGGCTTGTTGGAAAGAATTGCCAGTTTCATTTTACGGGCTACAGCTAATTGAATGAGGTACAATACACCGGGGAAAATATTGGTATGCAGATACCATTCAATATCGTAATGATCCCAGAATTTTTTAGCAAGAGCTTCAATATTTTCCGGGGTTCTTTTATCTTCCGGTAAAACTTTTCTTGCCAATTCCATGTGTCCATCACCAATAAAGGTTTTATATGCCTCTACCGGATGTTCAGGGTAGCCAAGTTCTTTTAAGGCAGCATTCATCGCCCCTGCGATATCAACAACGCTGTCAATTAAAGTGCCATCAAGATCAAAGATGATGGCTTTGATTTGAGGTTTTGTAGCCATTCTTCACTTCCTTTCTCTTTATTTTATTTTATGATATGGGTTCATTTTTTAGTTCCTCAGCATTGGCAATCAATATGTGAGGGAAGGGAATTGTGATATTTTCCTGTTTAAATTTCTCCTTGATGCCAATCATCAAAGAGGTCTTCAAATTTTGAATATCTTCTTTTTTTGTCCAGACGCCAAAAAGAATCTGGATTCCCGAGTCACCAAATTTGTCTATGGAAAACAAAGGAGCCGGGTCTTTTAATGCCCAAGGATTGCTTTCTGCAAGTCCTAAAAGAACTTCCTGAACTTTATGCAGATCATCATCATAGCTAACAGAAAGATTTATATCAACACGGCGCACAGGATAGCGGGTAATATTGATAACTTCCGTCTTAATCATTGTTTCATTAGGAACTCGCACATAGCGGTTATCAGGTGTTTTCAGCTTGATAGATAAAAGGTCTATGGATTCAATTGTTCCGATATTGGAACTTACCTGAACCACATCTCCTACTTTAAATGGCTTTTCCGATATTAAAAATATACCACTAATAATGTTGGAAAAGCTGGTCTGAGAAGCAAAACCGATAGCTACACCAAAAATGCCTGCAGCTCCTAAAATGGCAGAAAGCCGAAATCCAAATTCATTCAGTAAGGTAATAAGCAGAATTAAAATTGCTACATAATAAACGGAGCGGACAACTAACTGTTCACTTTGAGGGGAAAGGCGGTTTTTAACTATCTTCTTAGTTAGGGAACGAATCAATCTTACCAAAGGAATTCCCACCAACAGAATAAGAATAACCCGAATTATCAAACTTATCCTTTCTGGAGTAATGAAATCCCCTGTAAGCTTTTCTACATTAATAGCCAGTAGCACTTTTTTTCCTCACTCTAATAATTTTGGCATCCTAAAACAAGATAATCATTTTGGAGATTTATCCAAATATTATTTTACTTTGAAACACTTATCTTCTGTTAACTTTTTGTGGTTCAAGTTTTCTAAAATAGAGCAAACAGCCAATAACTACCATCTTTAATTAAATAACCACCTAATCTCTATACTTGTAACAATTCAGAACTAATATACGGTTTAATATTATGACAAACAAATTATATTCCGTAACTTATTGTTATTTAATCAAATTGAACTTTAGGGGCTTTCTGTGCACTTTCTTCTGCCTGGAAGAATTGGAAGGGCTTAACCTTAATAATACTGGCAATAATATTATTCGGGAAAGTTACTATCAGCTGATTGAACTTTTTAGCTGCATCATTATAACGCATTCTTTCAGTTCTGATTCTGTTTTCAATACCTTCCAGCTGGCTTTGAAAAGCCAGAAAATTCTGGTTGGCTTTCAATTCAGGATAACGTTCCACTACAACCATTAAACGGGAAAGGGCATCACTTAATCCTGCCTGGCTTTGTTGAAATGCCTGAAATGCCTGGGGATTGGTTAATGCTTCAGGAGGAAGATTTAAACTTCCACCGGCTTTTGCACGAGCTTCAGTTACTTGAGTTAAAGTTGATTTTTCGAAATTTGCAGCTCCTTGAACTATTTCCACTAAATTTGGAACAAGGTCATATCTGGTTTGATAAACATTTTGCACCTGAGCCCAAGCACTTTCTACATTCACCTTTTCTTTTTGAATGTTATTATAACGTCCGATAAACCAACCGGCACAAATTATAATCACGAGGATAATTGCGAGTAATACAATCAGTCCTTTCTTCATTTTATCTCCAAAATTTATTTTAGATCCTTTTTTAATATATGGTTTATTTTGTCCAGTGTTTTTTTTGATTTTCCCTTAGAACTTTCCCTAAAATAATATATATTTAAACTAAAACAATACAGTTAAGAAAAAATGGTTTGGCAACTTCCTATTTGCCAAAGAGTTTGAAGAACTCTGAAAAATAAAGGTCTTTGTGTTGTGACGGATTGGAAGTTGCTAACCCCATTCCAATATCTGCCTTATAATCTTTTCTAAAGCATTATTTGGGTTTAATTTGCTATCTGCTACAAAGATAATAAATTCCACCTCAATTATGACCTGCCAAATTATATTTCTATGAAGGAAAAAACAGGTAAAAAAGCGAATGCCTAATTTACTGATTCTTAATTGGTTCCTGAACGATTCCCTAACACTACCCTAACACTACAGTAACACTTCTCTAACACTTCTCTAATAAATGTTACGGGGTCTTTACTGAAATTTTAGAGAATTATTAAACCCAAATAAGGCAATTGAAGAGAAATGGGTTAGCAAATTTGTTCTTTACTAAAGAGTTCACAGAGCTCTAAAAAATAAATGCGTTCTGTTTATTATAAATTAAAACTCAGCAACTAAAATATAAAATTTGTCTTTTCTTTTCCTTGTTAAAATCCCTCTATAATATCTGTCTTCACTACGAAACCCTTTCTTTTTCGTCGCTATATTTTATTGCCGGGTTAAAATCCGTCGTTATCTAACTGCCATACCTACGGAATTTTTAATACTTTATATGGTTAACGAACAGGGAAATAATATTAACCATTAGTTCTATTGCATTATTTGGTTTTATTTGAGAGCTAATCATCTCTTTTTTTGTTTCGGGTTCAAAGCTCATCATTATTTTCCTGCCATTCCTAAGGAATTTTTCTGCCATTTATGATTAATGAATATGGATATAGTATTATAGGTTTTTCAGCAAAAATTATCCTTTTGTTTCACCTCTCCACTTTTCCACCATTTCACTTCACTTGTTCACCAGTTAACTTGTTAATCTGTTCACTAAAAAAGCCCGTTACGCAAGAATTGTAACGGGCTTTATGTTTATCAGAGAGATTAAGGGTTTACACAATTCCCTGGTCACACATTGCATTGGCAACTTTCAAAAAGCCAGCAATATTAGCACCTTTCACATAATTAATATAGCCATCGGGTTCTTTGCCACTATCAACGCATGCCTGATGAATGTTTTTCATAATTCCGTGGAGTTTTTCATCTACTTCTTCTCTGCTCCAATTCATACGGATGGAGTTTTGCGTCATTTCCAATCCGCTGGTGGCTACTCCACCTGCATTTGCCGCTTTTCCTGGAGCATAAAGAATTTTCGCTTTTTGAAAAATTTCCACTGCTTCAGGTGTACAAGGCATATTGGCAGCTTCGGTTACACAAAATACACCGTTATTAATAAGTGCCCTGGCATCATCTCCATTGAGCTCATTTTGCGTAGCACAAGGAATAGCAACATCAACTTTCACTTCCCAGGGACGCTTTCCCGGGAAAAATTTGGCATTAGGATACTTATCGGCATAATCCTTTACGCGATCATTATTGGAAGCACGTAGTTCAACCATATAATTAATCTTTTCACCACTTATGCCTTCCTCGTCTAAAACATAACCATCAGGACCAGAAATAGTTACAACTTTGCCACCTAAGTGATTCACTTTTTGAACTGCACCCCAGGCAACATTTCCAAATCCGGAAATGGCAACTCTTTTACCCTTAATGGTTTCACCTTTGGTTTTCAGCATTTCTTCGGTGAAATAGACAACTCCAAAACCTGTGGCTTCAGGACGAACTAAACTTCCTCCCCAAGTTAAACCTTTACCTGTAAAAACTCCGGTAAATTCATTCATCAGCTTTTTATACATTCCAAACATATAGCCAATTTCACGAGCTCCAACACCTATGTCACCAGCCGGAACATCCGTGTTGGGACCAATATGACGAAATAGTTCTGTCATAAAGGACTGGCAAAAACGCATAATTTCGCCATCACTTTTTCCTCTGGCATCAAAATCACTGCCACCTTTGCCTCCACCCATAGGAAGAGTCGTTAAGCTGTTTTTGAAGGTTTGTTCAAAGCCCAAAAACTTCAAAATGGATAAATTTACACTGGGATGAAAACGCAATCCACCTTTATAAGGTCCGATTGCACTGTTAAATTGAACACGATAGCCACGATTTACTTGAACTTCGCCTTTGTCGTCAACCCAAGGAACACGGAAAATGATTACGCGTTCGGGCTCTACAATACGCTCCAGGATATTGGCTTTTACGAAACGGGGATTATTAATATAAACATCCCAGATTGTTTCTACTACTTCTTTAACTGCCTGTAAGAATTCAGGTTCACCCGGATTCTTGGCTTCCACTTTTGCCATAAACTCATTGATGGTCATTGGTTCCTCCATATATATTTTTGTTTTTATTACATTAAAATATTTCTTTCATTTTATGTCAAGTACGAAAAGAGGAATTGGTGAGGTAGTGAAATGACGAGATGGTGAAAAAGTGGAAAGGTGAAATGGTGAAAGAGTGAAAAGGTGGAAAGGTGGAAAGGTGAAACATTTAAGTCAGGAGTCGTCACTGCCTGCAAAAATTATAACTTCCTACAAATTCATTTGGCAGTGAGGACGCGTGACGATTAAGTGGAAAGGTGAAAAAGTGAAACACGGAATAGAATTTGTAAAAAAGGATGCGGAGCTTCAGCGAACTCCGGCTACACATTTCAAAGTTTGCAACGAAAATTTTCTCCTTGTTTCACCTTTTCACTCTTTCACTCTTTCACCTTTTCACTCTTTCCACCTTTCCACCTTTTTGCGGAGGAACAGTGTCCTCCGACTACAAACATTAAATTCTAAAGCTATTTCTCGGTGAGAATTTTTGCTACTTTGGGAGCTCTTAAACGATGAGCTACAGGAAAACCTGAACCCAAAAGAGGTCTTACATAATACTTGAATTCATCGGTAATTCCATTTCCTTCAGCATTAATATATTCATCGGGCATAGTTCTTGTTTTTCCGGCAATATCGCTTAAATTTTCCAGCTGGTAATTTACGGAATAAAATCCCGTTCTTTGAATAGAAATTGAGCCATCCAAATTATACCAGATAGCATAATGAGCTGCTCTTTCTCCAACTTCGCGTGCTTCCCTTTGATCAACATCACTTACACAGCCGATAAAAGAACGCTGTAAATAACCAAAAGTATCACTACGCACTCTTTTAATTTTCAGTTTAGTGCGAACAAGTTCACTAAGTAAATCACCCAAAACTCCGGTTCCGGAAAGCTGAACATTGCCATGAGCATCTTTTTCCTGATTTCCTGAAAGTTTTGTAACAATGGGCACTCCATTTTCATCAACAATACCTTCGGAAACGGCTACTACACATCTACCGTAAAGATCATAAATGCGTTTTACATCATCTAAGAAATTTTCCCGGTGAAAAGGATGTTCAGGTAAATATACAAGATGAGGTCCGTCATCAGGATATTTTTGTGCCATAACTGAAGAGGCAGTTAAAAAACCGGCATTCCGACCCATAACCACTCCAATATAAACCCCGGGTAAAGCACGATTATCTAAATTGACTCCTGTAAAGGCAGAAGCTACAAATCTTGCTGCAGAGCCAAAACCGGGTGTATGATCATTCAAAACCAAATCGTTATCAATGGTTTTAGGAATATGAATAGCCCGAAATTCATAATCCGCTTTGGTTGCCTGTTCATTTACAATGCGAACTGTATCGGCAGAATCGTTGCCTCCAATATAGAAAAAATATCTGACATCGTGTGCTTTAAGCACTTTAAAAATTTCCATACAATACTTTTCGTCCGGTTTATCCCGCGTAGAAAGTAAAGCTGAAGATGGTGTATTAGCCACCTGTTCCAAATTGTGAGTTGTCTCCTGGGTTAAATCTACAAATTCCTCATTCACAATTCCCTGAACTCCATATAGGGCTCCATAAACACGTGTAACTTGGGGAAATTTTCTTGCTTCCAGGGTTACTCCTACTAAGGACTGATTGATTACAGCAGTAGGACCTCCGCCTTGTGCTATAACAACTTTTCCTTCCAGTTTCATTTTAAATCCTCCATTCTGATTAAACTTCTGAAAACACTTAAAACAAAGTGCTGATAATCTGTCCAGCAGAAAATACTTGCTTAAAACAGTGTCTGTAGAAATATGGTAATATAAATGTATTGTATTATATTTCGTGAGGATAAATGAGTTACATTGTCTTAGCCAGAAAATACCGTCCCCAGAACTTTAAAGAAGTTTACGCTCAGGAGCATATAACGGAAATCCTGCAAAGTGCCATTGCTACAAATAGAATAGCTCACGCTTATTTATTTACAGGACCCCGGGGTGTAGGAAAAACCTCTTTGGCAAGAATTTTAGCAAAGAGTTTGAATTGTGTAAACGGACCGACCACTACACCTTGTAATGCCTGTTCCAATTGTTTGGAAATTACGGCAGGAACTTCTCCTGATGTAATTGAAATTGATGGTGCTTCCAATACCAGTGTAGATGATATTCGTGAATTGCAACGCGAGCTTTTATATCCTGCCAGCAGTTCCAATTATAAAATATACATCATTGACGAAGTGCATATGCTCTCTAAAAATGCTTTCAATGCATTACTTAAGACCCTGGAAGAACCGCCGGATAATGTTATCTTCATTTTTGCCACAACAGAACCCCAAAAGGTTTTGCCAACTATTATTTCTCGTTGTCAGCGTTATGATTTTAAACGTATTCCAATTGCTTCCATAGTTCAGAGGTTGCAGGAAATAAGCGTTCTGGAAGGGATAAAAATTGATTCCGAATCCCTTTATTTAATAGCTCGTAAGGCAGATGGAGGAATGCGCGATGCCCTATCGTTGATGGATCAGGCAATTTCATATTGTTTGAATAATATTACTATTGACAAAGTCCGTCAAATATTTGGTATGATTCCCAATCAGGTCTATCAGAAATTTCTAACTCTGATTTACAATAAAGATACCCAGGGTCTTATTAACGAATTGCATTTGATTTTTGAACAGGGAATTGACCTCCAAGAATTTATAGCCAATATGCAAGAATTTGTGAGGATCCTTATATTGCGTAAACTGCAAGTTCAAATTAAGGATATCAATCCCGATGAACTTTCTTTGTTTGATGAATTAGCTGAATTATTCGGGCAGAACAAATTGCTGTATATTCTTTCCTATCTTATTGCCTGTAGAAATGATTTAAGGGGAAGTAGCAATCCCTACCTTATTTTAGAAGCTCTGATGATTAAACTTTGCAAGCTTGATGAAATGGAAGATATTGCCTCTTTAATTGGCAAGATTAATATAAATGCCTTTGCCCAACCTGTATCTATGGCTTCTCCAACAACCGCTAAGACAATTCAAAGCAGTTATGTAGCCAGTTCGGCAGAAGTTCCTTTACGCGAAGAAACAATTGTGGCTAAAATGGAATTTAACCAGGAAAATCTGGAACAGCTTTGGCAGAGAATTATTACCCGCGCTAAAAAAATCAGTCAAATGTGTGCTCTTGCTTTAGATGCAACTACAGACAGAAAAGTGGAAGGGCGAAAACTTTGTTTAACAGTAGAAAGCAATACTAATTTCCGCTGTTTGAAAAGCAATCAGGAAAAGCTGGAAGAATCTATTTCCGAACTCTTTGAGAAACCGATTTCTATCTCTTTGCAATTGCAGGAAACGGAACCCCCTACCAAAGTTAATATTCAACACAAAACACTGGAAGATATAAAACAGGAAAATCCGGAGCTGGCAAAATTTATAGACCTTACAGATTCCGTGCTGGTTAAAAGCTAATGAAGAAATGCTTTCCTCTATTTACAATATTGTATTCTACTTTTCTAATTTGGCTAAAACGAGGCGTAGATAAGATAATTGCTGAAGAAAAAAAGAAATCAGTTCCCGATATTTTTCAAAGTATTTCCATCATAATTGCAGCCAGAAATGAAATAAAGAATCTGCCAAATTTACTAAACTCCCTTGCCTGTTTGGATTATCCCCGGGACAAATATGAAATAATTATTGTAAATGACCATAGCAACGATGGCAGTAAAGAATATTTGGCTACTCAGAAAAATATTCCTAATCTGAAAATTATTAATTTCTATAGTGAGACCCCACCCTTAACAGGAAAAAAAGCTGCTTTACAAAAAGGCATAGAAAACTCCCGCTTTGAAATTCTTGCTTTCACTGATGCTGATTGTATTGTGCCCGTTTCCTGGTTACAAGAAATAAACCGGTCTTTTACTAAAGAAACAGATTACCTGCTTTCCTATTCAGTTATAAAAAGAAAACCCGATGACAGCATCATTCGTCTGAAAAATTTTGAACGCAGTGTTAATTATGCTTTAGCTGCAGCGGGCTTATATTACAAAATTCCTTTTACCAGCAGTGCCTGTAATATGGTTTACAGGAAAAAGACCTTTCTGGAAAGTAGTGGTTTTGAAGGAATAGGACATTTAAGATCAGGTGATGACGATTTACTTTTAATCAAAATGATGCCTAAGATCAGAAAAGCAGCGTACAATCCCAATACAGCAATGCAGGTTACCTCAATTGATGGCACAAATAGAAAAAAGCATCATCAAACAAATATCCGCAGAGCTTCCAAATTCAAATATTATCCCTGGTGGCTGAAAGGTCTTTGTGCCTTTATTTTTATCTATTTTTGTCTGTTTTATATTGCTCTGTGGCAAGCTATACATAAGAAAAGCGGTAAAGCAATTAAACTTTCTTTACTGCTTAAAACAGCAGCCGAATTTGCTTTTTCCTATAGCCATTTAAGGCAAATTGGAAGAAGCAAACTCGCTTTTTTGTATCCTCTTCAGATATTTGTATTTCCCCTTCACTTCATTTTCTATGGCTTGCGGGGAACTTTAGGAAAATATACCTGGAAATAGTTACATTTCAATTAACCTAACTTGCACATATTCCAAAGCATTAAGTTCTGAAATCATATTCTCCAGAATATTTTGTTCTCCTTGCACTTCCAGGACTAATAAACCATCATTGGCGCAGAATTCATTAGAGACCTCATGCAAACCTAAACGGACGCGAATATTGCATCCATACTTGGTTAAAATTCCCTGAACTTTTGTAGCTTCAGTGCTACGTTGATCAATTTTTACAAGCACAATCTTGTAAACCATAATATCCTCCCCTTATATTTTCTTACTGAGCTTTGCCCAGCTGTCTTTTAAGTCCACAATACGGTTAAAAATCAATGCCCCTGGCTTACTGTTATAATCAACATTGAAATAACCAATTCGCAGAAACTGATAATGTTCTCCAATCTTTGCTTCTTGCAAATTTTCTTCTGCCAAACAGTTTTGTTTAACTATCAGCGAATTTGGATTCAAGTAATCCTGATAGGTCTTTCCTTCTTCCATATTACTCATATCCGCTAAAGTGAAAAGGCGATCATATAAACGCAATTCTACAGGAATAGCACTCTCAGCACAAACCCAATGTAAAGTTCCTTTCACTTTGCGTCCATCTTCTGTCCATCCCCCGCGTGATTTTTCATCGTAAGTGCAAAGCAATTCTATAATTTCGCCCTTCTCATTTTTGATTACTTCATTACAAGTGATATAATAAGCGTATTTTAAGCGAACTTCTTTGCCCAAGGAAAGACGAAACCAACCCTTTACCGGATTTTCACTGAAATCATCTTTTTCTATATAAAGATGGCGGGAGAACTTTATTTTCCTCTTTCCCGCAGAAGGGTCTTCCGGATTGTTTTCTGCAGCAAAATCCTCTATTTTGCCTTCCGGGTAATTAGTAATAGTTAATTTTAGGGGATTTACAACAACCATTCTGCGCTCCGCTCTTTTATTCAAATCTTCGCGCACACAAAACATCAGCAATTCGTCATTAACCAGAGAATTAGCTTTGGAGACACCAATCCGCTCGGAAAAATCTCTAATGGCTTCCGGAGTAAAACCTCTTCTGCGCATTCCTGCAATTGTAGGCATCCTGGGATCGTCCCAACCGCTGACTAAATGGTTATTTACCAATTCCAGTAAAAGCCGTTTACTCATTATTGTATAAGCAAGATTCAAACGGGCAAATTCTATTTGTTGCGGATGACAGGGAACCGGTAACTGGTCTAAAAACCAATCATATAGAGGCCTATGGTCTTCAAATTCCAGAGTGCAGATAGAATGGGTTATACCTTCCAGGGCATCAGAAACACAATGGGTATAATCATACATAGGATAAATTTGCCAGTCATTACCGGTTCTGTGATGATGGGTTTTTTTAATTCTGTAAATAACCGGATCACGCATATTCAAATTTGGGGAAGCCATATCTATTTTGGCTCGTAAAGTTCTGCTGCCTTCGGGAAATTCACCTGCCTTCATTCTTCTGAATAAATCCAGGTTTTCTTCTATACTGCGATTTCTATAGGGACTATCTTTCCCCGGAACCGTTAAAGTGCCTCTGTATTCTTTCAGTTCTTCCCAAGAGAGATCACAAACAAATGCCTTGCCGGCTTTGATTAAGTATTCCGCAAATTCATACAGTTTATCAAAATAGTCCGATGCATAATATAAATGTTCACCCCAGTCAAAACCTAACCAATGCACATCTTCCATAATGGAATTAACATATTCCACATCCTCTTTCACCGGATTGCTGTCATCAAAACGTAAGTGACAACGCCCCCTATAGTCGTTTGCCAAACCGAAATTCAAACAGATGGATTTGGCATGGCCAATATGTAAATAACCATTGGGCTCGGGAGGAAAACGCGTTACAATACTTTTATGTTTTCCGCTTGCTAAATCCCTTTCTATTATAGAGCGGATAAAATTGGAAGTTACTGCCTTTTCTTCTTTATTTTCAGTGATATTTTCCTTTGTATCCATATTCAATCCTTTCTTTATAATCATTTTGTCATATTATGATAGTATGCTTTTCTGTCAAGTGCAATGAAGATTATCCTCTCACAGATTCCACAGATTAAATAAGAACACGGATAAAAAATAAGAGCACGCAGATAACGCAGATTTCGCAGATACAATAGGTCTGGGATGAACAGGATTATCAGGATTTAAGGGATAAAAGATTTTAGTTCATCCAGATTTTATTTTTTACACCGAGAACACAGAAGACACTGAGTACACCGAGAACACCGAGAAAAATAAGAGCACGCAGATAACGCAGATAACGCAGATTTTTACTTATAATTATTCTTATATAATATAAAATCCAGCTGATCCAGTTATCTGTGTTCTATTTTTTCTCTTTTTCCGCTTTTCTCTTTGGTAGAAAAAATATTTTTTAGGGTATTGTGGAAATTTATCAACATTAGTAACTTCTTGAATAAATATGAGATATACAACTATTTGTTATAATTTCGGGGGGGGGGGGCGAGGTCAATAATAAAAATAATATATTAGCACTTGACAAAGAATAGGGATTGATTATTTTTTGCATTGATACTTAGATGAAGTATAAAAAAAGAATGTAAAAAAACCTTTAAAGGAGATGGCTATGAAAAAAGAAAGTATCTTCCTTATAATCTTGCTTATTAGCGGAAGTATCTTTGCTCTTACCGGCTATGGTGAATCAAGTGTAGTTTCAATTACTGGAATACCCTGTCAGCATTTATCCGGTTTAGGCGAATCAAGTGTAGTTTCAATTACTGGGATACCCTGTCAACATCTTAGTGGAAGCGGGGAATCAAATGAATTTGCGATTACAGATGAGACACTTCCGGTAGAGCTATCCAGTTTTATAGCTGAGCAAAGTGGAGGGAGTAGTGTCCGTTTAATGTGGGCTACTCAATCCGAGACCAATTTATATGGTTATCGTATTTATAGGTCAACCAATGAAGAATTGTCTCAAGCTCAGATGTTAAATATCTTGATTAATGCTACCAATACCTCTCAAATGCAGGTCTATGTTTATGTAGATGCAGAAATCTATAGTCCCGGTATTTACTATTACTGGCTGGAAATGATTGATATTAATAGTGTTTCTCAGTTTAAGGGACCCATTAGCGTCAATGTTATTATACCGGAAGGAAATGATGAAATTCCTCTGATAACAGGGATTGACAGTATTTATCCTAATCCTTTTAATCCTGGCACCTGGCTAAGTTATTCTCTTGCCGAAGAAAGTAAGGCGATACTGGAAATATTTAATCTGAAAGGTCAGATTGTGTGGAATAAAGTAATCCCTAACCAATCAGCAGGTCGTTACAAATACTTTTGGGACGGGAAAAATCAAAATGGCATTACTTGCACCAGTGGACTTTACTTTTTCCGCTTAACAACTAACAAAACAAACTATATCGCCAAAATGATACTAATGAAATAAGGAGAACAAAAATGAAACAAATTCTGATTACTATTTTAGCCGTATTTTTCTGGGGAATACTTTTTTCCGCGGCTCCAACTGTTAGTAATGTATCCGTAACAACTCATACAGGATATGTTACTATTTCTTATGATCTTTCTGCTGATGAAAACTGCCAAGTGATTATGTTGGTTTCCAATAATGGTGGCTTAAGCTACACATTTTCACCAACTCATACCTCAGGTGCTATTGGTAATAGTGTTAGTGCAGGAACAGGAAAACAGATAACCTGGTATCCAGTACAAGATGGAATGAGTACCGGCACTAATTACAAGATTAAATTAATTGCCCGCGATAATCCCTCTCCAAGCACTCAACCGGTAGGGTTTATTACAGTAACAGGAGGAACCTTTAATAACGGCACTTCAGATGTAACCATTAGCACATTTTATCTTGATAAAAATGAAATTACTCAAGGTGAATATCAAGCAGTAATGGGAACAAATCCCTCTAATTTTACCGGTGATCTTAGTAGGCCTGTGGAGAGAGTAACTTGGTTCAATGCCATTGAATATTGTAACCGGAGAAGTATGCAGGAAAATCTTACTCCCTGTTACAGTTATCAAAATTATGGCACCAATCCCAGTAACTGGCCCTCCGGCTGGAATACAAATAGTGAAAATCATACTAATGTCAGTTGTAACTGGACTGCTAATGGCTATCGTTTACCAACTGAAATGGAATGGATGTTTGCTGCCCGGGGTGGAAACTCAACTCATAATTATACCTATAGCGGGAGTAATACTGTAGGAGATGTTGCCTGGTATACCGGCAATTCCGGTAGCACTACTCATCCTGTAGGGGGTAAACAAGCTAATGAGTTACAAATTTTTGATATGAGTGGAAATGTTTGGGAATGTTGTTGGGATATTTATGGAAGTTATCCTTCAGGACCTCAAACCAATCCAACCGGATCAACAAGCGGGGCCGGCCGTGTGTGACGTGGCGGCAGCTGGTACTACAATGCCAGCAATTGCACTGTTTCGGTTCGCAACTACGATAGTGCTACTTACAGCAGTAACGACTTTGGCTTCCGTGTTTGTAGGGTTTCCCTTGATTGATTTTTGCTTTTTTACCTTTTTGCCTTTTGCCAAGTAAGAACCAAAATGAAAGAATTAAGAAGAGAAGAATTGATAGGGGGTGCAGGGGGATATATCCCCCTGCTGAAATTTTTTTTTCAAATGAAAACATATCCTGATAACATAGAAAAGTTAATAATAAGATGCTTATTTATATCATTTTAAGATTGAAAAGCACTTTATCATTCATAAGAAAGCAGGAATCCATAATAGTTTTACTAAAATAACTGCAGTTTCAATATGGAAACTATATTAGAAGTAGCTTTAACCAAAAAATAGAATTTGTAGGTGAAAGTTGCAAAGAAGAGATTAAGTATAAATGTTTAAATTGATGTTAGTAAGATTTGACAGAGACAAAGGAGTTTTTGAAGATCAGGGATTCAATCAATTTTGTCAGAATAATAATATAATTCGCGTAGAAAAAGAATTTATCAATAACGAAGGGAATATCTATTATTCTTTTTTTATAGAGTATTTACCAAGAAAGGGGAGTCATTTTATACCTGATATGGAAAGTTTAAGTGAATTGGAACAAGCTCAATATGAAAAATTAAGGGATTGGCGTAATGAATTAGCTGCCAATGAGGGCTTTCCTGCTTATATTATTATGTATAATTCCCAGATTTATGAGATTGTGAAAAAACAACCCAAAACTATTAGTGATTTTTCTTCTATAAAAGGGATGAAGAGTAAAGCGGAAAAGTATGGGGAACAGATAATCAAATTATTACAAGAGGCGGTATTAGAAATTGAAAAATGACTATCCTTTATATATAAAATGGATGGATATATCTATCTGGATATTTGGGAGAACGGAAAGATTTCCGAAAAATTTGAGATATTCATTAGCTCAAAAAATGGACAACCTTTGTTTAGAGATATTGGAATTAATTGTTCAAACGATTTACAGTTCGTCAAAAAGGGAATATTTGATAAAGATAAACATAAAGTTGGATGTATTAAGAACATTAATCCAGATGGCTTATAAGATGAAATTATTAGCTGAAAATCAATATCAATACATTAGCAAGGAATTACTGGAAAGTGGTAAAATGGTGGGGGGTTGGTTAAAAAGTGCCTAAACGGGTTGGATATCTTTGGGAAAAATTAACCTCCTGGCAGAATCTGTATTTAGCTTATAAAAATGCTTGTAAGCATAAAAAGAGTAAGTATGAAACAGCAGAATGGATGTTTTATTGTGAGAAAAATTTATGGGAATTACAAAAGGAATTAATTAATGGAAACTATCGTCCTCAACCCTATAGATACTTTACTATTAAGGAACCTAAGGAACGTTTGATTAGCGTTGCTGTTTTTAGAGACAGATTAGTGCATCATTCTCTAATAAATGTTATAGAACCTTATTTTGAAAGCATTTTTATTAAGGATTCTTATGCCACTCGTAAAGGTAAGGGTTTGCATTTAGCTGTATTAGCAGTTCAAAAATATTCCCGGCAGTACCCTTGGTTTTTGAAACTGGATATTGAGAAGTTCTTTAACAACATAGATCATAATATTTTATTGAAATTAATATCTAGTAAAATTAAAGATCCTATGATAATTAATCTATGTTCTATTATCCTTAAAAATCAGAACCTAAGTATGAATCATAATGAGGAAATTGGATTACCAGTGGGTAATTTAACTTCCCAATTTTTTGCCAATATTTACCTTAATCAGCTTGATCATTATATTAAGCAAAATCTTGGATATAAGGGATATGTAAGATATATGGATGATTTTATTCTATTTTCGGAGAACAAAGATAAGCTTAAAAGTGATCTTCTTTTAATAAAATATTTTTTATCTAATATCCTAAAATTGAAAATAAAAGACAAGTCAATACAAATGAATAAAGTTAACCAAGGTATTCCTTTTTTAGGTTACCGTGTTTTTCCAAAATTGATAAGAGTTAGTAATATAAATTTGAAAAGGTGTTTACAAAATATGCAAAAAAGGGAAAAAGAATATATTAGAGGTAAAATTGAAATAGAGAAACTTTATCAAAGCACAAGAAGTCGCCTTGGTTTTATTAGTTTTGCCAATACATATTATTTACAAAAGTTAATTTGGGGTGGAGTTCATAAAGCGGAACCAACCGTGTGAAACGTGGCGGCAGCTGGAACAACAATGCCAGCAATTGCACTGTTTCGAATCGGAACAACAATAGTGCTACTAACAGCAATAACAACATTGGCTTCCGTGTTTGTAGTATCTTCCATTATAATAATCAGAATTTACTCTGTACGCAAAGTAAATGTAAAAAAGGGAAATCCAGAGCTTCATCCAGTTCTCTAAAAGAGACAAAAAGAAAGTGAGTTTATTGCTGAGTAGTTAAATCAAAAAGCAGTAAACTCTTTTTTTAACTCTCATAGATTCAAAAGAGAAAAATAACCACTGAAGACACTTAGGACACTGAGGACACTGAGTAAAATAAAGAGCACGCAGATAACGCAGATTACGCAGATTACGCAGATACAATAGGTCTGGGATGAACAGGATTATCATGATTTAAGGGATTTTAATTCAAGATGTTTTACACTATAACAAGCATAAAATCCTGATGATCCAGTTGATCCAGTTATCTGTGTTCTATTAGTCATTCTCAAAATCCAGCTGATCCTGTTGATCCAGTTATCTGCGTTCTATTTTTTTCTCCTTTTTCATTAACTTCAGTTCTTCAGACCTTTTAGCAGCCACAGTTTTGCAGCTTTATTGATTACTTCGGTAAGGTCTAAGGCAATATCTATGTTTTCAGCCAGAACGAGGAGACCATGTTTTTCCCAGATAAGTGCCTGTTTATCTTGGATGGATTCACAGCTTTTTTCTGCTAATTCTAAAGTTCCGGGAGGAGCATAATCAGCCACAGCAATTCCTTGGGGAAGGAATAATTGTATTTCCGGAAGTGCCTCAAATAAGTATTCATTCAGGCGTTGGGGATATTGCTTATTATTCTGAAAAACGGAGGTATGGGAAAGAGCGATAACTTCCGTGGGATGAGTGTGCAGAAGACAAGATACATTAGTATTTTTATTCATTTCTTGCAGTTTACGGTGACAGAGCCATTCGGAAGTAGGTTTGGCAGTATCAGGAAAGTAATGTTCTTCTTTATCAATACCGATTATCATTAAACAGTTCTCCGGTTCATCACTAAAATCCCGAAAACGGCTGCCAGTTCTGGAAACAAGGAACCAATCCTGATATGGATAGGAATTTTCCCAACTGTTTGTCCTGATAAAGGGTAGCAGCAAATTGGATATACGGATAGAAATATTTCCGGCATTAGCTTCAGCCCAACCTTGTTGATGGATAACTTTAGCGATTTTGCTTAGACGCATTATCAGATTTCTGAAGGGTAGAACATTGTTAAAAACATCATTAAATAGCATTGCTGAATCTTTATTTTTGGTCATTTCACTGCTTCACTTAATGATGTGCAGCCAATCCTTCAGCAAAAATTCCAGCCGTCCTATCAATAAAGAGATACGAGCCATAACCGTATAGCCAAAAGAAGCGCCAAAACTAATCATCAAAAACCAGATTCCCAGTTTGGAAGGAACAGCTCTGATGCCTTCCTGTTTTTTGCTGAAATAGAAGAAATAAACACCGCAGATGGTTCCTACAATCAAAAGTATATTACCGATTACAGTTATAACATTATCGGAAGCAAAGGGATTGATCATTGTAGCGCTGATTTGTCCCAAAAGGTCTGTCTTAGCATAGCGTACCATATTAATGCCGGCAGAAGTGCCAATCATAATTGCAATGGGATAACGGCTAAGCCATTGCGCTTTTGGAATTAAGCGCAGCAGCATCATCAAACCCAAAGCGGTAGGAATAAGCAAAATCAGGTTTCCCTTAAAATCGGTAAAGAGTTTATTGAACAGATTGGGAACCATAACGCTATAATATAAATAGACCAACCAGTAGGCAGCGGAAAGACCTACGAAAATTTGTTCGGAGAGTTTATAGAAAGGATTATCCTTATAGAGAAAGCTGAAGATGCTTAAAGTGAAGAATACTGATAGCCAAAGTCCGAAGGTAGTCATAAATCCGCTCATTGTGCACCCCTTTTTCTGCTATAGAAAGCTTTTATATTTCCGATAATGATGAAAACTAAAATCAGCAGATGAGCAATGGACTGTGCATCCATTTTGATAGTAGCGCTGCCAATTTTATTGATCAGGGTTTCATATTCTGAGGCAGCTTTAAGTCCACCCAGCAAGCCGTAAAGTTGTTTCTGGCTATTTACATAAGGTAATAAACCAGGAGCGCTAACTGCTGTAGTTCCGCCTGTAACAGGAGTTCCTAAAGGATCGCGGGCAGCCATAACCCATTCTTTAATTCCTGGAGTTCCACTGGAAAGGGAACAAATATAGGCAACATCTTTCAGGGTTTTAACCTTTTTCAGCATTGGAATATTTTCATATTTTGTCCCGCTTTGATCGGAGGGAAAAACCTCTTGCATTGATTTTCCCATTGCTTGAATAGCAACAATGCCTGCAACTTTGTAGCCCAAATTAACATAATCCACACCATATTTTTTCTCAGGATATTTTTTAAGGGCTACAGTAAATGCCTGGTCTGCCATTTGCACACCTTGAGGCCAAAGAGCCACAGCAATAATTTTTTGATTGCGGGAAAAAGAATGTTCCAGCATTGCTTCTGCCATTGGTTGAATTTCTGTTAGGGTAGAAGGATCATAATCAAAGGAGAAAACTACAACTGAAGAATCCGGGGTATTTTGAATCAGTTCCCAAGCCATTTTTGTGTAGCTGGAGACCTCTGTTTTCCAGCCGATAGGAAAAATAAGGGGCAGAGCAACTGCAACTAAAAGGACTAAATAGATTATTCTGCGTTCGGTTTGGGTATTTTTATTAGCGCTCATTTTTCGCCTCCCAGATAGGATCTTTCAATACCAAGAATAATCCTTAAACTGCTTCCTATTATTCCTAAAGCAGCGCTAATCAGAATTGCCCTTTGAGCTGCAGAATTGGGAAATTCCATAATAAAATCGCTCAAATTGGGAAGATGTAAAAATTTAAGCCCTTCTGGAAGCCAGGAAGTAAGCATTCCACCAAAACTGGTTCTTCCTAACATTACTATTACAGCCGTAATCATTAATAGATTGGATTCAAAACTACGAATAATAAAAGCACGATAAGCAGCTGAAGCAATAAAAAATGCCAGCAGGGAAAACATTGTTGACGATAGTGGCATAAAAGCATTGGCAAACAGATAATCAAAGGGTTTCATTCCTACCGTTGCCTGGATTTTTTCTCCTTGACCAAAAATTCCTCTATATTCCTGAGTTCCCCACAGCAAGCCAAAAATTAACATTACAGTAAAACTAATCAGACCCGCGAGGTAAAAGGGCCAGTCCTTGTTTTTTTCTTTGATTTTTTTAATGTTTGCCTGAAACAAACTGATTTGCCCTAAAAGAATGGCAAAACCGGAAATAATCATAAACCAATCCTGCAAAGTGGTAATCAGCATATTGAAAGGACGGTGGGGAATAAATTCGGAAATAACTACAAGAATTCCACATACAAAGGCAAAGACAAGAGGGATTTTATACTTCATTGTGCCCCCTCAAAAAATGCTTTAAACCAATGCCAGCCAGACATTTCTGTTATTACTCCAGCTATAATTAATAGAATTACTAAAAGTTTACCGAAATCATGACCCTTTAAAGAACCCAGCTGTTGCGGATCACGCGAAAGATAAGCGGAAGCGGCAAAAAGTTCTTCTCCAATCAAAGTGTAATCACAAGAGACCACAAAAAAGGGTAATTGACTTGCCTGAGCGGTTCCAGCCGTTTGAATTGCGCCTGTACTAAAACCGGTTTCAGCTAAAATTAAGGATTCGGCATAAAAACTTCCGAGGAAAAAATTGGCTGCTGGCTGTTCGCGTACCATAATTCCATCAATTCCTGCTACATAACCAAATTGATCATCGGTTAAGTAAAAAATCCTATCCTGATTGTAAGCATCGGGCTTTTCAGCTTTGATATATGCTTCTTTTACTACTTCTCGGGCAGCGGATAAAACCATAGAAAACCTGCAGGGAACAATTATTTCCGTATCATATTCCGCCGCTTTATGAGCCAAATGGCTTAAGATGGTTAAACTGGAAATAGTTTGAATATCATCCAAATCCATAATTCCGGGAACAAAAAGAATGGGTTTTCCTTTTTCCGTAGCCCTGCCAATGGAATCCTCAATACAATCCAGACCGCTAATCCTGCGAATATAATATTCCTTTCCTTTGCGAGCATTTTGTACATAATAGATAATAGCAATGGAAACAGCAAGCAGAATTAAAAGATAGGAAAGCTTGTGCAGATAGAACCATTGTTCCTTTGGTTGAGCTTCTGCCATAAAAAATATGGTATCATTAAATGCAGGACGCGGAACCAGCAAACGGTATCTGTATTTAATATCAGGATTGAGTTCATTTTGCGTAAAGGAAAGAGACCTTCCTCTACCGGTGTAAATTGTTTCCCAGGTTCCATCTTCCAAAGCTTTTTGCAGATAGACAGTATCGGCAGGAACATTTGCTTTAATGTTTAGCGCCTTTCCATCATCCCAGGGAACATCTTCAATCCAAAAAAAGGTGGATTGGGCAAATAACAGGGTGGAAAAGAATAGAATACCCGAAATTAGTATTACTTTTTTCATTATCTTCCTTTTAGTTTTTTGCAGGATGGCAAACCACAATTTGCCACAAAGTTCAAAAAAATCCATTATTCTGTATCTGTTCCATCAGAATTCAATAGAACAGCCATAGATAATAAGGTTGGGAAAGTAATATCAGCAATCCTTAAATCTTGCTTTTTCCCAACCTGATTGTAACATAATAATAGCAGAAATTACTTTTTAAAGGTCTCTTTAATCTGATTAGTCAGCGAAATTATTTGATCCAGCTGTTCCGGAGTATATGTCTTTTCTTTATCGGCATCAATAACCGCTTTAAGCTGTTCCATCAAACCTAAAACCTCTTGAAATTCAGGTTGACTGGTAATATGTTCTGCTTTGATATTTTTCAAATTACCGATTAAGCTGTTGAATGTGCCTTTTTGGTTCAATGCCTTGGTTTTTTCTGCAGAGTAATCCTGTTTTATAAGCCAGGCAACGCGATTGGTAGCTTCAATCCAACCGCCGAGAAGCAGCAGAGTGTAGTTATCAAAACTTTCCATTTCCCAGAGCTTATCTTCCACTTTTTTCTTGTGAGTATCCAAAGCGGTTTCCAGTTCAGTCCATTGTTCTTTTTCAAGCAAATTTTTCAGTTCGGCACTCATTTGATTTACTTCTTCCTCCAAACCCAGAAGAGTGGTTAAATCCATCATCCTGGAAGAAATCTGACTCAGGCGCTTTTTATTATGACCTTTAGCAGCTAAAGTAGCATCTGCCGTTAGTAAACCTAAGGAAAAAGCGTTACGAACCTCTTCTTGCTTGGTTTTATAAAGATCAGCAGGAACGGCAGCTGAAATATCTTTTACCTGAAGTTGATCCAGAACTCTAAAAACCTCTTTAAATGAAGGCAGAGGAGCATAAGTTGTGATAGCGGATGCTGTTTCCTGGCTGGGTAATTTTTCTTCCTTTTTTTTACAACCAACCAGACCCATCAAAATTACGATGGCAATAATTAACCAAACCGTTTTTTTCATTGTTTACTCCGTTTATCTAATTCATCATTTAGCAAAAGCTTATGTCTGATAAAAAAGGGTCTTATTAACTTTTTTTCTTTGTTTACCAAGGATAAAGAATTGTCAAGGAAAAAAGGAAAACTACTCGGAAGGTTGAAGTCCTCATCAATCAAGATAAAGCATATTTATCAAAGCCCAAAATTGTAATGTTAAACTCCAATAATGTATTGGAAAAAAATGAAAGGGAAATTACCTTCGGGCTTTCAAACAAACCGCATTATTTGGGCTAAAACAAACCGTCGTTATCTAACTGTAATGCCTCCAGAATTTTTACTACAATATATGATTAAAGAGAGGAGAAATAATGTTTACTATTATTTCTATTCTCTTTCATCCAATAGCATTACTGAAGCATTGCTTACCCATTACTAATGCCATCCGTAATGGGTAAGCAATGGGTAAGCAATGCTATTAAGGAAGAAGTGTTTTTAGTTAGATATAATTAAAATGTATTAAATAAATTCCCCATTGCTAAAAGGGTTGGCGGATTATTATACAAAAAACTCAATTTCTTTTACCCCCTCGGAATTTGTCATCCCGTTTTTGTCTTCACGCAGTAAAACAATTAGGAAAACTGGAGTTCTTCTCCTGGCTTTAACACCTTTCCTGCAAAACCGTTAGCAGTAATTTTATCCACGAATTCCTGCGGATTAGCTCTAATTAAATCAAAAGTATTATAGTGCATAGGAATAGCCAATTCCGGCTGAATCAAACTGACGGCACGCACAGCATCATCAATATCCATTGTATAATTGCCACCTATAGGAATCAGGAGAACATCAATTTTATCAATCTCTCCAATCAATTTCATATCTCCAAAAATGCCTGTATCACCACAATGATAAATGGTTTTATGGTCCAATTTGAAAACTACTCCCGCAGCTAAACCGGCATAAAGACCGTTAGAGGTTGCAGAACCATGAAAAGCGGTAACCATTTTTACTTTACCGAAAGGAAATTGAAAAGCACCTCCTATTTGTAGAGGATGAGTATTATAGCCATTTTTGGAAATTATGGAAGCAAGCTCTACAACACAGATAATTGTAGTTTTTCGCTTATCTGCTATGGTTAATGCATCACCTATATGATCGGAATGAGCATGAGTAAGAATGATATAATCCGCTTTCACTTGACTGGCTTTTACAGGTGCCAGGGGATTACCTGTTAAAAAAGGGTCTATAAGGATTGTACGATTTTGGCTATCTGAAAACAGAAAAGCCGAATGTCCCAAATATTGAAGCTTCATTTTTCTCCTCCTTTTGTTTGCGCTAAAGATATAATAATGCGTTTGGGCACAATAAACAACATTAAAATATAGGGGGAAGCGACAATATATTTTGTTTTAACTTACAATTTTTTAATTTATGAACCAGTAATTGCTCGGTTGTAAGTGTAATAGTTGGTGGGGTAATGATTATTGGGAGGGAAAGTGAAAATTGTAAGTTAAAACCTCTCTACCCTCTTACTTTTCCCTTGACTGAATTTCTATATCTATATTTAATGAAATAACAAAAAAAAGATTAAGGGAAAAAGTGAATGACCTTACGAGATATTGTAGAACTTCTGGAAGCGGAAGTTCTTTACGAAGGAGCTGATTTGAACCGGGAAGTTCCCTGTGCCTTTGCCTCGGATTTAATTTCCGATATTCTGATGTGCACCAAGGAGCCAACCCTGCTTTTAACCGGACTTACCAATAATCAGGTAATCCGTCTTGCCGATATGATAGATTTAATAGGCATTGTTTTCGTTCGTGGTAAAAAACCAATGCAAGATGTTATTGATATGGCAAAAGAACGAGGTCTTCCATTAGTTGCGACTAATATGACTTTATACCGTTCAAGTGGGATATTATATAATGCAGGACTCCGCAGTTGCCGAATTTGAAATGTCCGAATACTGGTATATAAAACCAGATTTTGAAGAAAAAGTGCAGGACTTTTTTGCTCAAAAAAGAGAACCGGAAGTAGTTTTGGAACTTGATATTCCAGGAAAGGATTTTAATATTGCCGGAAAGGGTTCCTCGGAATTAAAGAATTTGCTAAAACGCTTAGGAGTAGATTCGGAAATTTTAAGACGCATTGCAGTTGCGGGTTATGAGGCAGAAATAAATGTTGCTGCTCATTCTCAAGGTGGAAAAATGATCAGCAATGTGTTTGATAATCTAATTTATATGCAGTTTATGGATAACGGACCTGGAATTAGTAATATTCAACAAGCAATGACCCCCGGTTTTTCTACAGCCGATGATTTAGTGCGCGAATTAGGTTTTGGAGCCGGTTTGGGCTTGCCTAATATTCAAAAAAACAGTGATGCATTGCACATAACATCGGCATTAAATTCTCCCACCTTAGTAGAAATAATAATATTTTTCTAAGATAAAAGCGATATGACTGAAACGAAATATTTTCATGCTCTGCAAATTTTGGCAGATAATTGTACCGGCTGCACTGCTTGCGTTAGAGTTTGTCCTACAGAAGCAATAAGGGTTAGAGACCACAAGGCAAATATTGATCCTTACCGTTGTGTGGATTGTGGCAATTGTGTAAATGTTTGTCGTTTTCATGCTATAATTCCGCTTAGCGATCCTCTGGAAATAATTCATAAGTTCAAATACAAGCTGGCTATTATTTCTTCTTCCTTTTTTGGCCAATTTACGGAAGATATTAGCTATCAAGTTGCCAAACAGGCAGTTCTAAATCTCGGTTTTGATCAAGTGGCAGAAGAAGCGGCAGTAACGGATTTTATGATTAACATTATTCGTGATTATATCAGAAAAAATCGGGATAAAAGGCCTATTTTAAGTAGTAATTGTCCATCCGTTGTGCGTTTAATTCAACTAAAATATCCTTCTTTACTGCCGAATCTTTTTCACCAGGAAGCTCCAATGAGCATTTTAACCAGGTATTTTAGAGATAAAATAAACAAAGAATACGGTTTGGAAGAAAAAGAAATAGGCATTTTTTTAATTGTCCCTTGTATTGCTCATGTGACTGCAGTTCACCAACCTGAAGGCGCTTATAAACATCTTCAGGATGGAGCTTTTTCTATTGGAATGATTTATGGCAAAATACGGGACTCCTTAAAAGAACTGCAAAATAATCCTCCTTCTATTGAAACATATCCCCAAGGTTTAACTTGGGCTCTTTCCGGAGTGCAGGCAGAACTTGTTGATTGTGAAGATATCCGCACTTTATCAGTAAACGGAGTGGAAAATGTGATGGAAATCCTTTCCCGGGTGGAAGATCATTACCTTGATCAATATGACTATATAGTATTGCGAACTTGTACCAATGGTTGTGTTGGTGGTTGTTTAAATGTGGAAAATCCTTTCGTAGCTATGAGCAGAATTAAAAAAATGATTAAAGAAGGTCAGGGAAGCGATTTTGATACCAGTGAACTTTATGAACTCTATCAAAAAGGCGAATTTGCCGTAGTTCCACTTGCCCCCAGACCAATTATGGAACTGGATAAGGATATCAAAAAAGCAATTCAGAAAATGAAACAAATAAATGAAATCCTCACAATGCTTCCAGGACTTGATTGCAGTGCCTGTGGAAGCCCTACCTGTTATGCTCTGGCAGAAGATATCGTTTTAGGAAAGGCATCCATTGATGATTGTGTGGTGCTGTTAAAGCGTCACAGTAAAGATAGTGAGGAAGAAGAAAATCAAAATAAGGATAGGATAAATGATTAAGCTAAGTGATTATGTTACTGCTATTAATGGCATTAACTGCACTCCTTCTCTTGCCCTTGAAGGAGTGGAAATAAACGGTGCTTATGTTTGTGATATGCTAAGCGATGTTATGGCTTCTGCCAAATCAGGACAGGTTTGGATAACAATTATGAAACATCTGAATGTTATTGCTGTTGCTTCTATGACTGGCATTCCGGCAATAATTTTTGCCAAAGGAAATGAACCCGAAACTGCAGTTATAGAAAAAGCGATTGAGGAAGGCATTTTACTTATTTCCAGCAAGTTACCTACTTTTGAACTTGCTGGTATTCTTTACCAATTACTTTATTCCTAAGTTATTTTCGGATGCTATCGCTCCGCACTGATTTACATATTCATTCTGTTTTATCTCCTTGTGGGGGTTTGGAGATGTCTCCCAATTCAATTATGCAAAGATTAAAGCAATTTGGCATTCAATGGTTGGCAATTACTGATCATAACAGTATGGCAAATTGTCCTGCCTACCAAAAAGTAGCGGAAAAAGAAGGACTTTTTTTCACTTGGGGAGTAGAAATTCAAAGTGTGGAAGAAATTCATCTCCTTGCCTATTTTGAGGATTCTTCTTCCGCAGAAAAATTCAATACAGAACTCTATGAAAGCTTGTTTCCCCTTGATAACGATCCCGATTTTTTCGGGGATCAAGTAATCATTGACGAAAATGAGAACATTTTAAGAGTGGAACCACGCGCTCTAATAAATTCCTCACAGTGGAACTTAAACACTGTAGTGGAAAAGGTTCAGGCATATAATGGACTGGTTGTTCCGGCTCATATTGATTCCAGTGTAAATAGTATCTTAAGTCAGCTGGGTTTTATGCCAGAAGTGCCTCAATTTCAGCTTTTCGGGATAAGCGCTTGTCTGGATGTTAAAAGCTGGGTGCAGGATAATCCTTATTTTAAGGATAAGGTCTTTTTGCGTGCCTCGGATGCTCATTACTTAAATGATATTGGCAAGGGCTACAGCATAATAACTGTAGAAAAGCCAGCGGTGCAGGAATTGTTTTTGGCTGCAAAGGGTTGTGGCAGGCGTAAAATTGAAATTTAAGAAAAAATATAGATAAAATAAGGAGAAATTATGATTCCCGCAGATCAGATGCAAAATGACCAATATGCACATCTGAAAAAAGTGATTGAAGAAAAGAAAAAAATCCGCAATCCCCTCATTGAAATTCTTCGTTCAGCTCAGGAAATATTCGGTTACCTGCCTGTGGAAGTGCAAGAATTTATAGCTCAGGAATTAAATATTCCCGTCAATCAGATTTATGGAGTAGTTACTTTTTACAACTTTTTTACGATGACTCCTCGCGGAAAATATAATCTTAATGTTTGTTTAGGCACTGCCTGTTTCGTTAAAGGAGCTCCTCGCTTAGTCCAAATGCTTTCTGAAGAATTGGGAATCCAAATGGGGGAGACCACAAAAGACGGCATTTTTACAATGAGTGCAGTTCGTTGTGTAGGTGCCTGTTCTTTAGCTCCGGTATTTGTAATCGGGGAAGAAACCTACGGTAGAATTGATAGTAAGGATAAAATAGCCGAAATCCTGAAACGCTACAAATAATCCGGATTCTGAAATGCAAGATATTTCATTACACCTTCTGGATATTATAGAAAATTCCGTTCGCGCCAAAGCAAAGAACATTAAAATCCGTATTATTCGCGATGTGCAGGATAATATCCTGCGTTTAATTGTGGAAGACGATGGAGTAGGAATGGATTCTCAAACCTTAGATAAGGCGCAAAGTCCATTTTATACATCTAAAGAAGAGCGGGAGAAAAAAGTAGGGCTCGGAATACCCCTGGTTAAACAAAATGCAGAAGCAACAAACGGCAGTTTTAAAATGACCAGTGAACCTGGTTTTGGCACTGTTTTAACGGTGGATTTTCAATTAGACCATATAGACAGAATGCCCCTGGGAAACTTGAAAGATACTCTTTTAGGTGCTATTATAGGCCATCCCGAAGTTGATTTTACCATTAAACTTATCAGCCACGAACGCGGTGTGGAAAAGAGCTTCTATTTTGATACCGCGGCTATTAAAGAAGAATTGGGAAATATACCTTTAACTTATCCCGATGTTATTGAATACATTGATCAATCATTATTAGAAGGAATACAAAACACAAATATGGAGGATGTCTGATGAAAACACTCGCAGACCTTAAAAAAATCCGTGAAAAAGCTCAGGAAGAAATGAAACTTCGCGGTGGAAACACACGCATCAAAATAGTGGTCGGGATGGGCACATCCGGAATCGCTATGGGTGCAAGAGAAGTTATGAAAACCTTCCTGGAAGAAATTGCTAACCGCAATTTAACTGATGTTTTAGTTACTCAAACAGGTGAAAAAGGGCTTTCTTCCCTGGAACCCGTTGTGGATATTATTGAAGAAGGCAAGCCAAAAGTCACTTACGGCAATATGACTCCCGAAAAAGTTAAAAAGGTAGTTGTAGAACACATAGTAAATGGCAGAATCGTTTCAGATTATGTTGTCGCTACAGGCAACTGATTCTGGAGGAAAAGAATGTCATTAAAACGTATTGACCTATTGATTTGCTGTGGGTCAGGATGTGTAAGTGCCGGTGCCTTAAAAGTTAAAGAACAGTTTCATAATGTCCTAAAAACAAAAGGACTGACAAATGAAATCAACATCATTGAAACCGGTTGTATGGGACCCTGTGATTATGGTCCGGTAATTGTAATTTACCCGGAAGGTGTTTTCTACAAAAAAGTTACCCCTGATGATGTAGAAGAAATTGTGAATGAACACTTTTTAAAGGGGCGTCCTGTAAAACGTTTGATGCTTCAGGATGAAGAAGATAAGACCTTCCTTACGCAGAAAGAAATCCCTTTTTACCAAAAACAGGTGAAAGTAGCCCTTGCCAATTGCGGTTATATTGATCCAGAAAGCATTGAAGAATACATTGCTACCGGCGGTTATGAAGCATTGGGAACTGTTTTAACTACTCTAACTCCTCAGCAGACCATAGATATTATTAAAAAATCAGGATTGCGGGGAAGGGGAGGAGGCGGTTTTCCTACTTACCTTAAATGGCAAATGGTGCACGACAATCCTGTAGAAGAAAAATACTTTATTTGCAATGGAGACGAAGGCGATCCCGGTGCTTTTATGGATAGAAGTTTACTGGAAGGTGATCCGCATCGTGTTTTGGAAGGAATGATGATTGCTGCTTATGCTACCGGAGCCCAAAACGGATATTTTTATATCCGGGCAGAATATCCTTTAGCTATCAAGCGGATCAAAATGGCTATTGAAAAAGCTAAGGAAACCGGTTTGTTAGGTAAAAACATCTTTGGCAGTGAATTCAGTTTTGAAGCCGAAGTTAGAACGGGTGCAGGTGCCTTTGTTTGTGGCGAAGAGACAGCTTTAATTCAATCCATTGAAGGTCAAAGAGGAAATCCAACTCCCAAACCACCCTATCCTGCAGTCCAAGGTCTTTATAAAAAGCCAACCGTAGTAAATAATGTAGAGACCTTAGGCAATATTGCAACTATAATCCTAAAAGGAGCTGATTGGTTTGCTTCTATGGGAACAGAAACCAGTAAAGGGACAAAGGTCTTTGCCTTAACAGGAGATATAAGAAATACCGGTTTGGTTGAAGTTCCAATGGGAATTACTTTACGGGAACTGATTTTTGATGTAGGTGGAGGAATGATTGGCGACCACAAATTCAAAGCAGTTCAATTAGGAGGTCCCAGTGGCGGCTGTTTAACTACTCAGCATTTGGATGTTCCTATTGATTATGAAAGCTTAAAAGAACGTGGAGCGATGATGGGTTCGGGGGGAGTGATTGTAATGAATGAAGAAAAGTGTATGGTGAATGTTGCCAAGTTCTTTATGGATTTCTGCGTGGATGAATCCTGTGGAAAATGTTCTCCCTGCAAGATTGGCTTGAAACAAATGCTGGAAATATTAAAAAGGATTGATAGCGGATATGGCAAAGAAGGAGATATTGAAGAACTTCAACACCTGGGAGAAACCATTTCCAAGATTTCCCTTTGTGGATTAGGACAAACAGCTCCCAATCCTGTTCTTTCCACAATTCGTTATTTCCGCGATGAATATGAAGCTCATATTCGGGATAAAAGTTGCGCCAATAAGGTTTGTCCCGATCTAATGCATTTTGAGATAGACAAGGATAAATGCATAGGATGTTCCTTATGCGCGCGCAAATGTCCTGTAAGTTGCATTTCCGGTAGTCGGGAAGAAAAATATACGATCAATCAACTATCCTGCATCAAGTGCGGAACCTGTATGGATGTATGCCCTGTAAAAGCCATTTCCAAAATTCCGGGAATGCATCCTGAGGTTAAAGCAATGCGTGAAGCAGAGGAATTACAAAAGCAAAATCAAGAAGAATAAAGGATAAGAGCTATGATAAAAGAAATTTGTCAAAAATATGCTCCCCGTAAGGATAATCTGATTCAGATTCTCCATGAAATTCAGGATCAAGACCCTCAGCACTATATTTCTCCTGAAGCAGTAGATACTGTTGCTGAATATCTTGATATTCCTGTGAATCATATTTATGGAGTGCTGACATTTTACACTATGTATAGCACTAAACCAAGAGGCAAAAATATTATCCGCCTTTGCGAATCACCACCCTGTTATATTAAGGGCTCGGACAATATGCTGCGGAAACTGAAAGTTCTGCTTGGCATCAATATTGGCGAAACAACGAAAGACGGCTTATTCACACTTGAATTTACTTCCTGTTTAGGTGTTTGTGGAAATGCACCTGTGATGATGATTAATGATGATGTTTACGGTGACCTCACGGAAGAGAAAGTGGAAGAAATTATTGAAAGAATCAGAGGGAGGAGATAATGAAATTCTATCGCAGTCATATTTTGGTCTCAATTAATGAGACCTCTCTCGCAGCTGGAGTTCAGGAATTTATTACTGCTCTCCGCAATGAATTAGCCAAAAATGATTTAGCGGAAGAAATCAATATTCTGGAAACAGGACCTTTGGGCTTTTTCGGCAGAGGGATTTGCTTGACTGTATATCCCGAAAACATCAATTATGAAGGCGTTAAAATAGAAGATATTCCGGAACTTGTGCAGGAACATTTCCTGAAAGGACGCCCGGTAAAACGCTTAATGGTTGGAGTTACAGAAAAATTTAGTCCCAAGTTCAACTATGAAAACCGCATTGTTTTACGCAATTCAGGTATCATTGACCCCGAAAATATTGATGACTATATTGGTGCTGGCGGCTATGTAGCATTGGAAAAGGCATTAACTAATATGCAACCAAATGATATTATTGCCGAAGTGAAAAAATCGGGATTGAAAGGAAGAGGCGGAGCAGCATTTCCTGCAGGTCTTAAATGGAGCTTTACATCCGCTCTTGATGTTCCCCAAAAATATGTAGTTGTTAATGCTGATGAAGGAGAACCCGGCACTTTTAAAGACCGTTTAATTATGGAAGGAGACCCGCATCAATTGCTGGAAGGTATTATACTTTGTGCGCGTGCGGTAGGTGCCAGTAAGGCATATATTTATATCCGCGGTGAATATAAGCTCTGTATTGCCCGTTTGGAAAAAGCCATTAAACAAGCTTATGACTATGGCATTTTAGGCAAAAATATCTTTGATAGCGGATTTGACTTGGATATTGAACTCAAAATTGGAGCCGGAGCTTATGTTTGTGGAGAGGAAACAGCTTTAATTGAATCCCTGGAAGGAAACAGAGGAACTCCGCGTTGGAAACCACCTTTTCCCGGAGTGGAAGGACTTTGGAAAGCTCCTACGATAGTTAATAATGTTGAGACCTTAGCAAATGTGCCTTTCATTATTGCCAAGGGTGCCGATGAATTTTTGCAATATGGAACCCCTGATTGTCCTGGAACTAAGGTCTATACAATTCTTGGAGATGTTGCTTATCCGGGACTTTGCGAAGTGGATATGGGAACAACTTTAAGAACCATTATCAACGATTATGCAGGTGGAATGAAAAAAGGTTTCCGTTTCAAAGCAGCATTGGTAGGTGGAGCAGCCGGAGTTATTCTTCCCGATCGCCTTTTAGATGTGAAAATGGATTTTACCAGCTTGAATCAATATTCTGCTGTTTTAGGTAGCGGAGCCATTTTAGTTTTGAATGAACACCAGAGTATTGTTGATTTGCTTTGGAGTATTCTGCGTTTCTTCCGCCATGAATCCTGCGGAAAATGTTCTCCTTGTAAAAACGGAACCCAACAGCTTTATCAGCTAATTTCCAAAATCCGCAAAGGAAATGGGACTATGGAAGATGTGAATTTAATGCTCTTAATAGCTGAAACAATGCAGCAAACATCTTTCTGTGCTTTAGGTCAATCGCCAATTATGGCTGTTCGCAGTGCGATTGAAAATTTTACCGATGAATTCATTGAAATAACCAAAAAGTAAGAAAATAAGAGGATTGATATTATGGCTAAAACAGTAAATGTCTTTATAGACGGTCATCATCTGGAAGTTCCGGAGACAATGACTATTATAGAAGCCGCAGATAAAATTGGAATTTATATTCCCCGTTTGTGTTATCACCCCGATTTACCTCCTACAGGAAATTGTGGTGTTTGTGTTGTGGAAATTGCAGGAAATCCAACTCCCAAACGTGCCTGTTGTACTCCTGTGGCGGAAGGAATGAAAATTGTTACTAATTCAAAGAAACTTCGTTCCTATCGTAAGACAGTTGTGGAAATGATTCTTTCCAATCATGATGTAACCTGTCCTACTTGTCCTGCCAACAATAAATGCGAATTACAATCCCTGGCAAATAATCTGGGAGTGGATTCTGAGGCGTTACCTAACATTTTGGTTAAAACACCTGCCGATGAATCCAGTTTGTCCATTATCAGAGATACCAATAAATGTATCGGATGCGGACGTTGTATAACCGTATGTAACGAAGTGCAAACGGTTTATGCTCTCACTTTTGCCGAAAGAGGAATTGATACCCATATTGATACTGCCTTCAGTCAGGGAATGGCAAATAGCCCATGTGTTAATTGTGGTCAGTGTACTGTTTATTGTCCTACGGGTGCATTGCACGAAAGAAGTGAACTGGATGCTGTTTGGGAAGCGATTTTAGACCCTGAAAAACATGTGATAGTTCAGGAAGCACCTTCCATTCGTGTTTCTTTAGGTGAAGAATTTGGAATGCCTTTAGGTAGCGTAACTCCTAAAAAAATGTATGCAGCTCTGCGTAAAATCGGTTTTGATTCGGTTATGGATACCAATTTTACTGCCGATTTAACCATTATGGAAGAAGGCACGGAATGCGTAACCAAACTGAAAGCGGGAGAAAAGAGACCGCTGATTACTTCCTGTTCTCCCGGTTGGATTAAATTTATGGAGACCTATTATCCCGATTTAGCGGATTGTGTTTCAACGGCAAAATCACCTATGAGTATGTTTGGAGTTCTTTCCAAGACCTATTATGCCCAGGAAAAAGGAATTGATCCTGCTAAAATTGTCTCGGTTGCCATTATGCCATGCACCGCTAAGAAATTTGAAGCACGACGTCCAGAATTAAGCGATAGCGGTTTTCAGGATACCGATTATGTTTTAACAACGCGGGAATTTATTCGGATGATTAAAGAAGCGGGAATTGATTTTGCTAACATACCGGATGAAGAACCGGACGAAGGAATGAGTTTTTATACCGGTGCAGGAACAATTTTTGGAGCCACAGGCGGAGTTATGGAAGCTGCAATTCGTAGTGCTTATTACCTTGTAACTGGCACTGATTTGCAGAATGTGGATATTACGGCAGTGCGTGGACTGGAAGGAGTTAAAGAAGCATCGGTTGATGTTCCCGGCTTTGGAAAAGTGAATGTAGCTGTTGCTCATGGACTTTCCAACGCGCGTAAGGTTCTTGATCGTGTGCGTGAAGGTCTTGCCACAAAAGGTGAATCCCCCTGGCATTTTATTGAAATTATGGCTTGTCCGGGAGGTTGTGTAGGTGGAGGAGGCCAACCTTACGGCAATGATATTGCTTCCAGAGCGAGAAGAGGTTTGGCTTTATATGAAGAAGACCGTAATTTACCTGTTAGAATGTCGCATCATAATCCGGAAGTTCTAAAGGTCTATGAAAAATTCCTCGGTGAGCCAAATTCCAAACTTGCCCTTAAGCTATTACATACACATTACTTTAAACGCTCCGTATTCAACGGACAAGTTACCGCAGAAATTACTCATAAACACGGATAAACTCCTACTACTAAAAGATACAGAAAGGCGGAGATTTCTTTCTCCGCCTTATTTTTTTTTCAGATGATAAAAAACACAGTGTAAACTCAAACAATGCAATTGGTTAAAAATGGGTTGGCAAGTTCCTATTTGACAAAGAGTTTGTAGAACTCTGAGAAATAAATGTCTTTATTTTATGCTGAAATATAGTTCCAGTTGTAAGAGTAATATATTGTGGGGTATTGTATTCGGGAAGGCAAGTGAAAATTGTAAATCAAAACTTTTCCCCCGTTATTTTCTCTTTTCCTCTTTGTGAATAATACTTTTATCCTCTTTATCTCTTTATCTCTTTGTGAAAAAAACTCTTTTACTCTTTATCTCTTTTTCTCTTTGTGAATAATACTTTTTTCCTCTTTATCTCTTTATCTCTTTGTGAAAAAAACTCTTTTTCTCTTTATCTCTTTTTCTCTTTGTGAATAAAACTCTTTTTCTCTTTATCTCTTTATCTCTTTGTGAACAAAACTCTTTTCCTCTTTATCTTGAAGATTACGCAACGAGATAAGCTCTGCCATAATGCTCACTGCAATTTCGTAAGGTGTATTTGATCCGATAGGTAAACCTACAGGTGAATGGCATTTAGCCAGCTCTTCCGGGGTAAATCCCTTTTCTTTCAATTTAGTAAAAGTAGCGGCTGCTTTAGTTTTACTGCCAATCATTCCCAAATAGCGAAAGGGTTTTCTCAGGCATTGTTCCAGAACTTCTTTATCGTGCAAGTGACCGTGAGTCATAATCACAATCCAAGTATTGGGATTAAAATCAATAATCTCAGCCAGGTTTGCATAATCGTGATATATAGCACGATGACAACAATCCTCAGGTAAATTATCAATAATTTCTTTTCGGTTGTCTATCAGGACAACATAAAAACCGCAAAGGCAAGCTAATTTTCCTAATGCTTTGCCGCAATGTCCCGCTCCAATAATATAAAGTTTATCGGGGGAAAATAACGGTTCAACATATACTTTTACATAACCTCCGCACAGCATAGAAGTTTCAATTCCGGATTTAGAGCCATCTGCAGATAAATTAAAAATATAAATTGTGGCTTTTCCGGGTTTATCATTTCTAATTTTCTCTATAACCGTATGTTCCAATTCCCCTCCACCCAAATTGCCAAATGGTTCTTCCTTTAACGGAATGGCTAATTTCATTCCCGTTTTTGCCGGAGTTGAACCATCGCTTTCAATAATATTTGCCTGCCAGACAGGGCTATGTTCTTGCAGTAAAATAAGCAGTTTTTCAAAATAAGCAAGGTTATCCATTAAAACCTCCAAACAGAATTTGATAAAGGACAATTCCTGTTGCCACGCCTACATTTAAAGAATTTTTCCAACCCAATTGGGGCAAAGTGATAAATTCATCACAAAGCTCTAAAATTGATGATTCTATGCCAAGAGCTTCATTTCCGATAACAATCGCAAGAGGAAATTGATAAACGGTCTGAAATACACTTTTTGCGTTATCTATCGTTTCCAGAGCATAAATAAAAAAACCTTCTTGATGGCAAAAAGCAATTGCTTCAGTAGTGCTGGGAAAATATTGCCAGGCAACGAGTTTTTCCGTTCCCATAGCCGTTTTTGGCATATTACTATGTTCCGGAGTAGGGGTTATTCCGCAGACAATAATTTTTCCTATCCCTAAGCATTCCGCAGTCCGAAAAAGAGAACCAACATTAAAAACCGAGCGTAAATTATCACAAATCACGGTTATCCGTTTTGCTTTTTGGCGAATATCAGGATCAAGAATAACTTTTTCTTTTTCCGTTGAAAGTGCCATCTGACTATCTTTTCTGAGAGCTCCATCACAGTAAAAATAGAGTTTATTCAATAATTGATGAGGACTTAAGTGAGGATTTAATTCTTTTATAAAGAGCTGCATTTTTTGAGGTAAGGGTTTTTCCACCAAAAGATATAATTCCAAAATATGCTCAATTATCTGAGAGCGTTTTTCCGCTTCCGTTAAATTCTTTTCTAATGATAAGATAAGTTTATTCAATGCTCCTATCTGTTCCTCAAAGGTAAAGGACTTGAATTTGGTTTCGCTGTAATGAGTGGAAAGTTTCATAACTTATAATCTCTAATTAGTTTAGCGGCGGTCAACAAATTCTCGCAGACGAAATCTGGTCTTAAATCATCCGTTTCCAGAATTTTCATAAAGTCCTTTTCTCCATTCCCTGTCAATAGCAAGATATTTTTAAGGTGAGCATTTCTGCCGAAACCAAGATCACTGATGCGGTCTCCAATCATATAGGAACCCTCTATTTGAAAATGAAACTCGGAATATGCCTTTTTGAACATTCCAATGCCTGGTTTGCGATCTATGTGATCAATATTATATGGTGGAACGATTCCGTCTTTATAATAAGGGGAATAATAAACGCCATCAAGTTCTATTCCTCCTGCGGAAAGCAAAGAACGCATTTTTGCCAGCACTTTTTCCAAGTCGTCAATAGTAAAATAACCCCTGGCAATTCCGGACTGATTGGTAACCACGAAAAGCAAAAAATTAAGTTCCTTAAATATTTTTAACGCCTCAATTGTGTAAGGATAAAGATGATATTCTTCCGGATTGCTTAAATAGCCAAAATCATCAGGACTTATAACGCCATCCCGGTCTAAAAAAATAGCGCGTTTAATATCTTTTGCTGTCATGGGTTTGAAACCTTAAAGCGTCTGGTAATAAAGTATTAAACAGGGAAATTCGGTAATCCCAGTAATCATTTCTCAAAGTGATATTTACATCCATTTTCCAGCAATGCAGGTCTCGGGAAAAAGAAAGTGTTTGAGAAAGCATATCATTTGTCTTCAGGTTATAATAATTGGTGTAAGATAATCTCCAGTTTTGCGTGATTTTACAGGTTAAGCTTGATCTCAAACTACTGGTTGCGGGATGAAAAATATCTTTATCGGCATAGATATTTTGACTGATGGAAAAACTCCAGTCATTGGTTCCTGCAGTTTCTTGCATATATTCCAAAACTGATTTTTGAGAATCGGAATTTTCAAAATCCTCAAAACTTTTGTTTTTAGGAGCAGAAAAATATCTGTTGTAAGGTGCAGAACCGCTAAGAACTATTCCCTGAGAAAAATATTGATTCCTTAAGTTCATTTTGTCCCACTGAATTTTATAGGGATCTTGAGTTGCGCTAAACTGTGAGGAATAGCTAAGTTTTAAACTGCCAAGCTTATATTTTCCTTCATTTAAAGATAGAGTTCCCAGGTTAAAACTTCCTGGTTTGAAATATAGTGTATGTGCTATGTTAGAAAAGGGTTTATCCTTTTTTTTCAGATTGGCATTAGTTCCCATTCGCCAAAATAAAAGGTCGTTAAGTTTTGTTTCGTTTCCTTTTTTGCCGTATTTCATCTGCCAAGTATTATCTAAATTAAAAGTTAGATTGGATGCCTCTTGGGAATTGCTTACTCCGATACTGCCAAAACTGTATAAATCGGAATTCTTCCTAGTATCCGGTTGATAGGAATAGCCGATATTAGGTGTAATTATATGCCGAATAGAATTAATAGGGAAATTTTTAAAATTTCGCAAACCGTACAAATTAAATCTGGCATTTGCAGATGCAGTCCAGGCATAACCTCTGGCAAATTTATCATCATTTCTATCTCTATCCATCCACGCTTCCGTATAGTCAAAATTCTTACCTAAAGTTAACCATCCGAATAAATTGGAATTATGAGAAATTCCGGCATTTTGTTTTATTCCCAAATGATGTTCATTCAGCATCCTAATTCCTGTTGTATCTGCAGGATCAATTGTGTTATCCCAGAAAAAATCACCTAAAGAATAATTCTTTTCTCTTAAATTCCCTGTATGTTCTAAATATACATTATAGCGATAATTAAAATTGCTTAACCATGAATCGGGAGACACATTAAAAAGTTCAGAAACGGGTCTACTGGACAAGAAAAAAGACGCACTCGGTAAAGATAAAGAAGCGGTATCATTGATCAAATCCTGCGTAAAATAGCTGCCGGCATTTAAATATGAAGAACCAATCGGTTTGGAATAGGAAACACTGGAAGTTAATCTTTGAGCTAAACTTTGGTCTACATCACTGCTGCTTTCCCAAATGCGTTTATTACTTACAAAATTGATAGTTGCATCCAAAGATGACTTTTCTGGAAGGTCTTGATGATGATTTCCCTGTAATGACCAATCGTCAAAAGTGCTGTATTCATCTATGCTGTGTTGAAAAGCAGCATTAAAATTTCCGGAAAAAGCATAGCGTTTCAGGTATTCGGTATCAAAATGGCCTTTCCAACCAGTTTTTTCCATAATATCAAAGCCCAGAACAAAATCGGCATAATCACGATAAGGATAATATAAAGCTAAATTCCGGATCACAAAACCATCTACATTATTATAATCAGGAGAAGGAATAAGAAAACCGGGATGCCTTCCCTGCCTGATAGGAATTATAATAAAAGGAAAAAAGAATGCCGGAAAGTGATTTACATAACCAATTACAGGTTTTCCGACAATTTTATCTCCCCTGTAAACTCTTAATTGTTTTGACCAAAACCAAAAAGATGGCTCTTCCAAATCACAATTGGTAAAAGTGCCACCATCTATATCATAAATATCCTTATCAACTTTACGAAGTTCGCTTCCAGTGTAATAACCATCTTCAATTAAGCTGTATCCATTATTCAAAATACCGGTTTGAGTTTTAACATCATAACGAACATTGGAACCTAAAAGTAATTGCTCTCCATCTCTCATTTTGGTAGGACCATAGCTGAAAGCGCGTTCTTTTTTGATGTCTACGGTGATGGAATCGGCAATAATTTCTGTATCCTGATAATTAATGCGGGGCTTGCCAAAAAGCTTAATAATTTCCGTATCATATTCAAAATGAATGCTATCTGCCTTATAAAAAAGCGAATCCGTCTCTATTAAATTAATTTTCAAGCTATCAGGAATTTCGGGAAATAGGGAATCAGACAAAGCATAATTTCTTGCTTCTTTTTGAGCAAAAAGCGAAAGACCTGTTAGCAACAGTAAAGGTATCAGTAACAGACAGATTTTCTTATTTTTCATTTAGCAATCTAAAAAAATAAATGCCATCTCTGTGTCAAGCAGGATAATAACTTGCCTGCAGGCAATAACTAAATTATTATATTAGATGAATGCCTTTTCTAAAAAGGAATTACTTAAACATAATAACCGGTTGAGGTTAGAAAGAAGGAGGTTTTTTTGAAATTATTACTTTGGTCTTGGAATGTTAATGGATTACGTGCTGCTTTGAATAAGGGTTTTATAGAAATTATCCAAAAAGAACAGCCCGATATTTTAGGAATTCAGGAAACAAAATTGCAGGAACATCAAATCCCTGAAGAACTTAACACTTTAAATGAATACCTTATTTATTGGTCGCATAGTTTGCGCAAAGGGTATTCAGGAACCGGCTTATTTACAAAACTGCTACCTTTAAGCTTTTCCACAGGATTTGGCAATCCGGAATTTGATAACGAAGGTAGAATTAATATTGCCGAATACACTGAATTTATCTTTTTTAATATCTATTTTCCAAATGGACAAAAAGATGATGAACGCTTGAACTATAAACTCCGCTTTTATGACCGCTGCCTGGAAGTTATGGAGGAAAAAAGAACTTCCGGCAAAATAATTTTAGTTGGCGGTGATTTCAATACTGCTCACCATCCTATAGACCTTGCCAATCCAAAAGAAAATGAAAAGACCAGCGGTTTTTTACCTATTGAACGTGCCTGGCTGGATAAAATTGCAGAAATGGGTTGGATAGATACTTTCCGCTATTTTGATAAAAGCCCTGAACAATATACCTGGTGGAGCTATAGAACAAAAGCCAGACCCAGAAATGTAGGTTGGCGATTGGATTATTTTTGGGTTAATAAAGAAGGAATTGAACATATTAAAAAAGCTGGAATCAGACAAGATATTGAGGGTTCAGACCACTGCCCAGTTTTTGTTGAACTGGAAATATAATCTATACAACATTTTTACCAACAAGCCATAAATAATGATTATATAGACCTTTGATAAAAAATAGGAGGAATACAATAGAAAACCGAAAGTAAGAACTTGATGCCAAGATTAGAAGAAATTGAGCGGAACAATAGGTACATTGCCTAATGGTTTCGTAGGTCGTAGACATATAATAGCCGCAGCTTTTTCCTGAATGATATTACAAGACAGAAGCTATGCTCTCATCATCATTTTTGCTTTATAAAATTACCTTGTGGACTTTGTTTAACTACTTGTTGCCTGGTCATTTCTTTAACGACTCTTTAACGATCCTTTAACAATGCCTTAACTTCGTTAAAGAATCGTTAAAGAAGGGTTAAAGAAGCATAAAAGATTCAACATGGTAGGAAATAATGCGCTGCATAAAAAAAGGTAAAGGTCTCGCCCTTTCATTCTTTGCCAATTCCTTTTCTCTATTAACCTTGTTTTCCCTTATTGGCTGGGAGTTATCCTGCATTAACATTTCTGGACTTCTGCTTTTGCCGGGATCCACTGTGGACTGGAAAATATTTATGCAATAACGATATGAAAACTATATTCCTCAATTTGGGTTTACCTTTTTTACCTATAGACATTTTCCCTTTTCACCTTCCCACTTTTTCATTTCCCCTGTTATCCCGTTTCTCTATTTAACCTTTATTTTAATTCCATCCTCCAGATAGGAATGATTAAAACCAAAGCAGAGAGAATAATTACCTCTGCCGGCAGGGAAATCTACTATTACTTCCAATTGTTTTTCTGCCATCCAATGCAAAGGAACTGGTTTCAAGCCAATAGTATAAGACCTGTCATCTATGTAATATTTGAACCTTGAATCAGGGAAATTTAATACGGCTTCCAGTTCTTTAGCAGGCAAGGGCGACATATATTCAAACAGCAATTGATATTGATATAAGGGGTCAAATTTTTCAGGAATTTCGGATAGCAATTTTACTACCGGAGCGGCAAAATTCTGTGTAGCCAAAAGCACTTCATCTTGCGTAAATACACCTACTCCTAAATGAGTGTAAGTGGCATTTAAGATATTTTCTTTGTGCTCAGGAGAATTCATCCAACCGTTAACTACTTCTTCAGGTGTAAAAGTCCTTGCACCGTTAACAAATTTGGCTAAGTTCTCTCCAATAGAAGAAACAACTAATTGCGGATAGTATTTCTTTTTTCGGTCATCAACAAGATACCCGAGATGGTCTTTATGCGCAAAAAAATCAAAATTGAACATATTTTTACTATGCAACCGAGCTAAATCAGCCAAACCCTCATCATACAAAAGCGGAGGTAAATTATAAGCTGAACGTTGTTGATTGGTAAGTTCCCAAATACGATGTTCAAATTCCGTTACACTTATGGTCTTTGAGGATTGTGTGCAGGCAAAAAGCAGTAAGAGAATAAGAAAAAATGATTTACGCACCGATTTTTTTCTCCGGCTAAAAGTTATATTCCAAAAGAAGGGTTTCTTCCTCAAAGCGGATATGAATTTTCTCCTTCTCTTCCTTAAAATTGGAAAGATGTGCATCAATGTAAGCATCAAGGGTAGAAAATGCCAAAGTTATTCCCATCCACCAAAAATCGCGGGTGCGTTTTTCCTTATATTGCTTTTGTTTATTCCTATATTCTGCAAGTAATATTTCATCACTGGTGGAATTGATTTTATCCTTATAATCCTGAACTTTGGCATCATTATGAATAGCAGTAATAATTAAATAGGTCTGAATTCCAATTATGGCACTAGCTTTAATATATGCTTCGTTGTATATTTGCCCTCCTCCAGGGAAAATAGAACACAAAGCTGCTTTGTTTGGATTCTTCTTAATCGGTTGTGCCAAAATTGAACTGCATAACAGAATTAAGAGCAGAACTACGCTAAATCGTTTCAAACCAACTCCTGCTTTTTCTTTTTTTCCTTATCTTTTTTCCTTATTATATTGTCAATAATAATGTAACGAGAGGACATCAGAGTGCAGATATAAAATTAGATACCGCTGCTAAAATGCTTACTAAAAAAAAGAGCTTTTTTAAGCTCCATCTCTAAAAAGTTGGTGCAGAAGGCGGGATTTGAACCCGCACACCTTTAACAGGCACAAGATCCTTAGTCTTGCGTGTCTGCCAATTCCACCACTTCTGCTTTTTATATTGTTTTCAGAATGAAAAGCCCCTTCTTATTCCTGTGAAGGCAGTAATCCAAGCAAAATCTATCAAAATAACTGCATTTTCAAAATAAAAGTTATATTATTTTGTAGTTGCAGGTTTTGTTGCCGGTTTAGACGAAGGAGCCGTTTGTTCCGTATCTTTAATCTTTTTTTGGCGAGATTGAATGTCGGCAAGGGCACTGGCATTAATATTTTTAACTAAAAAGGCAAGAAATAAACAGGAAGCAGCAAAAACCACTGCCAGAATTTGTGTCCATTTCTTCAAAAACTTGGAAGCACCACTTCCGCCAAAAACATTCATTGCTGCTCCACCCAAATTAGAATCCAAACCTCCTTTAGAGGTCTGAGCCAATATTACCAGAACCAGAGCAACACAAATTATCACATGGATAATTAAGGCAATCGTGTATAAAACCATTATTTTATCCTTTCCAAACGAATTATTTAATCTAATAAAAAAACATTGAAAAAACAGCCCTATTTCTGTCAATTAAAAAGTTATGTCTACTTAATTCAGAGCTTGTTTTTCCCTTATTATCACTTTTTTATTCAGGTATAAGCAGATTTTTTGGCTTGACAGAAATAGTTGTCTAAATTGATAATGTAAAAAGAGGAATAATTTATGGCAAGAAAACACGCTGCAATACTGCAAGAACTTGAAATAGATGAAGTTGAGGGATATACTGAAGCCCAAAAAAGGTATTATACTTCTTTGGGGTTCAAGCCCTATCTGAATGAAGACGGAAAAGTTAAATGGTTAAGGCCTGATCAGCATTCGTTAAGGATCAATGATAAGTTAAAAAGGCCTTTTGTAGCACGTCTTATTTCTCATAAGAAAGTTCAATTTCCTCGCAGACGAAGGCATAGACCGGCTTTAGTAAAATTTGTTCAGCGAAACTGGCTGTTTATTATTATTGTAACTATTGTCATTGTAGCGGTGGTTTATCTTATTCGTAATCCTCAGCTTATTTTTTAGGAGTAGAAAAACTTTGAAGATATTATTGGTTAATGATGACGGTATTTTAGCTCCCGGAATAAGAACTTTAGCGGAAGAGCTGAAAAATGCCGGACATAAAATTACGATTGTAGCTCCGGATAGTGAAAGAAGTGCAGCATCGCATTCTTTGAGTATCCGAAAAGAGCTAATAGTAAAAAAAATCGCTGAAAATGAATATGCCGTCAGTGGAACACCTGTTGATTGTTCTGTTATTGCGTTACAAAAAATCCTTACCGAGCCGGTGGATTTAATTATTTCGGGAATTAATGCGGGTCAGAATATGGGAGAAGATGTTTTATATTCTGGAACAGTTGGAGCAGCAATGGAAGCAGCTCTTTTAGGAAATCGGGCAATAGCTGTTTCCATAAATTCTTATAAAAATCAAAGATTTGAGGTAGCAGCTTACTGGATGCGTAAATTGCTGGATTTAGGCATTGATAAACAAGCTGAAGCGTTTGGTGTTTTGAATATTAATATTCCCAATCTTCCTCTGGAAGAGATTAAAGGTATTCGTTTAACCCGTACAGGTCATCGTAAGTATTATAATTTTGTTAAGATTATTAAAGAAAATGAAGATGGTTTTGTTTACGAAGTAGGAGGTGATATTCCTGTTTGGGATAATGAAACAGGAACCGATGCAGAAGCGGTTAATAACGGTTATATATCTTTAACTCCTTTGGGCTTTGAACTTACAAGAAGCGAGACCTTTCCCAGGATTCTTAACTGGCTGGAAGAAAATGAATTACTGCAATTGGAGAGATGAGGATGCGTTTTGAGGATCAACGGATAAGATTGGTAAACGAATTAAAGTTGGAAGGAATAACTTCTCCGGTTGTTTTAAATGCTTTTGCCAAAGTGCCACGAGAGTATTATGTTTTACCTGAATATCGTGATTACGCATATCAAAACCGTCCCTTACCCATAAAAGAAGGTCAAACCATATCTCAACCTTTAATGATCGCAATTATGTTGCAGTTGCTTGATTTGCAACCCACGGATATTGTTTTGGAAATTGGCACCGGTAGTGGTTATCAAAGTGCCCTACTTGCAGAAATTGTTAAAGAGGTATGTACTGTAGAACGGTTGGAGACCCTTTCCCTAAATGCGCAGAAGATTTTACGCAATGCCGGTTATAACAATATTTATTTTCGGATTGGGGATGGTTACAGCGGTTGGCAAAAAGCATATCCTCCGCATAAGGAATTTGATAAAATATTGGTTTCTGCAGCAGCGCGGGAAGTTCCCAAACATTTAGTGGAACAATTAAAAACGGGAGGTAAAATGGCAATTCCCATAGGTAAAACCGGTTTTCAAATTTTGTATATAGTTACCAAAACAGAAGACGGATTGGACATTGCAGAAGCAGGAGGTTGTTCTTTTGTGCCTTTGGTTTGTGATGATAAGACATTGAGGTGAAAAGTGCTTAAAGATATATTTGCCTGGATGAAAACAATCTGGAAAAAACCGGATAAATATGCCGACTTAAAAAAGTTTCCTGTTTTAAGTGAACTCAGTTCTTTTGAGCTTTATTTGCTCAATAACTTTTTGCATAAGCGCAATTTTAACAGAGGAGAGTTGCTTTATGATAAAGATCATCCTCTGGAAGTGATTTATTTTATTTTTTCCGGAGAAGTGGAAGTAACAGGACCTACTTATCCTAAAGGTCGCTATGTTATTCGCGAGTTACAAATTTTAGGTTTGATTGATATGTTTAAAGAAGAAACCCGCAGCAGTTCAGCAACCGCATTAACAGAAGTAACTGCTTATGCTGTTTCCCGTTATGACTTGAGTGATTTGTTCCGGCAGAATCCTAATTTAGGTGTTAAAATGTTAACTGCCTTCTGTCAAACCTTGAGCAATTATATTTTTAATATTTCATCTCCGGAAAGCGCAAAAGAACTATGAACTGGACGAAGTGGATTTTTTATAGTTTATTACTGGCTCTGATTGTGCTGGGATTGTTTTTTTACCATCCCATAATTTACTATTTAATTTATGCCTTTATTTTTTCCTATATTCTTGATCCTTTTGTCAGTTGGTTTGAGAGAAAAAGGTTTCCTCGTTGGCTTGCAGTGTTGACAATTTATCTAATAATTGCGGGAATTATTGCCTTGTTTACTTCTCGTTTGGTTCCGGCTTTAGTTCAACAAGGGAACAACCTTTTTAATATTTTAAGCAGTGGGGAACAGCTAACCGGGCAATATATTATAACCTTACCTTTTATCAGAAGGATATACGAATTTTTACAGGAATTGGATGCTCAAATTCCCGGTTTGGGAATGGCACCTAAGCTGATAGAAATATTAGACCAAGCCAATGTCTTTTTGGCTAAAATTCCTAAGTTACTGATAGATAACTATAAAAAGATATTTTCCACAATCTCTATTATTTTCACGGTTCCCCTGATTTCTTTCTTTCTCTTGAAGGATAAATACAAATTGAGGAAGGGCATTGTAAAAATGTTTAGCAACCGTTATTTTGAACTCTGTATCATTATGATGCGGAAAATAGACAGCACCATAGGTAACTTTTTGCGAGCTATCTTGTTTGAAATAATAGCAGTTGGCATTTTAGCTTCTACTGCCTTAACGATTGTGGGAGTGCCATATTCCATTTTAATTGGTGCTACGGCAGGAGTGGCAAATATAATACCTTATTTCGGACCTTTTTTAGGGGGTGCTTTAGCCGTGGTAACAGTTCTGTTTAATGGTGGCACTATTCTTTCTGCAATCACCGTAATTCTGGCGATGTATATCGTGCAGTTGATTGATAATAATATTGTTTACCCTGTTGTTGTAGGCGGAACTATTAATATGCATCCTTTGTTAGTTCTTCTTACTTTAATTGCCGGGGGCTGGTATGGAGGCATTCTCTGGATGCTTATTTCGGTGCCCCTTGTGTATTTAACATATAATCTGATTAAAGTTTTGTATACTAACCTAAAAGGTTTCAAAATCATATAAAAGAGGAAAGTGTGAGTTTACTGGATAAATGTTACAAGTTTACAGACGCACGTAAAGTGATGGCTATGGGTTATTATCCCTATTTTCGGGAAATTACTTCCGAGCAAGATACGGAAGTTATGTGTAATGGTAAAAAAATGTTGATGTTGGGTTCTAATAGTTATTTGGGCTTAACTAATCATCCCAAAGTGAAAGAAGCAGCCATAAAAGCTATTCAAAAATATGGTAGTGGCTGTGCAGGAAGTCGTTTTTTAAACGGAACCTTAGATATTCATCTGGAACTGGAAAACGAACTGGCAAAATTGGTCGGTAAAGAAGAAGCAATTTGTTATCCAACAGGTTACCAGGCAAATTTAGGGTGTATTTCCACTATGGTAGGTAAAAATGAATATATTATTACTGATAAATACGATCATGCCTCAATAATAGATGGCGCTATTCTTGCCGAAGGGAAAATGCTGCGTTACAAACATAACGATATGGCTTCTTTGGAACGCATTCTTAAGGAGATTAAAGGCAGGAATTCTTTAATTGTTGTAGATGGTATCTTTTCTATGGAAGGGGATATAGCAAATCTTTCGGTAATAATTGAACTGGCGGAAAAATATAATGCTGAAGTTATGGTTGATGAAGCACATTCTTTAGGTGTTTTGGGAAATAAGGGAGCAGGAACTACTGCTCATTTTGGTTTAACTGATAAAACAGCATTTATTATGGGCACATTCAGCAAGTCCCTGGCATCTGTAGGTGGCTTTATTGCTGCCGATGAAGCAATTATTCATTACTTAAAACATAAATCCCGGGCTCTTATTTTTTCGGCATCACTTCCTCCTGCATCAACTGCCAGCGTTTTAGCAGCGCTTAAAATTATGCAGGAAGAGCCCGAAAGAATTGCCAAACTTTGGGAAAATACGAATTATATGCTGAAAGAATTTCAGTCAATGGGTTATAATACCGGAGCCAGTTGCACTCCTGTTGTTCCGTTACATATAGGGAATATGATGACTACTTTTAATATGTGGCGTCGGCTTGGAGAAGAAGGTGTTTTTATAAATCCTGTAGTTCCTCCTGCTGTTCCTCCCAGTTCCTGTTTAATTAGGACATCTTTTATGGCAACACATACTAAAGATCAGCTTGATATGGCTCTGGAAAAATTCAGAATGATTGGCAAGGAACTAAATATCATTTAATTTATAATAGGTATCATCTTAACTTTTTTGAACATATAAAATAAGCCATATATGGAGGAATAAAATGGCAAGCAAGAGCAGTGTGGAATATTATTCCAACATTAAAGAAATGTCTCCTATCAGAGCTATTGCCGAAACCCTGATGAATAACCATTTAGTTCGGAAAGTGGATATTCGCGAGGCATACGAACTGGCAAAAAATCAACCCGGCGTAAGTGTTACCGATTTGCCTATGTATCCGGAGTTTGTAAAGCTGCATAATCTGCCTGCAGATGCAAAAGTTATCAACGATTGTCATGGTAACATTGTTGGCAGAACCGCTAAAGCCCGCAGATTTTACCATAGGTTAAGTCCTTCCCTGAAAAATAAGCTGGAAAGTGATTTTCGGGAAGCAGTGTGGCAAATGCAACATTATCCATTAATTAAAGCCGAAGCAGTTTTGGGGATGGATAAAGACCTGATGCTGAAAGCTACTTTTGTAACTACTGAAAGTGATGCTGCCAATCTTTTCTTTTGGCTGTTGAATTTTGCCCCTTATGAATCGTTGAAAGAGGAATATGAGGCAAGTCCCAAGCTTCCTATTCAGGATATTATTCTGGTTGCTTTCAATGAATGGACTTGTGATGACGATTTTTACAACAATGTAGGGGCACCACAACTGGCTTTGGTGGATGAAAAACACAATGTTATGGTTAATCTCGGAATGCGTTATTTTGGGGAACGGAAAAAGGGAACTTTAACTATGGCTTGGACTTCCGGCATCAGAATCGGGATGGCTGCCTGTCATGGAGGAATTAAAGAAATTGATTTCAGCACTTGTGTAAATCCTGAATATCATAAATTGGGTAAAAGGTCTATCGCTTTTTATGGACTTTCCGGAACAGGAAAATCCAGCCATACCAATAATGCGGATAATGCAGGAACCTTGCCTGAGGGCTTTTCCAAGGTTGTTTTACACGATGATGCTTTCCAGATTGATTTGGAAAATAAGCTATGTCGCGTTTGGGAACCGACTTTATTTGATAAAACGGATAGCCGAACCGTTGATCATCCCGACTGGAAATATACTCTGGCTTTGATGAATCATACGGTTTTGGATGTTAATGGCAAACTTATTCCTTACGGACAGGATATTCGTAATTCCAATGGCAGAGCCCTTTTTGACCGTTCACTATTGGGAAAATATGTGAACCGCTGTGCTTTTCCCAAAGCATTGGTTTGGCTGATGAAGGATTCTATTTTGCCACCTGCCTTAAAATTGGAGGATAAATATTTGGCAATAGCTATGGGAGCCGCTTTAATGACTCAGCGTAATCGTGCGGAAAATGTTGCCGAAGAAGAACTTAACAAGCTCGTTTTTGAACCCTTTGCCAATCCATTTCGGGTGTATGAACTCTATCGCGATGTGGAAGCATTTTTAAAAGTGGCTGATACAGGTGCGGATTTTTACTGCTTTAATTCGCGTGGCTATTGGAGGGAATCGGACGATATCCTGGAACCGATACCTCTAAATACTTCGCTAACTCTGCAAACCGCTATTTTAATGGACCAGCTGCAATGGGAACCCTGGGATTTATTACCTGGCTCTATGATTCCTACAAAAGAATCCGTTGAGGCAATTTTACCAGGCTATTACGACAGATATCATTCCAACCTGCGTATTAACTACGATAAATATATTGCCGTAATGAAAGACAGATTCCAGCAAAGAAAGGACTTTTTAAAGAGCAGTGATTTAACTGAAAGACCGGAAATTCAGGAAAAATTGATACAGTCATTACAGGTAAATGCTGATTAAATTTATACACTGGCATATTTCTCTATAAGCATAATAAAAAAGAATTGCCAAATTCCCATTGGGCAAATGCTGAATGTAGCCTTCTTTTGAATTCCTTTTAATTATATAGTAAAAAGTAACTTGCCCTAAGAATGTTTAATAGATAGCGGGATAATTTTCCCGCTATTCTTTTTTTATCCTTCTCTAATTAGTTGTAATGGAGTTATGGTGCCAATTATTGGTTTTTTCCCGACCGGCTCCACCGCATCTCTACCATAACTAATTAAGCAAGAAGTAGGAAATCGTTTACAATGTAAGAAAGGAGTAATTTGTGCTCAAATGAATTATACTTCGGAAAATATTTTTATAGCACAAAGGACTAATGACGGCTGTATCTACTTTAATTATAATTAGTTAGTACCATTATCAAGTTCTTTTATTCAGGGGTTTACACGCACATCGCTCTTATTGTATGATCTATAGAGCTATCAAAAATTTTAGCTTTCTCCCCTTCTAAAACCCTCTAAATCTTTTGTCTCTACATCCTCATTATTTGAAAATGCTATAAATCCACCTCCCAAAAGTAAATCATCCAAATATAAAACCAGCCCCTGTCCCGGAGTAATGGAAAGTTGCGGTTCCTTAAAAACTACTTCTATAGTGTTATCATTTATAGGGGTTACAATACAATCAGCTGGAGAATGTTGCTGTCGTATTTTGGCTTTTGCCCTAAATTTTTTTTCGGGTGCAGGAAGAGAAACCCAGTTCATATCCGTTGCTGAACATTTCTTTTTAAACAAATATTCCTTAGGACCCAAAACAATTCTGTTATTCTCCGCATCAATTTGCAAAACATAATAGGGTTCAGGCATACCGCTTATTCCCAAATTTCGTCTCTGACCGATAGTGTAATTTATAATTCCCTTGTGCTTTCCGATAACTTTACCTTGCATATCAATAATTTCTCCCGGATTAAAGTCCTCAGGTTTGAAAAGGACTTCCAGATCCGAACTTTGCAAAAAATCCTGGCTTTCCTTGCGCTCAACAAGCTCAGTAAAGCCCTTTCCTATTGCCATTTTTTTTATTTCCTGCTTAGTATAATCCCCTAAAGGAAAAAGGGTTTGCGCCAGTTGTTCCTGAGATAGAAAAGCCAAAAAATAGGATTGATCTTTGTTTGCATCCTTTGCTTTTCTTATCTGATAGCGTTTAAGGGTATTATTAAACCCGATTTTGGCATAATGACCTGTAGCAAAATAATCAAATTCCAGTCCCAATGAATGCGCTTTTTCAGGTAGCAAGGCAAATTTGATATAGGCATTACAGACCAAACAGGGATTTGGTGTCTTTCCTTTTATGTATGTCTCACAAAAATAATCAATTACCTTATGCCGAAATTCTTCCTGCAAAGGAATAATATAATGCTCAATTCCCAATTTTCGCCAAAGCAGAGAAGCTGATAAAATATTTTCTTCTTGCGCGGGACCAAAACAGCCACTTTTTAATGTTTTATCCATTTCTATGTTTTCATCATAAGTTTGCATAGTGATGCCAATTACTCTATAACCGCTTTCTTGAAGTAAATAAGCAGTCATCGCGGAGTCAATCCCTCCACTGATTCCTACTGCCACACTTGTTTTTTTCTGCATTTTAGTTACCTTATTTTAATATATTTCACCTCAATGCAAGCGGGATATGTGTCAAATACTTTTTATTTGACATTAAATGGCTTTGTGAATTTTGGGAAAAACTGATTAATACTAAAGAGGACAAAACATTGTATAAGGAACAGTATACATTCAATATCAGTCGTTTTATGGACGAAGAGCGATTTGAAAAAATTATATCATTTGCTAAAGATATCCCCACTCCTTGTTTGATTGTGGACTTGGATATAGTTCGTAATAAGTATTTGGAACTGCAGGCAAGTATGCCTAATTATAAAATTTACTATGCAGTTAAGGCAAATCCTATGCTGGAAGTTATTATGTTATTGAATGAACTTGGTGCCAATTTTGATCTTGCTTCTCCTTATGAACTTGATCAGATGTTGAATTTAGGAATTGAGCCCTCCCGTTTAAGTTTTGGCAATACCATTAAAAAAGTTAACGATATCAAATACTTTTACGAAAAAGGTGTCCGTCTTTTTGCTACTGACAGCAAGCTTGATCTTGCTAACCTGGCAAAATATGCTCCTGGTTCAAAGGTCTTATTTCGGATTTTAACGGAAGGAACTGGCGCTGATTGGCCCCTATCCAGAAAATTTGGTTCACATCCTGATACTATATATCATTTAATTGTGAAAGCGGCAAAGATGAATTTACAGCCCTGGGGAATTTCTTTTCATGTGGGCTCTCAACAACGAGATATAGGGCAATGGGACGATGCTGTAGCTCGTTGTAAATATCTTTTTGATGCTGTTGCCGAAGAAGGAATTGAACTGAAAATGATTAATATCGGAGGTGGTTTTCCTGCCAACTATGTTGATCCCACTTTTTCTATTCAGGAATATGCTACGGAAATTCAGCGTTTTATTACAGAGGATTTTGGTGATAACCTTCCGGAAATTATTTTGGAACCAGGTCGTTCTCTGGTTGCAGATGCTGGTGTGATTGTATCCGAAGTAATTAATGTAGCTCGTAAATCCAAAAATAATCTTTATCAATGGGTGTATTTAGATATAGGAAAATTTGGCGGTTTAATTGAAACCATTGATGAATCCATAAAATTCCCCATCTATTTTCCGCGTAAAGGTTTGGCGGAAGAGATTATATTAGCTGGTCCTACTTGTGACAGTATGGATATTCTCTATGAGCATTATCGTTATCGGATGCCCGAAGGAACCGTTCCCGGAGATAGAGTTTACATTTTTACTACCGGTGCTTACACGCAAAGCTATTCCAGCGTTAATTTTAATGGCTTTCCTCCCTTGAAAGCTGTTATTTTTGAAGAAAAATAAGGAGTATTTAGAAATGAAATATTTGCCTGTTGATGTTCTGCAGAGTTTTATGCAAGAGGTATTTATTAAACTTGGAGTTCCAGAAGAAGAGGCACAAATTTGCAGCGATGTGTTAATAGCCAGTGATTTAAAAGGCATTGAATCTCATGGAATCGGTCGCCTAAAAATGTATTATGATCGTATAAAAGCCGGAATTCAAAATCCCGTAACTAACATTGATGTCCTCCGCGATAAATGCGCTACTGCCGTTTGGGATGGAAATAATGGAATGGGACAAGTAATAAGTAAAAAAGCAATGCAAGCAGCAATTGACAAAGCTGAAAAATATGGTTTGGGTGCTGTTGCCGTTCGTAATTCCACTCATTTTGGAATTTGCGGTTATTATGCAGAAATGGCTATTCGGCAAAATATGATCGGACTTGTTTTTTCCAATGCCCGACCTTCCATTTGCCCTACAAATGGTGTTTCTCCTATTTTAGGGACTAACCCTATATGTTTTGGAGCGCCTACCGATTTACCCTATCCTTTTTTATACGATGCTGCAACTTCTATTTCCCAAAGAGGTAAGGTAGAACAACTGGCTCGCGAGGAAAAAGAAACTCCTCTTGGCTGGGCTATTGATTTGGAAGGAAAACCCTATACGGATACAAAAGGTCTGCTGATTGATTTGCTAAAACAAAAAGCTGCAATGTTACCCTTAGGTGGAACAGAAGAAATTACCGGAAGTCATAAAGGTTATGGACTGGCAACTGCTGTAGAAATTCTCTGCGCTTCCTTACAAAAAGGAAATTACTTGAACGGTTTATTGGGAGAAGATGAAAACGGAAAGCCAGCTCCCTACCGTTTGGGACACTTCTTTATGGCTATTAATATTGAATTTTTCACGGATTTGGTGGACTTTAAAAAAATAACAACTTCTATTTGCAAGGACTTACAAAACTCCCAACTTTTCCCCGGAAAAAACAGAATCTATGTAGCCGGTGAAAAAGAATACGAAATAGAGCAAAAAGTGCGTAAACAAGGCATTCCTATTATTCCTAACCTGGAAAAGAATATTAGAATAATACAGGATGAACTGGGCTTAAATTTACTGAATTTAGATTGATACACATTTTGCCAGGATTCTATGCACAATACTAATATTCTTTAAAGAATTATTAATGAATTTAAAATCTCCCCTTAAAAAATATAACAACAAAAAGGTGGATAAGATGCAACAGACAACAGAAATAAGTAAAGGAATCAGTTTTTTTGAAAAGTATCTAACCTTTTGGGTGATTATATGTATGGCAGTTGGTGTTCTAATAGGAAAATATATTCCTGAAATACCTTATTTTCTGCGAAAATTTGAATTTGCTCAGGTTTCAATTCCGATTGCCGTTCTTATTTGGTTAATGATCTATCCGATGATGATGAAGGTTGATTTTGCCAGCATTAAAAATGTAGGTAAAAATCCTCAGGGATTAATTGTTACCTGGATTGTAAATTGGTTAATTAAACCTTTCACAATGTATGCTATTGCCTGGTTTTTCTTTTATATTGTATTTAAATCTGTTATACCTGCAAATTTAGCAAAAGATTATCTTGCTGGAGCCATTTTGTTGGGTGCTGCACCTTGCACAGCGATGGTTTTTGTCTGGAGCCATTTAACTAATGGTAAACCTGCTTATACGGTAGTTCAGGTAGCTACAAACGATTTGATAATTCTGGTCGCCTTCACACCTATTGTAGCATTACTTATGGGCATTAGTGGAATAAAAATCCCTTGGGATACATTAATTCTCTCCGTTATCTTATTCGTTGTTATTCCTTTAGCTGGAGGAGCAACAACGCGATATTCAGTGATAAAACATAGGGGAGAGGATTATTTCCTGAAAACCTTTATTCCCAAATTCAATAATGTTACTATTAGCGGTTTGTTGCTTACCCTTGTTATTATCTTTGCTTTTCAGGGAGAAGTTATTATCAATAATCCTCTTCATATTATCCTCATAGCCATTCCACTGACGATTCAGACCTATTTAATCTTCTTTATAAGCTATATATTCACCAAACAAATAAAATTACCCCATAATATTGCTGCACCAGCAGCTTTAGTTGGAGCATCCAATTTCTTTGAACTTGCAGTGGCAGTAGCTATATCTCTTTTCGGAGCGGATTCACCTGTTGCCTTGGCTACAACTGTAGGTGTTTTAGTTGAAGTTCCCGTTATGCTTAATCTGGTAAGTATAGCTAATAAAACCAGGCAGTGGTTTATTCCTGCAAATTAGAGTTTTGATTATATTCCGATATTTTTATCTAACTGCAACCACCTTGTAAAAACGATATGGATGTTCCGGTAAAATTTGAATATTTAGCTGAGTTGCGGCTATATTTTCCTGAAGAATAGTCCATTCTGTAGAATAAGGATCCTCAGCAACCAAAACTTTATAAGAATTTGCTTGTGCAACGGCATTCCAGGATAGCTGAAGAGTGGAAGCATTCAGCTGATTGATAGTTAGTCCGACGGGAGTATTTAGATATAGTTAGATGATCCGAATTGCCGTTACAACTTGCAACATAAATAGCTCGGCAATAGACATCCGAAATTTAAGTATATGCCATTATTACTACAATGGAACGAAAAATTTTTAAAGCTTCTTGGATGTGTTTATATTGATTTGAACTGCTACAATATTCCAGCAGGAAATAATTTTTAATGCTCTTATAATGCCAACTCAATGCTTTTATTTTCGGATTAGACGAATGCGTTTCTTTTGCTATTCACTTGACATTGTCAGGTTAATGAATTATCTTATTATTAAAAACAAATAAAAAAGGAGAGAAAAGTGAAAAAAATTCTTACCCTCATCTCAACCCTATTGTTAATAAGCATTTTAGGTGCCATTAATTTTGATTATGATGCCGATATGCTTACGCGTGCTGCTGCCTATAATGATTATTACAAAAAGGATGGCGGACATATAGACAGCCGTTTGAGGTTGGGTCTCAATTCAGAATTGACTGAAGGGTTAAATTTCAGGTTGGCTATTGAAATTGGAGAAATTACTTGGGGTGATAATGCTACCGGAGGCAACATCGGAGCAGGTGGCATAAATATTGAAACCAGTGAACTTTATCTGGATTATTATATGCCAGCCATCAAGAGCAATATCAAAGCCGGTTTACAATATTTGGCGGATCATCGTAGTTTGGTTTTAGACCATTATGGTGCAGGAGTTATTCTTTATACGGATATTGCGGGAATGAAAGCTCAGGCAGGAATGCTGAAAAACCTGGAAAATAACCGTTTTGCTCATGATGATTATACCATTTTCCTTGCCTCCCTGGAAGCAACTTCTCCTGTGGTTTGGGGATTTAATAGTTATGTTGGCTATGATGATAGAAATGATGACGGTGAAATATCTTTCCTGCCTTATGTAACTCTTACTGCAGGTCCTGCTACTTTAGATTTGAATCCTTTTGTATGTTATCAGTTTATTGATGGTCCTAATAAAACAGGTTTTGGCGCTGCCGTAAAAGCAGAAATTGATATAACTCCTATTCAAGTTGGAGCTGATATTCTCATTGCCTCCGAAGATGGTTTAGTTCCTTACTGCTCATATTACCAAAACGGACTCTTTATTTATGGTTATAATATCATTCACGATGGACTGAATCTTTATTGGACTGACGAGTTATATCACAATAATGAGGAGACATTTATCAGTGCTGTTGGCTCTATCCGTTTTCCTGTAACGGAAAAACATACTTTATTTGCTGCAGGTGGCTGGCTAAAAGACCTTGGAATGGAACTGAATGGAGGCATAGAATCCCAGCTGGTTAAAGATATGTTGAAACTTTATCTTTACGGTGCTTGGGGCAAAAATGACGATAGTGATGTGAATAACTATGCTACAGGAGCTTCCTTACAGCTTAATTTTTAATAAAACTGCTTAAAAATTCCTCTATTAGAAGCCCGGTTTTACACAGCCGGGCTTTTTTCATTAACAATAATTTCAGCCAGTTATGTATATCAACTATAGCGATTTATAGAGTAAACTATTTTACAAAACTTGACATAATATTGCATAATTAAAAGGTTGTTTTGTCACCGAGCTAACAATCCTAAACTTCTCCGGCAGGGATGTTAGCCGATAGGGTTTATCTGAAAACGGATTTGCCTTCCAATGTGAAAAGGTGAAGAATTGAGCTACAGGATAGGTGTACCTGGTCCATCTATGTCTATTTCTCCTTTTCATTCTAAAAATAACGAAATAAACTAAAAGGAGATAGAAATGTTTATTACCGTTCCCGTTCCTAAAAATGAGCAACTGAATAGTTATGCTCCCGGTTCTTGTGAAAGAGAAAAGCTAAAAAAAGCACTTAGTGAACTGCACAACGATTTTGTGGAAATTCCAGCCATAATTAATGGTAAAGAAGTGAAAACAGGAAATTTCGGAAACTGTATTGAACCCCATAATCACCAGCATATTTTAGCCCAATACCATAAGGTGAATAAACAGGAAATTGATTTAGCGGTTGAAGCAGCTATGAAAGCAAGGATTGATTGGGAAGAAATGCCTTTTTATCACCGTTCCGCTATTTTTTTGAAAGCGGCTGAACTGCTATCTACAAAATACCGTTTTTTGCTTAATTCGGCTACGATGTTGGGTCAAAGTAAAAATGCTTATCAGGCAGAAATTGACTCTGCCTGTGAACTTATTGATTTTTGGCGTTTTAATGCCTATTATGCCCAAAAGATTTATGAACAGCAACCTCTGGTTTCACCCAAAGGAGAATGGAACTTTTCGGAATATAGAGCGTTGGAAGGTTTCATTTTTGCTATCACTCCTTTCAATTTTACTTCCATAGCAGGAAATCTTCCAACTGCACCTGCTTTAATGGGAAATACGGTTATTTGGAAACCTGCAGGAACAGCGGTTTATAGTGGTTATTTTGTTATGAAAATTTTAAAAGAGGCAGGTTTGCCTGATGGAGTAATAAATTTTATTCCTGGTTCCGGAGCCGAAATAGGCAATTTTGTAATTGATTCTCCTTATCTGGCGGGAATTCATTTTACGGGTAGCACGAAGGTCTTTAATGATATCTGGAAACGCACTGCTAATAATATTCACCTTTATAAGTCCTATCCCAGAATTGTTGGAGAAACAGGTGGCAAGGATTTTATTTTTGCTCATACTTCTGCAGATGTTAAGTCCTTAGCAGTTGCCTGTTTAAGAGGTGCCTTTGAATTTCAGGGTCAAAAATGCAGTGCCGCATCCCGTTTATATATACCGGATACTATTTACGATGAATGGTTCAAAGAAATGGTGGAAATGCTGGAAACAGTCAAAATGGGTGATGTTATGGATTTTTCCAACTTCATCAATGCTGTTATAGATAAAGAAAGTTTTGATAGAATAAAGAACTACATTGATTACGCTAAAAATTCACCTGTGGCAGAAATTATATGGGGTGGAAATTGTGACGATTCCGTTGGCTACTTTATTCAGCCCACTCTCATTAAAACCACAGACCCTATGTTTTGCACTATGCAAGAGGAAATCTTTGGTCCGGTTTTAACTGTTTATGTATATCCGGAAAAGGATTTCAGCAAAACTCTTGATCTTTGTGATAAGACCTCTCCTTATGGTTTAACGGGTTCCATTTTTGCTCAGGATAGAAAAGCTATTCTGGAAGCAAACAATGTTTTACGGCATAGTGCCGGAAACTTTTACATTAATGATAAACCAACAGGCGCCGTAGTTGGACAGCAACCTTTTGGAGGTGGAAGGTCTTCCGGCACAAATGATAAAGCCGGTTCAGCGTTAAATTTACAAAGATGGATTTCAGCCAGGTCTATTAAAGAAAACTTTGTTCCTGATAGTGAATACAAATATCCTTTTATGACTGAGGCATAATTAAAATTATCATTTACTAATAGGCAGGGTGGCAATTGCTCAATTGCCACCCTGCTTTATTTCTTTAATAAAAAGGAATCCTGATTATTCAGGATAATCAATCCATTAAACAATTTTATACGGATACTGCATAGAACTGAACAATGCAGTTGAGGAAAAATGAGGTGAATAATTCCAATTTGCCATAGATAATGAAGTTATCTAAAAATATTTTATATCAGATCTTGAAATAAAAGTCCAGTGTCATTTCTATGAAAGCAGGAATCCATATAAGACAGAAAAAATGTTTAAGCATTTTAATTCATCGGTATTATTGGGATTGAAGACAAGTTAAAATGCTTACAAATATACTTAAGAAATGCCATTAGGAGTTATCGGGTAAAAGGTGCTTTTTTTACAATTAACTTCGTTTCTATATACTGTTAAAAAAATGGAGCCTTTGCAGGATAAGTTTTTCCTTGACAGAATAACATAATTTGGAGTAAGAGAAAAAAAGATAAAAGTGGAGGATATAAAGTTGAAGAACTGGTTATTATCTCTGCGCGAATTTAATGGATTTGTGGGCTTAAAGCCCTCCTGAAAAAGGAGGTTTTTAAGATTTGGTGCTGTGTGAAGATAATATAATTTAGATTATGAAAAAACAGGGAGTGAATATGAAAAAATCCCTTTTCCTGATTGCAATTATCTTGGTTAGTTGTATAGTGCTATTAGCAATTCCTGAGCCGGTACATATAGTTCCTGTTTCTACAGATAAGGTTAATCCCTTTGGAGTTGATTGTTTTCATCTTCAGGGTAGTGTTGCATATTGTGTAGATAATACAAAAGGCATAATTAAGGCATGGGATGCTAGCAAGAAAGAATTTTTGCAACCGATATTTACCAAACTTCCTTATGCTGGTAAGGCGGATGATATTACAGGAGATGAAACAACTTTATATATTCTGGATTCCAAAGCCAACTCAATTTATTTATATGGATACGACGGCAACTATTTAAGAACTATATCTTTTAAGGGTTCACCCGCTGTTCAGTTTAAAAAAGCTATTCGCATTCTGGTAAATTATCAGGGCTTTATTTATGTTTTGGATGCAGGACGAAATGAATTGCTTTCTTTTACTAATGAAGGTATGTTTACGGGTAAAATTTCGGTTATGGCACCTATATCTATGTGTTTGGGAGAAGACCAGGTAATTCATATTCTGATAAACAAAGGCAGAAATCAGGCAATGCTGCATTTTGATACCAATCTTACACCCTGCGGTAGCTTTACATTTTCTACTCCAGAGGGCAAAGCAGATAAAATTGCCGATTCTGCCATTAATCAATATAATGAGTATTATGTTATTTATGCTCTGAGTACCAAGATTGGCAAGACAGATGCTTCCGGACGCCTATTTCCCCGATCAACCTGGGGTTCAAAAGATACTAATGTATCTCTGGTTTCTTTTCAAAAGCCAACTATTATCAAAACAGTAGATAACAATGGAAAAGTTCTTTTAGGGATATTGGACAGCAAAGTCCGAACTCTTAAACTCTATCTGGATAGCGAGTTTTCTACAATGAATGTGTTGCAAAAACCTCCTTTTACAATACGACCCAAATTGTTGGAAAATACTGCACCGAAAGCCAAGGATTATCTTGTTCAAGACGGCAGAAAATATTATGTTCATACAACCACAGTGCAGTATAATAAAGCTAAAAAGACCACCGATGCCATTACCTGTAAAGATGATAACGGCAACATTTTTAATATTTATGCTGTAACCGAAGGGGAAAGAGGAGTGAAAGGTTACGATGCTATTGCCGTCTTTAATAATAAATTGTATGCGGTAGATAGTAAATCCTGCAAGGTTTTTATTTATAATGCATTAACGGGTGATTATATGGATTCCTTTGGCGGAAAAGGAAATCAGAATGGACGATTGAATATGCCTGTTAGTATAGCCATTTCTTCCGATGGTTTAATTTATATTGCCGACAGGGATAATTTTCGGATTGCTATCTTTAATGAAAATTCTGCTCATATGCTTAATATAGATTTTAAGAGCAAAAATTTAAAACCTCAATTATTGCGGATTAGTGGTCAAACACTATATTTTCTGGCAAATAATTCGGCTATTTATAAGATGTCCCTGGATGATGACAAAAACTTAAAACTATTAGTTTCAGCTAAGAGAATAAGCACTTTTGATGTTTTATACGAAAACAGGATTGGCTATATTGACGGATTAACACAGCAGTTAAACATTATTTATAATAACAATACAGAACATCAGTACTTTACCAAAAATGCTAACGGTATTTTCCCCGGTTTTGCAGAAATTGAATTAATCCGTTATAATCCAACTGATAATAATCTTTACATTTGTGATAAAATGGCTGTCAATACACGACTACTTACTTTTTACTTCAGTCCCAAGAAACCCCAGACCATACATTTTATAGTAAATCAGAATAAACAGGCAGAACTTTCCTGGGATGCAGCAGAAGGGATATCAAATTGGTTAGTAATTGAAAACAATGGAACTCAAAGTGTAACATATAAAGTTAGTGAGCCGCGTTTTGTAATTACCGAACCGAAAACACAAATAAATACCTATAAAGTGCAGTCAATTTCTGCTGATGGAAAAAGCGGTCCCCCTTCGGAAGAAATTGAAGATGCTTATTCTTATTACCGTTATTTATCTCAGAATAAGAATTATAAAGAGGCAGCAGTAGCATTGGATAGAGCTTCCAAAATCTTTTCAGGTGTTAATTTTAAAGAAGAATTAGTGCAGAATTATACTCTGGAAGCTCAAATGTTCATCAGTCGGAACGAATTTGAAAAAGCATTATCCAGCATTGACTCTATAGAAAAAATTACGGGAGTGCTGATAGATACTGCCATCTGGAAAGCTGAAATATACAGAATGATGGGGGATTATAAGCAGGGTATTGCTTATCTGGAGAAGTTTAAGAGAAACGATGACCAAAATATTATGCGCGAGCTGATTGCATTGTATTATATGGATAAAAACTATGCTAAAGTGAAGGAACTCTGCAATTCCTATTTAGCTAACTTTAACCGCGATAAAGAAGTAATCCGATATCTTGCCTTAGCTGAAGAAAAACTGCAGAATTATGCTAATGCTTTATCTGCAATGCGGGAATTGATTGCTGTGGAAGATAATCTGGATAATAATATTAAACTGGGTGAACTACAAATGCTGAATAAAGAATATGAGACCGCAATCAATTCTTTATTAAGAACTTTGCAGCGATTCAATAACCAGGGTGCGGATGTTATTCAAAAACTTCTTGGCGATTGCTATTTTGCATCCGGAAATTATGCGAGTGCCATTGACAAATATATAGATGCCATTCAGCTCAATCCTAACGAAGCAGAATTTTATTATTGTCTGGGAAATGCTTATGCCAAAAGTCGTAAAGCGAGGGAAGCTACGAATAATTTTGCTATTGCTTATCAGAAAATGCCTGCTGAAGTAAAATACGGTTTTGCTTATGCTCAGGCATTGGATAAGGAATTTCGTTCTACTGAAGCTTTAACAGTGATGGATAATATCTATCAATATATTGCTTCTGATAGCACCACAACTGCTTATCACGAATTCTATCATGATTTACTAATTAAAGAGCAACGCTATGATGATGCTTGGAAAGAAATTCAAATTGCGCTTAAATATGCACCTGATAATAAGCTTTTACAGGAAAAAGCCAGAACTACTTCTGAAACAAGGAAATATTATAACGAAACAAGAGATGAGATAGAAATTAAGAAACTTGAATTTTACAAGGTCTTTCCCGCTCTATGCGAATATTATAAAACCAATCCTATTGGAACCGTTATCCTTTATAATACGCGAGAAATTTCCATTGAGAATATTTCTGTAACTGTTACCATTCCCCAAATAACCGATCGTCCTTATAAGAAAATTATACCGGCTTTAATGGGTGGTGAAGAACTTACCGTGGATATCACAGCTCCTATCAATAACAGGATATTTGATTTCTGCAAAAATGGTTCCGCTACTTTTAATGCGGATCTGGAGGTTGAATGGATATTTAACAAAAAACAAGGTGCTGCTAATAAAAGTGCCATTATTCAGGCACAGGGTATCAATGCTATGGACTGGAAAGATCGTAAACAGTATGCCTGTTTTATAAATCCTGAAGATGTAAATTTGCGCACTTTCGTAAATACTAATATCACTCAACTTTTCAAAACTCAACCCGTGGGAGAACTTAATAAAAATATCCAACGCGCAGTTCAGGTTTGGTGTTTTTATAGTGCTAATGGTATCAAATATATTCCGGATATGTCTACAGCTAATTTGACCGGCAGTGAAATAGATAATGTCCAATTTCCTTTTCAGACCCTAACTCAAAAAGCTGGTGATTGTGACGATTTGCTTGCTCTATTGGCTGCTACTTTATCGGTAATAGGCGTAGAATGTGGTTTTATAGATATTCCGGGGCATGTTATGCTGGTTATCAATACCGGAATAACTACGGAAGAGATTTTCTCTCTTGGTTTTGAACCAAGCCAGTTCATCTATAAAAATAAAAAATACTGGCTTCCTATTGAAACAACGCTTTTGGGTAAAGAAACCTTTACCGCCAGCTGGAAAAAAGCCAGCAAGGATTATAATATGCTAATTGAAAAAGGAATAGACCCACAGTTAATTGAATTTGATATTGCACATCAGCTATATCCTCCAGCACCATACACAGAACAAATTTCCAGTTATGAATACAGCAATAAAACGCAAGCAATAACTAAATACGAAACTGAAATTGAAAACATAAAATTGATGGGAAAGGTAGCTCAGGAAGAGAAATTTGTGGAAACGCTTAAAAAATATCCTACCAATCTAAAGGTTGCCAATCAATATGCTCTGTGGTGTGTGAAAAATAATCGTCCCGGAAAAGCTGCAGAATTATGGTATCAAATTTTAACTCAAGACCCTCAAAATCTTGGTGCTTTAATCAATTTGGGCAATCTCCAATTTAAGGGAGGTAACTATAACGAAGCCAGAATCAACTATTTAACTGCCTTAGAACTTAGTAATGATAAGGATCTAATATTACGCAACCTCTGTATTCTGGAATACAAAAGCGGAAACCAAAGTCAAGCCAGGGAATATTTTAATCGGATGAGCAATAAAAACCTTCTGCGTGATGTTAACCCCACAATATATTCCGATTTGCTATATATAGGAGAGTAAAAAATGAAGAAAACTATGCTTATTATCACTTTTGCAGGAATAGCATTATGTCTTTTTTCTGCTTCTGTAGGTAAGATTCGTTTTTTAGTAGGTGAGGTGCAATATAAACAATCACTAAATCTCACCTATAAGCCAGCAACCTTGAATATGGAAGTGGAACCTGAGGGTTATATTAAAACAGGTCCCGATTCCAAAGCTGAGATTCAATGGAACAATGGCAGCGTTGCGGTTATTAATGCCAACACTCAAATCAGCATCAGTAAACTCCAATCGGATGCTTTAGCCAATCCTAATTACCCAAATAAGTTAAGGGAAAGAATCAATAATCTTAGAGCTCAAAATGAACAGCGTGAAGCCAGTCAGGTTGCAGGAATCCGAAGAGAAGAAGCTGAAATTATTCCGGAAAGCGAATTATACTGGTATTCTGAACCGAAATATAAGGTTAAAGATGCCTTAAATTATATGGATATTAGAGATTATACTAAAGCAGTGGAGATTTTTGAAAAAGTAATTGAACAGTCACCTTTGGATAAGGATGCGGAATTATCCCATACTTGTTTGATTATGATTTATGATGAACTGGGAGATAAAGTTAATCTACAAAAACATATAAAACAGCTCAAGGAGGATTTTCCGGATAGTTCCGCGCTGGATAGTTTGCCACCGGAAAAATAAAAGTAAGCGAATTGATGTCCCGTTTGCGTTATTTCCTGATTGCTTTAGCAGTATTGCTTATTTCCATTTTATTGCCTGAACTGCCCGTTATCAGTATTTTATTAAGAACTTTGGATTTAAGTATTTATGATACTATTCTGGAAGTTCACAATGCTATTACCTACAGTGAATATAAAGGTGTTTATGACCAAATTTGCATTGTGGATATAGATGAAAAAAGCATCAAGGAATTGGGACAGTTTTCTTCCTGGCCCAGTTTGTTCTTTGCCGATTTAGTTAATATTTTATCTGCCGATGAACCCATTGCTATTGCTTTTGATGTTTTCTTTACGGAAAGCGACAGCATTCAGGGATATGCCAGAGAAAGGTTGCGTCCTGAATTTGAAGGTCTGACGGCAAATCCGGATATAATTATGGATGCTTTAAGTACTGATGATAGTTTTGCTGCAGCTATAGAAAATGCCGGAATGGTTTATTTATCTATGTTTAATAGTGATTATCCTTCTTATACGGGAGTTCTTCCCGATAAATTAACTGCCTGGAAAGTTCAGCCCAAACATTTTTTACAGTTAAAATATCCTATACCTCCCATTCCTCAATATACAAATTCAGCAAGAGGAATTGGTTTTGCCAATATTGAACCTGATGTTTCAGGAAAAATTCACGATTATCCCCTTTTTTTGCAATATAACAATAATGCTTATCTGAATTTCAGTATGCAGATTTGCTTAGATTTATTAGGTGTTGATCAAATAAAGGTGAACCGCAATTGTCAGCTGCTTTCCGGAGAAAATATTGTGAGTGAATTGCCTCTTAGTCCCGATGGTTTGTTTTATTTTAAATATTATGGACAAGGGGGTCCTGATAAAACATTTCGTTATATTTCCTTTTCCGATGTCCTTTTTCATAGAATTCCTCCCGGTTATTTTAAAGACCGGCTTATTTTAGTAGGGACTTCTGCCTACGGATTGAAGGACAGTAAAATAACACCTTTGGACAACTCCTTTCCAGGTGTGGAATTACATTCCACATTTATCAGGAATGTGCTGGAAGAAAATTATGTGCGTTGGGTAGATTCCCGTATTTTACTAATAATTAACATTTTGGCTTTGACCATTATGGCTATTTTTATTCCTCGCAGTAAGCCATTTGTATCTATTAGCGTTTTTTTATTTATTTCTCTGCTTTCTATTCCTGCCGTTTATTTGCTTTATGTGAAAGAGAGTTATATATATAATTATAATTACACTCTTGTTCCTTGGGTTTTGGGCTTTTTAGCAATGTTTATTACTCAAGCACATGAGCAGGGTAAAGAAAAAAGAATGGTGCGGGATGCTTTTGAGCATTATGTTTCACCGGAAGTTATCCAGGAAATTATGAAGGAACCGGAAAAATTGAAAGCAGGTGGAGAAAAGAAGTATATCAGTATTATGTATGTTGATGTGCGCAATTTTACTTCTTTTTGCGAACAGCTAACTCCTTCTGAAATAACGGGATTTATGAATAACTATTTCAATCGGGCAACACAGACCATCATTACTCATCGCGGAACTCTGGATAAATATATAGGAGATGCTATTTTAGCTTTGTTTGGAGCGCCCGTAACTTATCCCGGTTTTGAAGAAAATGCCGTAAAAAGCGCTCTTGCTATTCGCCAAATTGTTCTTAATATCAAAGAGGAATATAAAGATCATCCTGTCCTGAAAAATTTCCGTATCGGTATTGGTATTGCTACAGGAGAAGTAATTGTAGGAAATATTGGCTCCGATAGAATTTTCAATTATACCGGCATTGGCGATAAAATGAATTTCGGTTCCCGCCTGGAAGGATTGAATAAATATTATCTTACCACTATTATTATTGATGAATACACTTATCGGGCAGTTAGCAATACCGTCTTTTGTCGTAAACTGGATAAGGTAAAAGTGAAGGGTAAATTAAATCCTTGTGAAATTTATGAAATTATTGATACACTTGAAAATATGCAAAATAAACCGGAGTTAATTTCTGCGTATCGTAAATATGAAACCGCCTTAGATTTAATGCTTGCTGGACAAAAAAACCAGGCAAAAACCCTTTTGGAAGAGGTCTTAGCCATTTTACCCTCGGATGAACCAAGTAGAATTATGTTGAATCGTTGCGAAATTATTGATTGGGATACTTGGGATGGCAGTTGGCAATTTGAAAGTAAATAAAATAATAAGCTCTCACAGATAACACGGATAGCACAGATTTGATTGGTAAAATTGGTTGAAAGGGTTGAGAGGATTTAAAAGGTTTAGATTCCTCAAAACCCGTTAGGGCGATAAAATGATAGCGATGTGTGCGTAAGCCCTTCTAAAAATAAAGATTGCATTTATGATTTTTCCGGTATTATTTTCCTTCCTCTTATACATACATTACCCCATTATGATAAAGTAACACTCAAGTAACAACTCCGTAACGGAACTACGGAAGTGTTACGGAAGTGTTACGGTGTTGTTACTTAATTGACTAAATAACAATTAATTATGCATATTTCTGCACTTATGGACAAAATATAGGGCTAAAGTATTATATTAGATGGGGGTTATATAATAAATAAAGGCACTAAATACTTTTTCGTTATCCTTTTTTTGCAGGCACTAATATCTCTGAAATATAATTGCCCTTCCGGAATTGAAATTTTATGAATATTTCCCGAAATTGAAGCTCTAAAAAATTGAACAAAACTCTGTTCCTGAACTTATCTTCGGAATATTCTTAGGGATTTAAGATAACTTTCTTTTATCAATTCCAATACAGAAATCTATTGACAGAATAATGCTCTTTAAGAATTATAACTATAATGGCTATTTGCGTATGATTTATTATCTTTACAGGAAATGATATTGAGCAGGGATTATGCGTAATTTATTATTGCAAGAGCCGATTCTGGTAGTGGACATAGGAAATACAAATATCGTATGTGCCATATACTTGAAAGGTAAATCCATTTGGACGGTATGTCTAAAATCCAGTCGGGAAAATACTTCTGACGAATATTATATTCTGCTCGGCAGTTTGCTGGAGTCCACAACTCTACCGGAAGGTTATAAACTCGGGCTAAAAGATATTCGCTATATTGTTTTAGGCAGTGTAGTTCCCGAGCTTACAAGGGTTTGGAAACATTTATGCAGCAAATATATACAGGCAGAAGTGTATGAAATAAATGCACTTAGTCCTTTAGGAATCAGTTTCAGAGTGGATAATCCCTCTTTTATCGGGGCAGATTTAATTGCCAATGCTTATGCTGCCTGGCAGAAATATCGGACATCTTCAATCATAATAGATTTGGGAACAGCCACAACGATTGAACTTATCAGCCAAGAAGGAATGTTTGAAGGCGCTATAATTGCTCCCGGAATAAAAATTGGAGCTGAAAGTTTATTCAGTAAAGCAGCAAAACTATATGAAATTGAGCTTGTTCCTCCTACTGCTCTTCTGGGTTTGAATACTACGGAAGCAATGCTTTCAGGAATAATTTACGGTCATTCCTTTATGCTGGATACATTCATTGCTAAAATCAAAGAGCAATATTCACAACTAAAACCATTTCAAACAATCCTTACCGGTGGTATGTCTTCTTTGATAAAACCCTACCTTAGTGAAATTAATACTATTGATAAAGGTCTTACTCTGGACGGGTTTTATCTGGCTTTAGGCAAAATTTTGAATCAATAATCCTGAATTTATGACGAAAAAGCTTTTCGCCTGTTTGATTTTATTAGCTTTAACTGTATTGTGGGCTACAGAGACGGTTCCTGAGGTTTCTAATCCACCGGAAGACGATCAAACAGAGCAAAAAGGCATTTTTCCTGCCAGATATTTCAGACCCAAAAAGGAAATAAAACGCGAGCTTGATCCCTTAACAGAAAAAGCATTATACCCCCGTCTTTACCTTACTGAATACAATCCTATTATTAACAATCGGATAGAAGTTTATAAGATAAACAAAGGTATGAATTATTACAAGACAAAGCCCTATGAAATTCCTGCCTTTGCACCAGAATATAAGGAAGAAATTGATTTTGCCAATGGTAAAGTAATTTTATGCGTTCAAGTAGGTAATTATAAAATTGCACCCGATGTTCCGATTAGTTTTGACCGTTATTTCAGCAATATGCAAACAAAGGCATTTCATAAATCCCTGATTGCTAATTTCAAGACCCAAGAACAAGTAGCGCAGACAGTTAGCAGCGGTTTATTTAAAGACCTTACCTTACTGCCGGAAATTGCTATGCCGAAAGCGATGCAAAAGGTTCTTGGTTCTTCTGCAGGACGCTTAAATCTGGATGGAACTCAAAAACTTACTATGCAGGTTAGTAATACACATAGAAAACAGGTTCCCATATATGATCAATCAGGGAAAAATGTGTTTGACCTGAAAATGGAAATGGAAACCAACCTTCGTCTTTCCGGAACTATTGGTGATAAAATTGCTGTAAACTTTAAATACAATTCCAAGCAGGATGAAGAACTCTTTGATATGAACAATGTAAATGTAAAATATACGGGCTATGATGACGAATTTATCCAAAGTATTGAAGGGGGAAATATTGCTCTTTCTTTAAGCGGATCGCGCTATGTAAGCTATTCTGCCAGCTCACAGGGACTTTTTGGTATAACCACTAAATTCAAATATGGCAATTTGGACTTAAGTGTAATTGCCAGTAAAGAAGAAAGCCAAAAAAATACTCAGACCTACATAGGTAAAAGTCAGGCGGATTCTTCCACGGTCAGCAGCTGGAAATATGCCAGAAGAACAATGTATTATTTGCACGATCCCTATCAACTTTACCAACTTAAAACCGGAACTAATATACCTCCTGGTTGGATAAATAATGCAATTGAAACCGCTCCAGACGGTTCCTGGATTGTAAATGAAAATTTTTTACCGGCAAATGGAACTGTGCGTTTGTTTTATGATGATGCCAATTATACCAATAATACCGCTTCCGCAGTAGGAGATACTATCTACTATTCCAATAATATGAGACCTCCTTATGAACCGTGTTATGATGAATTAATTGAAGGAACGGATTTTGTAACCGATTATGACAGCGGAATTATTACCATCTTGAAAACTATAGATCGGACTGCCACTTTGGGGGTTCAATATACTCGCAGGGATGGAGTTCAAGTTCCTCCTCCCAATTCTGATACCAGTCGCTTACATGTGAAAGTTCTAAGAAAGAAATATCAGGAATATATTCCTTACGATCCTAATGATGAACTCAATACCTGGCATTTACAAATGCGCAATATATACGATATGGGTAGAACCAACATTAAAAATGATGGTTTTGAATTGCAGGTTTATACTGTTAATGTGGACTTAACCAGAAATTATAATTTACCCGATAATCTGGTCTTTGGTGATATTTCTACCTATAATGACTACTTAAGATTAAATGCTAATGGCAGTCCCGATGGACTTATCAATGGAGATGATGCTACCGTTAATCTTACCAATGGCTGGATTATTATGCCTTTTATTGAGCCAATGAGGGGCTTGGGAGATGGCATAATTTACCGCAAAGAAAATGAGGATGAATATTCCTATCAGGACTCCACAAGCATTTTTATTAATATTAAAGGTAAAATCGGTCGGGAAGCAATTGAGCTTTCTTCAATGGGCGTGCTTAAAGGAAGTGTAAAAGTTAAAGTAAACGGCAATGAACAAAGAGAAAATATTGATTATATAGTGGATTACGATTTTGGCAGAATAACTTTTTTAACTGCTGCTGGAAAGGATCCCGATGCTAAAATTGAAATAGAATTTGAATCCCGCACTCTCTTTAGTGTAGCACAGAAAAATCTGGCTGGGATAAGGGCAAACTGGAAATTGAGCGATTATGCAAAACTGGGAGGAACTCTAATTTATCGCAGTGAAGATGTTTCCGATAGACGACCCAGAATCGGCAATGAAAATATAGAAATGCTGATGGGAGATGTTGATGGTGAATTAACTTTCAAACCGGCTTTTATTACCAAATGGTTGGATGCCCTGCCTTTAATTAATACTACGGCTCCTTCCCAGCTTTCTATGTCCGGTGAAGTTGCTTTTACTATGCCCAATATTTATGGTGATCCCAAAAGCAAGAAAAAAGAAGCATATCTTGATGATATGGAATCAATTATGGATTCTTACCCTTTAGGGGTTACTTATAATACATGGATGCTGGGAAGTAAACCCTTTTCAACCTCTTATGCCAAAGGAAGAATAAACTGGTTCAATCCCAAAGATGTGAAAAGAAAAGATATTGAAGCAGAAGCAACTTTAACGGAACAGGAAAAGGATGAATATGTAACTGTGCTTACTATGATCGTTAAACCGAATCCTGTTCAAATTCCAGGTTCCACAACACATAGTTGGGCTGGAATTATGAAATATCTTGGCAACCAACTTGATTTTTCGCAAAAGAAATATTTGGAGGTTTATGCCAAGCTGGAACCTCTTTATCCTAATACTAATATTTACCCTAATGTGACGATGCATATAGACCTTGGCGATATTAACGAAGATTTTTATACTGAATATGGTGGTTATGGTGTTTTAAACAGTGAAGATGTAAATCGCGATGGAGTTCTTACAATCAGTGAAGATATCGGTTTGGATGGAATTCCTAAAAATCAGCCAGGTCACGATCCTAATGACATTGCCTATCCCGCAAGTGGCAATGATTATTCAGGTGTGAATGGAACTGAAGAAAACAGAATTTTGGATACTGAAGACCTTGATGGTAATGGAGTTTTAAACACTTTAGACCGCTATCTCAGTTATTCTTTTTCGCTTACGAGTCCGGATTCCTCTCTGGTAGTGGATTCTTACAATCAATGGCGGATGTTTCGGATTCCTCTTAATGATGAACAATACTATCAAATGGTAAACAGTTCCGGAACTAATATTCAGCCCTCGTTACAAAAAATATCTTATGCCAGAATTTGGTTGGATACCGATGCCCAGATGGATGTAAAAGTCCGCATCGCAGATATTTCCGTTGTTGGTAATAAATGGCAGGATAATTTTATCCGCCAGTTCAAATATGGTAATGCGCCACCCCCCAATAGCTATGTTCAATATTATAATCCTATAATTGAACCCTCAGTTTTGATAGCGAAAAATACGAGCTATATTTCCGGAATTGTAACTAATCAGAAGAACTTTACTCACTATACTTCACCTGCTGGAACCTGGTATACTGAAGAAAAAAAAGAATCGGCAGAATCGGCTTTAACTTTGGAAGTGAACCATTTACAACGGGATCAAATGTGTTTACTCAGACAGCGTATGCTGGATACTCAAAATCTGCTTTCCTACGATAAAATCCGTTTTTGGGTTTATCCGGAAGCGGCTCAGGGTTCTTATTCCAATTTGGATTCTCTCTATATTATTTTTCGTATTGGAGCTGATTCCTTGAACTATTATCAAGTTAGGCAAAGGGTTCCGGTTCGTCCTTATAATGCTAAAATGAATGCTAAGGACTGGATTCAGCTGGAATATAATCTGCAAGACCTTATTTCCCTGAAAGAAATTAATCCTAATGCGGAAGCGGATTCTTTAGTTAATATAATTCCTGGCGATGAAGGACAACTGGGAAAATATTATCGTGGCAAACCAAGCTTGATTAATATCCGTGATATCTATTTAGGAGTTTATGTTCCCGGAGCTCATTTCTATGCAAATCAAATGGATATAAAAGAATTCAGCGGAATTATATATTTTAATGATATCCGAGTTGCCGATCCTTATGAAGATTTAGGAATTGCCAAACGCCTTAGTGTAAGTGGCACTTTTGCTGATGTTGCCACTATAAATGTTGATTTTGAGGATAAAAGCGAGAATTTTAATACTACAATTCAACGCGGACGCAGTAATACATTTACCAGCACTCAATCCCTCAATATTACGAATAAAATATTCCTGAATAAGCTGTTTCCCAATTCCTGGAACTTGGATATGCCTTTGTCTCTTACCCGAAATTATTCTTTAGGAACTCCCAGGTTTAGAGCAAATTCAGACCTTTTAAGAGCTAATATAGCAGACCCTGAACTGAAAAAAATTGAAAAGACAGAACATTTGGCTTACAGCGCAGATTTTGGTTTCAGCCAAAAACAGGCACCTAAAAACAAAATTCTGCAATATACTGTATATAGAACTTCCCTTAGCGGAAGAATTGAAAGCTCTTATAATAATACTTCTACCGCAGTGGATACCCTTTTGGCATATAGGGGAACTTTGAATTATAACCTGAATATTCCTGCCGAAAAAACAAGCTTCAAATTATTTAAGAACTACCGTTTGGGCTATTTTCCCAATACTTTCAGTAATAGTGTAACCTTTAGCAGTAACGAACCCAAAAGCTGGGACCGACTTACTACCGTTGACAGTTTGGTTTGGAATAAACGTTCTCAGACAACGGATACAAGAACTATTACTACCGATAATAATCTCTCCTGGAGTTTGTTAAGTGATTTAACCGCTACGGCACGGCTCAATACAAAACGCGATTTACTGCAAAAGGACTATCTTTATGATATCAACATTGGTAAACAAACGGAATATGTTCAGGATTTAGGTTTGAATTATAGTCCCAATTACCTGCCGCAAGTGTTTAATTTTACTTCCTCCGTCTCTGCAAGATATACCGATACTCAAAGAAAATACACTCAATATGTTGAAAGTCAAGCAGTTGATACTTATCAGAGAGATGGCAATACAAACCGTTCTATACGCATGAATTTAACCTTGATGAATTCGTCTCTCTTATCCAATTGGGCAATGAAAATGAAAAGTAAACTGCCACCTGAAAGTGTTTCTCCCAAAGGTAAAGAAGATGAAGGTTCAGCTAAAACAGAAATGACGGAAGAAGATAAGAAAAAACAGGAAGAACAAAAAAAACGAGAGGAAATGAAAAAAGAAGAGGAACAAAAGAAACAGGAAGAGATGAAAAAAGAAGAAGAACAGAAATTAAGCGAAGAAGAAATACAAAAACGCAAAGATGAACTTGCTCGTTTAGAAGCGGAAGGTAAACTGGCAGACCTTTCTGAAGAAGAATTGAATAAACTTATGGAAGACATATTTGGGAACGGGGAAAAAGAAGAAAAGACGGAAGAAGAAGAGAAGGAAACTGAAACCACCAAACCCTCAGAAACCAAAGAACCAGGTTTTAATCCTGTAATTACTCTTGTGAATGCTCTTGCTATGCTTAAAAATATAACTGCTTCTTATCAGAATACTTATATGATGAATTATGCCCGTAAAACCAATCCTTTTCCTTTTTCTTTTCAAATTGGCTTACCACACACAGTTCCTTACGATTCTCTGGAAGCCGTTTCCAATGATAATACTCTCACTTTGGGTAGCGGAATAACATTTTCGCGTAGAGTAGATAGCATTATAAACTGTTCTCTGATGTCTAACAGAAGATATGCCAGTGCCAGTAATCAAACTATTGGCTACACTTTTCCCGATATTACTTTATCTGTTATGGATATTGAGACCCTGCTTGGTTTAGGAAAATACATTTCCGGTTCAAGATTAAATACCGGTTTTCAATATACTGTCCGCCAAAATGGAAATCTGGATTGGGTTAAGCCCAAACAGGAGTCCTATACTTATGCCTTAAATCCCTTGCTGGGCTTTACGGGAAATCTTTTTAAGGTCGTTTCTACCAATCTCAGTTTCTCTTTAAGCCAAACCAAAAACATTACCGATATGGATACTTACGAAATTCTGAAAACCAGCAATACACAATCACTGAACGGAAATATTTCCTACAGTTTCAGAGCAGCAAAAGGTTTTTCTGTTCCCTTCACTAAAAAGAAAATACATATTAAAAATGAACTGACATCTTCTTTGGGAATAACCTACGAAAATAATTTTGATAAAACCAAGGGTAGCACTACCTCTCAAGTAGATAGAAATACCAGTCGTTTTGCCATTTCACCTCAGGCAACTTATCAGTTTGATGCCAATATTAGAGGTGGCTTAACCGGCAGCTATGAAGTAAATTCCGATAAAAAAACTGAGGATGGAACTTCTATTTTCAGTTTAGGTGTCTGGGTAGAAATTAATCTATAGCCGGAGGATGCCACTCCTCTGGCTACACTAAAAACCGAGTTCTTTCAGTGCTGATTGCTTTTTTCTCCATTTGTGCTTAATTTTAACAAACAAATGCACTTGAACCGGCATTTGCATAAAACGGGTAAGTTCTCTTTCTGCATATTCCCTTACTTTTTTGATGGAGGAGCCATTTTTTCCGATAAGAATAGGTTTTTGGCTTTCTCTTTCCAGCCAAATTACGGCATCAATAATTACCTTGTCGGGAAATTCTTTAAAGCGTTCAATAAGAACAGCTGAAGAATAGGGGATTTCCTCTTCAAAAAAGTGGAAGATTGCTTCTCTGATAATTTCCTGAGCAAAAAAACGCATTGGCAAATCGGAAAGCATATCATTATCGTAATAGGGCTCGTGAAAAGGGATATAGTACTTAATTGCTTCCATCAATTCCGGAATGTTCTCTCCGGTTTTAGCAGAAACAAAAAAGACCTCATTTATGGATTCGGGAAGATATTTTACCAGCTCGTTTCTATCTACTTCGGGATTGAGGTCAAGTTTATTGAAAACAGCCAATTGAGGATTTTTTAAAGTTTTCAGCTGGTTAAGCACTTCTTTGTCATATTCTGTGGGAAAACCGTCAATTTGCGTTAAGAAAATAATCAAATCAACATCTTTTAAAGCATTATGCCAAATTTTGAGCATCTTTTCCTGCAGTTCATAGCGGGGTTTTAAATAGCCGGGTGTATCTACAAAAATAATCTGATGTTCAGAAGTATTCCATATTCCCTTAATAGCATAACGGGTAGTTTGTGGCTTGGGAGAAGTAATAGAAATTTTTTCCCCTAAAATAAGGTTCATTAAAGTTGATTTACCGGTATTGGGTTTACCGATGATAGTTACAAAGCCGCTTTTGAAATTTGCTGAATTATTCATAAAGCAAAAAAACAAGGGGTGGAAAAGCCACCCCTTATAGTTATTTATTGACCTAAGTTTGCACTTAAATCATTAAAAACATCTTTGATAATTTGAATACATTCATCCAATTGCTCTTTGGTAATAATCAAGGGTGGAGCAAGACGAATGATATGACGGTGAGTCGGCTTGCAAAGCAAACCTTTATCTTTCATTTTTAAACATACATCCCATGCTTCAAATCCATTCATCGGTTCAATTACAATTGCATTCAGAAGACCTTTTCCACGCACAAGCTTGAGCATAGGATGTTCTATTTTACGCAGTTCATTGCGGAAATATTCACCCAATTCAAAAGCGCGTTCAGTCAATTTCTCTTCTTTAATAACTTCCAGGGCAGCAATAGCTACAACACAGGCAAGAGGAAAACCGCCGTAAGTGGAACCATGTTCTCCAGGTTTTATTTGCAGCATAATATCCTTATCTGCCAAAACGGCTGAAACAGGTAATACACCTCCGGAGAGTGCTTTACCTAAAATTAAAACATCGGGTCGCACATTTTCATAATCACAAGCAAGAAGTTTTCCGGTTCTGCCTAAACCGCTTTGAATTTCATCGGCTATAAACAGCACATTATATTGATGGCAAAGGTCATAACAATCTTTTAAATAACCCTCTTTAGGAACAACTACACCGGCTTCACCCTGAATTGGTTCAACAATAAAAGCAGCTACATTTTTGCCGTTTTTTTCCAGATACTCTTTTAAAGCATTAGCATCATCATAAGGAATACGCACAATTCCAGGTGTGAATGGACCAAAACCGCCAAAGCAATCCGGATCGGAAGAAGCAGAAATAATAGATATCGTTCTGCCATGAAAATTATTATCTGCAAATATAAGAATAGCTGAATCGGAAGCTACTCCTTTTACATTATATGCCCATTTGCGGGCAAGTTTCATTGCCGTTTCAACTGCTTCAGCACCTGAATTCATAGGTAAAACCATATCGTAACCAAAATATTCGGTTATATATTTTTCATATTCTCCCAGCTTATTATTGTAAAAAGCGCGTGAGGTTAAAGTAAGCTCTTTTGCCTGGTCAATCAATGCCTGAATAATTTTGGGATGACAATGCCCCTGATTTACTGCTGAATAGGCAGAAAGAAAATCGTAATAACGATTTCCTTCAGGGTCCCAAACATAAACACCCTCTCCTTTTGCTAAAACCACGGGCAAGGGATGATAATTATGAGCTCCATATTTTTCTTCCAGTTCCATTGCTTCACTGCTGCTAATGTTGCCGTATTTCAGATTTTGAGACATTTTTCCTCCATAATTTTTTTCCATTTCTACTATTTCATTATCGGTAGAGCAGTCGCATTTCAGATTCGTGGACATTTTTTCCTCCATATATATTATTATTTCTATTTCTTAAGCCCTTATTTATAAAGGGGTTTTTGTGTCAAGGGGAACTTTTCAGCCGTTTGGTTATATGATACACAAATGTGAATGAAAGAATGGTAGTTATCACATCAGCAATAGGCATTGCATAGATCAAACCGCTGAATTGGAAAAGATAATTCAGCAAATATAACATTGGAATATAGACAATTCCCTGACGCGATAAGGAGACGATGAAAGCAGGTATTGCCTTTCCCATTGCTTGAAGTGCAGCCATTAATATCATTCCCAAACCCGCAAACGGAATAGCAAAAACATAGGCATTCAGTATCTGTGTTCCAATTTTCATAATTGCTTTATCTTTAATAAATACCGCAATTAGTTCTCCCGGGAAAAGAGCAAAAAACAAGGTAAAGACAGCAGACATTCCTAAACAGATTATATTGGACATCTTGATTATTTTTTTCATACGAGTATAATTTTGTGCTCCATAATTAAAACCAATAAGCGGCTGAATACCAATAGATAAGCCAATAAAAGCAAAAATAGCTATGGAAAAAACTCGGGAAACAACTCCCAGGGCAGCAATGGTATGATCCGTGTAAGCAGAAGCCAGCTTAAAACTTATGGCATTTCCGATACTCATCATAACCTGGCTTAAAGAGGAAGGAATTCCAATTGCAAATATTTCTTTATAGCAAGACCAACGCGGGTGTAAATACTTTCTTCCAGGACTAGCTAAGCTCTTCTTTTTTAAGTAATAAGAAATATAATAAAGCATTGCTAAACCCTGACCAATTACTGTAGCTATGGCAGCTCCGGTTACATCCATCTTAAAAGTAAAAATGAACAACGGGTCAAGAATAATGTTTGCTCCCGTTCCTATAAACAAACCCAACATTGCTTCTTTAGCTGCACCTTCAGCTCTAAGCAGTTGAATTAAAGTAAATTTAATCATTATGATCGGACTGCCAATAAAAATTGCTGTTAAATACTGCCTGGCAGAAAGTGCAGTTAAGGCACTGGCACCAGATAATTTAAGATAGGTAGGAATAAAAAGAACGCCCAAGGCAGCAGCAAATATTGATACAATGGCTACGGTAAAAATAGCAGTGGTAGTGGTTTCCCGAGCTGTTTTTAGATCTTTTTTCCCTAAAAGACGGGAGAGATAGCTGGCTCCACCGTTGGCAAAAATTCCTGCAATCGCCATTAGCATATTATAATAAGGCAGAGCAATAGAGACACCGGCAACCTTAAAAGGGTCATTCAGCTTGCCGATAAAAAAAGTATCCGTTAAATTATATAAGATATTTACCAGCATACTTAGCATACTGGGTAGGGCAAGATAAAGTATAGAATAGGCGACAGGTGTCTTTTCCAGAATTTCAATTTTACTGTGTTTCATTTGATGGTTTCCTTATAAAACCCCTTTTTTAAATAAGCAGAATTCTGTCAAGACAGGAAGTTATTTTCTAATAGAATTGCTTTAGCATTGCTCACCCAATACTAATGCCATTAGCAATGGGTAAGCAATGGGTAAGCAATGCTATTAAGGAAGAAGGGTAAAAGGCAGTTATCTTATCCTAAATAATACAGTTAAGAAAAGATGGGTTGGCAAATTCTTTTTTTGCCAAAGAGTTCGCAGAACTTAAAAAAAATCCTTGCCTTAGCTTGCCTACAAATAATAATGGCAATGGAAAAGATATAAGTATATTCTTATTGGTTGAAGGTATAATTTTAGAAGATAAAAATAAATAAAGGAGCGTAAAATGAATTTTCTGAAACGAATGGGAATCTTCCTGCTCACCAACATTCTGGTAATGTTGGTGTTAGGAATTGTAGTAGGTCTTCTGGGTTTGAAAATGGAAGACCTATGGGGTTTGCTGATTATATGTGCTATTTTTGGAATGGGGGGTTCGTTAATTTCGCTGTATTTAAGCAAGCCAATGGCAAAAGCAAGCTATAAAATTCAAATTATAAAACCGGGAATTGAGCATCCCAAAATTGCTTATTTGCTTTCTGCAATAGAAAGTATGGCAGCAGAAAGAAATATTATAATGCCGGAAGTTGGTATTTATAATAGCAGGGATGCCAATGCTTTTGCCACTGGAGCTTCCCAAAACAATGCTTTGATTGCTTTTTCCTCGGCTTTAATAGATCGCCTTTCGGAAGAGGAATTAGCCGCTGTAGCGGGACATGAAATGACTCATATCACCAATGGAGATATGGTTACAATGACTTTGCTGATGGGAGTTGTGAATACCTTTGTGATGTTTTTTGCCAGGATTTTAACGGTCTTAATTGATAATGCATTGCGTGATGATCGCGGTGGCGGATTAGGTTATTTTGGATATATGCTAGTGATTATGGTTCTGCAAAACATTTTAATGTTTCTTGCCAATATTCCTATTGCGGCATATTCGCGTTGGCGTGAATTTAAAGCTGATGCGGGTTCGGCAAAGTTGGTAGGTGCAGGTCCTATGATTGAAGCATTGAAAAAAATAGCCAATGCTTATGTTCCGGAAAAACGAAGTGATTCTTATGCCCTGGCAAAAATCAATAATCAGAAAAGGATTTCCCTTTTTGCTACGCACCCTCCTATTGAAGTGCGCATTCAACATCTTCAGGAAATGCTTTGAAACACATACCGAATTTAGAAATTAAAAAAATGGCAATGGGCGGTTTTGGCATTGCTTATGCAGAAGGAAAGGCAATTTTTGTACCCTATACTGCTGTTGGCGATGTTGTAGATATTGATATTACCATAGAAAAGAAGGATTATGCTTACGGGAAAGTGACAAAATATATAAGTTATTCGGATTCCCGGGTTGAAGTCCAATGCCCATCCTTTGCTGCAGAAATTCCCTGCGGTGGTTGTGATTGGCTGATGTTAAAATATTCTGAACAGCTGAAACAAAAAAATCAGTTGCTTCTGGAACTCTTCAGTCCTTTTATAGATAAGGATGTAATTTACTTTCCTGCTCCTTCTCCCCAAATAAAACATTATCGGAATAAGGTCTTTATGCCGGTGGGGAAAAATTATCAAACGGGTAAAATCACTTATGGAATGTTTGCCCGTTTTTCCCATCAAATAGTAGAACATAATACTTGTGAAAATCATCCCCCGATTTTTGATCAGCTGGCTAATTCCCTGATGGAATTTTGCCTTAAAGCGAAGGTTGAGCCCTATAACGAAATTGAACACAAAGGTCAATTAAGACATATCGGTTTTCGCTGTAATTCTGATGGCAGACAAATTTTGGTGATCCTTGTTACTTTAAGCGGAAAACTCCCTTTTACCAATCTTCTGGTGAAAAAGCTGACTACCGAATTTCCCCAAATAAAAGGTATTATCCAGAATATCAATCGCCAAAAAGAAAATGTTATTTTAGGTAAAGAAACCAAGCTACTCTACGGAAGCGAGAATTTATACGATAATTTATGCGGCTTGAAATTCAGGATTAACTACCGCAGTTTCTGGCAAATAAATACCGGAACAATGGAAATGATTATTTCCTTCCTACAGGATTTTGTTAATAGTAACAATGTTATTCTGGATGCTTATTGCGGAATTGGAGCTATAGGACTTTCTTTAGCAGATAAGGTTAAACGCGTTATTCTGCTGGAAGAATTTCCTCAGGCAATTGAAGATGCAAAAGAAAATGCAGTTCTGAACGGGCTAAAAAATGTTTCTTTTGTCATAGGCAAAGTGGAAGATAACCTGTCTGCTGTTTTAATAAAGGAAAAGCCCGATACAATTATTATGGACCCTCCCCGCAGCGGAGTTCAACAAAACGCTTTGGAAGCAATTATACAAGCGGAAGTTAAACAAATTATTTACTTAAGCTGCGCTCCTATGACTCTTGCCCGAGATTTAAATACACTAATTGCCGGAGAGAAATATAAAGTTGTTTTTTTACAACCCTTTGATATGTTTCCCAATACCTGGCATATAGAATGTCTTGCCGTTCTTAAACATAACGATTATAATATAAATATGAGATAATAAAATAATTGGTTAGGAAAAGAATGAAAAGATACTTATATCTAATCTTCGCTATTTTATTGATGCTGGCTTTAGGAAGCTGCGAAAGTAATGACAGCGATACAATTGCCCAGCGTGAAATTCGGGATATTCTCTATGATATAAGTATGGAATTCAACTTGAAAAATATGAGCGGAATAATGGAACATCTACATACTGAATATCGGCATAAGGGAATGACAAGTTATAATTTTAATGCTCTATGGCTGGATAGAATGGCTCAATACTCCCTGCTGGAAATAGAAGTTCTCTATATTGATTTGGATGACGACTATGCTGTTGTACATAGTAAAAATAAATTTACTTCCCATTCGGAAACCCTTACTTTAAATGAACCGGAGGACTCTGGAGATATTTCCTATTTCAAAAGAGAAAATGGTGTTTGGTATATCTACGGTAACCAACGCCTATATTAATGAACTCTCACAGATTTCATAGATAAGACCTTTGAATAATTGGTATATGAAAGCAATGTTAAAATAATTCAAAGCTACTTCCCTTTGTAGTTTGATAAAGAGTAGTTCGCTAAATATATAAATTATGTGTTATCCCAAAATAACTATTGGACCAATGGAGCAAGATGAAAAAGTTCCAAAGGAACTTATTTTTACTCTGGTTTCTTTTCACCGGGTTGAAACCCGTTGTTAGTACCTGCCGTTCCTGCTGAACTAATAATGTTTTACTATAATGTTTATAGCGCTTATCCGGATTTTTTATAGAATGAATTCAGTATGCATTATTCCTTTTTATGTTCAACGATCTTATAATTTATTAAAGCGGACATCAACCTTCCGGATTTTGTGGTTGAAGGCATCAACGATTCTGTCTGATCGCTTTTACAGCTAAATAGCTATATTTATCGTTGCCAATTCCACAAAGTTTATCCAGAAAATTCCATACCCTAAAAGGAACTTTTTGCAGTTTTTTATCCAGACCTAAAGCAGAAAGCAATTTGTGAGCAAACAAAGTTGCTCTTAAGATATAGAATCCATTATTCTCCAGAATAGATGCCAATTTAGGTGCATCCCAACTATGCAAATGCGCATTCATCGGTGTTTTGCGATTACAATGAATGCAAAGAGAATAGCGGATAACTTCTTTGTAGGGAACTGTTACAAAAAGAATTCCACCTGTCTTTAACATCTTTTTCCAGTTGTCTATTGCTAAAGCTGGATCAACAAGGTGTTCAAGCACTTCCAGGGCAACGATTAGATCAAATGATTTTCCTGGTAGATTTATTGAACAAGCATCACCATAAATGGTTTTTATGCGGGGATCAATATTTTTAATCCTGTTTAGATTTTCTTCGCTAAGGTCAATAGCAGTTACTTCTGCTTCCATATTTGCACAATGCAAAGAAAACCAACCTCTACCACTGCCAATATCCAAGACCTTTTGCCCCTTTTTAATTGGACACAGATGTTGAATAAATTGATTTCTTCTTATTTCTGCAGGAGTTATTAAGTCCTTACCCCAATAATCAAATTCCAGGGCATCATTATGATAATGCTGAATGTAATCCATATTTAATTCCTAATTTCGTTTTCCCTTTTTATAAACTAAGCGAAAAAGAATATCCGGCAAGGTTATTTCCCGCAGATGGTGTTTCCCGCAGATATTGTTTCCCGCAGATTTCGCAGATAAAAACGCAGATTTATTTTTAAGTTCGTAGTTCGTAGTTCGTAGTTCGTAGTTCTGAGTTCTTGGGAAGTAATTATTATTTTTTCCTTTTTTTCTTTTTCCCTCTTTCTCTCTTTTTCTCTTTGTAAAAAATTACTCTTCCCACTTTCTCACTTTTTCTCTTTATCTCTTTCTCTCTTTGTAAAAAATTACTCTTCCCACTTTCTCACTTTTTCTCTTTATCTCTTTCTCTCTTTGTGAAAAATTAAGCTTCTTACTTTAACTCTTTCTCTCTTTTTCTCTTTGTGAAAAATTAAGCTTCTTACTTTATCTCTTTTTCTCTTTGTGAAAAATTACAATTCTCACTTTTTCTCTTTATCTCTTTTTCTTTTTGTAAAAAATTACTCTTCTCACCTTATCTCTTTTTCTCTTTGTAAAAAAATCCATCTCGTTATCTTGCAAAAAAAGATTTGACAGTTTCTCCGTCCTAAAATTTGGTGGCTTAAATTATTCATTACGCTTTGAGCGTAAAGCACAAGTCCCATATTTTGCAGGGGCTTATAGTTCTTTAGGAGGAACAATGTCATCCATTAAATGTGGTACTCACATAGAGTATCGCTGTGGAAGGAGAGTTAACCCAATCCACCACTTAACTAAAACAAACCGCAGTTTGATTTCCTGCACAGATGGCGGAGCTCTACAAAAGTTTCGTTTTAACCCAGGGGAAACCAATTTGCATAAATTTTGGAGGTTCCAGTGAGTAAACACGATAACCGAATCCGAATAAAATTGAAAGCTTATGATCATCGTCTTCTGGATAAGTCGGTAGCTGAAATCGTGAAATCCACTCGCAATACGGGAGCCAAAGTTGTCGGTCCTATTCCGTTACCTACAGATAGGACTATTTATACGATTTTGCGTAGTCCCCATGCCGATAAAAAGAGTCAAGATCAGTTTCAGATGCTGGTTCACAAGCGTTTAATTGATATTGTGAATCCTACTCAGCAAACCACTAATGCACTTAAGAAACTTAGCTTGCCTGCAGGTGTCCATGTGGAAATCAAAGCAAATACAAGGAGCTAAGGATGATTGGATTAATTGGTAAAAAAATAGGTATGACACAGGTGTTTGACAGCGATGGTAAAGTAATTCCTGTTACCGTTATTAAAGCTGGTCCCTGTAAAGTTATCTGCAAAAGAACCGAAGCTGAAAATGGCTATGAGGCAATCCAGATTGGTTATGAAGAAATTCCTGCCCGGAAAGTAAGTAAGCCATTGCAGGGTCACTTTAAAAAATACAACAGTCCTTTTTACCGTTATGTGCGTGAATTTCGTCCTTCTTACGGACAACATATTGAAAGTGTCCAAATTGGGGATGAACTGAAAGCAGATATTTTTGGAGAAAATGAAACGGTTTCTGTTTCTGCCAATTCCAAAGGACGCGGTTTTACGGGAGTGATGAAAAGGCATAATTTTGGTGGTTTTATCAGTTCTCATGGCAGTCATGAGTCCTTTCGGGGACCTGGTTCCATAGGTCAATGTGCTCAGCCCTCGCGTGTTTTTAAAGGAATGAAAATGGCTGGACAATATGGTAACACGAAAGTTACTGTGCATCATCTCAAGGTTATAAAAGTTGATCCTGAAAATAATTTAATAATGGTTAAAGGTGCTGTTCCCGGTCATCGTAATTCCTTAGTAACAATTCACAAGGAACAATAGGTGGTAACTTATGTTAACAGCAAAACGATATAATATGCAAGGTGAACTTATAGGAGAAGTTGATCTTCCTGAAGGCATCTTTGAAGTGGATGTTAATGCTCCTAAGATTTTACTCAATGAAGTAGTTACAATGTTCCTTGCCAATCAGCGTCAAGGCACAGTGCAAAAGAAAAATAGAAGTATGACTGCTGGAAGCACGCGTAAACTTTTCCGGCAAAAAGGAACAGGTAATGCCAGAGTGGGAACTCGTAGAAGTCCTATTCGGGTGCATGGGGGAAAAGCGTTTGCTATTTATCCCAAAGATTGGTATCGTAAAATTCCCCGCACCAAAAAACGCCTCGCTTTGAAAGTTGCTTTAACAGACCGTGCTCGCGAAGGCAGAATAATGATTGTAGATAATCTAAGTTTTGAAAAACCGAATACTAAACTTGCTGTGGAACTTTTAAACAAAATTATACCGGAAAAAGGTTATAAACTGATTGTAACTGATGGTCACCATATTCCAACCGTTAAAAGTTTTGCTAATTTGCCTGAGGTTATGACGGACAGAGCAGATAGTTTGAATGCTTATGAAGTGCTTAAAAGCAGTTATATAATTATGACTGATGAAGCTCTGAAAAAAGTGGAGGAGGTATTCAACAAATGATACACCCACGCAATATCATAATTAGCCCTATAATCACTGAAAAAAGCAGTAACCAGGTTCAAAATGAAAATACTTACAGCTTTAAAGTGAGCAGTAATGCTAATAAAATAGAAATCAAAAAAGCTATTGAACGCATTTTTGCTGTTAAAGTTCTGGCAGTGAATACTATTCGCTATAAAGGGAAACCCAAAAGCTTAGGTAAATATAACGGCAAAAGGCCTGACTGGAAAAAGGCAATAGTAACCCTGCGCGAAGGTGATAAGATTGCCGATTTTGAAGTTTAATGAGGTGAATAATGGGAATTAAAAAATACAGACCAACAACTTCCTCCCTCCGTTTTCGCACCGGTCATACTTTTGAGGAGATAACTAAAAAGACCCCCGAAAAGTCATTACTGAAACCGAAACATAGAACCGGAGGTAGAAACAATTCCGGAAGAATAACCTGTCGTCATAGAGGTGGAGGTCACAGACGCCACTATCGGATAATTGATTTTAAACGAGATAAAATTGGGATTCCGGCAAAAGTTGCTGCTATAGAATATGATCCCAATCGGACAGCCCGTATTGCTTTACTGCATTATGTGGATGGCGAAAAAAGATATATTGTTGCTCCCGATGGTTTGGAAGTTGGAGCTAAAGTGATGAGCGGTCCCGATGCTGAAATTGCAGTGGGAAACGCTATTCCTTTGGAAAAGATACCCTTGGGAAGCGTTGTTCATAATGTAGAATTGAAAAGAGGAAAAGGTGGTCAGATAGCTCGTAGCGCTGGAACTTTTGCTCAGGTTGTAGCTAAAGATGGCGATTATGTTCATATTAAAATGCCTTCCAATGATGTGCATTTAATTCGGAAGGAATGTCTTGCTACTATAGGAAGCGTCAGCAATCCGGATCATTCTTTAATTCAAATTGGCAAAGCCGGACGTAAACGCTGGATGGGAATTCGTCCTTCAGTTCGTGGTGTAGCAATGAATCCTGTAGATCATCCTATGGGCGGAGGTGAAGGAAAAACCTCCGGAGGTGGTCATCCTGTTTCCCCTTGGGGTAAACCTGCAAAGGGTGGAAAAACACGGAAAACCCATAAATACAGCGATAAATATATCGTGAAAGCAGTTAAGAAATAGAATAAGGATAGAGAAAATGGCACGTTCAATTAAAAAAGGTCCCTTCGTTGATGCTCATCTGCTGAAGAAAGTAGAGGTGCTAAATGCTGAAGGTAAGAAAAGCGTAATTAAGACCTGGTCTCGCCGTTCTACAATAACTCCTCAATTTATTGGTCATACTTTCAGTATTCATAACGGACATAAATTTGTTCCTGTTTATATTACTGAAAATATGGTAGGTCACAAATTGGGTGAATTTTCTCCAACCCGTACCTACAGGGGCCATAAAGAAAAGAAGAAAAAAGTTACGAGATAGGGAGAGAGAAATGGAAGCGAAAGCAAAACTTTGCTATGCTCGCGGTTCAGCAAGAAAGGCACGATTAGTGTTAGATACAATTCGCTATAAACCTGTAACAGAAGCACAAAATATATTGCGTTTTTCACGCCGTAGAGTAGCAGGAACGATAAATAAATTATTGGCTTCTGCCATAGCCAATGCTCAACATCAGGATCCTAAAGTTAATCTGGATAAGATGTATGTAATAACTGCCACAGCTGATGAGGGTCCGCAAATGAAACGTTATATGCCCCGAGCCATGGGAAGAGCTTATATGATTAGGAAACCGACCTGTCATATCTCCCTGGAAATACAAACAATAGAAGAAGAATAGGAGGAAAACCTTGGGACAAAAAATACATCCCGTTCTTTACCGTCTCGGTGTTAATAAAGAAACAGAATCCATCTGGTTTGCTCAAGGAACCTCGTATGTGGATTTTCTTCAGGAAGATATTAAAATCCGGAATTATATTCGCAAACGCTTGAGTGACAAGATGGTTTCCCGTGTGCAGATTTCGCGTAAAACAAGTTCAATAATAATTGATATTTACACTGCCCGTCCAGGTTTAGTGATAGGCAAGAAAGGTGAAGATATTGATAAGCTGCGTAATGAACTTAATGTTTTTATTAACAAAGACCGAAAAAATCCGATCAGTGTGTCTATCAACATTGAACCGATAGATAAAATGTGGTTGGATGCTCGTTTGGTGGCACAAGAAATTGCGCGCCAACTGGAAGAGCGAATTTCTTTCCGCAGGGCTATGAAAATGGCTATTCGTTATGTTATGAAAGAAAACGCTCAGGGTGTTAAAGTTCAAGTTTCCGGTCGCTTGGGTGGAGCTGAAATAGCACGCTCAGAAAGATATAAACAAGGCAGAACCCCGCTTCATACTCTTCGTGCCGATATTGATTATGCCAATGTGGAGGCAAATACTACTTATGGTGTTATCGGTGTTAAGGTTTGGATTTATAAGGGTGATATACTTGATTAAAGGAGATATGTAATGTTAGCACCTAAAAAAGTAAAACATCGCAAAATGATGAAAGGAAGAAGGAAAGGTCTATCCTGGACCGGATGCAACATCTCCTTTGGTGATTATGGATTAATAGCCCTTGAGGACTCATTTATTACTAGCCGCCAAATTGAAGCATGCCGTATTGCCATTACTCGTCATATGAAAAGAGAAGGCAAGGTCTGGATTAGAATATTTCCCGATAAGCCCATTACCAAAAAACCTGCCGAAACGAGAATGGGAAAAGGTAAAGGCGCTCCAGAATATTGGGTAGCAGTAGTTCGTCCGGGAAGGGTTCTTTTTGAAATTGAAGGTGTGGATGTGAATGTTGCTAAAGAAGCATTGCGTTTAGCAGCGCACAAACTTCCGATTAAAACACGCTTTATTGCTCGCGAAGGAGTAGAATTATGAAAATAGAGGAAATTCGCGATTTAAGCATTGAAGAATTGCAGGCAAAACTGGAAGAATTACGCATAGAGCTTTTTAATCTGCGTTTTCAAAAGACGAAAAACCTGCTGGACCGTCCAGACCGTATTCGTAATATCCGACATGATATAGCTCGGATTTATACTATTTTAACAGAAAGAGAAAAAGAGAAAAAAATCTGAGGTGATAAGTGGCAACAACACATAAAATGATTAAACAGGGAATTGTCGTAAGTGATAAAAATGATAAAACCATCGTGGTCCGCGTGGAACGTCAGTTTATCCATCCGTTATACAAAAAAACCGTGCGCCGACATAAAAAATTTATGGCACATGATGAAAATAACTCTGCCCACGAAGGTGATATTGTTCAAATTATGGAATCACGTCCATTGAGTGCACGAAAACGCTGGACTCTGCATAAAATTGTGGAAAGAAGCAAATAAAGGAGTTTGAAAAGATGATTCAGGTTCAAACAATGTTAAATATCGCTGATAACTCCGGTGCCAAGAAAGCTATGTGCATAAAAGTTCTTGGTGGAACACAACGCAAATATGCTTCAATTGGAGATGTTGTAGTTGTAGCAATTAAGAGTGCTACTCCGGGTGGAAAAGTGAAAAAAGGTAGCGTAGAAAGAGCTGTAATAGTTCGCACTCGCAAAGAATTGCGTCGTCCTGATGGTTCTTATATTCGTTTTGCCGATAATGCAGCTGTTATTATTGATGAAAAACATGAACCGAAAGGAACGCGTATTTTTGGTCCTGTAGCCCGTGAACTGCGTGAAGCACATTATATGAAAATAGTATCTCTGGCTCCGGAAGTTCTGTAGGAGGAAAGGTGGCAAAGAATAAAATGCGTTTTAAAAAAGGTGATCTTGTTAAAGTTATTGCGGGTGATGAAAAAGGTAGGAAAGGTCATATTTTGAAGGTCTTTCCCAAAACCGGAAAGGTTATCGTGGAAAAAGTGCATATGATTAAAAAGCATGCCAAACCCACACAGCAAAATCCTCAAGGTGGTATTATAACTATGGAGGCACCTATTGACGCTTCCAATGTAATGCTTTTCAATGAAAAACTGAATGCTGTTTCCAAACCGGTTTATCAAGTTCGCGAAGGACGTCGTATCCGAGTTTGCAAAAAGAGCGGTGACGAACTTTAGAGGAGAAAAATAAATGAACCGTTTGAAAGAAAGATATAAAACCCAGGTTATGGATAACTTAATGAAAAAGTTCGGTTACAAAAATCCGCATCAGGTTCCCCGATTAGAAAAGATTGTAGTTAGTATGGGAGTGGGACAGGCAACTCAAAATAAAGCTATTTTAGATAATGCCGTTAAGGATATGGAAACGATTTGCGGTAGAAAACCGGTAGTTACAAAAGCTCGAAAATCTATCTCTAACTTCAAACTACGCAAAGGAATGCCTATTGGTTGCAAAGTTACTTTGAGAAATGAAGTGATGTATGAATTTTATGATCGCTTAATCTCTATAGCAATACCACGAATTCGTGATTTTCGCGGAATTCCGGCTGATTCCTTTGATGGCAGAGGAAATTTTTCTTTTGGTTTAAAAGAACAGACAGTATTTCCGGAAATTGAATATGACAAGATAGATATGATTCGGGGATTAAATATAACCATAGTTACCACAGCTAAAACCGATGAAGAATGCCGCGCTCTTTTGCAAGAGCTGGGTATGCCCTTCCAGAAAAACGAATAAGGAGATATATATGGCAAAAAAATCACTCATCATCAAACAGCAAAGAACCCCTAAATATAAAGTAAGAAAATACAATCGCTGTAAAATTTGCGGACGCCCACGTTCCTATATGCGCGATTTTGGAATGTGCCGTTTGTGTTTCCGTAAATATGCATCTGAGGGCCAGATACCTGGAATCACCAGAAGTAGCTGGTAAAATAATAGGAGGAAAATAATGAGCGTTAGTGATCCGATAGCTGATGCATTGACTAAAATTCGCAATGCATATCGTGCCGGACATACACAGGTGATTGTTAACCATAATAAACTGATTGAAGCATTGGTCAACATCCTTGCGGAAGAGAATTTTGTAAATAGTTTCCAGGTTTTGGATAAAGACCCGGAGCATAAAATAAACTATAAACGAATTTTAATTATTCTTCGCTATACGAATGCCGGAGAACCTGTAATACAAGGAATTCAGAGAATTTCCAAGCCCGGAAGAAGGGTTTATGTGAAAGCCGATAAACTGCCTTGCGTTTATAATAATACCGGTTGTGCAGTTATTTCTACCAGTATGGGTTTAATGGTAGACCGTGATGCTCGCCTAAAAAATGTAGGCGGCGAATATATTTGTAAGGTTTGGTAAGGGGGAAAAATGTCACGAATTGGAAGAGCCCCGATCAAATTACAACCTGGAACGCAAGTGGATGTAGTGGATAACAAAATTACCGTTAAGGGAAAATTGGGAGAATTGAATTGGTCTTTGCTTCCCGGAATTACTGTTGAAGTAGAAGAAAACCTTCTGAAAGTAAAAAGAGCAGACGATAGTAAAAGCCAGCGTGCTTTTCATGGTCTTAGTCGTGCTTTAATACAAAATATGATTACCGGTGTTACAGAAGGATTTCAAAAGATATTGCATATCTATGGAACAGGTTATTCTGCGGAAGTTGTTGGACCATGGCTAAAGCTAACTCTTGGTTTTTCCCATGATATTTTGTTACAAATTCCTGAAGGATTGGAAGTTACTGCAGAAGCTGTTCCGCGTTCTAAAGGAATGCGTTCCGATTTTCAAAGTATAATTACTATCAAAGGTATTGATAAACAGTTGGTAGGCGAATTTGCTGCCGAAGTTCGCGGTTGCCGTCCTCCCGAAAATTATAAAGGGAAAGGCATACGGTATTTTGATGAGTATGTTATAATTAAAGCTGGAAAAGCCGGAACCAAATAAGGGAGAGTGGAAAAAGATGATAACTTCAAGCTGTAAAATTAAAAGAGACCTCCGAAACCGTCGTCATTTATCTATTCGGAAACATGTAAGCGGAACTCCTGAACGTCCTCGTTTAGTAGTTTTTCGTTCCCTGAAGAATATATATGGTCAAATTATAGACGATACACAGGGTGTAACTTTAGTTTCAATGTCTACCATTGCCAAAGATATTGGTTCCTTAGCCGGAAAGAAGAAAACAGAACAGAGCTATGAAGTAGGCGTAAAACTTGGAGAAAAAGCACTTGCTGCAGGAATTACAAAAGTTACTTTTGATCGTGCCGGATACAAATATCACGGCAGAGTGAAAGCCCTTGCTGAAGGTGCCAGAAAAGCTGGTTTGGAATTTTAAGGAGCAAAAATGAATTACGAACAAAATCATTCAGATGAAGAAAAATTGATAGAAAAGATCGTTGAAACAAAGCGTGTTGCCAAAGTTGTTAAAGGAGGCAGGAACTTCAGTTTTACCGCAATAGTTGTAGTTGGTGACAAACAAGGAAATGTTGGTGTGGGCAATGGCAAAGCAAACGAAATTGTGGATGCTATCCGAAAAGCCAAAGAAAAAGCCGTAAAAAATATGTTTAAAGTTCCGATTGTGAAAGGAACTGTTCCTCATGAAGTTGTAGCTCGTTATGGCGCTTCTAAAGTTTTAATAAAACCTGCAGCTCCTGGCACGGGAGTTATTGCAGGAGGAACTGCCAGAGCCATTTTTGAGGCGGCAGGAATTGAAAACATTTTGTGCAAATCTTTGGGCTCTAACACTCCCACTAATGTAGTAAAAGCTACTATTAACGGTTTGAAATCAATGCGTACTTTATCAGATATTTCACGCTTGAGAAATAAAACAATGGCTCAACTTACCGGTCAGGAGGAGAAATGAAATTGAAAGTTACTCAAACCCGCAGTACTATAAATCGTATTGAAGACCATAAAAAGGTAATCAAAGCCCTCGGTCTGGGGAAAATAGGTAAGAGCCGTATTCATAATGACACTCCATCCATTAGGGGTATGATCAATAAGGTTGCTTACCTCTTAAAAGTTGAAGAACTGAAGGAAGAATAGCGATGTTAACTTTATCCGATTTAGAAAGACCTAGTTGCAAGAAAAACAAAAAACGCTTGGGAAAAGGACAAGGTTCTGGATGGGGACATCAAGCTGGACGTGGTCATAAAGGTAAAAAAGCACGTGCCGGCGGAAATGTACCTCCTCGTTTTGAAGGTGGTCAAATGCCTTTAAACAGAAGAGTTCCAAAGCGTGGTTTCAAAAATATCTTCCGTGAAAATTATCGTATACTGAATCTTTATCGTTTACAGGACTTGGATGTTACTGAACTTGATATTCCTACGATGGAAAAGCTGGGTTTAATTCCCAGTAAAGGCAAAAAGGCAAATGCACCGGTTAAAGTTCTGGCTGGTGTAAAAGAGGAATTCACTAAAACCGTTACTATTAAAGCCAATGCTTTTTCTCAAAGAGCAAAAGAGATAATAGAAAAGAACGGTGGTAAAGCGGAGGTAATGTAACTTGTTCAAAACAATAGGTAATATGTTCCGGATTCCGGACTTAAAGAAGAAGATCTTATTTACAGCTCTCTTTCTGGTTTTATACCGTTTGGGAAGTTTTATTCCGCTTCCCGGAGTGAATGCCACTGCTCTAAAAGCTTTTTTTGAAGGTGCTCGTGAAGGTGGAAATACTCTTTTTGGGCTATTAGACCTTTTTGTGGGCGGCAATTTTGAAAGAGCATCTGTCTTTGCCTTAGGGATTATGCCTTATATTACCGCCTCCATTGTGATTCAGCTTTTAGGCAGCATTATTCCCTATTTTGAAAAATTGCGTAAAGAAGGAGCCGATGGCCAGAAGAAACTGAATCAGATTACTCGTTATGGAACAGTTGCATTGGCTGCTTTTAATGCTTTAACTATTACAATGTGGCTTACTAATCTTTCCGGGGGAGTTGTGCCGCGTCCAAATTTCTTGTTTCATTTAACAGGCATAATAACTTTGGTTACGGGAACGATGATTGTTATGTGGATTGGGGAACAAATTACCGAACATGGAATTGGTAACGGTATTTCACTAATCATTTTTGCCGGTATTATTGCTCGTTATCCTGAAGGTTTTGTAAGGATGATTCAAAAAATATCGGTTGACCCCAGTTATACCTGGAAAGCAATTGCAGCCGTTGTTTTAATGGTTTTGGTTACAGCTGCGGTTATTTTTGTTACCGAAGCAGTACGAAAAATTCCGGTTCAATATGCCAAGCGGATAGTGGGAAGAAGAGTTTATGGTGGTCAAAGTACCTATATTCCTTTGCGGGTGAATACTGCTGGAGTTATTCCTATTATCTTTGCTCAGAGTGTTTTAATGTTTCCAGCAACGATAGCGGCTCTTTTAGGAGGGGATAGTCCTTTTTGGACTACCTTGAAAAATTGGTTGTCACCAGGAGCTGTTTTATACACAATTTTATATGTTGGGCTTATTATTTTCTTTGCCTATTTTTACACTGCCATTGTGCTCAATCCTACAGAAATGGCAGAAAATATGGTTAAATATGGTGGTCACATTCCTGGGAAAAAACCCGGTAAAAAGACCGCTGAATACATTAACAGTGTTCTTGTTCGGATAACACTTCCGGGAGCTATTTTCTTTGCCTTTATTGCCTTGTTGCCGGAAATAATGAGCAACCGTTTAGACCTACCTTTTTATTTTGGAGGAACAGGTCTTTTGATTGTGGTTGGTGTAGCTTTGGATACTTTGCAACAGATTGAATCCCATCTTGTTATGCGTCACTATGATGGTTTTATGAAGAAAGGTAAATTAAGGGGACGCTCCATTTAAGATGATATATATCAAAACGCCTGCAGAGATTGAAAAAATGCGCAAAAGTTGCCGCATCATTGGTGAATTATTAGATGCGCTGGAAACCATAATCCGTCCTGGAATCAGCACTTTGGAAATAGATAAATTCGCTGAGGATTTTATTGGCAGCAGAGGTGGCAAACCTTCCTTCAAAGGATATCGGGTAGATGGTTTACCTCCTTTTCCAGGTTCTATTTGTGCCTCTATAAATGAGCAGATTGTTCATGGCATTCCCAGCGCCAAAAAGATTTTACAGGAAGGTGATATTATCGGTATTGATGTAGGAGTTGTTTTGGATGGTTATAATGGAGATGCGGCAAGAACTTATAGAGTCGGCAAAATATCTGCTGAAGCAGAAGAACTTTTGCAGGTGACTAAAGAAGCGCTGGAAAGAGGAATCTCTGCCGCTATTCCGGGAAACCGCGTGGGCGATATTTCTTATGCAATTGGTTCTTTTGTTGCCTTTAAGGGTTATTATGTTGCAGATAATCTTACGGGTCATGGAGTTGGACGCAATTTGCATGAGGAACCACAAATTCCGAATACAGGAAAACCGGGAAGAGGTCCTCGTTTATCTGCAGGTATGACTTTAGCCATTGAGCCAATGGTTAATATTGGCACGAATCGTGTGTTAGAGAATGGTTGGGAATTTAAAGTGGCTGATAATAGTTTATCTGCCCATTTTGAACATACCATTTTAGTTACCGATGGCAAACCAGAAATTTTAACAGTTGCTGATTGAGGAATATTATACTATGAGTAAAGCTGGTGTTATAGAAGTGGAAGGTGTTGTAACCGAAGCACTTCCCAATACAACCTTTCGTGTTACTTTGGAAAATGGCCATGAAATTCTAGCTCATTCTTCCGGAAAAATGCGAATGAACTATATCAGAATTCTGCCTGGTGATAAAGTGAAGGTTGAACTTTCACCCTATGACTTAACTCGGGGCAGAATCACCTACCGCTATAAATAATTATAAATGATTGCAAACAGCCATCTTGGCTAAAGCAAGGAGATGATAATGAAAGTGAAAGCTTCCGTTAAAAAAATCTGTAAGGATTGCAAAATTATTAAACGCAACGGTATTATCCGGGTTATTTGCAGTTCAAACCCAAAACATAAACAGAGACAGGGTTAAGGAGGAAAAACTTGGCACATATAGCAGGTATTGAACTTCCCAAAAACAAACGTCTGTTTATAGGGTTAACTTATATCTATGGCATTGGCAGGTCAAGTGCCAGAGAAATTTGTAAGAAGGCGAATATTGATGAAATGAAAAAAGTAGCCGATCTTACGATGGAAGAAGAAAAAATCCTACGCGACATAATTCATAATGAATATGTGGTTGAAGGAGCACTTCGCACTCAAGTAGCTATGAATATTAAACGCTTGATGGAAATTGGTTGTTACCGCGGTTTACGCCATAAACGCGGACTTCCTGTCCGGGGACAAAGAACGCATACTAATGCCAGAACCAGAAAAGGTCCTCGGGGCAGTACAATTAAGAAAAAGAAATAGGAGAAATTATGGCTACTAAAACAAGAACCAAGAAAAAAAGAGTGCGTCTTGCTTTTGATGAGGGACTTTTCTATGTCCATTCCAGTTTCAATAATACTATTGTTACTTTAACCGATCGTGCAGGAAATGTTCTTGCCTGGTCAAGCGGTGGAAAAGTTGGTAATAAGGGCTCTCGTAAAAGTACACCTTTTGCAGCTCAAGTTGCCGCTACAGAAGTTGCTAAAGCAGGTCTGGATATGGGAATTCAGAAAGTTGGGGTGATTGTTAAAGGTCCCGGTGGAGGCAGAGAATCCGCCATCAGGGCTGTAAATGCTGCAGGAATGAAAGTTACAATGATTAAAGATGCAACTCCTATTCCGCATAATGGCTGTCGTCCACCCAAAACCAGAAGGATATAAGGAGAGTAACAAATGGCTAAATATACAGGACCCAAAGCAAAAATATGCCGTAAATTCGGGGAAAATATTTATGGCAACGCCAAATATGATAAAATACTCAGCAAGCGTAAATATCCTGCCGGACAGCATGGCAGAAATTTAAGGCGTAAGCTTTCTGATTATGGTTTGCATCTTAAGGAAAAACAAAAAATGCGCCATACTTATTGCTTAATGGAAAAGCAATTCAGTAACTATTTCAAAAAAGCTGCCAAAGCACCTGGAGTTACAGGCGATAACTTATTGCAATTATTGGAACGCCGTTTGGATAATGTAGTTTATCGTATGGGTTTTGCCGTAACAAGAATGCAGGCACGTCAGTTTATCAATCACGGTCATTTTTTAGTTAATGGCAGGAAAGTGGACATTCCTTCCTATTTAGTTAAGGCAGGAGATATTATTGAAGTGCGACCCAAAAGTAAAGGTATGAAACCTCTTTTGGAAGCAATGGATAAAACAGAAGTTACTTCGCCATATTCCTGGATGAGTGTTGATAAAGAAAATTTCCGCGGTCAATTTAATTCAATTCCCGCAGTAAGCGAGATTCCGGTCACTTGTGACCTGCGTCTTATTGTTGAATTTTATTCCAAATAAGGCGCTATAAGCATAAGGAGCAGCTATGATGTATCTTGAACCTTTACAAATGCCGAATGAAGTTGATTACGATAAAGCATCGTATTCACGCACTTACGGCAAGTTTGAAATCGGTCCTTTGGAACCGGGATATGGCACCACAATAGGAAATACCTTGCGTCGGATTTTGCTCTCTTCCATACAAGGAGCCGCTGTTCGGTTCGTTAGAATTGAAGGTTTGCATCATGAATTTTGTCCTATTCCGGGAACAAATTCTGATTATATAGATTTAATTCTACGGTTAAAACAGCTCGTTATCTCTTCCAGTTCTGTGGAAGAAGTTCCTCTGGTTCTTGAACATAAAGGAAAAGGCGTAATAACTGCCTCTATGATTCAGGAGACCGCTTATGTGAAAATTATCAATAAAGACCTCTATCTGCTGGAAGTTGTTGATGATATTGATTTTCGTTTGGAAATGATTGTAGGTATAGGGCGCGGTTATGTTTCAGCAGACAGGCAAAATCCTGAAGGTAAGGCAGTTGGTTTTATTCCTGTAGATTCCATTTATTCACCTGTTCTGAAAGTGAACTTCAGCGTTTCCCATCAACGGGTGAAAGAGAGAATGAATTTTGACCGTTTGATTATGGAAATTTATACGAACGGAGCCGTAGAGCCATCTATTGCTCTATTTCTTGCGGCTAAAATTTTGAAGGATATGGCAGCTAAGATATCTCTGTTTGAAATTGAACCACAATATATTCGGGATATAGAATTAGACCCCGAGTTGGAAGAAAAAGAACGCATTCTGAAAACAAGTGTGAAGGAAATTGAACTTAGCGTTCGTGCTGCCAATTGTCTGGCTCAAGCAAAAATTGAAACCATTGGCGATTTGGTTTCCAAAACGGAAGCCGAAATGCTAAAATTCCGTAATTTTGGCAAAAAATCACTGGAAGAAATAGTTCAGAAACTGAAGAAATATGATTTACATCTCGGTATGGATGTTGAAGGTATCTATCGTCAAATTAGAGAAGCCAGAAGCAGAGGAGTAATTCCTGCCGAAGAAAAAGAAATTCCAGCTCCGGAAACAAAGACAAAAACCAAACCGAAAACCAAAGCAGTTGCTGAAAAACCAGCACCTAAAGAAAAAAAGACAGCTGAATCTGTAACTACTGCAACGGTGCGTAAACCCGTTCCCAGTTCTAAAAAGAAGGTGGAAAAATGAGACACAGAGTTGAAGGAAGAAAATTTGGTCGGGAAAAAGATACCCGCAATTTGATGATGAAAAATCTTGTAAAATCAATGATAGAACACGGACAACTGAAAACAACCCTCCCTAAAGCTAAAGAATTAAGAGGATATGTTGAACGTGTTGTTACTTATGGTAAAAAAGATACAGTCCACTCCAGACGTCTGGCTTATAAAGTATTGGGCGATAGAACACTGGTAAAAAAACTATTTAACGAAATTGCTCCAGCTTTTGAAGGTCGTAACGGTGGCTATACACGTGTGTTAAAAGCTGGTTTCCGCAAAGGGGATAATGCGCCTATGGCTATTATTCAATTTGTGGAAGAATCTACTGTGAAACCTAAAAAGGATGCCATCAAAGCTAAAGACCTGAATTAATAAAAAACTCTCATTAACTACACGGATTTGGATTCACAAAGAGATAAAGAGAATTAATGAAGAATGGGGAATTGAAAATGGAAAATGGAAATTTGAGAATGTAAGTAAGTCAGGAGTCGTCATCGCTGAAATAAATTATTGCCTATCCTCAAACTTATTTAGCGATGAGGACTCGTGACGACTTTGATTATGTAGCTGGAGGACGCTGTTCCTCCGCAATTTTTAGCCACCGAAAATCCCCAAAATATACTCTCACAGATTTCAGGGATATTTTTGGTTAATAGGTCAGGGATGAACAAGGAAAAAGGGATTTTAGGGTTATTTTTATTTATATTCAAAAATATTATGCTTTCTGTTTATGCCAAACCGGAATTCGGCATCCCATTTATAAATGTACCTTATAACTATTTCCAAACCATAGTTGGGGCTTATTTTCTGCATAATTATTGGTGGTAGATATAGAGTGGCTTATCTCGGTAATTTGCCAAGAGGCGTCAAGATATTGCTAACGCAGATAATTAAGTATGATGCTTTTCCTAATGATTGAAATTCTCGTCAACCCCTGTCAACCAAGCATAGAATCATATTATTTCTTAAATGAAAGGACCCTTGTCATTTCTACGCAAGCAGGAATCCTGATAAGTTCCGATATAATAATTGCATTTTCCAGATGAAAACTATATTATTCCCGTTTTTTTACATCGGGCAAACCGAGAATACTGAAAACACCGAGATATTTTTAGGGTCTCTCATTATATTCATTTTTTATGCTTCATTCTTAATCCACTATTTACCTGCAGCAATAGAAACCATTTTTCCCGGCACCACTATTATCTTTTTAATGTTCAGTCCCTGCAGAAAGCGCTGCACATTTTCAATTTCCAGGGCTTTGGTTTTTAAGTCCTCCGTATTAATGTCAATCGGAACTTCCAGTTTGCCTCTTATTTTTCCGTTTACCTGAACCACATAAGTAACAATATTTCGGGTTAAGTATTTTTCTTCATATTCAGGAAGTCCGCATTCATTCAGCATTTTTTCATTTCCCAATATCTGCCAAAGTTCTTCCGCAATATGAGGAGCAAAGGGATAAAGCATTTTAGGCAAAGTGACGCAGGCAAAAGCATAAATCTTTAATTCCGCAGAGTTCAATTTATCCGGTTCTTTAATTTTCGCTATAGCATTGAGAAATTCCATACAGCTTGCAATAGCGGTATTGAATTGGAGACGCTCTAAACAATCCTCTCTCCAGCGAAATATGGCATAATGGGTTTCATAACGCAAGTTATATATTTCCTCTGAAAGAGGTTCAGAACTTTCACCTGTCTGCAAACCGAGTTTTATGGTTTCCAAATTACTTTCAACCAAACGCCAGACCCGGTTCAAAAATCTGAAGGCACCCATAATTCCATCATCACTCCATTCCACATCTTTTTCGGGGGGTGAGGCAAAAAGCAAAAAAGTGCGTAAAGTATCTGCACCAAAGCGATCTATAATATATTGCGGATCAACTACATTACCTTTGGATTTGCTCATTTTGGCTCCATCCTTTGTAACCATCCCCTGTGTAAGTAAACGTGCAAAGGGTTCATCACAATTTACCCAACCCAAATCCCGCATAAATTTGTGGAAAAAACGGGCATAAAGTAAATGCATACAGGCATGTTCAATTCCACCAATGTATTGATCTACGGGAAGCCAATAATCAGCCAGTTCTTTGCTAAAGGGCTCTCTATCGTTATTCGGATCGGTATAACGAGCATAATACCAACTGCTGTCTACAAAAGTATCCATTGTATCCGTTTCTCTTTTTGCTGGAGTTCCGCATTTCGGACAGGGCACATTTATCCATTCCGGAACGCTCAAAAGCGGATTTTTGGTTGTTCTGCCTACTTGGACATTATCCGGCAATTTAACAGGTAAATCCTCATCGGGAACTAATACTATCCCACAATGCGGACAATGAATAACCGGAATAGGATTTCCCCAATAACGCTGACGCGAAATACACCAATCCCTTAAACGATAACTAACGGTTTTTTCACCCCAACCATTTTCCATAGCCCAATCGGTTATTGCCATTTTGGCTTCTTCACTATCCATTCCGTTGAATTTATCGGAATTAGTCATTATTCCGGGTTCTATATATGCTTCTTGCATCTCTTCAATTTTTAAGGACATATCGGGTTTTTGAATCACTATTTTAATTGGGATATTGTATTTTTTAGCAAACTCAAAATCGCGTTGATCGTGTACCGGAACAGCCATAACTGCTCCCATTCCGTAATCCATAAGCACATAATTAGTAATCCAGATTTGAATTCTATCGCCATTAAAAGGATTTATAGCATAACGACCACTAAAAATGCCTTCTTTAATTGTTTCCTCAGAACTGCGCATAACTTTATCCTCATTAATAACTTTATGGCAAAAATCCTGCAGTTCTTTATTATCCGGTTCTTCCCTCAGCCACTGTTGAACTAAAGGATGCTCCGGTGGCAACGCCATAAAAGTTACCCCGTAAATAGTATCCGGACGGGTGGTAAAAATCGGTATTTTTGCGTTTGTTCCTTCCAAAATAAAATCAATTTTAGCACCTTCCGAACGTCCTATCCAATTCTTTTGCATCGTGATCACTCGTTCAGGCCAATCAATCACTTGGGAAAAATCCAATAGTTCTTCCGCATATTCCGTAATCTTGAAATACCATTGTTCCAGTTCTTTCTGCTCTACAATGTTTCCACAGCGCCAACAATGACCATCCACAACCTGTTCGTTAGCCAACACGGTTTGACATTGTTCACACCAGTTCTGAAAGCCCTTCTTACGGTAAACTAAACCTTTTTCGTATAATTTCTTGAAAAGATATTGTCCCCAACGATAATACTCCGGACGACAAGTGCTTATTTCTCTGCTCCAATCAAAACCAAAACCCATACTGTCAAATTGAATACGCATCGCTGCTATGTTTTCTTCAGTAGTAAGGCGCGGATGAGAATTGTGCTCAATCGCAAAATTTTCCGCAGGCATCCCGAAAGCATCATAACCAATGGGTTGCATCACATTGTAACCTTCCATCATTTTCAATCGCGAAATCACATCGCCAATAGAATAATTGGAAATATGACCTATATGCAAAACTCCCGAAGGATAAGGAAACATTGACAATACATAATATTTGGGCTTGGAACTTGTATCAGGTGCATTAAATATCCCTCTCTCACGCCAAATATTCTGCCATTTCTTTTCAATTTCACTAAATCGGTATTCCATTTTATCTCTCCCGGTGTATCATTTTATCTTATAATACCTTGCAAAATTTGGGAGACCGCATAATTGTCAAGCAAAAGCTGTAAAGGAATTTTGACTTACAATTTTCAACCTAACCGATGAAAATGTTCCTCCCGGAATGCATTTACTGGGTGTGCGGGTGAAGAATAATGCCGGCTACTGGAGTTTGAACGAGTATAAATTTATTTATCTGTCTTCTTATGCTCAACCTGCCATAAATAGTGTCTGCTGGTATTTTTCCGATTCCGGAGCCAATCCCGATGAGGTTTATACTTATGCAATAACCAATCCGGCAAAGGATATTACAGTAGCATTGGATGCAAGTATTGTTCATCTGCAACAGGATGGAGAATATCAGCTTGTTTTGTATACAATCAATGCTCGCGGACAGAAAAGTATGCCCGAATATAAATTCTTTACAGCCGATTTTAGTCCTAATAATGTTGTTCTATCCATCAATGGAACTAATCTGACCCTAACTTCCTTTATCCAAATTCATTATTTTCCCAACATCAACTCAATCTTTAGGATGGGTGAAGGATGGGAAGATGATGAGTGGATGATAAGTTACAGTCAAGTTTAAACTAAGAAAACAAATCAGTGAAATAAACCCAAGAAATGTAGACAAATTTTGGGAAAGCAGTTGAAAATCGTGGCTCAAAACTTTTCCCATAGTTAAAAAAAATAAGAGATAAGAGAAAAAGTAAATTTTTTACTTGACATCATTTAATACATTCGTATGATGTCATTCAGAAAATATGAGGTGATTGTTATGGATTTGTTAACCAAATTAATTATCATCGGACTTGTCTTAATTTTAGTTGCTATCATAGTAAAAAATATATTCTTTATGCCTAAGAAGAAAAACATACAAAAAGGAGAAATAAATATGGAACCCCCTCGTTATTATCAACAACCTAATATGAATGCTCAGTTCAATCCGTACCCCATGCAATCTTTCTACCAACCAGTTAACTATCCTGGATTAAAAACGATTTCTGTAATCTTTCAAGTATTTGCTATCTTAGTGTTTGCTGCCAGTTTGGTTGGAGCTATAGTTATTTTTTTACTATTTCTAGATTGTGGGCTATTGGTTTAGCTGTATTAGTAACAGGAATAGTATATGCTTTGATTTTATTAGCAATAGCTGAACTTTTTAAAGTATTTGCCGATATTTCTATCAGTACCAGAGCTACGCTTAATCAAGTTATTGATGCAAATATAAGAAAAGTAGAGACAGAAAACAAGCAATAATCACATTTCAGACGGTAAATTAAAAGATTTTTTTACCAATTTTAACTTTGCCCAAGTGCAAATTATAAGTTTTATATTCTCTTAATTAGATAAACCTATAATACAATATCCAGATTGATAAATCAGTAATAAATAGAAAATTTGTAAAAAAAAGCTATATAGTCAGATAATAACTGTGAAACAACAAGAAAGCCCGCAGGGCGAAACAGTTATAGCGATGGGTGCGTAAGCCCCTCGTAAGTTTAAACATATAGAGATTTTTTAAACATTTTCAAACTTTTGTAGAGCCCCCCAAGGGCGACACTTTTATTTTGAACTTGTTTTGGCTCTTGGGAAAATTTTAAGTGTCGCCCTGAGGGGCTTTTTGGACAAGGTTTTGAGAAATAAATTAATAATGATATTACTCTTTTCCCAAGGGGCTTACGCACCCATCGCTATAACTGTTTCGCCCTGCGGGCTTTTAAATTTACAAGATAAAATTTATAAGACAGTCACTTCTCTTTTACTATATATGTACTATCATAATGGAAAATATATAAGATACAATGAAGGATTATAGGTTGGCAAAACTATATTCATCCATAAGTGCGGAATGACAAATACAAGCATAGTAAATAATAGTTCCTTTGTAATTCCTGTGAAAGCAGGAATCCATATCAAAATCACAAAAAGTAATCTCATTTTCCATAGTAAAACTTTATTATCAACCCCTCCTTCTATCCTCTATTTCTTAGATAATGTTAACTATTTATCCCTGCAATAACAGAATGCTAAAAAATTCATATTGTTATTTTTGTGCTTGACAACAAGATTAGAATCAAAAAATATGAAAAAAAATTCAAAAAAAGGAGAAATGTTATGCGAGTTTTGGCAAACATTCTGTGGCACTTCCCGTTCTGCGGTTTTATGACCGCCCTAACCGCTTATATTGTTGGCGGACTTTTTTTTATTTCTGTAATTGGTGCACCTATTGGCTTAGGTCTTTTCCAATTTGGCAAATTTTTGTTAGCTCCTTTCAGTTATTCAATGGTCAGCAAAAAAGACCTGAATATTGAGCAGAATAAAGCTTGGAAAACCTTTGGAATAATTGCTACAATTATTTATATTCCTTTTGGATTGGCTCTTTGCTTTGTAACGATTTGCCAAATTGCTGGTTTATGTGTTACAATTATCGGTATTCCGGTAGCAGTGGTATTAGCAAAAAGTTTGGGAACCTATTTTAATCCTGTTAATAAGCAATGTGTTCCTGTAGCGGTTGCTAAGGAAATTGATAATCGGAAAAGCCAAAAGCAAGTTAACGATTATTTAACAAATAATTAGTTATTTATCGGACAATTTAAAAGGAAGAAGTCAGGAGTACTCACTGCCAAAAACTCTTTTTCATATTTATGCTGAGTTATGGCAGTGAGAACTCGTGACGAATTAGTTTTTCTAACATATTTCACTGACATTAGTAGGTTTTAACTTACTATTTTCACCTGCCTTCAAGGTAACCACTCCTCCGCATTTATTTTCACTTACAACCGCTCTACGACTGGTTTCCAAACCGAAAAATCGTGAGTAAAAACAGAAAGCCATCCAGAATATTTACGCTATTTCTCTCCCAAAATTGTTGTTTAATAGTTCCTGCTTTTTTGCGCTATACGGCGGATGAGATTCCCATATCATTCCCATATCGCGATAAGGGAATGATATGGGAGTCATATCGGAATTTAATTGAAATAATTTCGGATTTTCTTTGGGAATGATATTTATTCAATTTTGCTACTGTTTGCCGTGTATTGAGATAGCAGATTACTTGACAAATAAAGAAAGTGCTGAACCGTTTTTCTATGAATTTGTGGCTGCATTTTGTTTTTACTCACAATTTTCAGATTTGTAGACCAGCTAAAAAGCGGTTGTAAGTGAGTAAAGAATGTGGGATGTAGCTACATTGAAGGCAGATGAAAATTGTGAGTCAAAACTGCTCTCTGTTTATATCGTGTATTTTCCGAGGGGCTTACGCACCCATCGCTATCAATGTGTCGCCATGAAGGGCTTTTTTTCCGGAAGAACGATGTTCTCATCTTTCAATGATAACCCAGGTGTTTCGTTACAGCTTGCCTTTCGGTTAATAAATAAAGCGTAAGATGTATTTGACGAGGATGTCAATCTTCCTGCATAACAATAGTTTGAACCAACAGCGAATATTTTCCTTGTCTGAAATGCAATTATTTCTAAAAAGGAATCAATATCCAAAGTGAGATAATAATTTGGAGGCAAAAAAGAAAACAATATGGAACCGGTAATTATTTCTGCTTCCCGGGCTACAGACATCCCCGCTTTTTATTCCGACTGGTTAATTGCGCGTGTTAAAGAGGGTTATTTAAAATGGAAAAATCCTTTTAATGGTCAGCTCCAAGATATCTCCTTTGCTAAAACCCGACTTTTTGTGTTTTGGAGCAAAAATCCTTCTCCTATGCTAAAAAACCTCTCTTTCTTTGATGAGAAGGGTTATAATTACTATTTTCAATTCACCCTGAATGACTATGAAAAGGAAAATTGGGAGAAAAATCTGCCTTCTTTGCAGCAACGCCTAAATACCTTTATTGAACTTTCTGAACTTATTGGCAAACAAAAAGTTATCTGGCGTTTCGATCCTCTTATTCTCAGTGCTAAATTGCAGCCCGATGAACTCTTAAAACGCATTGAAAATATTGGTGACCAGCTCTATAAATATACAAACAGGTTAGTTATCAGCTTCATAGATATAGAAATTTATCAAAAAGTGAAACGCAACCTCAATGCTTTACCCGATAAAATTCAGGAAATTGATACTAACACAATGCACTATTTTGCCCGGGAACTGATGCGACTAAACCAAAAATGGAACTTAAAAATAGCTACCTGTGCCGAAAAGATTGACCTGCAACAATATGGAATTGAACATAACCGCTGTATTGATGACCGCTTGATTATTGAACTCTTTTCTGCTGATACTGAATTAATGAACTTCTTGGGCTATAGGCCCACTGACCAGACAGATTTTTTAACTGGCAAAAACGAAAAATCTTCCTACAGCTATAAAAAATTGAAAGATAAAGGACAACGCAAATTCTGCGGTTGCATAAAAAGTAAAGATATCGGGCAATATAATACCTGCCCTAATGGCTGTGTATATTGTTATGCCAATTCGGGAAAAGGGTTAGATAGTAAGATAATGATAGAGTGAGATGGAAATTTAGATTACTTCTAAGTTGTTTTGCAAGTCAAGAAAAGGAAAGAGGTCTGGAAGTAGGTTTAAAGTTTATCAGATATTTTCTATGTAATTAAAAGTGAAACAAAGGGATAATTTTAGGTGCATTTTGAAGTATGGAGTCATTGGCACCTATATAATTATCAACAGGGTAAAAGTTATCAAGGCGCAAATGACTCCTGACTTAATTATACCCTCTTATTATAATATGTAACAATTTATCAACTATCCTGCATTTCATTTTAAAGAAGCGGATAAAGAACTTGACAAAATAGAGCCATCAAATAGAAAAGAAAAAGTGTATTACACTATAACAACAAGTTATTTAGAAAAACAGGAACAGGTATTTCAGGCATTATTGTTTATAAAGTAAGCAGCTTTATATTTGCTCTATTACCCAAAAAGAGGTTATAATGGATAGTATTACGAAATTTCAGGAATTACTGAAAGGTCTTTTTCAATTTGAAACATCGGATTTGGATTTCGGTATTTACCGCATTTTGAATTATAAAAGAGACAGAATTAAAAAGTTTATTGAAGACGACCTCGTTACCAGAGTTAAGAATTCCTTTGCCAAATACGAAAAAGAAATTGATAAAAATCTGGATGAACAAATTGACAAGCAAAAGAAGGTAATAACCGAAAATATTGGGATTAATTCTTTTACACCTGCAGGCGAAATTATAGAAAAATATGCCGATTCAAACTTAGGGAAAGAATATACGAAACTACTTGAACGGAAAAAGAATATAGAGCAAATTGAGGAAATTAAACTCCAAGTATTTAACGACTTGTTTAATTTCTTTTCCCGCTATTATGAAGAAGGTGATTTTGTTCCCCAATACCGTTATTCCAATAAAAAATTCAAATACGCTATTCCTTATGACGGAGAAGAAGTAAAATTATACTGGGCAAATTATGATCAGTATTATACCAAAACCGGTGTCCTTTTTCGGGATTACACTTTCAAGGCAGTAAATCATAGAGTTATCTTTCGTATTGTTGCTGCCAAAGAAGAATTGGGCTCTAAAAAGGCAACTAAAGAAAGGTTTTTTGTTTTGGATGAAGAAAATCCCTGGCAACTACAAAACAATGATTTGCTTATCTGCTTTCAATATAGAGAATTAGAGGAAAAGGAAGTTAACGCTTACCAAGTGGAAGGAGGCAGCAATTCCTCTAAACAGGAAAAGATAAATCAGCAGAACTATACTACTATTGTGGAAGGTATAAAAGATATATACACAGCTCATAGTATGCAAAGTGAATATATAAAAATTCAGGAGACATTGCTCTATCAGCTAAACAGATTTACCTCTAAAAACACTAAGGACTATTTCATTCATAAAGACCTCAAAAAGTTTCTTTCCGAACAACTGGAATTCTTCATTAAAGACGAAGTTCTGAATATAGATACCATGGAGCAGGCAAAATTTCTGGATAAACATATCACCCGAGCCAAAGTGGTTAGAGATATAGGAACAGATATAATTGACTTCCTGGCTCAAATAGAGAACTTCCAAAAACGCCTGTGGGAAAAGAAAAAATTCGTTTTAAGCACCAATTATGTTATCTCTTTGGATAGAATCTGCCAATACACGGATAAGGAATTCCTCACCTCTACTATAAAGGAAATCCTGAAAAACCAAAAACAACTGCAAGAATGGGAAGAACTCGGCTTCGGCAAAATAGAAAAAGAAGCAGACCTCTACTTTAGAAAGGACTTAATTGATACCGAATATAAAAAATTACCTCTGGATACAAAATACTTCAGCCCTACTTTCCAAGACACACTTCTGGAAAAATTGACCGAACATATAGACCTGAATGAACTATTGGATGGCTTACTTATCAAAAGCGAGAACTGGCAAGCTCTGAATACTATCTTACCCAAATTTAAAGAACAAATTCAAACCATCTATATAGACCCTCCCTTTAATAAAGAACAAGACGCCGATTACCTTTACAATGTTAAATATAAGGACTCTACCTGGGCAAGTTTATTAGAAAATAGATTGTCCTTAGCAAAAAATATTATGAAAGACAGCGCAAGTATCTTTGTGCGTTGTGACTATAATGGTAATTGGGTATTAAGACCGGTTATGAATTACATATTTTATGAAGATAACTTTAGGAATGAGATTATTGTAAATAAATCAGTAAGGATGAAAACAGAAGGTAAAGTACTACTCTCTTGGCATGATGTTATATTATGTTATTGTAAAAATTCTAATAATGTATTTTTTTGTCATATAACGGAAAATAGGGAAAAACAAGAATGGAGAGCATTGGACATGGAAGGCGAAAAATGGGATATAGTACCTAATGATATGATTAATATGTTCTCCCCCAATAATTTAAAGTATGATGAAAAAGGAAATGTATTGTCTAGGGCAAAAATAATTTTAGGAAAAGAAATTATACCTAGACAAGGCAGGAGATTTCCTAACCAGGTAATAATTAACAAAATGGAAAATGATGGATTACTAAGATATAGTTCCCGAGGAAATCCTCAGATGTTAAAACCTGACATTATATATCTTACAGATGACTGGACAGGTTTTTATGGATATTCATTTAATTGGGATTTCCCCACAGAGAATTCAGAGATACTATTAAAGCGAGTTATAGAGTCCACTTCAGATGAAAGAAACATAGTGATGGATTTCTTTCTCGGTTCAGGAACCACGACAGCTGTAGCACAAAAATTAGGAAGAAAATGGATAGGTATAGAAATGGGCGAACATTTTTGGAGTGTGGTTATGCCCAGGATGAAGAAGGTCTTGTTTTATGACAAATCGGGTATTTCCAAAGAGAAAGATGTTCAAGAAAAGTATAATGAACATAAAGCCGGGGGATTTTTCCAATATCAGGTATTGGAGCAATATGAAGACACTCTGGATAATCTGGAAATTAAAGAACCAGAGAGTGAGCAAATAGATTTGAGTTTATCCGATGAATATTTATTCCGTTACTTTATAGATTTTGAAACAAGAGAAAATTCCAGTTTGCTAAATATAGAAAAATTGAAAACACCTTTTTCCTATAAGCTGAAAGTGAATTTAGAAGAAGTTGGCGAACCTCAGGAAATAGTAGTTGACCTACCGGAGACCTTCAATTACCTTTTGGGCTTGAAAGTTAAAAGAATGAAGGTGCGTAATCAGGGCAGGAAATATTTGTTTATTTCAGGGCAAAAAGGCAGTCAGGAAATAGCAGTTGTCTGGAGAGATTATAATGACAACTGGAATGAGGATGATTATAATAAGGATAGGGATTTCATTATGGAACAATTGAAAGATTGGGAACCGCAAATTGTATATATTAACGGACAGAATAACCTGACTCCGGACTGGGGTGAAAAACGGGTAGAAATTCGCTCTACGGATAGTGAATTTAAACGCTTGATGGGATAAAAAAAATGAACATAGAAAAGTATCTGGTTCTGAACAAATATCTGCTATCACTCTTGGGAGTAAGTGAATTTAAGGACTTACAGGATAAGCTGAAAGATGTTAATGATAAGGATAACTATTTGGAGGTTCTTCTTATCTATTTTAACAACAAGATAAACGAGGCAAATCAGAGCGTTATAGCTATAAATAAACTTAGGCATTATGATGATAATATTGAGGGTTATTTATCTCAAATAAATAGACATCGGGAACCGATTAGATTAAAGTATTTTCAATATCTGGCAGTGCTCTTTACAGAAATCCTGTTAGATAACATAAAAAATAATCAGACCAATTTTATCTATGATCTGAATGAATTTTTAGAACGCTATAAAAAGGAAAATAAAGTAGAAGCAATAAATGCTTTTACTGAAGATGATTTGAATAAGATAGCTTTCTGGATGGCAACCGGTTCGGGAAAAACCTTAATTATGCACATCAATTATTATCAGTTTTTGCATTATAAACTATTTTCTCCCGATAGCATTATGTTGATAACTCCCAATGAAGGTCTTTCCAAACAGCATTATGAAGAATTAACAAAAAGCGGAATTCCCTGTCGTCTCTATTATGAAAATTATGGTTTTACGGATAGTTTAAAGAATAAAGATGAAGTTTTGGTAATTGAAATGACTAAATTGGTGGAAACCAAAAAAGGAGGGGGAGTAACTATCTCCATAAATGCTTTTGAGGGAAGAAAACTGATATTCGTAGATGAAGGACATAAAGGGAAAAAAGCGGAAGAACAAAAATGGGCAAAATTGAGAGATACCCTGGCTGAAAACGGAATGGTTTTTGAATATAGCGCAACCTTCGGACAAATACTAAGCGAGAAAAATAAGGTTACCTTACAGGAATATGCCAAGGCAATTATTTTTGATTATTCCTATAAATACTTTTATCTGGATGGCTATGGCAAGGATTTTTCCGTGATAAATGCGAAAAATATTAAAGTAGAGGAAACCAGATTTCAGGAAACAATGTTTTTAGCCAATTTACTTGATTTCTATGAGCAATCGCTTATCTTTGAGGATAGAAAAGGGCTGGCGGAAAAACAAAATCTGGAAAAACCCCTGTGGATTTTTGTGGGAACAACGGTTACCGGTAGTGAAGAAGAATCCGATGTAGTCCAAATTGTCAATTTTTTACATAAAGTAATCAAAGACCCCGCTTGGGTAAATAGCAAGCTGACAGCTATTTTAACAGGAAAAGCGGAATTTAAAAACGAAAGCGGAGAAGACATCTTTGCTAATAAGTTCACATATATAAAAGAGAAAGTACTGAATATAGAGGATTTATTCACTAAAATTTTTGGCGGGAAAGGCGGTTTTGGTATTTACGAATTGAAAAGCGCTAAAGGTGAATTTGGCTTAAAAACCGGAGAAAATAAATACTTTGGCGTTATCAATATCGGCGATGTTTTTAGTTTTAAAAAGCAACTGGAAAAAATAGGACTACCGGTAGAAACGGACGCTATTTCGGAATCGCTGTTTGACCATATTAAAGCACCTAATTCTTCAGTTAATATCCTTATCGGTTCCAAGAAATTTATTGAGGGCTGGGATACTTGGAGAGTATCCTCTATGGGCTTATTAAATATAGGAACAGGACAAGGACCGCAAATTATTCAACTTTTCGGTAGAGGAGTTCGTTTAAAGGGACAAAATATGACCCTGAAACGCAGTATGGAAAAGGATATAAAACAGTTGGAGAATTTGAATATTTACGGAATCCGGGCGGACTATCTAAGCAAATTTTTAGAGGCACTAAGTAAAGAAGAAATGGACTTGGAAACCATTGAAATACCTGTTCAACCTAATAATGTGGAAAAATGGGAAACTCTATATACCTTAGCAAAAAAAGATGTGGATTTCAATAAGGAAAAAGTTTTATTCTTAAAAGAGGAGAATTTCTCCATAACCCTTGATCTGATGCCTAAATTATCCGCTTACCTTAGCCAAAAACGCAATGCACAAGGTATTGCCAGTTCCAATATTGCTATTAATACAAAGGAACATAAGCTGGCAATTGATGACGATGCAAGGAAAAAGCTTAATCTCTTTTTTGATTGGAATAAAATCTGGCTGGAGTTATATGAGTATAAATTGGAACGGGGATACTGGAATTTGATATTGGACAGAGATTTTATTAAGAATTATCTGCTTTATTCCGGTAAATATAAGATATTAGCTACTCCGGAAACTCTGCAAGTTAACACAATTGAAGATATACCAAGGTTGGAAAATATAGCTCTGCAACTACTGAAGAAATACATTGACCAATTCTATAACTTTCACTTAAAAAAATATGAGATGGAACATTTATACTATGCACCCGTTACCGATGATTCAGCTTTAAGCGTTTTTGCCAAACCTGATGACGGATATAATTATACTATTCAAATAAGCAAAACCCAAGAAAACAACCAATTGATTGCAAATATTAAGGCATTGGTCCAGGATTTGGATAAATTAATGAAAGAAGAAACCAAAGAACTTCCCAGAATTTACTTTGATAAACATCTCTACTTGCCTATCCTATTGAGAGATACAAAGATAGAAAAAATGCATCCGGAAGGATTGGTAGAAAGCGAAAAAGAGTTTATCTCTGGGTTAAAAAAATACCTGATGAATAAAAATGAATTTACCAATAGGGAAATATACCTGCTGAGGAATTTTCCTAAATCAGGCATCGGTTTCTTCAATCTTAGCGGTTTCTATCCCGATTTTATTATGTGGGTTAAATATCAAAATAAACAGATAATTTGCTTTCTTGACCCGAAGGGGTTGGAACATCAGAAAAGTTTGGATTCGGAAAAAGTGCAATTACACAAAGAAATTAAAGAAATAGAAAAACAACTTGGAAATAAAGACATTATTCTGGAGTCCTTTGTCCTTTCTATTACTCCCTATGATTCACTAATTAAAGGGTTGGTAAATCCTACCTCCCAAAAGGAATATGAAAATAATCATATTCTTTTTCTGGGTTCTATTTGGTCGGGATGGCAAGATCGATTGTTTGATATTCTGGAAAAGAGCATTAGCGCAAATAAAAGCGAATAAATATACCTTAAGGTGTATCCTCTCTACCATTTTTATTATTTTAAGGGGTGTAAAAGGCCGGTAAACTTAATTTCTCTATTTTCCTCTATTGCTTGTTTAAGATTGTTTTTTACAAATTGCAATCCTTCTGAGGTAGGGAAAATATAAGTAGAGTAGTGATTACAGAGATGAAGTTTTTTTATCTGTTCTTCCTTTGGTAAAAATTCATCAGGGTAATCCTCGGGTTGTTCCTTTAGATCGAAAATCACATTTACATATCCTTCATTTACTAAAACCTTTAATAAATCGGATATCGTTCCGAAGCCATAATTAAAAACAGGGTATAAAGAATGAAACAGAATTCCTTTTCCCCTTTCATTAAATATTATCATAATGATTAACATCAATTCTTCGCAGAGTGCTTTGGTCTTATCTTCCATAATTTCCTCCCCTTTGGATTAAGAGTTCATAGTTTCTTTTTACTTTTTTCACAATTTATGAATAATATTCTTTGTCAATCTAAATTCTGGATTTATTAGCCGAAACTTGCCTAAGCTTCTCTTTTTTTCCAGAAAGAATAATGCCCTCATCATTCTACAAACAACAGGGCTATGAAGTTCCCTAAAACTTTTTATATAGCTTCATAAATATATTGTTGGGTATAAGAAGACGCCAACTTTCTTGTAAGTCAGGAGTCATTTATGCCTTGAAATTATCTCTTTTGAAAGAACAATTTTGGTGCTTATGGCTAAGGACGGCGGTAAAAAAGGTTTAGTCGGAGGACACTGTGCCTCTGCAAAAAAGTGAAATTAAAAATATAATATAAATTCTGCTCTAAGCCCTCAGCCCTCTGCTAAAATAATCCTGTTCGTCCCATGACCATTCAATCTGCGTTATTAGCGAAATCTGCGTGCTTATCTTTTTTTTCGGTGCTTTCAGTGAAAAATCCTTTTTCCTTTTTTGCTTGACGGAATAAAACCGATGTAAAGAATAGTATAAAAGCAAAAATGAATATTAGGATAGGTGATGAAGGATACAGAAAATATCTTGGCACTCTTAAAACAAGAGGTTTCTCCTGCTTTAGGGTGTACGGAACCGGCAGCTGTTGCTTTAGCAGGAGCTTATGCTTCAAGTGTTTTAAAGGATACAATTATCTCTGCCGATTTGATTGTAAGCCCTAATGTTTTAAAAAACGGAATGGGAGTTGGGATTCCCAATACAAATTTAATGGGTTTGGAAATTGCTTTTGCTTTAGGAATATTAGTTGCCGAGCCGGAAAAGGGTCTGGAGGTTTTATTAGATTTAAAGGCGGAAACAATCAACGCGGGCAAACAAATGCTGGCAGAAAAAAGAATTAATACCAAAATGAAAGAAACGGAAGAAAAGATATGGATTGAAGCTTCTTTAAAGACAGCAAAATCTGAAAGCAAGGCAATTTTACGTTGGCGTCATAATTGGTTGTATCATTGGGAAAAAGATAAGCATATTTTGCAACACAACGAAATAGGCGCTGAAGAAGCACCCCTTTTAATATCACCATCCGCTTTTTCCTTGAAGGATTATTACGATTTTTGCAGGGATACGGATATTGATAAATTGGAATTAATTGATTTGGGATTGATTTTAAACCGGAGAATAGCAGATTTTGGCTTAACCAACAAATCCGGTATTAATGTTGGCAAGATGATTATGGAACAAATAAATAGCGGTCTTTTGGGTGATGACATTCATCATTATGCAATGGCTTTAACTGCGGCTGCAACTGATGCCAGAATGAGCGGATGCAATTTGCCTGTGATTAGTAATTCCGGAAGCGGAAATCAGGGGTTGGCTATTACTCTGCCTATAATTGCAGTTGCCGAAAAACTTGGCAGTAACCAAGAAGAACTAATCAGAGCTTTAGCTATGGGGCATTTGGTGAGTGTGCATATAAAACAAAAAATCGGCATTCTTTCCTGTATTTGCGGATGCCTTTCTGCTTCTGCCGGAGCTGCAAGTGGCATAGTTATGCTTTTAAAAGGAACCTATCCTCAAATTGAATATGCCATTAAAAATATGATTGCCGATACAGCAGGAATGGTTTGTGACGGTGCTAAAGAAGGTTGTTCCTTAAAAGTTGCCACAACTACAAGTGCTGCCGTTCAAGCTGCTCTTTTAGCGAAAACAGGAATTTGTGTTTCTTCCAATGATGGCATAATTACGGATAGCATAGAAGGCACTATTGACAATTTAGCTTATTTTGTAAATAAGGGAATGCAAGATGCCGACAGTACTATTCTAAATATTATGTTAAACAAGATAAAATAAAGGAGATAAAAAAATAATGCCTAATAGAAAATATGAAGTCCATTTACCTGCGGAACTTCCTCCGGAGCCAACTTTTGAACCAAATATTCGTAGAGCTCCGGACAGGGGATTGGATTTAAGCAAAAAAGATATAGCCCTGGCTTTAAAGAATGCTCTGCGCTATATTCCCAAAGAATTACATAGTGTTCTGGCACCGGAATTTTTGCAGGAACTGAAAACCAGAGGTAGAATTTACGGTTATCGCTATCGTTCCCAAGGTCATATTTACGGCAAACCGATAGATGAATATAAAGGCATTACTCCTGCCAGAGCTATCCAAGTGATGATTGATAACAATTTGGATTTTGATGTGGCGCTCTATCCTTATGAACTGGTAACTTATGGAGAATCAGGGCAGGTGTGTCAGAATTGGATGCAATATAGGTTAATTAAACAATACCTGGAAATAATGACGGAAAATCAGACATTGGTTGTGGCTTCGGGACATCCTTTAGGGCTTTTTCCTTCGCGTCCGGAAGCACCAAGAGTTATATCTACCAATGGTTTAATAGTTGGAAAATGGGATAATCCGATTGAATTTAAACGCCTAACTGCATTAGGAGTAGCAAATTACGGTCAAATGACTGCTGGTGGATGGATGTATATAGGACCTCAGGGAATTGTGAATGGAACTTATATAACTTTGCTGAATGCAGGCAGGAAATATTTAGGCATTCCGGAAGACCAAAACTTGGCAGGGGTTTTATATGTTTCATCAGGTTTGGGAGGAATGAGCGGTGCGCAAAGTAAGGCAATAGAAATTGCTGGTGGCATTGGAATTATTGCCGAAGTGGATAAAAGCAGAATAGAAACCAGATATAATCAGGGTTGGGTTAGTAAGGTCTCCAGTAATTTGGCAGAGATTTTTAACTGGGTAGACGAAGCCAGACATACCCAAAAACCGCTTTCCATTGCTTATTATGGTAACATAGTTGATTTACTGGAATACATAGATAAGCATAACATAAAAGTGGAATTGCTTTCCGATCAGACCTCCTGTCATGCTGTATATGAAGGTGGTTACACTCCTGCAGGAATTTCTTATGAAGAAGGGCGTAAACTTTTGGCTGAAAATATTGAATTATTTAAGCAAAAAGTGGATGCTTCACTGCGCAGGCATTTTAATGTGCTGAAAAATTTAACTGCTAAGGGCTCTAAATTTTGGGATTATGGCAACAGCTTTATGGCAAGTGTATTTGAATCGGGGATAACAGAAATTGCCCGCAACGGAATAAATACCAACGAAGGTTTTATTTGGCCCTCTTATGTAGAAGATATTATGGGTCCTATTTGTTTTGATTATGGTTACGGACCTTTTCGCTGGATTTGTCTTTCCCGAAAAGATGAAGACCTGCATAAAACAGACCTGGCAGCTATTTCTTTGATAGACCCCAATCGTAGTGCTATGGATAGAGATAATTACTATTGGATTTCCACTGCGGAAGAGAATAAACTGGTGGTGGGAACTAAAGCCAGAATTCTTTATGCCGATGAAGAAAGCAGAATTAAACTTGGGCTGAAATTTAACGAGATGATTCGTAAGGGTGAAATTGGTCCTGTTATGTTGGGAAGAGACCATCACGATGTTTCAGGGACGGATTCTCCTTTCCGCGAAACAGCCAATATTTATGACGGCTCAAATTTAATGGCAGAAATGGCTACCCATTGCTTTGCCGGAAATGTTGCCAGAGGAATGACTATGGTAGTTCTTTCCAATGGAGGTGGAGTTGGAGTTAGCCGTTGTATCAATGGTGGAAATGGAATTGTTTTGGATGGCAGCGAAAGAATGGATGAAGTTGTAAAAAGTGGTCTTTCCTGGGATGTTATGGGGGGAATTGCGCGCCGAGCTTGGGCTCAAAATGAAGGTGCAATTAAAACCGGAACTGCCTGGAATGAAAAACACAGTGCTGAAGGCAATATAACGCTGGCAGAAAAGGTGGACGAAGAAATGGTAAAATATCTTGTAAATAAGGAATTTGGAGCATAAATATGAGCACTCCCTTTATCCGGTTGATGAAACAGGAAGGCATAAGGGATGAGGTTATCCGGACTTTTGAGGCATATTATCAGAAACTTGTTAAGGGTGAAAAAGGGCTTATTGGTGAAGATGCAATAAGACCGCCTTCGGAAAAGAATCTAATTGATTATCAACAAATAAAACATCTGTCCCGAACTTCAATATTGAAAAATACAGTTGTAATTAAGCTTAATGGTGGCTTGGGAACAAGTATGGGGCTTTCTAAAGCGAAATCACTTTTGCCTGTGAAGAATAATCTGAACTTTCTGGATATTATCAGTCGGCAGGTTCTTACTTTAAGGTCACTTTCCGGATATGATGTTCTCCTGTTGTTTATGAATAGTTTCAATACCGAAGCCGATACTTTAAAATACCTGGAAAAATATCCTGATTTAGGTAAGCAGGATTTGCCTCTATCTTTTTTGCAGAATAAATTTCCCCGTATTCGTCAGGATACTCTTATGCCTTACGAAAATAAAGAGACAAAATTAATGTGGAATCCTCCGGGGCATGGCGATATTTATACAGCTTTAGGGGATTTACTGGATAAAATGATTGCCAAGGACTACCGGTATGCTTTTGTTTCTAATGCTGATAACCTGGGAGCTGTTGTAGATACATCAATTCCTGCTTATATGGAAAATAACAATATTCCTTTCGTAATGGAGGTCTGTTTACGCAGTCAAATGGATAAAAAAGGCGGTCACCTTTGTGAAGATAAATCGGGACAATTGCTTTTGAGAGAAATTGCTCAATGTCCTGAAGAGGATTTACCTCGCTTTCAGGATATTGACTATTATAAATATTTCAACACCAATAATATCTGGATTGACCTCCGAGCCCTGGAATGGCAAATGATTGCCAATGAGGGTTTGATGTTGTTACCGTTAATTGTTAATCCTAAAGTTGTGGATGGAACTCCGGTTTATCAATTGGAAACAGCAATGGGTTCAGCCATTAGTGTGTTCAATAATTCTAAAGCATTAGTAGTAAGTCGGGAGCGTTTTGTGCCGGTGAAAAAAACAAATGAACTTTTAGCTCTCTGGTCTGATGCTTATGAACTGAATGAACAATATCAGATTGTTTTGAAAAGAGGCGTAGAAAAGGCACCTGTAATTGAACTGGATGAGAAATATTACGGTAAAATAGAAGATTTGCAAAAAAGATTCAGCAAAGGTATTCCTTCTTTAAGCGAATGCAAAGAACTGAAAATCTATGGCGATGTAAGCTTCGGAGAGGATGTTATCTGTGAAGGAAAAGTAACCCTGAAAGCCAGTTCTCCCGTGTTTGTTCAAAACTGTTTACTTAGCGGAGAGGTAAATTTGGATTCTGCAATTAACAAATCTAAAGACCGGACAGGAGGATAAAATGGTTTCCAAAGCCGCTAAAATCCGTCTGGGTATTTTTTTAATCATTGGAGCTATCCTGATAATACTTTTTGCCATAGTTGTGGCAGGTAGCAGATTAGTGGAAAAGAAAGACATCTATTATATTGAATTTGAGGACTATTCTGTAAGCGGTTTGCAAGTTGGCAGTTCGGTTAATTATCGCGGAATAAAAATTGGCAGGGTGGAAGATGTTAAAATTAACCCCAAGGATGTAACCAAAATAATTATTACTATCAGCGTGAACAGAGGAACTCCTATAAAAGAGGATACCGAAGCGGTTCTTTTGTTATCCGGAATTACCGGACTGAAAAATGTGGAGCTAAGGGGTGGAACTAATGAAGCAAAGTTACTAAAACCCAAAAGTTACATTAAAACCGGAACAACGGTATTGGAAGATATTAGTGAAAGGGCAAAATCCATTGTAGATAAAATTGATATGATCGCTGCCAACTTGAATGCTATAACCGGTGAGGAAAACAGAAACAATATTTCTACCATACTTGCTCAAACAAGTTTAATTTTAAAAGACACCCATGAAAACCTGGCTACAACTATGCAAAGTATTAGTCGCATAGCTAATAATACTGCGGATTTAACAGAAGAACTAAGCAAAGACCTAAGCGCGGTTACAGAAAATCTTACCAAAAATCTTGATGCCATCACCAGCAGTGCAACAAGCAATATTCAAAATGTTTCCGAGACCTCACAGACAAGTTTGATTAATGTTACCAATAATGTAAATCAACAACTGGAGGAACTAACTGCAAAACTGGAAACAAGCTTAACTCAATTGACAAATGATGGTTCTGCTTTAATTCGCGAGGCAAATTTGAAGGTCTCTACAGTTGGTGAACATAGTGATCAAATGATCTTAGAGACAACACGCGAAATATTAACTATCAGCAATAATATCAATAGAGCATTGGATCAGGTTAATGCCATTCTTTATACTCCAGGTTTTGACAGCTTAATGACCAACCTTGGTAAACTTAGTGGCGAACTTTCCCGAACAGATTTAAAAAGTATGGTCACTGAACTTTCCACAACTATCCAAAAAACAGGAACTCTGGTTTCTAATCTTAATAGAGTTGTAACGCGCGGACAAGGCGACCTGCTGGAAATTTTAAGTACTTTAACCGAGACGAGTGAAAACCTGAATGAATTTTCTCGTCAGATTGCAGATACACCTGCTATTTTACTACGCGGAAATTAGGAGCTATAATGCTTAAAAGAAAATGTCTATACATCTTTTCAGGATTTCTGGCTATTCTACTTTTGCTTACCGGGTGTTTGCAAAAAGTGGAAAGAACTCCTGTAAACTATTATGTTTTGGAATATCAACCGGGAACAGAAAAACCGGAATTGCGCCGTACTACAAATACAGGAAAAAATCTGGAAGTGCTGGATACTGTTCTGAATAGAACTTATGATAGAAGTCAAATTGTAGTGAAAGAAAATTTCTATAATGTGAAATTTCTGCAGACGGATGTTTGGGCAACCCGTTTACGTGATGCTATTCCCAATTTAATTGTCCAGCGCTTAAAAGCATATAATATTTTTGGAACAGTTTCCAGAGGGGAACAGCTGGAAAAAAATCCCCACTATTTTCTGGAGACAAAGGTTTATAACATTGAAAAGATTGCAGGCACAGAACCCAGAGCTTATTTAAATATGGAATTTGTGTTGCGGGATTCCACTTCCGAAAGAATTGTTTTTAGTCATAAGGGTGAACGCACTATGGAACTTATAGACCCTTCTATGATCTATCTGGTGCAGGCATTTAATGAAATGATTATGGAAGAGACAGACCTCTTTGCTGCAAAATGCAATTTATATTTCAGTGGTTTGCCTGTTGAAAGTAAATCTTTGGCTGCTTCAACTTCTCCGATTGCCAGGTATGTTTATGAAGAAATGATAGCTAGGGAAACAGATTTTGACTTTGGAGAGCTGATGGTTATTACTAAAACTCAAACAGAGGAGCAAATTCGTTACACTATTGAAGAATTGGACTCTTTGAACACGGTAATCTCTACGGATGAATTAATTATGGGTGTGCCGGCATTGCTAACACCTGGTAATTACAGAGTAATAATTGGTGAAATGGGTGATTTAATTATTCCCGTTAAAATTTTACCCCGTCAGAGAACAGTTGTAAAGCCAAACTGGGGAGAGCTGAAAATAGTTGTTATGGATGAATCTAAAGCCAGAGTCCGAATGGGCTATGATCTTTGGAAAAAAAATACAGACGGCGAGGGCTATAAAATTTACAGCGGGGGTATGTTCAGTATGGGAGAAGACGAAGTTGGCGCTGTAGATAAACTTTGGATTTTACCTCCGGGTTCCTATTTAGTAAAGCTTGGAGGTGGTTCCTGGAGTGATTTGAGGGATTTTGCCACTGTTACTTTAGCGGAAGGTGAAAAAAAGACCCTGACAATGATTGTAGACCCTGCTGCTGAAGGTAATGTTTTAATTGGAGCAGGTGTTTTTGCCGATGAAGATATAGGTTTGGGTTCAAAACGAATTCACCGGGGAGCAATTCATGGTAATATTTCTTTAACTTCCAATAATAATGTGGATAAACACAAACCTACTACCAGTGCTTCTCTTTCCGGGCAGTTTGATAACAGCATTGATACTCATGAATTGCTTAAGCCATTTCAATTTACTACCCGAAGCATCTATGACATTGGCTTAAATTTAACCTCCAATCAGGATTTAGTATTTAGTCCTGATGATTATTCCCTGAAAAGTGTTCTTTTGTTCTATCCGCTGGAAGAGCGCAAGTTTCTTAAGAATTTTGCTTTTTATGGAAGAATGAATTTGAATACCCATATATTTGAGGAAAACACCTTTTTTTCGGAAAACAAAAATATAATGCTGCAAAATTCTGCGGGCGATACAATATCTCTGCTTTTGAATCAGTCCGAATTAAAAACCAAAATTGCCTTCTATCCTTTACGACTGAAAGAAGGAATCGGATTAACCTATCAAATTAATTTCAGTCCCAATGCTAGAACAAGTTTACGCGTTGGCTACGGTTGGGCTCAGGATTATAATAAAAATAGCTATGTTTTTGATAAAACTGTAACAAGTTCCTTAGATGGAGTAAATTATGAATTTGAAAGGTATAAAGAAGAACCCAACAGCAGTTCCAAAGGTATTGAATCCACAGTTATTCTTTCTGCCTTGAATCTGCTCAAGTTTGTAAGCATCAATTCTACTTTGGATGTTCTTTTCCGGATGGGAGAACCCGATCATTCTTACAGTTTGGAAAACGAAAACAGGATAAATTTCAGATTGTTCAGAAACATTTCTTTAGATGTTAAATTCAATATTTCTTATGATGAAGCCAAAAAACCCTGGACGGTATATGATTATACCACATTCTTGCGGCTATCTCTATTCTATTAAGAGGCATAATGTCCTGCAAGATAGTAAATAATATTCTATATCTGGAAGGAAGTTTAAATGCGGAAACAGTTCCGGAAACATTCATTGAAGTAAATTCGCTTCTAAAACATCAAAGTCCCAATACCATTGATTTAAGTAATATTAATGTTTTAGATAGTGCAGGAGTGGCTTTTCTGGATGAATTAAATACCCGTTTATCCGCAGAAGGGATATTGTTATTTCAAGGCGCAACTCCTGAAATACAAGAGGTTATAGATAGTTTTTCCTCCCTGAAAATTAAGGTTCCTGCTCCGGAAAGAAAGATGGGTTTTTTTGAAAAAATAGGGGATTCTCTTGTCTTAGCAGGACAAAATTTCTATAATGTAATGCTATTAGCTTCGGAGGTTTTCTACTGGGCAGTTATAGGTATTTTCAGCAGAAAGGGTCAGCGTAAAGGCTCTTTCACCATTCAATGTTCTTTATTGGGTTCGCAGGCATTGCCTATTTTATCTTTGCTTTCTTTTATCGTGGGTTTTATACTTTCCTTGCAGGCATCGGTGCAATTGGCTAATTTTGGTGCAAATGTTTTTATAGCAGACCTGATGGCATTTGCTATGGTGCGGGAAATTGCTCCTTTAATTACGGCAATTATTGTTGCCGGAAGAAGTGGATCAGCCATTGCTTCCGAAATTGCCACAATGCAAGTTACGGAAGAAATTGATGCTTTAAAAACTATGGCTTTGTCCCCTGTCCGCTATGTAGTTGTTCCCAAGTTTCATGCAATTACTGTTGTAATGCCGATTCTGGTGATGTTTTCCATTTTGGTTTCGGAAATTGGAGGTGGACTTATAGCCATTGATTATTTGGATTTGAGCGTTTATACTTTTGTTCAACGCTCCATTAATGTTCTTACCCTGAAAGATTTGGTAACCAGTTTTGGCAAGAGTGTTATTTTTGCCTGGACAATTGTTATAATTGGTGCTTATTGTGGTTTTCAAGTTAAGGGTGGAGCAGAGGGTGTTGGCAAGGCAACTACTTCTTCTGTTGTTGCTTCCATCTTTGCTGTCATCATTTGGGATGCTATTTTCAGCTTACTCTATTTATAATTATGGAACCAGTAATCAGCATTAGAAATTTGATTGCCAAATATGGCGATCTCACTGTGTTGGATGATATTAGCGTGGATATTTTTCCTGGGGAGATAACCGTTATTTTGGGAAGTAGCGGTTGTGGAAAAACAACTCTTTTAAAAAATATTTTACGCCTGGTAGAGCCGGTTTCCGGAAGCGTTAAATTCTGGGGTGAAGAAATATTAGACCTGGATGATGTTCAAATGGAAAAGATTTTGCGTAAATTGGGGGTCTTATTCCAAAGCGGTGCCTTGCTCAATTCCATTTCCGTTTACGAAAATATCAGTATTCCTCTGGAATTGCATACAAAACTGCCCCGACCTCTTATTGATAGAATAATTCAAGTAAAATTAAATCTGGTAAACTTAAGCGAAGCACTGTATAAATATCCTTCCGAACTTTCCGGGGGAATGAAAAAAAGAGCTGCCTTAGCCCGAGCTATTGCTCTTGATCCTCAAATCCTTTTTTGTGATGAACCTTCTGCAGGACTTGATCCATTAACTGCTGCTTATTTGGATGAACTTATTTTAAGCTTAAAAAAACAATTAAAAATGACCATTGTCGTTGTTACTCATGAACTGGCCTCTATTCATAGAATTGCCGATAAAATTATCTTTCTGGAAGAGGGTAAGATGCTTTTTAACGGAACTTTGGAAGAAGCAAAAAAAGCCGGAATACCGCAAATTGATACCTTCTTTGAAGTAGGCAGATTCTGAGTATTATAATTATTGTTGCTTATGATCTGAACCATCTAATTGGTAAAAACGGGATATTGCCCTGGAAAATTACCGAAGACCTTAAAAGATTTAAAGCTATAACAATGGGGCATCCCGTTATTATGGGAAAAAATACCTGGAATTCAATCGGAAAACCATTGCCCGGAAGACAGAATATCGTGCTGAGCAAAGACCGAAACTTTCAACCCCAAGGTGCTATTGTTGCTCATAGTTTGGAGGAAGCATTAAAAATGGTGGAAGGACAAGAGGCATATATTATCGGTGGAGCAAGTGTGTTCAAGCAATTTTTACCCCTGGCTGATAAGATGCTGATAACTCTTATCCATTCCGAATTTGAAGGCGACACCTATTTTCCTTATTTTTCGGAAGAGGATTGGATTTTGCAGGAAAGTTCCTCTCTGCTTTCTTCTTCCGGCTATGAATTATGTCTTCAAATCTATATCAGGAAAAATCTCCTCTAAAAAAAGATCAGAGGGTTGAGAAGGTTTAGAGGGTTGAGAGGGTTGAGAGGGTTTGGGTTCCAAAAGCCCATCAGGGCGACATAATGATAGCGATGGTGGCGTAAGCCCCTCGTTAAAACGAAAGCCCTGACTTTTTTTCCATCTTATATTTTTACCTTTCCCGGTTCCCAAAAGCCAGTCAGGGCGACACAATGTTAGCGATGGTGGCGTAAGCCCCTCGTTAAATTCACGCTTTTCATATTATGTGTTTTTTCATTCATAATTTTCACCTGCCTTCCTAAAAAACACACTCCACGCACTATTTTACTTACAACCGAGCTATAATTGCTTTCCGAATTAAAAAAATATGACTTAAAACAGAAAATGGCGCTCAATTTATTGCCATTATTACCATTACAAGTGCTTCCTTACTCCCCACTCATAATCCACCCATCATCCACTCAACCTAAACCCATCCAAAGTTTGGTTGTGTATCTGAGAATGTAAAGTGGTATTTGAGTAGGGAGTAGGGAAGAAGATGGAATTGTGCTTGACACATTTTCTTGCCTCCAAAATAGATAAATTTTCAAAAAGGGTGAGCTTATTTTGCTCCCAGAATATACTATAATAAGGAAACCAATATGAAAACAACTTATGCAGAAATCAAAAACCGCATCCTTGACTGTAAAAAGCCATATAAGATATTGTTACAACGGCTTAATTCACTTGATATTTTATCTGATATGCCTTATGCCAAATTTTTTCAGGATTTGCAGAATCTTTGTTTGCAGAGTGACAAGTTTGCCGCTTTCATGGAACAAGATCCCCAATTAAAAACAATCCCTTTAGAGCAACTTTCCACTTGGCACAATGACTATTATTCTGCTTTAGGAAATTACGATAATTGCCTGGGAAATCCTGATTATGCAGTAAAACTGTATGGTGAAGAGATGGGCAGATTTCTTTCCGCTCTCTATTATCAATTTATGCTTATGTACGGGAATCAGGCAACTAATAACTATTTACAGTTGGAAGAAAATCTGCGATTGTTTTTTATCTTATACGACAAAGCTATTAGCGGAAATACTGATTATGCGGACTGGTTAAAGGAATATCGGAAAATTGTGATAGAAAACCATAAAACCAAACTCTATTGGAAATTATATCAAAATTACTATCCGGAAGCAAATATCAATTATGATCTTATTATGAATTCCGACCTGAATGATATGCGCTATCTTTACCGCTATGGAATGTTTATAACTGATGCAAGCATAAAAATGGCTCAATTCATCAATAGCTATCCGGAAAAACAACTTAATGATATTGCCCGTTATATAGTTCAGTGTTGGATTGACGGTTTTATTCGCGCCCGAAAAAATTATCGGATAAAAAAGACAGCTAATATAATTGTTCCTTGTGGAATGGAACTTTTGGGACGCCTTATTCATCAGGAGCTGGAAAAGATAGGAATTCAAGGGCAATTTTCTGTTCCTTATAAGATATATGAAAACAAGCAGTTTAATTATGATCACCGTTTTGATAATGCCCTGATTTTAGATAGGGACTATACAGATATGGTAATTAATGTTTATGCTGAAGTGATAGATGATTTTCAAGAACTGATTAAAGGTGATGCCGGTCCTGTTTATGTAGAACTTTTTGGTGAAACACCTTTTTCTCCGATAGTAAAAAACAGTGTTTTAACTTTAAACAAAGAACAACAGGAACTTTCCCGGGAAATGATGTCCAAGACCTCTCAAATTTATTATCAATATTATAAACGAGACCAAGCCAGTTTTTGCATTATTGCTTTTCCTTTACCGGAAATTGGTGAACAGTTCCAGGATATTTTTGCTGATACCCTGAAAATCAATCTTTTGGACAGTAATCATTATGCGGAGATTCAGCAGAAGATAATTGATGTGCTTGATAAAGCTGATTATGTGAATGTGAAAGGAAAAGCGGGTAATTTCACAGATATCAATGTTAAATTACATACCTTACAAAATCCAGAAAAGGAAACCAACTTTGAAAATTGTGTAGCAGATGTTAATATTCCTGTAGGTGAGGTTTTCACTTCTCCCGTGTTAAAAGGCACAAACGGAACATTACAGGTGGAAGATATATATTTGGGTTCATTACGCTATTTTAATTTGAAAATTGACTTTGAAGACGGATGGATAAAGGATTATTCCTGCACTAATTTTGCAGACCCGGAAGAAGGGAAAAAATATATTTATGAAAACCTGCTTTTACCTCATAAATCACTTCCGATTGGTGAATTTGCTATCGGCACAAACACTTTGGCTTATCAGATGGCACGAAAATATAATATTCTGCCTCTTCTGCCAATTCTTATAATAGAAAAAATGGGACCTCACTTTGCTATTGGAGATACCTGTTACAGCCATGAGGAAGATAGTCCCCATCCCAGTTTTGTAAACGGGAAAGAAATGATTGCTGTAGATAACGAAAAATCCATTACTCGTAAAAAAGACCCGCTTAATGCTTATCTGCAAAAACACATAGATATTACTTTGCCCTACGAAATGCTGGGCTCCATAACTGCTGTCACTAAAAACGGAGAAAAATTTGATATTATCAGAGATGGCAGATTTGTTATTCCCGGCACTGAAGAATTAAATATCCCTCTTCAGGAAGGTTGAGATCCTCGTAACCAATGAACGAGGAGGATATCGTTTTTACTATAAGCCCTTAGCTACCTGGTATCCAAAAAGGCGTTCCCAAAAATCCAGCCAGGCATTAATCTGCTCTTGAATAGTAGCTTGTGAAAGGCGATCATTTACACTGTAACTGATAAAAGGAATGGCGGAAAAATGCATTGGCAAAAGGGTTTTACGATTAGCAGGAAACATTCCCAGTTTGTAAATTACCATTTTTTGTGCTTCAGAGGAAAGAAAGTAATCAACAAACTTGTTACATAAAGAGGATTTCTTAGTTCCACGATGAATTCCGATTGCTTCAATATATTGAAAGCTGCCTTCTTTCAGCATTGAGACCTCAAAATTACGATTTAAAGGATCAAGTTCCTGTAAAAAGGCAGGGGTTGTATTATAACCAATAATAAAAGAACATTCACCTCTTTTCAGGGTCTCCAGTGCTTCATTATAGTTAGAATATGTTTTATAGATATTTTTCCGTAAGCTCTTCCATAAATGCTCATAACCTTGTGTTCCAAAAAGAGCTACACTCCAAAAAAGCATAGACCGTCCCAAACCCGAGGTCTGAGGATCACAGATTGCTATTTGAGAAAGGTATTTGGCATCTTGCAATTCTCCAAATGATTGAGGGGGATTTTTTACTAAAGAAGTATTATAAACTAGGGACAAATTGCTATAAGCATAAGGAATGAAGCGTAAATAAGGGTCAAAAACGGTTTCTTGAATTAAAAGCTCTTTATCAAATGATTCCGGTGGCACAAAATTGACTGCCAGAGTTTCAGAAAAGGCAAAACTGTTGTCAATTCCAATAGCAAGATCATATTTTCCATAATTGTCTCTGTTTTTAACTGCTTTGCTCAATTCTGCAGTATTACGGAAAAGGATTACCTCCAGCTGGCAGTTATGCTTTTTTTGAAAATCAGGAATAATGGAATGCTCCAAACCCGATTTACGAAATTCATCAGTAGCATAAACAACCAGTTTGTGTTTGTAGGTTAAACTTTCCTGTTTTTTGTTTTCTTTTCCGCAAGAGCATATAAAAACGATAAACAGTAAGGGTATCAGTTTCCAGACCTTCACTTAATATCCTCCAAACAAAAACCAGGCAACAATGAAATCCATTACCAAAATAGCTACGGAAGAATATACAACTGTAGATGTTGTGGCTTTACCAACTCCTTCCGCTCCGCCAAAACAGCGGTCTCCATGATAACAGGCAAAACTTGTAATTATAAAACCAAAAACAAAGGATTTGGCTAAGCCGCCCCAAAGGTCTGAGGGAATAAAATAACTGCGCATATTATTGAAAAAAGTGTAATAATGAATCCCATAACGCAACCAGGAAAAATACCAGGCACAAATTATTCCTACAGCATTGGCAAAAACAGTAACTAAAGGAAATGCCAAAACACCGGCAAGAATCCTGGGCATATAAAGAAATTCATAAGGATCAATGTTCATACTTTCCAAAGCATCAATCTGTTCGCTAACTCTCATTGTGCCAATTTCAGCTGCTATGGAAGCTCCAACTTTTCCGGTTAAAACTAAGGCAGTTAAAACCGGTGCCAGTTCTATCATTGTGGATTTGCCAATGAGCACACTTAAAAGATTTACGGGCACATAACCTTTGGATTGATAAACTGCCTGCAATGCAGTTACCAGGCCTGTAAATGCAGCAGTTAATAAAATTAAAAAAAGGGAATCAAAACCAATACGCTTAAATTGGATTAGAAATTCCTGATAGCGTTTGAACAGCGAGGGAATTTTGCCCAGACACTTACCGACAAAGATAGTATATTCTCCAATGCCGGCAAAAAGATTACTGCTCATATTTTGTTTCAAGAGGACGGAAAAGGGTAAATTCCTTTTCAAATCCCAGTTCCAGATTTCCTGTAGCTCCGTGTCTGTTTTTACTGATAATTATTTCTGCTATTCCTGGTTTTTGTGTTGTTTCAGGATAATAATATTCATCGCGGTAGATAAACATTACCAAATCGGCATCTTGTTCAATAGCTCCCGATTCACGTAAGTCCGCCAGTTTAGGTCTTTTATCTTCCCTGCTTTCCGCAGCTCTATTAAGTTGAGAAAGTGCCACCACTGGAATTTTCATATCTTTGGCTAAAATCTTTAAAGCTCTTGATATTTCAGATATTTCCTGCTGCCGGTTATCTTTTTCGCGGGTGAGAGTCATCAATTGTAAATAGTCAATTAAAACAAGGTCTAAACCCCCGATTTCAGCTGCCAGCCGTCTGGTTTTAGCTCTAATATCCAAAGGAGTATTGGTTCCTGAATCATCAATGTAAATATGTTTGGCAGAAAGCACTTCCGACGCTTGCATAATGCGAATAAGCTTTTCTTCATTCATTCCATAACCGCGTAACATACCATCCATTCTAACTTCGGAAGCAGAACTGAACATCCGCATAATAACTTCATCGGCAGCCATTTCCATAGAGAAGATAGCAACTTTCTTATTCAAATTTACTGCTGCATTAGCTGCAATATTTAAAGCCAAAGAGGTTTTTCCCATTGCCGGACGCGCAGCAATAATAATAAATTGTCCGGGTCTGAAACCACCTGTAAAACGGTCTAAATCGGCAAAACCACTACTCACACCCGTAACAGGAATTTTGGTAGAAGCAATTTTATCTATATTATCCAGAACTTCCTGGCTGACTTGATCAAAACGCACAAAACCTTGATGACTGGGTAATTCGGCAATAGCAAAAATTGCCTGTTCTGCTTCATCTACAATGGTTTTAACAGGTTTGGCTGCAGTGTAACAATTCTCAATAATTCCGTTGGAAGCTAAAATCAAATGACGCAATAATGCCTGGTCGGTTACGATATTAAGATGATAATCAAAATTGGCAGAAGAAACCACAAAATCCGCAATTTCGTTAATATAAGGAATTCCTCCTACTTTTTCCAGAAGGTTATTTCTTTCCAGACGGTTAATTAAAGTCAACTGGTCAATCTCAATTCCTTCAAAAAAGAGCTCCTGCATAGTGCGGAAGATTAATTTATGTGCATTACGATAAAAATATTCTTCTTTTATCTTTTCAATACCTTTGCTGACTACATCACTGTCAATCAGCATAGCTGAAAGCAAAGCTGCTTCAGCATTAATATCGGCAGGCAGAGCTCTTTCCGTCTGTGCTTTATTCAATTTATCCGCTTCGCTCAATTTTGCCATAACTTTAGCTCACATATTTTTTTCTCATTGCTTCTGCAACGCAGGCAGGAACATAATCCTCCAAAGGTCCGTTTAAATCGGCTAACTGACGGACCATTGAAGATGAAAGATACATATATTTTAAAGAAGGAACCAAAAAGATAGTTTCTATTTCCGGATTAAGTTTCTTATTAGTAATTGCTAGAGAAAGTTCATATTCAAAATCAGAGACCGCTCTCATTCCGCGAATCATTATTTTGCAATTCTGACTTTTGGCATAATCCACAAACAATCCCTGGAAAGTGCTGACTACTAAATTGGGGATATGTTCAGTGGCTTTTTTACACAATTCATAGCGTTCCTGCAAATTAAACAGATTTTCCTTGCCGCTATATTCAGCAACAGCAAGAATTACTTCATCAAAAATGTGGCAGGCCTTTTCCAGTATATTCAAATGACCCAAGGTGAAGGGATCAAAAGTTCCAGGATAGATTGCTTTAGACATTATTTAGCCATTGCCTGCAGGCGGATTTCTTCAATTTCCGAAATCTCCTTGGGAATGTTTTGGGAAAGAACACAATAACCGTTTTCGGTTACTAAAACATCATCCTCAATACGGATGCCAAGTTTTTCTTCCGGAATGTAGAGTCCCGGTTCAACAGTAATTACATTACCTATTTCCAGCACAGCATTACGACCTCCTACATCATGAGTATCCATTCCCAAAAAGTGACTGATGCTGTGCATATAATATTTTTTAATATCTTCTTCGTGTTCAATTAACCCGAGTTCTATTGCTCCTTTTGCTAAAAGGTCGCGTGCTGTTTGATTTAAAGTTGAAAGTTCTACACCTGGCTTAATCATTTCAATAATCTTTTTCTGCACATCTAAAACAGCATTATAAACCTGTTTCTGGCGTTCACTGAAAGTTCCGCTAACAGGAAAACAACGGGTTATATCTGCACTGTAATTTAAATAGGAAGCACCTACATCCATTAAAACAACTTCTCCGCTTTCAATAGGGCATTCATTTTTCTCATAATGCAAAGTAGCCGCATTGATTCCACTGCCTACGATAGGAGCAAAACCCCAATGTTTAACTCCCATTCTTTGCAAACGGTAAAACATTATTGCTTCCAGTTCATATTCCATCATTGAGGGTTCCGCTTTTTCCCAAACATCTATAATAGCTTTACCGGTTATATCTATTGCCCTTTGTAACTGCCTCAATTCCCATTCACTTTTCACTTTCCGCAAAGGAGTTATCAGTGTTTCAAGGGATTCTATGTTTATATTAGGATAGCGTTCGCGGATAGGGAAGAGGTGAAAAAGTTGTCTTGTAGGCGGTTTATTTAATGCCTGAATTCCGATATTAGCCCATAATTTATTTATAACGGGACAATAAACGGAAAGAATAGTTAAAAACTCATCCAGATAATGAATTTTATCCTGTGACAAACCGCTTTTTTTACTGGCTTCTTCACTGCTCATTACAGGTCCTGTCCAAATCGCTTTTTCCGGATCACTGCGTTCAATAAAAAGCATTTCTACAGGTCCGTTCTGGCCTTTGTAGCCAAAATAGATTGCTTCCGGAATCTGTAAACCGGTTACATAGAGGAAATCATTATCCTGTTTGAATTTTTCTAATTTTTCCTCTTCCGCAGCGAAAATAATTATGGCTTCTTTTTCTTCTAATGCGGAAAATAGTTTTTCCCGGCGCGGAATTGTTACTTCAGCCGTCATTATCGGGTCTCCATTTTATTTTTCATTAGCAACTTTATTGCGAGAATTGAGGGGCTTAATATAGCCAAATTTGGGTTCTTGGGCGAGAGTTACAACTTCCGGAGTGATAATACAACTCTCTATATCAGAGCGATCTGGAATACTAAACATTATTTTCAGCATAAATTTTTCCATAATAGAACGCAAACCCCGGGCACCTGTTTTCTGCTTTATGGCGGTTCTTGCTATTTCTTTTAATGCTTCTTCTGAAAATTCCAGGCGGACTCCATCCATTTCAAAGAACTTTTGATATTGCTTGCAGATAGCATTTTTGGGCTTCACCAGAATGTCTATCAAGGCATCTTCGCTAAGTTCATGTAAAGTGCAAATAACCGGCATTCTACCAATAAGTTCAGGAATCAAGCCATATTTTAACAGGTCTTGAGGAGTTGTAAAATCAAAGATTGTGGACTCATCCTGTTTTTTACCCAATTCTACATCAAAACCAATGGATTTCTTATCCATCCTTTCTTTGATGATTTTTTCCAAACCGAAGAAAGCTCCTCCCGCAATAAACAGGATATTTTTGGTGTCCATCTCAATAAAATCCTGTTGTGGATGTTTGCGTCCACCTTTGGGAGGAACATTTACTTTTGTGCCTTCCAAAATTTTAAGTAACGCTTGTTGAACTCCTTCACCGCTAACATCACGCGTTATGGAAGGGGTTTCGGATTTACGGCTGATTTTATCAATTTCATCTATATAGACGATTCCGCGTTCAGCTCTGGCAACATCATAATTGGCATTTTGTAGTAAACGCACCAAGATGTTTTCTACATCTTCACCTACATAACCCGCTTCGGTTAAAGTTGTGGCATCGGAAATAGCGAAAGGAACCTGTAAAAACCTTGCCAGTGTTTGAGCAATAAGGGTTTTACCACTTCCTGTGGGACCAATCATCAAGATATTACTTTTTTCCAAATCCACATCATCTTCATATTTCTGTTTGAAAATGCGCTTGTAATGATTATAGACCGCTACAGAAATTATTTCCTTGGCACTGTCTTGACCGATTACATATTGATCAAGATATGCCTTTATTCTACTGGGAATAGGTGCTTCAAAATCCTCTTGTCTTATGTCTTCTTTACTGGAATCAATTATATTGTGGCACATTACAATACATTCATCACAAATGTTGCCCGCAATACCTCTAATCAAATTTTTTACTTCATGTTCGCCTCTTCCGCAAAAGGAACAGGTTAATGTTCTGTATTTATCCAAGGAATCCTCCTTTTTAATTTACTTTCTTTACTTCAAAATTTTATCCGCTTTCTGTAAATCATTTTTATCTGACCGCTTAAATTTAGTCAAGCTATTTTCGCACTGAAATCACTTCATCTATAATACCGTATTCCATTGCTTCTTCAGCACTCATAAAATAATTCCGTTCAGTATCTTCCATAATTTTTTCAATGCTCTGACCACTATGTTTATGTAGGATTTCATTCATCCTACCACGTAAATAGAGAATTTCTTTTGCCTGAATTTCAATATCGGTTGCTTGACCTTGCGCTCCTCCCATTGGTTGGTGAATCATAATTCTGCTATTTGGCAGAGCGCTTCTTTTTCCAGGAGCACCTGCTGCCAATAAAACAGCTGCCATACTTGCTGCCTGACCAATACAAATAGTACTTACGCGGGGTTTTATGTATTGCATTGTATCATAAATTGCAAGTCCTGCAGAAATAATTCCCCCGGGACTGTTTATATACATATAAATATCCCGTTCAGGATCTTCACCTTCTAAATGAAGTAATTGGGCAACAACAGTATTTGCCAAATTATCTTCTATTACTCCACCGACAAAGACAATTCTGTCCTTCAGCAAACGCGAATAAATGTCATAAGCACGTTCTGTTCTGCCTACTTGTTCTATAACTATAGGGACAAAACTCATTGTTCCTCCTTAATTGTTTCTATCTCGGATTCCGGATAGCTATTTTCCTCGGGTTCTTCTTTAATAACGAACTCACAGGTTTGAGCGATTTTTCTTAAGACAAAGTATCTTTGAGCGTCACGGGCAAAATTTTCAGAAGAAATATCATCTTTATATTTTTCTTTATATGCCTCGGAGCTCATATCTTTTACAATAGCCAAGTGGTTTATATATTCTTCTTTCATTTCGTCAGTAAGTTCAATAGGCATTAACCTTAATAGATTATTCGTAATATACAATGACAATAGAGCATAAGCAAAAGTAATATAGTAGCGCTCATAATAATACTGCATAAAATTATCATTTTTAATATCCTTAACTTGTTCTTCCGCAAGATAGGATAGAGTTTTTTTGGGGAGAGCAAACTCATTATCAGCAAAAAGCTTGGTTATAATAGCTTCGTTTTCTATATCTATGTTTGAATGTTCAATTTTCAATTTTAAATCATCACTGATTTTCGCTTTCATATCTTCCAGAGAATCAAATTCCATATCCTTGGCAAATTCATCATCCAGTTCCGGATATTCTATTCTGGAAATGCTATTCACCATCAATTCGCAATCGTATTCTGCATCATTATCCAAAGGAAGTTTATAATCCTGAGTAGAATTAATAATTTCTCTACCTGTTAATTTTACTTTAGTTTTATCGCCAATTTTTAGACCCAGTAGTTCCGGCAGCATATCCAGGTTATGTTTTGTTCCAGCAAAAAAACTGCCTGTTCTGGTAAATGTTTCATTATTATGTTGAAAAGTAATCTCTACATTTACATTATCTGTTTCCCTTGCTGTTTCAACATCAATTATCCGGCAATTTGATTTTTGTAATTCTTTAATAAAATTGTTTACTTCTTCTTCCAACAATATCGGTTTATAAGGAACAGTTAAACCTTCTATCTGTTTGAATTCAAGAACAGGTTCATGTTCAATCTCAATCTTGATTGTCATATCATTACCTTTTTCCCATTGAACATCTTTTACTTCCGGATAATGAAGATATTTTATCTCATTTTCTTTAACAACTTTACTGAAGACCTCATCTATATAATACTCATAAAAATAATTCCGGATTTTGTCTTCATACATTCGTTCTACAACATTCAGAGGCGCTTTACCTTTCCGGAAACCGGGAACGCTTATGTCCTGAGCTGACTTTTTCAAATATTTTTCGTATTCCTTATCAACTTCCTCGGAAGGAATTGTAAGATTAATTTCCTTTGTTACTGCATTTAATTGATTGAATTCTACTTGCACTTTATTCTCCTAATTTTATATCATCCAAAAACTGGTGCGAAAGAGGGGACTTGAACCCCTATGAGTTTAACCTCACTGGATCCTAAGTCCAGCGCGTCTGCCAATTCCGCCACTTTCGCATTTATTTTTCCTTAAATAAAACTAAAAATATTTACCTTGCCCTTCTGTCAAGTGCTATGTATTAGCACATACATCTGCAATGATCCAATGTTTCTCGTTTAGATATTACTTTATATTTTGTAAAAAAAGACCAGATTTCCTCAGCTAAAATAATATTTTTTGGTATCTGTATATTAGTATTACAGTAATTTTTCATAAGTTATATCCATCACCCGAAAAAAGTGGAAACGGCAATCTCAAATATCATATTACTCACTGTTAATAATGCAATTAGCATCATATTTTGTCTTCTCTGAGCTGTAAGGCATAATTGCTTGTTGTATAGATAATTAAGTAACAACTCCGTAACACTGAAGTAACACTGCCGTAATTCCGTTACGGAGTTGTTACTTGGTTGTTACTTGATTATTAGAGGAAAATAAAAATATATAAAAGGTAAAGCATCAAGGCAGGACTACCTAACTAACTGAAGGGATAAATGTTAAACTTTTAATGGTGCATTATCTATTAACCGGGTTTTACCGATAAAAACAGCTAACATTATGCGCGTATTATCATCAGCTATAGCAACTTCCTGCAGCGTCTTTGGCTCTACAAAGCTGATATAGTCAATTTTACCACCGGAATTTATGATTAAATCTGCCGCCTGTTTTTTCAGCAAATTAGTGTCCCGTAAACCCTGTTTATACTTAGCTTGAGCTTGTTGAATTGCCCGATACAGACACAATGCCTGTTTGCGTTGTTCCGGATTGAGATATACATTGCGGCTGCTCATAGCCAATCCATCTTCTTCTCTGATAATGGGACAGGGAACTATTTGGGTTTCACAGTTCAGATCTTTCAGCATTGTTTGCAAAACTGTAACTTGCTGGAAATCTTTTTCTCCCATAAACATAAAGTTTGGTTTGATGATATTAATCAGCTTTAAAATGACTGTAGCTACCCCCCTAAAATGCCCTGGACGACTTGCTCCACAAAGAATTGAACTAAGACCTTCTACCTCTACCCAGGTTCTATAATCCTGAGGATACATCTGCTCAGGATTAGGACTGAAAACATAATCAACTTTATATTTACTAAGCAGTTCCAAATCACGCTGCATATCTCGCGGGTAACTCTCAAAATCCTCATTAGGTCCAAACTGCGAAGGATTTACAAAAATGGAAACAACCGTTATTTCACATTGCTTATTCGCTTCCGCTACCAATGAAAGATGCCCTTGATGAAAATAACCCATTGTAGGAACAAAACCGATTTTTTTTCCAGCACTCCAATTATTACCGATTTCTTGCATTGCTTGAATATTGTCAATTATCTGCATCAGAGAATACTCTCAATTTTATTATTGTCGTTTAACAATATTATACAGGGTTTGTGGTTTTCAATTTCTGTTTCATCCATAATCCCGTAATTCATAACGATCACTTTGTCTCCGACCTGAACTAAACGCGCTGCCGCTCCATTAATTCCGATAACTCCACTTCCGCGTTCTCCAACTATGATATAAGTAGAAAAACGATTCCCATTAGTGATGTCAAAAACATCAACCCGCTCAAATTCCCGCATTCCACTTTTCTCCAGTAGTTCTTCATCTATTTTGATGCTACCGTTATAATTCAGGTCGCATTCTGTTACGGTAGCACGATGCAACTTTGCTAAAAGGATTTGTCGTAACATTCATTTTCTCCTGCTTTTTTTGTCCTCATAATCAAAAGCTGTCCCTTTTGTCAATAAAATTTCCCTTTGGAAAACGCAGTAAAAAAATAATTTGCTTTTCTAAGGAACTGCATTATAATGTAATTAGATTAAGGTGAAGGGTGATTTTTCAGGTAGTTGAAAAAAAGCGGTTGACAAAAAAACTGTCTTTTTAAGGATGGCACAACCTGCTCTGCATTAGCGGGGCAAAGATGTTCTTTTATCCATTATATAGAGTGCGCAAGTGAGAAAGAAGCTCTTGTCAGTTTTTACAATCATTTTAGTAATGATGGAGAGTTTGATCCTGGCTCAGGACGAACGCTGGCGGCGTGGATTAGGCATGCAAGTCGAACGGTATAAACCTTTCGGGGTTTAGAGAGTGGCGAACGGGTGAGTAACACGTAGGTAATCTACCCTCAAAACGGGGACAACCCAGGGAAACTTGGGCTAATACCGGATGCGTGCAAGCAATGTTTTGGCTGTTAATGCTATTCACGGAAGTGAGTAGTGTTAATGGTTGAGAGCATTATTTGCATAAAAGGTGGCATTTGCTGCCGTTTGAGGATGAGCCTGCGTCCTATTAGTTAGTTGGTGAGGTAATGGCTTACCAAGGCGATGATAGGTAGGCGGCCTTAACGGGTGGTCGCCCACACTGGGATTGAGAGACGGCCCAGACTCCTACGGGAGGCAGCAGTCGAGAATAGTCTACAATGGACGGAAGTCTGATAGTGCGACGCCGCGTGAACGAAGAATCCCTTCGGGGTGTAAAGTTCTTTTATATGTGAGCAGTGCCCTTTATATTAATAGTATAGAGGGAGGGATTTAAGCGTATGAATAAGCAACGGCTAACTCCGTGCCAGCAGCCGCGGTAACACGGGGGTTGCAAGCGTTGTCCGGAATTACTAGGCGTAAAGTGCAGGTAGGCGGATAGATAAGTTTAAGGTTAAAGGCTACGGCTTACCCGTAGTAAGGCGTTAGATACTGTTTATCTGGAATGCGGTTGAGGGAGACAGAATTCCTGGTGTAGCGGTGGAATGCGCAGAGATCAGGAGGAATACCGAAGGCGAAGGCAGTCTTCTAAGCCGATATTGACGCTAAACTGCGAAGGTGTGGGGATCAAACAGGATTAGATACCCTGGTAGTCCACACAGTAAACGATAATCACTAGGTGTTGGGTTCGTATAGGACTCGGTGCCGGAGCTAACGCGATAAGTGATTCGCCTGGGGAGTACGATCGCAAGGTTGAAACTCAAAGGAATTGACGGGGGCCCGCACAAGCGGTGGAGCATGTGGTTTAATTCGACGCAACGCGAAGAACCTTACCCGGTCTTGACATCTGCAGAATTCTTCAGAGATGGAGGAGTGCCGGTTTGCCGGAGCTGCAAGACAGGTGCTGCATGGCTGTCGTCAGCTCGTGTCGTGAGATGTTGGGTTAAGTCCCGCAACGAGCGCAACCCCTGCTTTCAGTTGCCATCATTAAGTTGGGGACTCTGGAAGGACCGCTGCGGTAACAACGCAGAGGAAGATGGGGACGAGGTCAAGTCATCATGGTCCTTATGACCGGGGCTACACACGTGCTACAATGGTAGTTACAGAGGGGAGCGAAGCAGTGATGTGGAGCGAATCTCAGAAAAGCTACCCAAGTTCGGATTGAGGTCTGCAACTCGACCTCATGAAGCCGGAATCGCTAGTAATCGCGCAACATCATGGTGCGGTGAATACGTTCCCGGGCCTTGTACACACCGCCCGTCAAGTCAGCCGAGTGGAGTGCACCCGAAGGAGGTGAGCTAACCCGTGAGGGAAGCAGCTTTCGAAGGTGTGCTTTGCGAGGAGGACTAAGTCGTAACAAGGTAGCCGTACCGGAAGGTGCGGCTGGATCACCTCCTTTATAAGGTGTTATAACAGACAAGATGAACTTTCTCCTTGCCACTCTTTATTTAATTAACAGGGGAATTAGCTCAGATGGTAGAGCGCCGCTTTTGCAAGGCGGAGGCCGTCGGTTCGAATCCGTCATTCTCCACCAGCTGAATATAAATTTTATTATAAATTTAGATGATAATTCAGTTCTTTTAGAAGTTATATAGTGTGTATCCGTGAGTGAGAGAGTAATAAGACACAGAGGATAAATTATATGGTGAAAGCAAAAAGGGCACAAGGTGGATGCCTAAGCACCAAATGGCGAAGAAGGACGTGGCGAACTGCGAAAAGCCTCGGTGAGCTGTAAGCGAGCTTAGACCCGGGGATATCCGAATGGGGCAACCTGGCAGGTGGAAGACCTGTCATTCCGTAAGGAAGGCGAACGGCGTGAACTGAAACATCTTAGTAGCGCCAGGAAGAGAAAATAAGAATGATTCCCTCAGTAGTGGCGAACGAACGGGGAAGATGCCTAAACCGGTCTTAAGGCCGGGGTAGAGGGACAGCGTTGTCTGGATATTACTTATAGACGAACCGATCTGGAAAGGTCGACCGGAGGGGGTGACAGTCCCGTAGTTGAAATAGGTAATATTTGGTAGCTGGATCCCGAGTAGCCCGGGGCACGAGAAATCCTGGGTGAATCTGCGAGGACCATCTCGTAAGGCAAAATACATTTGGTGACTGATAGCGTAGCAGTACCGTGAGGGAAAGGTGAAAAGCACCCCGGGAGGGGAGTGAAATAGAACCTGAAACCTTGTGCTTACAAGCGGTCAGAGCAGGCGTCAACTATTGGAAGTTGGGAGGTGACTTCTCAGCTATTAACTTTCAATAGTTGACGCCTGTGATGGCGTGCCTTTTGCATAATGAGCCAACGAGTTAATGTCATAAGCGAGGTTAAGTATTAGAGGTATGTAGCCGTAGCGAAAGCGAGTCCGAAGAGGGCGTATAAGTTTATGGTATTAGACCCGAAACCAGGTGATCTACCTATGGTCAGGTTGAAAGTTGGGTAAAACCAACTGGAGGACCGCACCAACCGTCGTTGAAAAGGCGGTGGAGGAACTGTGGGTAGGGGTGAAAGGCCAAACAAACCTGGAGATAGCTGGTTCTCTCCGAAACATATTTAGGTATGGCCTCAGTGGAGATTATTGGAGGTAGAGCACTGAATGGGCTAGGGGGCTTACACGCTTACTGAACCCAATCAAACTCCGAATGCCAATAATTGCTCACTGGGAGACAGGGCGCGGGCGATAAGGTTCGCGTGCGAGAGGGGAACAACCCAGACTGTCAGCTAAGGCCCCGAAATAGATACTTAGTGCGTAAGGATGTTCAATTGCCCAGACAGCCAGGATCTTGGCTTAGAAGCAGCCATGATTTAAAGAGTGCGTAACAGCTCACTGGTCGAGTGGTAGGGCACCGAAGATAATCGGGACTGAAGTATCTTGCCGAAGCTGCGGACTTGCATATATATGTGAGTGGTAGGAGAGCATTGTGTTTGCGCAGAAGGTGTATTGTGAGATATGCTGGAGCGGTCACAAGAGACCATGTTGGCATGAGTAACGATAATGCGGGTGAGAAACCCGCACACCATAAGCCCAAGGATTCCTGAGTAAAGTTAATCTGCTCAGGGTTAGTCGGTCCCTAAGGTATAGCGATAAGGCGAAGCTGATGGGAATCAGGTTAATAATCCTGAACCTGAGTATTGAGTGAAGGAGTGACGCGACGGTGCTGCAAGGACAGCTGTTGGAATAGCTGTTGAATGCAGGTAGGAAGTGGGGCAGGTAAATCCGTTCCACAAATATTCCGAGATGCAGGACGAGGCGTAAGCCGTAAAGCTTGTTTAGAGACGTTGCCGAGAAATAGCTTCTAGCGTTAATCAATATTCAGACCGTACCGCAAACCGACACAGGTGGGCGAGGAGAGTATCCTAAGGTGTTCGAGTGAACTCTGGTTAAGGAACTAGGCAAAATTACCCCGTAACTTCGGGAGAAGGGGTGCCCCGTTATCGTGATTAGTCAGCGCTATGAGCGAGAGGGGGCCGCAGTGAATAGGCCCAAGCGACTGTTTATCAAAAACACAGGTCTATGCGAAGGCGAAAGCCACGGTATATAGACTGACACCTGCCCGGTGCCGGAAGGTTAAGTGGAGAGGTTAGCCTGCACTAATTTTATCATCGTGAAGGGTGAAAAGTGACAAGTGAAGTGTGAAGAATGTAAAATTTACAATGTATAATGAATGAGAGAAGATGGTGAAATTAGTGCAGGCGAAGCTTCGAAATGAAGCCCCGGTAAACGGCGGCCGTAACTATAACGGTCCTAAGGTAGCGAAATTCCTTGTCGGGTAAGTTCCGACCTGCACGAATGGTGTAACGATTTGGGCGCTGTCTCAACCAGGGACTCGGTGAAATTGAAGTAGCGGTGAAGATGCCGCTTACCCGCGAACGGACGGAAAGACCCCGTGAACCTTTACTGTAGCTTGGCATTGTAAATTGGTGCAGTATGTGTAGGATAGGTGGGAGGCTATGAGGCATGCACGCCAGTGTGCGCGGAGCCAGCGTTGAAATACCACCCTTATTGTATTGATTTACTAACGATAGAGCAGCTATTGGACATTGCCAGGTGGGCAGTTTGACTGGGGCGGTCGCCTCCGAAAGAGTAACGGAGGCTTACCAAGGTTCCCTCCGGCTGGTTGGTAATCAGCCATAGAGCGCAAAGGTATAAGGGAGCTTAACTGCGAGACCGACGGGTCGAGCAGGTGGGAAACCAGGTCTTAGTGATCCGGCGGTTCTGAATGGAAGGGCCGTTGCTCAAAGGATAAAAGGTACTCCGGGGATAACAGGCTGATACCGCCCAAGAGTTCATATCGACGGCGGTGTTTGGCACCTCGATGTCGGCTCAACTCATCCTGGGGCTGAAGAAGGTCCCAAGGGTTCGGCTGTTCGCCGATTAAAGAGTTACGCGAGCTGGGTTCAGAACGTCGTGAGACAGTTCGGTCCCTATCCTTCGTGGGCGTAGGAAATTTGAGGAGCACTGCATTTAGTACGAGAGGACCGGTGTGGACGAACCTCTGGTGTACCGGTTGTGATGCCAATTGCATTGCCGGGTAGCCAAGTTCGGTTAGGATAACCGCTGAAAGCATCTAAGCGGGAAGCCAGCTCCGAGATAAGATTTCCCCATAGAGAGGTTGGAGACGACAACCTTGATAGGTTACAGGTGTAAGCGCAGTAATGCGTTGAGCCGAGTAATACTAATAACTCAATTGGCTTTCACCTTTTATTTTACTCTTTGTGCCTGATATCTCTCCTCACGGAATACTATTGCTAACGACCTTTTTACTTTTAGACCTTTTCCGCCGTTAGCGATGGTGGTTATAGCAGCAAGGGTACACCTGTTCCCATTCCGAACACAGCAGTTAAGCTTGTCTGCGCCGATGGTACTGCACGGGCAACTGTGTGGAAGAGTAGGTCGCCGCCATCGCTAACGGCGAATTTTTTGGGGTCGAGGGATCAAGAGATCAAGAGGCTTGGAGGCAATAAAAATATTAGGGTTTGCATGCATAAGATAATCGCGTTATTTTATAAACAGGTAAAGAAATATATACAGGTAATCAGATAAACAATGGTAATAGAAGTAAGAGAGAACAAGCGGACATAAAAAAGAACTAAAGAGAGTAAAGAACTAAGTTAAAGTAAAGGAATAAGGAGAGGGATGGAATAATTCGTGCATAAAATAACATATATAAATAAATAATATATATCCGGGAGGATAAATGAGATTAAATCGGAATCAATTAGCGAGAAAAATTATGCTCGTTGCAGGATTATGCCTGGTCACTATTATTATGTGGGCTAAAGTAGTAGAGCCGGATAATGCTTTGCTGGCTGCAAAATATTACCTTCAAGAAGCGGGACTAAAAAGTCCGATTTATGCAGGTAATGCCGAACTATTTGTTTATAGTTCGGGGAAGCTATTGCCTTTGGAGTTCAATAAAGCGGTAGAATTTGAGCCAACACTCTATTTTATTAATTATGCAAACGGTAATTATGCAATTGTGTCAGCTGAGGATAATTTCTATCCCGTTTTGGCATATTCAGATGAAGGGTTAACCGATATCAATAACCTACCACCTGCTTTCTATTACTGGTTGGAAAATTATTCAGCTCAAATTGAACAAATTAGAGAAGCGAAAATTGCATATCCGGAAAATGTTCAACTGTGGCAGAGTTTAATTGAAGGTTCTTATAGGAATGCTTTTAGAACAGAGCGTTCTGTAGGACCTTTATTGACGACGCTTTGGGATCAGGGATGGCCCTATAATGCGCTTTGTCCTGTAGATTCTCAAGGTTCTGGAGGTCATGTTTATGCAGGTTGTGTAGCTACAGCAATGGGTATGGTTATGAAATATTGGAATCATCCCCAAACCGGAGTAGGTAGTGATAGTTACTATTGTCCCGGTTATGGCTATCAAAGTGCTAATTTCGAAAACACTACTTACCTTTGGGATCAAATGTATGATACAGCAGGAGCGACACCAGCTGAATATTTGCCGATTGCGACATTATTATATCATTGTGGTGTTGCTGTTCATATGGGTTATTCTATTGATGGTTCAGGAGCTCAAAGTACAGATGCGGCTTTGGCATTTGTAGAACATTTCCGTTATCCTAATGCACAATATGTAATGAAAAACAGTTATACGGATGCCAATTGGAATAATTTATTAACTTCTCAAGTTGATAATGGCATTCCTGTTTATTATAGTGGTTATGATCCCGTAGAAGGGGGTCATGCTTTTGTAATGGATGGTTACGATACTGCTAATCATTTCCACTTCAATTTTGGCTGGAGTGGTTCAGGTAATGGTTATTTTTATACCAGCAATCCAGGTGGCTTTACTAACAATCAGAGTGCTATTATCAATATTATTCCGGAGAACTACAGCATTTCCGCTGTTCCGGTAAAACTTATAGCGCATGATACAACTGCAGGTGATAATTTTACGGTTACCGTTAAAACGAATCCCATTCTGGGTAGTTGGAATGTAACTCATTACGATTTTGTGTTATATTATGACAGTGAATTTATTGATTATATAGGTTATTCCACCACGGGAACTATTTCTGAAAATGGAACTATTACCGTAGTTGAAAATCCTTCCGGAATTATAAGCGTAGATTGGAATAATACGGCTCATATCTGCGGTGGTGGAGTATTAATTAACTTTACATTTAGAACCAGAGATATGGGAGATTTTCTGTTTGATATAACGAGTATGCATTATAATACTACTCCGGTTTCTAATGTAAGCTATGTGATGATTCATTCTTCTGCTCCTGTAGACAACATAGCTGAGAGCCGAATTGTGCTTACCAATATTATGAATCTGACTTATAATTCAATTGGTACTACACAGATGAATACTACTTATTTGCTTCCTTCCTGGAATATTACTCATTTCCAATATCATCTTAACTATAATCCTGCCAAAATAGCATATAACGACATCATAACAGAAGGAATGATAAGTGCAAATTGTGAAGTTAATGTTGATTCATCCAATCCAGGTGTTTTAAATATTACAGGTAATTCAACTGTTCCTCTAATTGGAGCCGGAGCTCTAATGAAAATTAGATTCAAAGCTATAGGTAATACAGGTTCTATATCCGTCACTCAGATTTCTATTAGTGATTTCTTTTATAATAATGTAGCAATTTCAGATGTTGGAACTGCCAATGTGGTCCTTTCAGCTTATACGGCTAATGAAGATGAAATTGTTGCTGTGCCCGAACCGAAACTGGAAATCTATCCTAATCCCTTTCAGGATAATGCAATGCTAAAATTTACAGGAACCAACAAAGCTCCTGTTAGAATTCACATTTACAATATTAAAGGTCAATTAGTAAAGGAATTGCTGATAAGCGATCCGTTGAATTCTCAGATCAGTTGGAATAGAAGTGATGTAAAGGGAAAAACTGTAGCGGATGGAATTTATTTCCTGCATTGGCAGCAGGGAGAACAAAGCGGTATTAATAAAGTATTAGTAATCAAGTAAGATAAAAGCGTAATTCAGTAAAAAAAGATTTGATGACTCCTGATTAGCAAAATATCAGGAGTCATCTTTATAGAGAAGAAGAGTTTCAATCCTTTGGTGAAGAAAATGTGTAGTCGGAGCAAACTTTCTTAACACCTAAAGGGAATAGAGATAGACAATTTATCCAAAAAAAGGCAGGAAAAATCATCAGACAAGAAGTTTGAAATTTAAATAGATAAGGCAATTTCTGCCGTTTTTACGGAATTGTTCTGCCATTTATGATTAGGGATAAAGTATTATACAGTTCAATATTAAAAATGCAGTTACTTTATCAGAACTTGTTTGGATTCCTGCTTGCGTAGGGATGACAAAAGAAATTTCATTCAAAAAATGATCTCACTTTTCTCTTTTTCTCTTTTTCTCTTTTTCTCTTTGTGGAAATAATCCTCTCACCATCTCACTTTTCTCTTTTTCTCTTTGTGAAAATAATCCTCTCACCATCTCACTTTTCTCTTTTTCTCTTTTTCTCTTTGTGAAAAAAAAGTATCCTTTTCGTTTTTTGCCAGGAAATCCCGTATTTCTCTTTCTGCAGTTGCAAAATCCTCTTTACTTTTCACCCAGATAGGATCGGAGTAGATCATAGTTAGCTTGGCAAAAGGTTTGGGAAACCGAAATCTGTCCCAGGAATTGAACTGCCATTCTTTATCGGCATTTACAGCTACTGCTACAATAGGAATTTTTGCCAGGTAAGCAATTTGAAAAATACCTGGATGGCAGGTGTAGCAAGGTCCTTTAGGCCCATCGGGAGTAATGGCGAGGGATATTTTTTGGGATATTTTTATCATTTCTCTCATTGCCGAAGAACCCTTAAAAGAACTTGAGCCCCGAACAGGAATATATCCAAGTTCCCATAAAGGTCCGGCAATTAATTCTCCATCCTTGGAAGAAGAAACCATAACGGCTGCACCGTGATAAACTCTTTGGAGAGTCATCATCAAAAGATTTCTATGCCAGAACATATAGATGCAGCGTATGTTATCGGAGGATTCTTGATTTATTACTTTGAATTTCAGTGTTTTCCGCAAAAGTAACAGAAACCAGGCACCCAGTTTCCGTTCCAGATAAAAAAGAACTTTAGCCATAGGTATCAAGTAAATAACGGACTATTTTGGGCATTTCCTGAGAGGGATGTTTATCACTTAACATTGCTCTCAGTTTAAATAGCTCCTTCCGGATTTGGGCATTCTTTTCAGGATCGCTTAAGATTTGCATTCCAGCTTTATAAATATTATCTGGTTTCATTTCTCCCTGAATCAGTTCCGGCAGGAGGTCTGCATCCAAAACGATATTGGGTAAACCGATATGTTTAATTCTAACAAATATCCGACCTATCAGATAGGATAAATAAGAACCCTTGTAACATATTACCAGAGGAGTTCCAATATAGGCAGCTTCCAAAGTTACTGTGCCTGAAGTGCAGATCAGCAGTTCACAATATTTCATCATTTCATAGTTATAACCATCAATGATCTTGATATTCTTTTGTCCTTCTATCAGATGCATATAAAGTTGATGATTAACGCTATGTGACTTGGAAAATAGCATTTGATATTCAGTTTGGTTCCACTTTTGTGCTGTCTGTAAAAAGACCGGGAGCATTTTGGTTATTTCATTATTTCGGCTTCCCGGGAAAAAACCAATCCATTTTTTATTAGGATCAAGACCAAAAAAACGGGCAAAAGACCCACGATCAAGCTCAAAAGTAATTTCTTCCGCTATAGGGTGACCTACATAACTGCAATTTATATTATGTATTTTCAGTAATTCCTCTTCAAAAGGAAGAATGCAAGCTACATAACGCACAGAGTCCTTTAGCTGATATACTCTTTTATGTTTCCAAGCCCAAAATTGAGGACAAATAAAATATAGCACAGGAATACGCATTTCATCTGCCATTTTAGCAATTCTTAAATTCAAACCCGGATAATCAACAAGAATAGCAAGGTCAAATTTCTCTGTAGAAAACAGTTTGCCTAATTTACGCTGGACTTTCAAGAAAAAGAACAAATGTTTCACTACTTCTACAAAACCCATCACAGCAAATTTTTCAAATGGAAAGAGGGTTTTCAAACCCTGCCTTTGCATTCTGGGTCCACCAATTCCAATATGGGTTAAATTACCAAATTTATCGTTTAATGCTTTCATTACCAGTTCGGAATGCAAATCAGCAGAACTTTCACCCACCAGCCAAAATATTTTATACCTTTCTTTGCGTATCATAAAGCTAAAGTTCCCATCAAGGATAAAATAGTTACAATAATAGCTGCCATAATTACCCCTAAAAATATAAAAAACATTGAACGCCAAAATCTTAAACCAAATATATTAGCAGCTAAAGCACCTGTCCAACCCCCAGTTCCTGGAAGAGGAATGCCAACAAAAATAGCTAAACCAATTTCCTCGTATTTTTCTATGGACTTACCTTTGCGTCTTGTTCTGGTAAAAAGCCATTCAGTAAATTTACGACCTGGTTTCACTTTACTTATTAAGCCAAAAAACCAATCAATCAGCAACAATAGGAAAGGGACTGGAATCATATTGCCAATAATGGAGAGAACTGCCGCTTCCAGCCAGGGAATATTAAATAAAAAAATTGCTACAGGTATACTTCCCCGCAGTTCTATAACTGGAATCATTGAAATTATCACCACAATGAGTTCGGGTGCAACACCTTTTGCTTTCAACCAGGCAACGGTCTTATCTGCAGTAGTATTACAAAAAAGCGGCTGGGACAAAATTACTATCAACAGAATAAGCAGTATCTTTTTTAGCCGGTTATCCAACTTCACTCCCTTTATAACATTATCATAATTCCATTTATCAAAAACCCGTATTTTGTCAATAATTTGTATAGACGGATGGTTGATGTTCTCGTCAACCAATGATTAGAAAACGAATGAGAACATAGTTCTGCCGATATTAAAGTCAGGAGTCATATACGCCTTGATATTTTTTATTTGGGAGATAGCTTTTGCAGCGTATATGACTAATGACGACACAGTTACTCATTATTAAAATATTCTGTTCATTTCGGAATTATTAGATAAAATATCGGGGAGACATTGCTGTCACGAGTCCTCATTGTTAAAATAATGAGGGTATTGTGTAAAAGTTATTTCTGCAGTGACGACTCCTAAAAGTTCGGGTAAAAATAGCTCTCAATACATATATTTCAACCTTTTGTTGCTTGAACCTTAAATATATTCATTTTTCACTTGACAATCCATCAATAATATTTATATTATCTTTAAGAATATTGAAGGAGATGAAGATGAATTTATCCAACTGTCCCATCTGTAAAGGAGAATTGAAAATCAGGGTATTGCACTGCCCGCATTGTGAAATTAGTTTTCAAGGCGACTTTGAAAATAACTGGCTGGCAGAATTAGACGCCGGTCAATTAGAGTTTATTCGTTTATTTTTATTAGTGCAAGGTAATTTGAAAGAGCTGCAAAATCAGCTGGGAATATCTTATCCTACAGTAAAAAACCGTTTAGCAGAAATTATCGGGATCATAACTAAAAAAGAACCGGTTACGGATACGGTTATTGATGTTTTATCCGATTTGGAAGAAGGTTTTATCAATGTAGATGAGGCAGTATCTATGATTGAACAAAGGAGGAAAAAATGAAAAAGTTCAATGTAGAAAAAAAATGGGTTTTTGAACCCTTGAACAAAGTTGTGATTGAGAATCACTTGGCAAAATTATTTATCCATACCGGTGAGGGAAGAGAAGTATACATGGAAGGAGAAGTTAACTTCAAAAACCCTCAAAATGATTTTATGATGGATGATTATATTTTATCCGAATATCGGGATGGTGTCTTAAAGCTCATTTTGCAAGAAATTGCATCCGAAGATGTTAAAAATGTCGTTATTACCATCACAATTCCGGAGGATGTCTTTCTGGATTTGGAAAGTGAAAACGATCCTGTTAATATGGATAATCTGAAAATCGGCATCAAGGTTTTAAGCGAAAATGGTCCTGTCTCCGTTCAAAACTGTCAGGGCGATATACATCTGGAAAATGAAAATGGTATGATTCGCTTAAATAATTGTCAGGGTAATATTTTTGCCCGATTAGAAAACGGTCCTTTATCAGCTGCTAATATAAGTGGCAATACATTACATCTGGAAGGTGAAAACGGACCTCTGAAAATTCGTCTTTCTACTTATCCTAATGTAGAAATTTCTTCCGAAAACGGATCTGTCTATTTTGAAACAACTCCTGTGGAAGAAGGTGACTTCCTACTAAAATCCCAAAACGGTTCTATCAATCTAATCCTTCCTAACGATTTTGATTTCGCTTTGGAAGCAAAAACTCAATTCGGCAGGATAAAGAGCACACTTGATTTGCCTGTTACAGTTGAAAATGATGCTTATGTTATTATCAACGGAGATGGAGCTACCAAAATTAAAGCGATTACCGAAAACGGAATCATTAAAATCAACTCGGATACTCATCTTAATCTGGATTTCGTGAAAAATAAATTTGAGCAGATTAGAATTGCTTTGCTTAATGTAAACACGGAAGAAGAAAAACAAAAAGTAGTGGATATGGTTAATAAAGTGGCTGATTATATAAATCGCATTGCCTCCTCTTTTAAGGAAGATATAATTAAAGAGAAAATAACCTCTGCTACCAGCAAATTAAAGGATTTGGTAGTGAACTTTGATTTTCGCGAAACTAACGATAAGGTAATTAAAAGCGTAGAAGATATCGGTTCCCAGATTCAAGATGCCTTTAAAGAAGGTATTAAAAATATCAAAGAAAGTGTGGATGACCTCAAAAAACATCGCTTCCATACCGAATCAGTAGCTGCTTATGTTAAAAAAATTCTGGATTCACCCCAAATTAAACCTTATTTGGGAGGTGAACACAAGAAAAAAGAAAAAGAGAATATTGCAGACCGCAGCCGCATAAAAATCTTGGAAATGCTGGAAGCAGGAAAAATCACTGCTGAAGAAGCTGAACGACTGTTAAAAGCTATTGGGAAAGAGTGAAAAAAACCGAGAGTACGATAAATAGATAAATAGAGAGGTCACGAAGTTAAGAGGTCAAGAAGTCAAGAGAAAATGTCTGCTGTGACTTAAAACCGGTTTTCTTTAACCAAAACAAGCTTTTTACTCCAGCAGTATATTTTTCACCTGCCTTCGCTTTACATCGTCAGCCCAAAGACCGGTTTTGAGTTACAGCGGTAACAGCAGGAAAAAAGAACAACGGTTTAGTGACTTAAAACCGGTTTTCTTTAACCAAAAAAAGCTTTTCACGCCAGCAGTATATTTTTCACCTGCCCTCGCTTTACATCGTCAGCCCAAAGACCGGTTTTGAGTTACAGCAGTAACAGCAGGAAAAAAACTATGACAGTTACAGCAGGAAGAAAGAACTACAGCAAATAAAGTTCTTGACTATTTTGTAGCGGCTATAAAGAGTATGTTTTATTACTGTTCATCTAAAATAGGTAATAAAATAGTGTAAAGGTAAAAAAGCACAAAGCGTGAAACTCTTTTATTATTTTTGGACGACAAATCGATTTTGTCACCCTATAAATTACGCACATAGTAATCTTCAGGTTAAATCAGTTTATGCAGGATAAAGTATTTATATTTATGCTCATAATTTTAAGCTATGCTGATTATATTTAAGTAAGGGGAGTATTGATGAGTAATTTTATAACCAATTCGGGAAATAAGAACTTAAAATCCCGTCTTTCAGAATTGATAAGAGAAAGCCAGGAACTGAAATTTTTGGTCGGTTTTTTTTATTTTTCCGGTATACAAGAGTTAATAGACAGTTTACAACAAAATCCGAATTTAATCCTTAAAGTACTAGTTGGCTTAAATGTTGATTGTCTGAGCTATGGTATTGTAGAATATGCGGAAGAGAGATATAAACAGAATGTAGAACGAATCGTATTGTATCACCAGTCCGTTCTGAAAGCTATCAATAACGATATTTTTGATAATGAACTATTTTATCAGCAGGCAAGTTATATCATTGAACAAATTACAGCGGGTAGAATAATCATCCGAAAAACAAGAAAACCCAATCACTCCAAGCTCTATCTATTCAAACTGAAAGAAGAACAGGTAGTTCGTAAAAATTTATTTATTACCGGTAGCAGTAATTTAACCAAGGCAGGTATGACTGATCAGGAAGAATTCAATGTGGAAATTTCCGATTATGGTTTTTCCGAAGCAGAGCAATATTTTGATACTTTGTGGGATAATGCTATTTCTATTACAGAAGCTGACAAAGAAAAGGCAACCCTGCTAAACAATCTGCAACATAAAACTTTACTTAAATCCATTCATCCTTTTGATGCCTATATGTATGTAGTGAAATCCTGGCTGGATACTTTTTACACAGAAGAATACAGTTCCGATATTGCCTATTTTATGCAGAAGAAAGGTTACCGACCCTTAAAATATGAAATTGATGCCGTTTGGCAGAGTTTATCAATTTTGGAAGAAAATGGGGGAGTTATTTTAGCGGATGTTGTGGGCTTGGGTAAATCCATTATTGCCTCTTTAATTGGCTGGAAAATGAGAAAAAGGGGTATCATTATTTGTCCTCCCGGTTTGATTGGAGATGAAACTGCCCGTTCCGGATGGAAACAATATAAAGAGGATTTTGAACTTTATGATTGGGAAGTGCGTTCCGGAGGGGATTTAGATAGTATTATTGAATTTCTTAACCGGGCTAAAAATATTGAAGTGATCATTGTGGATGAAGCACATCGTTATAGAAACGGCACTACCGAGACCTACGAAAAGCTGAAGACCATTTGTCGGGGACGCAAAGTTATTCTACTTACGGCAACTCCTTTTAATAACACACCTGCCGACATACTTTCCTTGCTTAGTTTATTTATCGTTCCCAAAAAGTCCAATATCACTCTCAACAGTAATTTGGTTGATCTTTTCCGCTTTTACAACAGCTTATTTAAAGACCTTGCCTTTATAACTAAAAACCGGAATTCCGAAGACCCAAGTAAAAAGAATGATGCCCAAAGAAAATACAATGGCCTTTTTGGTAACGGGGAAATTGATATTAAAAAAGTAACCCGCAGAGCCAAAATACTCTCACAACAAATCAGAGAAGTAATAGAACCGGTTACCGTTCGCAGAAACAGATTAGATTTATTATCCGATCCGGAATACAAAGAAGAAATTAAAGAACTATCTAAAGTAGAAAATCCCCAAGAATGGTATTATGAATTAACCCAAGAGCAATCCGCTTTTTATGACCGTGTTATTGAAGAATATTTTACCGATAGTCAAAATTTTCCTGATCGTTTCAAAGGTCCTGTTTATAAGCCCTATAAGTATGAAGGCATTAAAACTGAAGAAGGTAAATTAACTCGTCAGGAACAGATAGATCAATTAAGTCAGGATAATTTGTATGATATCTTAAGACGCCAAATGGTAAAGCGTTTGGAAAGCTCTTTCGGTGCCTTTAAAAAATCTGTAGAAAATCTCCTTAATTCGTATATACAAATTAAGACCTTTATTCAGAATTCAAATGGACTCTATATTCTTGATCGTAAGCTAATTAATAAAGCCGATGTGGATGATCCTGAAAGCATTGATGCCATTTTAGACCAGTTTAGGCAAAATAATCTGGATAAAGAAGGAAGAAAGAATAAGATTTATAATGTTAATGATTTTACCCTCAAAGAGGAGTTTTTTGCCGATATGGATTCCGATATTGCTCTGTTCCAAAAAATACTGAAAGAAATTGATTCCTTAAAACTGGTGGAAAACGACCCCAAGCTGAATACCTTACTTAAAAATGTGCACAATATCCTAAACCAACCTCCTAAAAAAGGTGAACCACCTGCTAAAGTTGTTATTTTTTCCGAATATGCCGATACTGTTAAACATCTTGAGTCATCACTAAAAGAACATTTTAAGAACAGAGTTTTAGTTATTACAGGAGGATTATCAGGAACTATACTGGAGGAAATAAATACCAATTTTGATGCTGTCCATACCATTCAAAATGATGATTACGATATTCTTCTTTCTACCGATAAATTGTCCGAGGGCTTTAACCTCAATCGTGCTTCAACTGTTATCAATTATGATATTCCCTGGAATCCTGTGCGGGTTATTCAGAGGGTAGGCAGAATAAATAGAATAAGTAAAAAGGTCTTTGATAAACTCTATATTATCAATTACTTTCCCACTGAACAAGGTGCAGATATTGTTAAAAGCAGAGAAATAGCAGAACAAAAAATGTTTATGATTCATCAGACACTGGGAGAGGATACTCGTATTTTTGATCCGGACGAAGAACCCACCCCTGCCAAACTTTTTACTAAATTACAAACCAATCCGTATGAACTGGAACCGGAAGGTCTATATACTAAATTAAAGAATCTGATGTTTAACTGGAAGGAACAATATCCGGAACGAGTGAAGGATTTGGAAAATATGCCTATCAGAATTAAAACCGCTAAACCCTATAGTTCCGATTCCTTGGTGATGTGTATTCGCAAAGGCAAACTTTTCTGCGTTAGCCAGGATTTTACAGATGAAGATGGTCATTATCTGGCTTTACCTTTTGAAGAAGTCCTGAAAAGAATTGAATGCACTCCGGAAACTGAACATCTTAAATTAAGCCCGGATTTCTGGCAAGCATACAATCTGTTAAAAAAAGAAGCTGATAATTTTTCATATAGACAAAGCCAACTTAGTAATTCTGAAAAAGCATACAACTTTCTTTCATATCTTTTAGAAGTTCCCGATTCTGATATCCAAAATTGGTATCCCTTTATTCTTATGCTGAAAGAAGATATCCAAAATTATGGAACCTTACCGGATTATACCTTAAAAACAATAGCTGATTGGAATAATAATGGTAAACCCAATTTTAAACATATTATCCAAGAATTAGAGAAATTAAGCAAGACCTTAGGCAAAGATTATCTGAATAAAGTTAAATATGGCTTAAAAGTTTACGAACCACAAGTAATTGTGGCAATAGAGGATCGGATATGGAATTAAAACCTTATCTTGTTTTACCTTCCAATTTTTCTTTGGATAACTGGATATCCTATTTTGACAAAGCTTCCAGTGTGTTTGCAGAGAAAATAGATCATTTACCCAAACTTAATGATGTTAATTTTTCAGAAATAACCGCTTTAGGAAATCTATCCTTCAGTGATGCTACAAATTGTGGAATTTATCTGATAAAAGTTAATAGACCTTTAACTGATAAAACTGCCCGCAAAAAACAATTTGATAAAGCAATAGAAATTATTAAACAAAAACAAATACAAGCAGGTTTGTTCATTTTCTATGATGAAAACAAATCCTTTCGCTTTAGTTTTATTTATCCTGTTTATAAAGGGACAAAAAGAGCGTACAGCAATTATCGCAGGCATTCTTTTTATATAAATGCAGATTTACCTAATAAAACCTATCAACTTCAGCTTAGTAAATATAAACTTGATTCTCTGGTAGAAATAAAAGAAATGTTTTCTGTAGAAAGAATTTCCGATTTGTTTTATCAGGAATTTGAACAAGAATATGCCAAATTACAGAAGGGTATTAAGCATCTTTATAATCAAGATATAACTGCAGAAAAGAGAGGTGATTTTTCTCTTCCTTTTGTTCTTCGTATAATTTTTCTGGGTTTTGTGCAAAAAAAGGGTTGGCTGGGAAATAATAGTAAATTTATTCAGAATTATATAAAAACCTATAACTCGGATATTCATAAAAATGGTATCTACCAAGACCTGCTTTGCCCTCTATTTTTTCAAGCATTAAATTCAGCTCCTTCTCAAAAAAATAAATTTAGCTTTCCTAATATTACAGAACCTTTTAATACCCAATTAGTGAATGCACCTTATTTAAATGGAGGTCTTTTCCGTAAACATGAAAATTACGATCTTGATGCTTTATACATTACTGATGAAGCGATTAATAATTTTACAGAATTCCTTTTCAGTTACAATTTTACTTTGGAAGAAAATACACTTTATGATGAAGAACTGGAACTAAACCCTGAATTCTTAGGTATTATTTTTGAAAAACTAATTAATAAACAGTATGGAGCAATATATACACCGCGGTTGGAAGTTGATTTTATGTGCAGGATATCTTTAGTTAAATATCTGCAGAAAAATTGTTCCTCTTCAATTAAACTGGAAGAACTTTATAAATTATTCTTTCCTGAATATGGCGACGAAAACGAACAAACAGCGGGTAATTTTTCTTTTGAAGAAGCTAAAGAAATATTAGAAAAACTGGAACAAATTACCATTTGTGATCCAGCAATCGGTTCAGGGGCTTTTGCTGTTGGAATGTTGAGTGTTTTAGATGAAATTGAATGTTTATTATATGAAAAATTTTTACATCAGGAGACACCAAGTAATCCTTTTGAACGCAAAAAACGCATTATTTTTCAGTCCCTTTATGGTGTGGAAGTAAAACAATGGGCAGTTTGGATTACTCAATTGAGATTGTGGATTACACTTCTTATTGACGCGGAAGATAATTTGAAAAATAGTGAAGAACCATTACTTCCTTCTTTTGATTTTAAAATAAGACAAGGTGATTCGCTTATTCAAATTTTGGGAAATTATCTTTTCCCTATTTCCGGAGAGGGATTAGTTGGGCTTGATATTCAACGGAAAATTAAAGAATTAATAAAGCTTAAAACTGATTACTATTATAATAAATGCTCTAATAAACAATTTGAGATTGAGAAAAAACAACAAGACCTCTATTTAGATATTCTGCTGAAAAAAAGAAATGAACTGAATGCTGCCTTGAAACGCTTAGAAAGAGATTCTATAAATGAAGTTCAAGATAATTTCTTGGATTCGGATATCCAAATTGAGCTGGATTTATCTACGAAAAAACAAAAACATGAAATAGAAAAGCTGAAATATCAAATTAATATTGTTGAATATGAAATTAAACAAATTATGAATCATAATCTCCCCTTTATCTGGATAATAGATTTTCCAGAAATCTTTATAGAGAACAGAGGTTTTGACATCGTTATTGGCAATCCACCTTATGTGCCCCAAGAAGAAATTGAAGACCCCTTAAACAAAATAGAGAGAAGTAAATATAAAGCACTGCTAAAAACTATGGTAGCTCAGGATTTTCCCCAAGACCTGCAGGAATCAAATATCAACGGTAAAAGTGACCTCTATACTTTTTTCTATATTAGAGGATTGCGTTTGCTTAATCCAAAAGGAATTTTAACCTTCATTTCTTCCAATTCCTGGCTGGATGTAGAATTCGGTGCCTGGTTACAAAAATTCCTCTTGGAAAACTGCCCTGTTTATTTCATTATTGATAACCTGAGCAAAAGAGTTTTCCGGAGTGCAGACATTAATACTATTATTGCTGTTATTGGAGCTAAGCAAAAAATGGTTGCTTCTGATGATTTAATCCGCTTTGCTGCCTTCAAACTTCCTTTTGAAAGTTCTCTCTATACCGAAAACTTCCTTACAATTGAAGAAACACAAAATCGTATAGATTATGATGACTTAAGAGTAAATCCCGTTCCCAGAATAAAACTTTTAGAAGAAGGACTAAATAATAGTAGGGATAATAAGTACATTGGTAATATGTGGGGTAGTTATTATATTAGATCTCCACACTTCTTTTTAAATATATTAGAAAAATGTGAGAATAAGTTAGTCAATTTGAATAAAGTTGCCGTAATTAAAGGATACATACATGATAACAGCGTTAGCGATAAATATCCAACAAAGTATTTTGTTAAATCTGTAAAGGATATTAATGTTCTCGGTGTAGATACAAATACCCCTGGTGTAATAAGAAAAGGAATTAAATCAACAAATGGAAATGATATTATTGCGCCTATATTATATCCTCGTACTTTTGGCTCAAGACATATAGTAATAAGAAATTTGAGTAATGTATTTTTTAAGGAATTTTATAAGATTATCCCGATAGAAGAAGAAAACGTAGATAGTATTTTTATTCAACTTAACTCTTCATTTGGAGTTTTTCAAAGGGAACTTATTGGTTTATCAAATCTTGGAGGTGGTGCATTAAAATTCTCAATAAATAGTATAGGTTTATTTCGTTTCTTTACAAAAATAGAATATAAAGATTATTGTGATATATTAGAACCATTATTGACAGAAAAGGTAGATGATTTTTTTGTGGAATGTAATAAAAGTTATAGAATTGAACTTGATGATATCATTTTCAATTATTTGGGATTAACAAAAGATGAAAGAAGAATATTTATGGACATTTTAAAAGATATGATTGAAAATCGTCTAAATAGGGCTTCTTCATGTTAAAAATAATAATAAATATTTGTAATACTGAGAAGGAAATCTGTTTAATAATGTAAGGATGGGTGGGAATGAAATATTGGCTGAATAGAGGAAAGGATGTTATATAAAAGGCAGCAAGAAATTCTTTATTTGATTTCTCAACTGAATGGAATAGGGAAAGTAAAACTACAAAAGCTTATGTTTTTAGCAAATTATAAGCAGGATGAGGTTTCTTATGATTTTGTTCCCTATAAATATGGTCCCTATTCATTTATATTACAAAAGGATTTAGATTATTTAGTTAGGAATAATTTTCTGATTTTTAAGCATAATAAATACCGGGCAATTAACCCAAATTATATAAATATAACTCCAAAGCGTAGGGATATATTAAATAGTATCATATCCAGATATAGTATGTTTTCAACGAAGAAATTAATGCAATATGTCTATAGAGAATATCACCGATTTGCCATCAAAAGCTGTAAAGCAGAATCATTTTTATCAGCTATAGAAATGTCTGAAATTAAGACCCAAATTCCAGATACTACAAACCCTTCCATATTTACGATTGGATATGAAGGTAAAAGTATTGATAAATATCTTTCGGATCTTGTTTTTTCCGGAATAAAAGTGCTCATTGATGTAAGAGCAAATGCAATTAGTATGAAACCAGAATTTAGTGAAAGGAATTTAGGAAATTTTTGTAATCTGATGGATATTAAATATGTTCATATTCCGGAACTGGGTATATCCTCCAAGCAAAGAAAAGAAATTAAGGATAAAAAAATCTTGTTTCAGGATTTTAGGACGAACTTAACCAGTAACGGCTCTTATTATTTGAATAAAATTAGGGAACTGGCTATTACCAATAAAAGAATTGCCCTTACCTGTTTTGAAGCCAATCCTGAAGAATGCCATCGGAGCATTATTGCCAAAATCATTTATGATAACTTACCTCAAGAGTATAAATTGGTGGATTTATGAAGAAGAAAATACTTATAGCAGTAAAAACCTATCCCAATCCTTCTCAAAAGTATAATGAGACGGTCTGCACTGCCGGCTTGGATGAAGACAAAAAATGGATTAGAATTTATCCCATTAATTTCCGCTCAAGACCTTTAGCAGAGCGGTATAAAAAATTTCAGTGGATTGAAGTTGATATTGAGAAAACAGAAGGGAGAGATTTTAGACCGGAAAGTTATCGTTTAAAAAATTTTGATGATGAAATAACAACATTGGAGCAAGTAACCTCCTATGATGTTAAAAAGGAATATATTCTTAACAATGTTTATGATTCCTTAGATGTTTTACTTAGGGACTCTCAAGAACCTAAAAATATTTCCCTGGCAACATATAAACCAAGTTCTATTGTTTCTGCAGGTTATGAACACTGTAAAAGAAACTGGAATAAAGAAGAACAAGAGAAATTTTTACAACTTAATATATTTAATATTGCACCTCAAATTCCCTTAAAAAAGATGCCCTGTAATTTTAAATACACATTTAAAGACATCAATGGTTCAGAACATACTATGAGTATTTTGGATTGGGAAATTGGAGCTCTTTATTGGAATTGCTTAAAATCATCTAAAAGTGAAAAAGAAGCATGCCAAAAGGTAATTAATAAATTGGAAGATATAGCAAATAATAAGGATATGTATTTTATTCTGGGAACAACTTTGGAGCATCATCAAAGAAGATTACCTAACCCTTTTACTATCGTGGGTTTGTTTTATCCTCCGGTTGATGAGCAATTAACAATTTTGTAAAATTTACTTTTGTAATATCTTATTATTAGTGTCTCATTTAGCCAACATAAATAATGTAGCAGAAATCAGTAATAGTTATAATTAGTAACCGGGTTGTCAAATTTTAATGAGGAATTGCTATTAAGCATTATCCTATTAAAAACCTTCATTTGCATTGGCAAAGAAAGATTTTGCCTATTATTTTCCATAACTGCATAATTCGTATTTTAATAAATAAAATATTTGAATCCCTGCTTGTGGGTAAAGGACAGAACAATTTACCTTTAAACAACCGTAGGACATTTTTTCTTATCAGCTTTCTTTATACCGTAGAGATATTGTAACAATTAAGTAACGACCAAGTAACGAAACTACGGAAGTGTTACAGAAGTGTTAGGGTAGTGTTACGGTAGTGTTACGGAGTCAAGAAGGAATGAACTTGTTTGCAATAAGTTAGCATATATTTTTTAGGAGGGGAGAAAGCAGGACATAATTATCCGCTAACATATTGATATGAAAGAGATAATGAAATTATTACTGTGAATTATCCTATATATAAAAATTCCGTTTTTTATGCAAGTATATAACAACAATGTTTATCCTCAAAAATAAATATATGATTTATGGTGAATATAAATTTCTTGAGAACAACAGATCTTAAAAATGGGTTTTATATCCGTTGAAAAGAATTTAGGAGAGTGATTTTTCTCTTTTGCAGAGAGAAAGTTCCGGATGAGAGAAAGAAATTAGATAATCTATTAATTTTCCATATTGCCTGACTTATAATTGATTTTATATAAAAGTAAATATCCTATCTAACTTATTGTAATTCATTTAATTGGATATATTTCTCATTTTCTCTATTATTTTCAAGAGGTAAAACACTCGGTTAATATTTGTTGTTTTATTGTAATTTCTGCGAAAGCAGAATTTTAGGTAAGAATAAAAATAGTTTATGACCTTTTTTTACCGAGTTAACCTTCCTTATTTAATACCTGTCGTTCCTACGGAACTCTCTCTAAAGAAAGGATTTAAGTTATTTCAATTTCCTTTTTGCGCCGGGTTGAAACCCGTCGTTATTATCTGTCGTTCCTACGGAACTTTTTCCCAAAAGGTAAAGAAATAAATATCCTGGGTTCTTTTTCACCGGGTTGAAACCCGTTGTTAATATCTGTTGTTCCTACGGAACTTTTTCCCGAAAGATGAAGAAATAAATATCCTGGATTCTTTTTCACCGGGTTAAAACCCGTTGTTAGTACCTGTCGTTCCTACGGAACTCTTTCGGATAAAAGGAATTATGGGATTTCTATTTGCTTTTTTCACCGGGTTGAAACCCGTTGTTAATATCTGTCGTTCCTACGGAACTCTTTCGGATAAAAGGAATTATGGGATTTCTATTTGTTTTTTCACCGGGTTGAAACCCGTTATTAGTACCTGTCGTTCCTACGGAACTCTTTCGGATAAAAGGAATTATGGGATTTCTATTTGCTTTTTTCACCGGGTTAAAACCCGTTGTTAATATCTGTCGTTCCTACGGAACTTTTTCCCGAAAGATGAAGAAATAAATATCCTGGATTCTTTTTCACCGGGTTAAAACCCGTTGTTAGTATCTGTCGTTCCTACGGAACTCTTTCGGATAAAAGGAATTATGGGATTTCTATTTGCTTTTTTCACCGGGTTAAAACCCGTTGTTAGTATCTGTCGTTCCTACGGAACTCTCTCGGAAAGAAGGAGATATGCTGTTTTCATCTGCTTTTTGCGCCAGGTTGAAACCCGTCGTTATTATCTGTCGTTCCTACGGAACTCTTTTTAAAGAAAGGAATTAAGTTATTTCCATTCTCTCTTTGTATTGGGTTAAAAAATATCTGGATTCCTGTTTTCGCAGGAATAACAGAGGATAATTTCAAAATTGAAAGGATATAACAGAACTTGGTATTGGGAGAATAGTGCAGTTTTATGTTAGGAATTGTAGAATTGAGCTAAAACGGATAGTCCTTTTAAGTGCAATGCCTGTTTATGATGTGCTTCCCAATAGAGTTCAAAAACGGTGTTAATTTCGTTTACAACCGCCCTATTTATTATTATATCTTCAAGGTGATTAGCAATTTCAGGTAATAAAGTTAAGATATTTCTTGCTGGGGGTGAAAGAATCATTAAAGCGTTATCCGGATTGATTTCCGGCAAACATTTCTCGCAAACAAAGCCGCCTTTGGTTTTGAGGTAGGCATTGGGAACATCAAGGGGATTTTTGCATAAGCAACAATAACTTAATGGATTGCCAATGCCGCTTAAAATGGTAATTCTATTCAAAAAGCGCCAAAAGATGAGAATAGCGTTTCTTTCCACTTTTTTCAGGTAATCCAGATAGGAAATAGTAAGGTCATAAATTGTAGCTATATCTTCTTGAGAAATAATCAGATGGCTAATTAGTTCCAAACCTGTTTCCGCAGCTGCCCAAGTTGATGAACTGGGATAAGCGGAAAAATTGCGGGTAATATTTGCCTCGCTGAAAAGCCATAAACCCTGTTCTTTCGGTTCATAAGCAATTAGTTCGTATTCACAAAGAGGTAGAAGTTGCTGTTTTTCGTTTTTTTTGCGGATACCTTTGGCGATAACACTAATCATTCCCTGCTGGCGGGTAAAATATTGCAGAATTAAACTGCTTTCGCTATATTGGCTTTGTTTGATGAGGATTGCCAGCAGTTTGTTTTTCAAGAAAGTTTTTCCCTTACTTCTTTTAAGCTCATCGGTGTGGCAAAAACACTTTTGAAATTCTTGTAAGTAACAAAACCTGGGGGACTTTTACGCGGTTTTCGGACATAACGAATTTGAGTGTAATCCACAGGAACATTGGTAGAAAATTTTGCCTTGGAAAACCAGGCAGCTAAATTGCAGCAAAGTTCTATTAATTGAGGACTTGGTTCTGTTTTTTTAAGGCATTTGAGGACAATATGCGCTCCGTGATAAATACGACAGTGAAACCAATAGTCATAAGGTCTTGCCAGTTGAGTAGTTAAATAATCATTTTCTTTGGCACGGCGTCCTATAAGGATTTGAAACTCATCATTTATCTTCAATTTCAGGATTTTATCGGCAAGAATAGCGTTTTGGACAATTTTGTGTCCGGTTGGTTTGGAGGGCAAAATTACGCTATCCGGTAATTCACCTTTTTCCGCTTGGGCAATGAGGTTTTTAATTTTTTCAATTTCGGCATCTGTCTGAGCCAGATTTTTGGTAATTATCTGTAAGCCATTTTTGGCTTTATGATACTTTTTCAGATAGCTTTGCAAATTTTCCTGCGGGCTTTTGTCTTTCTGTAAAGGTATTTCTATTTCCTGCAAAGCGGGGTCAAGATAATTGATTGCCGTAAAACTTTCCCTTCCGGTTTTAAGATTATGCAGATTGGTTTTCAAACATTCTGCACAGGCGAGCCAAAAATCCGCTTTTTCCGCATTTGTTAGGTCTTGTTTTAATTTTTCTCTTTTTTTCTGTAATTTTTGCAGTTCTTTTTTTAGGGCAGTGCATATTTTTTGACCATTTTCTGCCTCTTCTTCTTGTTTTAACTTATTGTAATACAGATGGATAAAATAATCGTTGCAGGTTGTGCTACCATCAGGATAAGGGGATTTTACCTCTTCCAATATCGGCTGAAAAGATGTTTTCGGAGCAGTGTAAACAAGTCCCGGCAAAATTTGTCTTTGAGGATTATCTGCATAGCTGTATTTATGAAGGGCATCAAGAATATGCAATTCGGAATCGGTTAAAATTGCATTGGGTTGAGGAGGCATCAATTCTGCGATAAGAAAATATTTTTTATTCTGCTGGTAGATATCTCTTTGCTGAAGTTCCAAATAGGCAAGGCGGTCATTTTCAGCTAAAGAAATACCTGTAAGATGACAATTGTTAAGCTTTTGCCAGATTTTTTTCCCTTCCTGAGGTGGATGGAAATTATCCTGCAGAAAAATGAAGGCATCGCGTTTACTAAGCACTATGCACAGGGCTTTTTTATCTTTTGTCTGCAATACTAAGAGCTCTGGAAACAATAAAACACTTTCTATTACCGCTTGATAACCAATCATTTCTTGTGTCCATTGCTTAAGATAAGAATATTTCACTTTAGTTATTTTCCTTTTGTCTTGACAGAAAAACAGGATATATTTTTGAATGCCATAGTATAATATATTATAAAGGAGTCAAGCATGAAAGCTACAACGGCGATTATAGTAGCAGTTCTGGCAATTCTGACTATCGTGTTTGCGGTTCTGTGGATTAATGCCAACGGCAAATCCAAAGATATTATGAAAAGCAATGAAGAATTGAAAAAACTGTATGAGACATCTACTTCCACGATTGGTGAAATTCAATCAAGCTTGGAATCGCTGGAACAAGACCTCTCGGGACAACTTTTCACACAAAAAGAAATCCCCGGAACATCCCCTGAAGAGCGTAGAAATCGCATTATTTCTTCCATAGCTCATATGCGAGACCAAATTGAAGCGGATAAAAAGAAAATTGCTACTCTGGAAAAACAACTTGCTACCTCTAAAAACCAACTGAAAGGTGTGCAGGAAATTGTGAATAAACTTAAAGCCAGTATCAGCGAAAAAGAACAAATTATGGATGAATTACAACAGCGCTTAGGCATTTTGAACGAAACATTGGAAACGGAAAGAAGAACCAGTGCCGAAGAAATTCAAAAACGCGAGATGACGATTACGGAAAAAGAACAACAGATTACTCAACAAAGCATTGAAGCAAATACTATCTATTATGTATATGGTACTCGCAAAGAATTAATGGCTAAAGGAATTATGGATAGAAAAGGTGGACTTTTGGGTATCGGAAAGGTTTCTACCGTTAAACAAAATATTCCTATTGAGCAATTTAACTCTATGAACCTGCTGGAAACACAGCAAATAAGTTTTCCGGCAACAAAAAAGGGCTATTCTATCCTCACTAATCACCCTGCTACTTCCTATAAAGTAGAAAAGGAAGGCGACCAGAATATTCTTACTATTCTTGACCCAACAAACTTCCGTAAACAAAAATTCGTAGTAATAGAACTGCTGTAACCTATATAAATTTTAACCCTTTCAAAAAGGTGAGGTTAAAAAAACCTCACCTTTTTTGTTTTGCAATTTTGTTTTTAAGCTAAAGTCGGAATTACTCCACCAATTAGGAAACTGGCAGCGAAAGCAATAATTGCATAAAGCTCAGGAAACACACCCAAAATAAGGGTTTTAGCAAAAACATCGTGTCCCGAACCGATACTTTCAATACCTGTGGCGACAATTCTTGCCTGGTGATAGGCAGAAATCAGTTCCACGGTTCCTGAAATCAAACCTGCTCCTAAAATAGCACAGGCCTGAAGCATATTAATTTGGGGAGTAACATAAGCTTTCAGGATGAAGAAAGAACCAAAACCATATAGACCCTGCGTTCCAGGTAAAGCGGATAGGATCATACAGCTGGGAAAAACATCATCCCTTTTTTTCATTGCACCAACTGTTGCACGACCACCGATAACAGTTCCCCAGGCACTTCCCACTCCGGAAAGAGCTACCATCAGGAAAAGTCCGATCCAAGCCAAAAAATATGCCAAATTTTGGCTCGCCATAGTGGCAACAATTGGTTGAGCTATTGTGTGTAAGGAATCAGGCATTTTAACCTCCCTTGTTATTCCTTTTTCCCAAAGGGTTTATATTCCAGCCCGGGACCTGCAAAAGCAGCATTTTTGTAAAACTCCACGAAAGTAAGTCGTAAAGGATGAACAAAACCGCTAAGACCTCCCAAGGCAATATTTAAAGTATGTCCAAAAAGCATAAACAGCACAAAAATAATAGGACCGACAATCGGAATTCCATGAGCAATTTGACTTCCAATAGAGTTCATTACAAACCCCAAAATTGCGCTGGAAACGCTTAAAGCAAAAAGACGGATGTAAGATAAAATATCACCAAAATAACCGGTAACAATTTGATAAAGTAGCCAAAATCCGTTGAGAATATTGAGAATAATATTCTTACCGGGACTATTGAACAGCAGGATCATTGCCAATCCGATATAAATAGGGTATTTAAGATAGGGCTGAACTTTGCTGATATTTACTCCTAAAAGTGAAGAACCGAGAACTGTTAACCCAAACAATAATAACCAGGTACCAATAGTACTTAGCCCAAATTTGAAACCGTTTTTTTTCATTGTCTTCACCGCTGAAATGGCTATCCCGAAAAGGATTTGGATAGCACCTAAAAGCAAAGCATAGTTGAAGATTTGATTATTATCCTGAATAAAAATCTTATCCTTAATAGCCGGAATCGTTTTCAAATCGAAAGCTAAAGCACTGCCCATCACCCAACCCATTATTATGGAAGCAGTTCCAAAGATCATTAACAGGGTCATAATGTCTTTCATACCCTGATTTTTCATCTTCAATTTTAAGATGACAGCCAAAATGATAATAACTATACCATAACCGATATCCGCATTGCAAAACCCGAAAAACAAAGCAAAGAAAGGTGCAAAGAAAGGAGTTAAATCAAATTCATCGTAATAGGGCAACATATACATTTTGCTGATGGGCTCAAAAAGACGGGCAAACCAGTTATTTCTTAATTTTATGGGGGGATTTTCTTCTGCTTTGGCATCTTCTGAAACATAAATAATGTTATTTTTCTCCAGAAAGTCCTTTAAACCCTGTTCCAAACTGACAGGAATCCAACCGCTTAAAAGACGAATAGTATTTTCCGCTTCATATTTACCTTGCTGGATAGCATCTTCAAATTCGTATTCACGACTTAGGTGTTTAAGCTCATCCTGAAACATTTCAATAGCTGTAGGAGCTATGGAATAGAGATAGTCGTCAATATCTTTTTGCTCATTTTCCAGTTCCTTCAGCTTGTCTTCAAATTCCTGAAGGGTATGCTGATGAAAAGAAAAAGTATCCGCTTCTAAAGCTGGGTCTCCATTATCTGTAATAACTACAAAGTATAAAATTCCGCCAACTTCGTTAATAATTTTCAAGGGATATTTTTCCTGCCATTCCGGTTTAAAGTGATTTTTTAAGCAGGTATAGAAACGAATGGTCAATCCGTATTCTTTAAGTTTACGCACCAAATCGTAATCAAAATGCCCCCAGGGACTTAAATCCCGAATTTGTTTTTTAACCGTATCTATAGAGTGTTGAAGTTTATCCTTTTCTTCTCTTGCTTCATTTATTTTATTCAGCAATGCCTTTGTCGGTAAAGGACTTGCCTGCTTAGGGGCAGTGGATTTTAGTTTTGCCAGGAATTTAACACATTCACCATATTCCCTCATCAATTCAAGGTTTTTGGTTTGGGATTCGGTTTTTTCATCACAACTACGAATAATATGCACTAGACCCAGCTTTTGGAGCTCTGCCAAAAAGTTCTCGTAATCCTGATGATAGAGAACGAAGGTATATTTACGCATCTTTTCTATCATAGCTGGCTCTCCTGTTCAAAGCGGGATTTAAGTATTTTCTGTGATGCCTTGGATAAATTTTCTTCATCTTCCAGATAGCGTTTTATTTTTAGAATGGCATCTTCAAAGGCAGGTATTTGTACTTTTTCGTAGAGATTCACTTTCTGCGTTGTCTTTTTCCGCACTTGCTCCAAAATTTGCATCTTGCGAATAAAAAAGTCCCTTTCAATTTGGAGTTGGCAAATTTCTTGCAGCAAAGCAATTCCTTCGGGATACCAGGAAGGAGCTTTAAAAAGGTTATAGTCCGCTATTTCAAATTCTATGTTTTCCAATAGGGGGGTTTTTACACCGGCTATTTTACGGGTTTTAATTTCCACATTTTTAATTTTTACGATGTCAGGATCAAATTCCACAAACAATTTCATAAAAGCATCAAGTTCTGCAGTGCGTTCTTTCATTTTTTGGTCTAAGGCAAATGCCTGGTCGCGCGCTTTTTTAACTTCCAGGCGTAAGGCACTTTCCTTGTTTTTCAAGGTTGGCAAAGCTCTTTGCCTAACCGCCAGTTGTTTAATCAGTTGTAACTGAGAGATTTTATTATACTGAAATTTCAGGTTCATCCTTTCTTCCAATACAAATTCATAAATTCGTCTTTGATACCTATTTCAGCACGGTTGAAATACTTCTGGAAAAGTTCCCAGGTTCTATCCAACATTTCATCGGTGCTGATATTAACATCAACAGCCAAAATCTTATCGGAATACTCTTTGGCAAAATCAAGCACGCGGATATCATAATCGGATAAGTCAAAACCGTTTTCCAGCTTGGTTTTAGCATTGGCAGCATCGGCATAAAGACGCACTGCAGTATTCATTACCTGGGGATGGTCTTCCCTTGTCTTTTTGCCTATCACAAGCTGTTTCAAACGAGAAAGAGAACGGAAAGGATCAACAATAACTTTTCCAATATCCGTATCGCGTTTCAGGAAAAGCTGTCCTTCTGTTATGTAACCTGTATTATCGGGAATGGCATGAGTAATATCTCCTCCCGAAAGAGTTGTAACTGCAATAATTGTTATGGAGCCACCATCGGGAAATTGCACTGCTTTTTCATAGAGCTTTGCTAAATCACTGTAAAGCGAACCGGGCATACTATCCTTGGAAGGAATTTGGTCCATACGGTTGGAAACAATACTTAAAGCATCGCAGTAAAGTGTCATATCAGTTAACAACACCAAGACCTTTTCCTTTTTTTCCAAAGCAAAATATTCTGCAGCAGTAAGCGCCATATCAGGAACCAGAAGTCGTTCCACAGTAGGGTCTTCCGTAGTATTTACAAAAGAAACGATTCTATCTATCACTCCAGCATTTTCAAAAGTGTTTTTATAAAGCAGATAGTCGTCGTTGGAAAGCCCCATACCCCCTAAAATAATTTTATCACTCTGAGCTCTTAAGGCAACCATAGCCATTACTTCATTATAGGGTTGGTCAGGGTCTGCAAAGAAAGGTATTTTTTGTCCTGTAACCAAAGTATTATTCAAATCAATTCCTGCAATTCCTGTAGTAATCAATTCGGAGGGTTGTTTTCTGCGCACAGGATTTACAGAAGGACCTCCAATTTCCACTTCTTTACCTTCAATTTCAGGACCTCCGTCAATCGGTTCACCATAAGCATTGAAAAACCTGCCACCTAATTCATCGCTAACTTTCAAAGTAGGCGCTTTTCCGAAAAAGACAACTTCGGCATCAGTTCCAATTCCTTCAGTCCCGGCAAAAATTTGCAGAGTTACATTATCACCTATAATTTTAACTACCTGAGCCAAACGTCCTGCAACTGTAGCCAGTTCGTCATTTCCCACTCCTGTTGCCTGAACGGTGCAAGTAGCTTTAGTTATTTGATTGAGTTTGGTATATATCTTTTGAAAAGCTTGGGTTTCCATTATTTAGCTCTCCTTTCTGCAACTATTTTATGTAGTTCCGCTTCGTAATTGTTAAATTCCGGCGTTTGAAATTCCATATAATTCATTTGTTTGCAGATATTGATTAGCCGTGTGTAAAAAGGCATAACTTCTTCAAAGCCCTCAAACACGAAATCCGCATTGCAAATCTCTAAAATTAGTTCCAGCATATATTGCTGTCTTTTCATTGGCGTGGATTGGTCTACTTTATCAAAGCCATCCTGTTGTAAAATAATTCTATCCACAAGTTCACTTTTCCAGTATTTGTCATGATACGAAAGCGGAACACCATCATCACCTAAAATATTTATTTGTTCCTGTGCTTCTTTTCCGCGCAAGAGAATATCTTTGGTATGATTTACATCCTTCACCCAATGCGGATTTACATTGGCATTCAAATATTCAATCACTTCGGGATATTCCAGATATTTACTGTAGGAATCAATAGGATCAACTGCAGGATAGCGTTTACTGTCTGCTCTGGCTTGAGAAAGTGCGTAAAAACAACGTGCTGCTTTTTTGGTGGATTCCGTAACCGGCTCTTTCAAATTTCCACCCGCAGGAGAAACAGTTCCTATAAAAGTTATAGAACCAGTAGTTCCACTTTTTAAGTAAACAAATCCGGCACGGGCATAAAAATTGGAAATAATGGCTGGAAGGTCCATTGGATAAGCATCCGGACCGGGAAGTTCTTCCATTCTGTTACTCATTTCTCTTAATGCCTGAGCCCAACGCGAAGTGGAATCAGCCAGCAGTAAAACCTTGAGTCCCATATTGCGATAATATTCCGCAATCGTCATAGCCGTATAAACAGATGCTTCTCTTGCCGCTACAGGCATATTGGAAGTGTTACAAACAATGATAGTTCTCTCCATAAGTTTTCTTCCCGTTCTGGGGTCATCCAGTTCGGGAAATTCCACAAAGAGTTCCACAACTTCATTTGCTCTTTCACCGCAAGCAGCCATAATAATCAAGTCCGCTTCTGCATTTTTGGATATGGAATGTTGTAAAACTGTTTTTCCTGCTCCGAAAGGACCTGGAATAAAGCCGGTTCCACCTTCCACCATAGGATTTAGTGTATCCATTGTGCGGACGCCAGTTTCCAAAAGCTTAAAGGGACGCGGTTTTTCAACATAAGCGGTAATGGGAATTTTCACAGGCCACTTTTGAATCATATTAATTTCTATATCCTTACCTTCTTTGTCTATCAAAACGGCAATGGTTTCGGTTATTTTATAGTCACCTTCCCCAGCGATGCTTTTAACAGTATATTCATCTTCCATCACAAAAGGAACCATAATTTTATGAGTAATCCAACTTTCGGGAACTGAACCTAACCAGTCACCTGCACTTACTTTATCTCCAACTTTGACAAGGGGAGTGAATTTCCAGAGGGAATTTTCATCTAAGGGGTCAGTATATTCACCCCGAGTTAAAAAAACACCTTTTCTTTTATTGAGGTCACCTTGCAAACCGTCAAAATTCTTGGAAAGCATTCCGGGACCAAGTTTTACCTCCAGCAAATGATCGGTAAATTCAACAGTATCACCTGGTTTTAAACCGCGTGTGCTTTCAAAAACTTGAGTATTGGCTATGTTTCCTACAACTTTAATAACTTCTGCCATCAACTTTTCTTTGCCCAGATTGATGTAGCAGATTTCATTTTGGGAAACAGGACCTGAAACCTCAACCTGAACGAGGTTGGAAATTATTCCTTTAACTATACCTGTTGTCATATTTGTTTACCTTCTATTTTCTTTGCGTGCTTTTTATATTGAAATCAGCGGGAAAGCTGAAACTATTGTTCAAATCGCTCAAAATGGAATTAAAAACCTCTTTTCCCAATTCGGGAGATGACTTTATCCAGCGAGTTAAAATACGCAACTGACAATAGTAACCTAAAATGCGGTCTATATTGAAATAATTAAAGAAGTTATAATCATCAATCCACCGCCAGCGTAAAATATCATAACCCCTTTCCCGATAGAGAATATTGTTTTGTTCGTAAATGCGAGTTAGTGCATTGTAAAGTTCATCTTCTTTGCCCAAACCGAAATCCGCAGTATGGCTTTTACTCAGTTTTTCCGTTGTTTCACCTTCTCCGACAAGATATTGGGCATAAGGTAGATTAAATTTGCGTCCGTTTATAGCGGTTAAAATATTTCTTATATGAGCATCAAAGGCAAACCAGTTCCTGATAAAATCATTAGGACTTTTTGCTGTCCAGGCATAAAATTTCTTTAGGAGCGCCAATTCAGTTTGCGGTAGAGGTTGCATTTCTTCCTGTTTTAAGGCATTTAACACTATTTCTTTGATAAAATTCGGGAGAGCTGCAAATTCAATAGGAGTTTTAAATTCCGGATTATCAATTACATTGCGTAAAAAAGCCAGATATTCTTCCCAGAAAGCATCATCATAAAGACCTTCCATATTGCGTTCTTTATTTGTTTTATACAAAACCCTCAGGAGATTGTCCAAATCCATCGGCAGATGTAAAATTTCCAGAAGATGATAGTCATTTTCGCTAACCTGGGTCTTTGCCTCTGCCAAAAATTCTTCCGGAGTCCAAGGCAGTTTTGTATCATCAATATTGATGTTGGGCAGTCCAGAAACGAAATAGTAATATTCTTGTTTCATAAATTATTGATTACCAAAGAGGATTTCCTTAGTGCGAGGGCGTAAGTAATTTTTGAACAGGTTGGCAAAATCATCTCCCTCAAATTTAATTTTATAAGTTCCATCTTCGGGAGCAATAATAAAGCCCTGTTTCATAACGGGTGAAAAATCAACTTTCAACTTACCATCAAAGATATCTTTTAAGGATTTAATATAAAACTCGTCTAAATGGGGTTTCATCTTTTCACTGATGATAATTGTTCCGGATGAAGTATTTTCCCTCCAAGCTGTAAGGGTTTCCAGAATAAGCTTTTTCACAAATTCCGTATCATTGAAGGCATCGTTCAATTTAGTATTGAGAGCTTCGGAAAGAACAAGATCGGTAATTTTTTGCTTGAGAGCTGTAAGAGTATGATTATATGCCATATTCAAATCGGATTGAGTATTCTTTTTCAGGTCTTCTGCCTTTTTTTCCGCATCTTTCAAAATTGCTTCTGCCTCCGCTTTAGCTTTGGCTATGGTTTCTTCTGCTTGTTCCTTTGCCTGACTGATTATTTTCTCAGCTTCCGCATTGGCTTTGGCAACACCTTCTTCATAAACTCGTTTTAGTAAATCTTGCAACTGGTCGTTCATAATGTATCTCCAGTGTTATCACTTTTTGTGACATTTAAAGAATGCCAAATTTTTGTCAATTAAAATCAGCTACCTGGATTTTTTTTATTCATAACACCGAAAACACTGAAAGCATAGAGAACACCGAGATATTTTTGGCAAAGAGAAAATAGCAAAGGGGCTCTCAACCCTCTCAACCTTCTCAACCCTCTCAACCCTTTACTTCCTAATTCTTTTCTTTCTCTCTTTGTAAAAATCCTCCTCCGCTTTCAGATATTTCTTGTCAGTTCAGGCCCGTTAAAAATAATGGTAACAGAAGAAAAAGGTGGATTTATTAAGGATAGCCAAGTGCCTAATAAGCAGATACAAAATAAAATAGAATACTTAGGTTTCAGGATAGCTATTGCGGGGCTAAAACTTCTTCCAGCGAAAGCGGCAAAGTCAGTGCTCAAAGGTCTCTTCTGGTTTGGTGGTTGGGTGATTGGCATCCGTAAATATGTTGCCTTAAAACAGCTTAGCAAGGTTTATCCGGATAAAAGCAAAAAGGAAAAGGCAGAAATTGTTAAAAAATTATATCGGAATATGGCGTTAACCGTTTATGAAAGTTATCTGATGGATGACGACACGCTATATAAAAACATCCGAATTCAAGGCAAAGAATATATTGACAATGCATTATCTCTAAATAGGGGTGTGATTTTTGCCACAGCGCATTATGGAAACTGGGAAGCAGCAAGAATTTTGCCTAAAGCAGGAATTCCCATCAGCGGAATAGCCAAACCCCAACGCAATACCCTATTTGATAATTACACCAATGCCATCCGCGAGCGTTGCGGAATGCGAATTATCAATATGAAACGCGGTTTGCGAGACATTATTCACGAATTTAAGGAAAATAGGATAGTTGCGATTCTTATTGACCAAAATGCGGGTAGTTCAGGATTGGTAATGGATTTTTTAGGTTTTCCTGCTTCACATTGGAAAGGAGTAGCCAAACTTTCTTTGCGTTACAAGATTCCTATAGTTCCCAGTTTTGCACGCAGAGCGGAAGATGACAGAATTCAATTTGAGTTCTTTCCTCCGATTTTGCATGAAGAACTGGAAGATACGGAAGAGAATTATAAAATTGTTCTGGAAGAGGTGGATAAAATATTGGAAAATCAAATTCACAAACATCCGGAACAGTGGTTTTGGGTTCACTTGAGATGGAAACATTCCTACAATATGCTTGCCTGAAAATACATCGTAAAACCAATAAATCAGGCAATGGAGCTTTAATATGTTTATAGACCATCGTTATGAAGTTTTAGAACGCTTGGGTTCAGGAACTTGGGCTAATGTGTTTAAAGTTCGTGATATTCGCACTGACAAGCTTTTTACGCTAAAGCTGTTTCAGTATGTTTCTTCCGAGGAATTATATTCTCGTTTCAGTGCTGAAGATATGCATCGCATTACTCAACTTGAGCATCCCAATCTGAATCGGGTAGTGGATTTTGGTCATATAGCCGACCATATTTATTTTATCAGTGAACATTTTGACGGCAAACCACTTTCTCGTTTCAAATTCAGCAAATCCAGGATAAATCTGATTTACGATATAGCCGTTCAAATTTCTTATGCTTTGAATGCACTTCATACCCAGAACATTTTACATAAAGACCTCAAATTGGAAAATGTTCTATACCGTCTGGAAGGCAATTCCATTGTTGTAAAACTGATTGACTATGGTTTCTCTAAAATTGATACTCCCAAAGATTCACAAGCCGTTTCCGGTTCATTACCTTATCTGGCGCCGGAAGTTTACTTGGGAAAGCCCCCCAGCAAAGCCAGTGATTTCTATGCGTTGGGGGTTATTTTATACAAACTTACTACAGGCAGTTTTCCTTTCAGTGTAGACCAAATAAATGCGTTAATTACAGGTGGCAATCAATATTTCATTCCCAATTTTCCCAGCGAGCTGAACAAGGATATTCCCTTACCTCTGGAAAAGTTTATTTTGCGGTTACTTGACCGAAATCCCGATAACCGTTTTACTAACAGTGAAGAAATAGTAGATTATATAAACCGCATTCAACCGGTGCAATATCCTTTTTCCGTCTCCTGGTCTCTAATCAATACTTTGCGTTTCAATAGTTATCTGGTGCGGGAAAAATATGCACATCAACTGTTGGATTATATTCCCGCCGTAGAAAATGGCAACGGTAAAATTATATCCGTTATGGGTGGAGATGGTTTGGGGAAGGACAGTATTATGTCCCTTTTCCGTTATCACTTGCTCAGCGGGAAATACTTTATTTTTGATTACACCTGCTCCAAAACAGACCACGAGGCATTTTTTGCTCTCATCAAGGAATTCGTTCAATCTCTAAGTGCCGATGAAATTCAAGAATATACAGGTTTACAAATGATTTCCGAGAAATTCCGTCGCTACCTATTTGAATCGGAACAGGAAGCAAAAACAATCAGCCAAACCACTAGTGAATTAAAATTAGATTTTGAATCCGTTAAAAGTTTACTGATTGAACTTTCCAGCAACAAACCCATCATCTTTATTATTCGCAATTTCCAATATGTGCATCATAATTCTATAGATTTCCTTAATTTTATGTCCTCTTACATCGTTAAACATCGCATTTTAATTGCCATAACCTGTAACGATTACAATAAAATCGACCAGATTGAACATACTGTTATGCTGCATATTCCTAACTTGAATTTGGAAGAAACCAAAAACTATATCAATCGTTTATTGGCAAATATCACTCCTGTGAGTAATCAGAATGGCGTTCCTAAGGCTTTTATAGAGGAAATATACAAACGTTCAGCCGGAAATCCCCAATTTATAGTAGAAATTTTAATTGACCTGACCCAGCGGAAAAAACTCTATTATAATAAAGAATTGCATTATCCCTTAGACCTTAGTAATTATCATTTGCCAACTCGGCTGTTACATTCTATTTTTTCACGCCTAAGTCACTTAAGAGATGTTAACTATTTACATTTGCAGAAATTAAGCGTAGTTCAAACCCCCTTAACCCGTGAATTGATGCTTTACATCCTGAAAATAAAGGATGCAGAATTATATTCTCTGCTCAATGATAGCATTTACAACGAAATTTTAAGAAAACACCGGAAATATTATTACTTCACTTTTATTGAAGCAAAACAGCGACTTTTCGGCGAATGCAACGAGAGAAGGCAAATTCTCGTTTCTCAGCGTGTTTTAAAATTTTACGCCAACGAAACGGTTTTGGATTTTGAAACTTGTAAGGGTTTGATTGCTAATGCTTTTCTGGCAAATGATTATAACTGTGCCCGTTTCTACTATCTGAAATATTATGAGATGCTGAATCAGGAAAATGAACAAGAACAAGCATTTGAAGCCATTCTTAATGTTTTGAATCTGGATTTTAATCCAGCTCTGCAAGTTCCTCTCAAAAATATTATTGCTGATATCGCTATTTTTCAGGAAAAAATGGAAATGACCGGTTTCTTTGAGCGTGCCGGTTTCATCATGCAGAGAATATCCGAACTCCCTGATTTCTTTGAAAAACATTACCTTTTAGGAACGGTTGATTTCCTTGCTGAAAACCTGCGTCAGGCATTAAAATATTTCCAGACAGCCGAAAAATATGTGCTCACGGGAAAACATCAACTACTTGTTTGGTTGGCTTATGCTCAAATTTATACCAAGTTTGACTCCTCCAAAATGAAACTCTATATAGATAAAGCCCTGAAACAAAAGATGACTTTGGAATTGCAAATTGCTTTTGTTGACCGTTTGGCAGTATATTATTCTCTCAATAAGGACTTTGATACGGCAATAAAGACCATAGAGAGCTTTCTGGAAAAGCTTCCCACCGAGAATAATACCAATGTTATGATTCGCTTAGCTGCTATGCATAATGACTTAGGGGTATTCTACAGCGCTCAGAAAAAGATTGAAGAAGCGGATGAACATCTCTTTACAGCTTTGAATATCTGGAACAGATATAATATAAAACGCTATTTGGGTTTGATTTACAATAATCTTTCCGACTTATATCTGAAACAGGGATTAACTGTCATTGCCGAACATTATTCCGAACTGGCTTATCAATATTCCGATGACCTCAATTTGACAATGTCCAAAGCATTGGCTTTATTAAATCAGGGTGAAGCAAAAATCAAAATGGGCGATTTTTCTACTGCTGAACAGAAACTTCTAAAATGCCAGGAATTAGTCCTTTCCAAAGGCAGTGACAATTATCTCCAGTCAGTAAAACGCAATCTTGCCTTAGCTAAAAGCAAAATTAAGGGTTTTGGGCATTATTACACCTTTATTTTGGAAAACGAACCGGAACTGCTTAATGGCCAGATTAAGGAAATGAGTCCTCTGGTAAAGACCTATTTTTATTATCTTCACGAAACAGGTAATGCTAAAAAACTGAGAAGATTACTAACCAAAAATGTTCACATCAATTACAAGCATATCCACGAAGAAGAATTCTATCATAACGCTCTGGCTTTAACTGCTATGGTGGAAAAGGACTATGAAAGAGCTTTGAATGAACTGAAAATTGCTCTGCGTCATGCCGGAGAAATAAATAATAACTATGCTATCGCAGTTTTCTATGTTTTACAAATCCGTTGTTATTACGGCTTAAAAGATGTAGAACGTGCCCGCGAGCTAATTGAAATTGCTCTGCCTGTCATCAAAAATAATCAATATCGCTATTGGCAATGCGAACTGGAAGTTTTGACTTTAAAGCTTGACCTTTTAAGTCCCGATATTCCCCTCAGAGCAATTTTAAGGCAGGTAAATGAATACCTTATTGCCTGGCAGGAATATGAATATTATCAGCTGAATGTGGAACTCTACCAAATTAAAATACAGATATTTACGGAATTAAAACAGGAAGAATTGGCACAGGCGGAATTTGAAAATTACAAAGCATATTTGGAAAATATCACCGAAAACATCAGTCCTGATGACAGACAGAACTACTTAACCATAAACCTCTATTTCTTGAAAAATCTGAAAAACTTTAACCTTTTACCTGTCGTTTCCCGCAGTCGGGATTTAGTTAAACAATGGAATGATATGCTTTATAACATTACTAATATCCATAATATAGAGAGAATAAAATTCTTAATTGAAAAAGGGCTTATTCAGGTTTTGGCGCCCTGGCAATTCTGGCTGATGCAATATTCCGAAAAGGTTTCATCTTACACCTGTTTTCAAAATTACAATACGGGAAAAGACAATTTAATCAACACCCAGCTTATGCCTTTCATTGAAAGAGCATATAAAACCGATAACCTGGTCGTTCTGGAACAAAATAATCGTCATCTGATGATTGTTCCCTTTCAGATTGGCTCTAAAAAAATAGGTTTCTTGCTCGTTTCCGATAAAGGTGAAATGCCTTTTACCAAACAGGAAATCTATCTTATGCGTTCCACAAAACAGCATCTCTCTGCTCTGCTGGTTAGAATTGAGGACTTCAGTCAGATTACTCAGCGCATAGAAAAAATGAATCAGCTGATGGCAATTACTCACGAATTGATGAGAATTGTGAATCTGAACGAACTGGAACCCGCCATCGTTTCTGCTTGTATTGACTTTACCAATAGCACGAGGGGTTTTCTCATCAAACGCGATAGCGACGGAGCAATTATCTATAAGGTTCAGCTCAATGCCGCCAAACAAATTTTGCCAACAGTTTCTGGTGTCAGCAAAACCGTTTTAAGCTTATCCCAAAACACCCAGGAGATTGTTTCCACCTACAATGCAGTGGAAGATAACCGTTTCAAAAGTGCCATCAGCGTTCAGGATTATGTTTTGCACAGCATTTTTTGCGCTCCTCTTGTTGTAGATAACAATGTTTATGGCTATATTTATTTGGATAACCTGAATGATAATACTAGGGAAATGTATTTGAACACAGAGTTAATTAAGCTCCTTCTGGAACAGATTACCATCGCTTTAAAAAATGCTATGCTCTATGAAAATCTGCTCCAAAAGAACAATGAACTGAATACTTTTGAAACGCTGAAAGATGAATTTATGGCTATCGTTTCTCACGAACTGAATACTCCGCTCACTACTTTGCAGGGTTATGTTACCCGTCTCAAACGCAATCTCTTTGCCGATGAGGAAGAAAAAAGGGATATCATTAATAAAATTGAAAATTCCGTAAAAAAGCTTATCCTTACTATCAATGATATAACTACTTTAAATACTTATAACTTAACCAAATCACTGCCCCTTACCGATATCTCGGTTCAGGAAATTCTGGAAATCGTTCACCAGGAAGTCCAAATCCTTTCCCGAAATCGTAGAATGTTCATCAAATTGGAAATAGAGAAGGACTTACCCTCCGTAAAAGCCAACTGGGAAGCCCTTCATTTGATGATTTACAACCTCGTATTGAATGCTATCCGTTTTACCAACGATTTTGGCACCGTTATTATAGGAGCTCGCAAATCCGCTTTCCAAAGTGAAAAAATAGACGGAAAAGAAGCGTTGGTTCTATATGTTCAAGATAACGGCATCGGAATTCCTGAATATCAACTCCAGAATGTATTTCGCACATTCTACGAACTAAACGAAATCTATGCTCACAAATCCGGAATTATAGAATATCGCAGTAGCGGACTTGGTTTGGGACTTTCCACCTCCAAACGCATCGCAGAACTTCACGGCGGCAAAATTTGGATTAAAAGTAAAGAAAATGAAGGAACTACCGTGTTTGTTTCCATTCCCTTAAAACAAAATAAATAGGTGAGATTAAAAGTTTATGAAATACTTTCTTTTTACTCTGCTTACCTTAACCCTTACCTGCTTCTGTTTTGCAGAATTCATTGTGCCCCAAAATAATGCGCCATTGATGGCTGCAACTAATAGCGAGAATTATGCTTACCGCTATATTGTAGAACTATACAATGTAGGTGACACTCTGAATTTGACCAAAGAAATTACTCAATTTAAAGCTACCTATCCCGAATCCGTATATCTACCTTACATCAAGTTTATTGAAGGCAATCTGGCTATGGAAGCAAATGCCTTTTCCCAAGCGATTGATATTTATAATTCATTGTTGGAAATAAATCTCAGCCAGAATGTACGAAGTGAAATTTTCCTGAATTATGCTTATTGTCTTACTCAACTAAAGCAGTATGATTCTGCACTAAAGCTTCTTCAGCGTCTGGAAACCGAAACTGGAAACCCTACTTACTTGGAACTGGCAAACAGTTTGCGAGGGGATATTTACTTTCAGCTCGGTCAATATTATTCAGCGGAAAAGGCATACTTGAGAGCCGTGAAAGCATTTCCCGATAATGAAGCTCTTCTCTTTTCCCTGTTTTCCACTTTCCTTGCTTTGGGAAAAGATGATCAGGCATTTAACTTGCTTAAAAATCAATCACCTAAAGATACATACTTTATAAATTACATTCAATACTTGTTGGAATATCTTTTAGAAAATGAATATTATAATGATTTTGACAACTTTGTAGAGTCCTATAAATTGGACGAGATTGCCTTCGTTCCAGAAATAGTGGATATCAGAATCCGTCGCGCATTACGCACATCCGATTTTGACCAAATCTCCCGTTTGCTTGATGGTTTAAATAATAATACTCCTCAATTTAATTATTACCGCGCTCTGGTTTTAATTAGGGATGGTAAAGAAAGCCAGGCAGATTCGCTTTTGGCTGAATTAGTAAATTCTACCCAACCGGAAATTGCTGTTCCTGCTTATCTGGAACGCTTAAAATTATTGTTCAAGAAAAATCCGCAGAATGCCATTGAACAATTGCAGACCTATTTAAAACAAACCCCTAATGAGCTGATGAAAGCTGAACTTTATTATACTTTGGGCTATTTTTACTTTCAACAGAAAAATTATACCGAAGCAATAAGGCAGTTAGGACAAGCCAGAAATTACGAAACAAGCAGGGAATTGAATAGCAGGATTGATTTCCTCATTGCTGAAGCATTTTATTTCGCTGGCAATAGTAACTTGGCAAAAGATGCCTTCAATCGTTATCTCAGTCGCTATCCATCGGGAAACAAAGCAGATAAGGCATATTTCTATCTCGGTTATCTCAGTTTTCAGGAAAAGGATTATACTGAAGCTAAAAATAACTTTCAGGAGCTTATCAATCTCTATCCGGAGTCGTTTTATTGCAATGAAGCGTTATATTATCTGGCGGAAATGGATTTTTATTTGGCAAACTACAATCTGGCTCTGAAAAAATATCTTTATTTATATGAAAAGAATCCGGAAAATGAAGTGATTGCCTTACGCATTGCTCAAATTTATTTCTATATAGGCGATTATGACCAAAGCGAGAACTTTTTGCAAAACCTTGTTCCCAACTACGATATTTGCCTTTTGAAAGGCAATATTATGCTGGCAAAAAAGAATTATTCTCCTGCTTTAGAACAGTTTCTTCTTGCAGAGGGCTTTGCTACTGATAATGTGCGTAAAATTGAGGCACAGAGTTACAGAGCTCTCTGTTTATATCAAATGAAACGCTTTAAAGATGCCTCAACCTTATACCTGAAACTTTCCCGGGAGAAAGAAAGTCCTGATACCTATCTTTTCCTTGCTGCCAAATCCGCTTATGCTGCCAGGGACTATCACCTGGCTTTGGAACTATACAACAATTTTATAGATAAATATCCCGAGTCCTCTCATTTTCTGGAAGCGCTTACCGATATTGCCAATACCTATTATAATATGGGCAATTATGAACGAGCGGTAGACGACTGGATAAATATTTTAACCCGTTTCCGTAATACTACAAAGTTTACTGAAAATCAGCTGGCTACAATTCACGATGCTTTAGTTGGCTTGGAGCTGGCTTTGAAACGGGTGAATAACAAAGACGAACTGTTAAATGATCTTCTCGTTCTACCTGATACTTTCTTCAGCGAATATATCAAATTTGAACTCAATTATATCCTAATGAAGGTTTATGCTGATGAATTAAAATGGGCAGACCTCATTGCTACGGCTGAAAAAATCAGAACGGAATTTCCCGAACAAAAGCACGAAGACATTGAATTGCTTATGGCTACGGCGCTTATTGAGCTGAATCAATATGCTGAAGCGGATACCCTGCTTGCGGACTTGTATGCTCAAAGCAAAAATAACGAAGCACTACTGAAATGGGCAGAATTGGAATATATTACCGGTAACTATGATTCCGCTTTGGAAAAATACCAGCTTGCCTATAAAAACAATCCCGATGGCGCTATCTGGGTTAAGCTTCTGGAATGTTCCGAAGCCAATAACTATAAGGATTTTGACAAGCTTTGGTCTTTGGGCTCAAATTATCTTAAGAATCATCCCGAAGTAAATGTTATCCGTATGCGTCAGCTCTATAATGCACAGCGCTTTGAAGAAGCAGAAGCCCTCATTGAATTTATCATCAATAACAGTTTGTCCACTTTAGACCATTGTAATGCCTTTCTGGTAATGGGAATGATTGATTATCATCGGCATTCCTATCCTTCAGCTATCGCAACCTTGAAAAAGGTGATTTTACTTTTCCCTGAATATAAGGAAATTCGCAGTAAAGCAATTTATTATTCCGTCTTGTCTTTGCTGGAATCCGGTGCAAACACCGAAGCGGAGGCATTATTTTTCAAATATAGAGAGGAACTTGATGAGGCAGCAAAAATGGAACTGACGGATGTTTTTTTGGAGGTAAATCAATGAAACGCACTTTGTTAATTCTTACCCTCGTTTTAACCCTAACACTATTGTTTTCTCAAACCCAGGAACTTCCCGATTTAACAGTTAGTGGAGAAAGTTCCTTCAAACCTTTTCTCTATAAACGCTCTTTGCTCTTTTCACCGGAGCTCAATATGGGAGACAGTTTACCTGCTTTCGTTCCTCCGGGAGTTCCTTTACAGGAAAAACCCAAGCCGATTCCCGCTATGCAACATCGCAGTTATCTGCAGTTTGAAGGAAATATGGATTTCGGACTTAATAGTTTTATCAGCTATTATCCCGATAGCTTTATTCTGAATGCATTAACTTACACTCTGGATATGCGTTCTCCAATTTCCGAAATGCTTTCCGTTCATAACAACCTGTTTCTGGGAACCGAGCTCTCTTCCCATTTTCCGCTTTCTTTCCGTTTTCAGAATGTTTCCTCGCAAGCGGATGATTTTGATAATACCGTTTTGGATTTTAATTTTAGTCATCACAGACCCGACTTGACTATTGGAAATGTTTCTTTCAAGGATATTTCCGCTCAATTGGGCTACAATTATATCTACCAAAAAAACCTCAATAAGCCCTACAAATGTAACTACCTGAATGTATACCTCGCTTCCTGCCTGGAAGAGGAAATCCTGAATTGGAAAACCAAATTTATGGTAAAATCCGGTGATTTTGGAATTCAAATTGCCCCTGTCTATAATGGTGATATTATGGACATTTCTAAACCTGGAATTCATTTACTTGTTGATGCTTACACTATTGTTCCTTCCCTGGAATTTCTCTATCGTTATCCCATAACCGGCTGGGGTGTTTTAAGTTTATCCAATGTGCCTCTTTTGGAAGGAAACGACTATCTTTCCTTTCTGGAGGCAACACCCTGGATTTCTTTCAGCGATGCTCATAAACTGAAAAAGACACCGCTGAACTTTAGTGCAGGTCTTGAATATCTCTATCCTCAAAAAATAAATTTCTCCTTAGGCAGATTGAATATCAACAATAACCTGCGCTACGAAATAGATAGCCCTGTTTTAATAAGCACCGATAATTATCGCATTCCCACTCTTCGTTATACCGATGTCTTCTCCAATTTAACTACTGTTGAAGCATTTTTCAAAATGGACAAACTCAATATGCATCAGGGTTTGGAACTGGAACTTGCCTACTTAACCGAAAGCGACTATACGAGAGCGCCCTATCGTCCACTCCTTAATCTGGACTCGCGGTTTGCCTATGGCTATGGCAACTGGTATTTTAATCTGGATATTTTACAGCACTATTTTACTAAAGACCATCGTGGACACAACCTCCCCGAAGCCATAATCCTCAATTTAGGTGCTGAATACCATAAGGATAATTCCGCTGCCTATGCTCAGCTTGCCAATCTATTCAACCGAAAAGAATGGGTCTTTTCCGAACAGCCAGGGAAAGGACGTAATCTCTATATCGGCTTGAAACACCGGTTTTAAGATTGGACAAGGATTATTTCCTGCAGATTTAAATAACTGGTCTTTAATGAACAGGTCTATGAAGATTTTACGGATTTGGAATGAAGAATGAATTTAACAAGGAAACTTGGTAGATTTATGGTTGAGAAGGTTGAGAGGGTTGAGAAAGTTTAAAGGGTTGAGAGGGTTGAGAAAGTTTAGAGGGTTGAGATACCCTTTGCTCTCTGCCCTTTGCCAAAAAGCCCGTCAGGGCGACACAAGGATAGCGATGGTGGCGTAAGCCCCTCGTCAGATTCACGATTATTCAGCAAAGAAAATTTTGACTCACAATTTTCACCCGCCTTCCAGAAAACCACAATTTACTAACTATCTCACTTACAACTTCATTTTAACTGGTTTCCAAATTGAAAAATTGTGAATTAAAATAGAACACTTTTTTCCGCTCTTTTTTCCTTTTCTTTAAAGTTATATAGATCAATAAGATCCCATATCTTTCCCATATCGCGATATGGGAACGATATGGGAATCATATCGGAAGGATATGAGTGTTGGCTAAGTGCGAAAAGTTATCTTTATAGGTTTCTATATAGTTAGTTCTGATCTTCTGCAGAAATGGTTTGGAAGATAACCTCAAATTCCTTTTCGGGAGCAAAATCGTAAAATTCCCAGATATAATTCCTTCCCTCTTGTTTCTGCACAGGGAAAGGAAGAGAGCGTATTTGCACATTTATGCCCGGATGCAAAGTATATTTGGCGTAAGGTAAGGGTCTACCCCAGGAATTTGTAGTCGTGATAATATATTTAGCATAATTGCTTTTAAGGGTTTGAGTATAATCAAGGTGCAAAGAACAAAAAGAAAGAGCGGGCAGAGAAAGGAAAAAAGTGAAACCGTTCTTTGCTTGATTTAGCATAGTTACTTCCGCTTCATTGCTATCCTGAATGGCTATGGCTTTTATTTTAGGCGGTAGGCATAAACTATCACTGGGAACAGGAAAAAAGATCAGTTTGTGCGTGGAAAGCGAATCGTAATTGGCAAAATGAAATAGACCGTCTATTTCCCATAAATCATTTTCCAGATAGAAATTAAGCTCTTCCGCTTCAAAAGTGAGAGCGGAAAGCATCATAATTTCAGCTAATAACAGCAGGAGAAAAGCGTATTTCACTTAAGTATAATAAGTTTAGCTGTCCCCAATGCCTTACCTTGATTTGTAAGACGCACAAAATAAATACCACTGGAAAGCTTTGGCAGCTGCCATTCAATTTCATTTTGGTCATAAACTTTTTCCGCAAGATGGCGTCCTTTCAAATCGTATAAAACAAGTTCTGCCTTGCCTGTAAGCTTGGTATCATAAGAAATTCGGATACTTTCGTTCCAATGAGGATTTAATACGGAAGGATATAGATGGAGTTTTCCTGCAGGAATAGAAACGATATTTTCTTCCACACTAACAGGCAATTGCACAGAAAAGGGAATAAGAGCTCCTGGTTCAGCAAAAAACTGAGTATTAAAAGCTATTTCATTGGTAATAGGATTAGTTACCCAAATCTGCGTTTTCATTGGATAAAGCTCCCCGGTAGCAATCCCTGCACTATTAGTAATCGCTGGATTTATAAAAATACCTCCGGCGGATTGACTATTATAAACTGAAACTCCAGCAACAGGTAAACCGCTTAAATCGGTGCATTCAATCCTATAGGTGAACCTGGCAGAACAATAATTCGGTCCGCAAACAGCCGCGGAAACATCTTTTGCCCAACCATAAACATTGTCACCAATAAGATTGGAATAAAGTAGTTGTACCGCACATTGAGTTCCATTTAGGGGACTTGCATCCTTTCATTAGAATTTTTGTTCATTTCTTTCTCCTTAATATTAGTCCGCTATTTTCAGGACACCTCACAACTTACATTCCCTTTGCCCTCTACTCTTCTTGCTTCCTTATTTATATTGACAGAATTCTGTAATTACCAGAAAAGGATACATAAAACAAAAGTGAAGGACTAAAATGCACTTACGGCAAGCTAAGGTGATAAAGAGTATCTTAAATGCCCTTTTTGGCGATTACAACGGAATTCAGGTTTTCGTTGCCCCCATAACTCTTTTGTATTGGATAGATAGTGGCAGTTTGCTATCTTCCGCTACCAGTTTGCTTAGTTTTCGGATGCATTATTTGCCCTTGCTTGCCTTTTTAATTATCTTTGTGTTCAGCGTTTTTATGCTGATAAAAATCAAGTTACTATACAACTGCAATAATAGCGAATATTTGGATATGGTAATTCAATTTAATGTTAGCGTGATGGCTTTGGTGTTAATCGGCTTAATAATTTATGCTATTTCCAGTTTTCTGGCGTATTTTTACGGTATAAAGGGTACTGTAAAATCGGGTCTGCTTTTATTATTCAAACTCTATACTATGTTTCTTATCCTTTACCATTATTTATTTAATGTGGTTTTAACTCCCTATTATCAAAGGCAGTATGGTCATCCTCGAGCTTTGAAAGCGTTTCTTTCTTGGGCACGGAACAATAAATTCCTTCTTTTCCGCTATATTTTACTTACTTTGCTAGTCGTTTTCTTTGCTGTGCGTTTCTATCAGTTAATCCTGCGTTTTGCTCTGATGCCGTTAATCAGTTTTATTGACAAATATACCGGCATATCTATTAAATTCAAGCTTTATCCCTTTGTTATGATAGAAGATATCTTTGTGAATGTGTTAGTGCTTACCGGTGCATTTATGGTATCCAATCTATTTTTCTTTCCCCTTATCTGGGTATTAAAATATTTAGTTAATCGTTTCATACCTTTCAAAAATCTATTAAGGACAAGCTATGCCCAAAGTGCGTAAAAAGAAACTGCGTAAGGTTAAGCGTCGGAGAAAAGGTGGTAATCCTGGAATTTTTATTCTAACAGGATTCATTTGCTGTATCTTGATATGGCTAATCATAAAAGAGCCCGCGGATAAGAATTCCGAGCTCGCTAAAGCCGAAACGGTTTCTAAAAACAGCGAACTACCGGTTAAACCAAAGAAAAAAACCAAAAAAGAAGTGAAGGCAATTTCTCCAAGCGCAACAAAGATATTACCCAAGGATAAAAAAGCCCAGGAAACAACTATAGACAATACAAAAAACACTCCAGAATCGGTAATTACCACAACCATTGAAAAACTTGGCATCCCCAAGTCCTATTTCCACAAACGCAATACGGAAAACTTAACTATATTCAATGTGCCCATTGATAAATCGGAAATGGACCTCGTTTATGCTAATATGATTTTCAAAGGTGAACTGGAACGCAATGGAGCTAAATTTATAAAGGGAACGGACTCAGCAGGTAAACAAAAATTGCTCTTCAGTTTTCCCGATACCGCCAAACAATATGAGATAAATATCTTTTATGATAATAATCTTTATCGGAACAAACAGAAAAAACGCACTATTACCATCGTTGTAGATGACTTCGGAACAATTGGTGGTGATTTGCTTACCGGTTTTCTGGCTCTGGATAAGGAGGTCTGCTTTTCCATCTTTCCCGAAGAAGAATATAGCGTGCAAACAATGAAACTGGCAAAGGAGCAAGGACGCTTAACTCTTATTCATATTCCTATGGAGCCCATTGGCTATCCAGAAGTAAATCCGGGAAAGAATCCTATCTTGGTTCAATATGATGAGCGGCAGATTGAAAAAATAATGACCCGCTTTATTGAGCAACTGCCTTATTGTGTAGGAGCGAACAATCATATGGGCAGTTTGGCAACAACGGATGAAGAGGTGATGAATTCTGTAATGGCTATTTTGAAAAAACACAATAAATTTTTTCTGGACAGTCGTACCACCAATGTTTCCGTTGCTTATTCGGTTGCTCAAAAAAATCATTTGAAATCATATCGCAATGACCTTTTTCTGGATTCTCCCAATATCAGTCAATCCACTATGGATGCCAAACTAAACCAGATAATAGAGCTTTCCAATCGTAATCAAAATGTGATTGCCATTACCCATTGTCATAATTACGATAAACTTGATTACTTAAAACGCTTTATCAACCGTCTGAAAGCTGCAGGTTTCACTTTGATTCCCCTTACCGATATAGATAAATATAATGTCCCTGAAATACTTTAGAGGTTAATTTATGAGCTTAATTCAGGTAATCCTGATGGGTATATTACAAGGATTAACGGAATTTATTCCGGTTAGCAGCTCAGGCCATTTGGTCTTAGCACAGCATTTTTTTGGTATTGGTGACAATGAAAACATTGTTTTTGAACTCTTTATGCACTTGGGAACGCTGCTTGCCGTTTTGGTCTTTTTTCGTAAAACTCTCTGGGAGCTTATTAAGTCGCTTTTTTCCTGGGGAAATACTGTTAATCGGGAACAGCATCGTAAAAATCGCACTCTAGTTTATTATCTGATTATTTCCACTTTGGCAACGGGAGTGATATATATCCTGTTTGGAGATTTTATGGAAGCTGTTTTTAATATGCCGATGTTGGTAGCTATCTTTTTGCTTGTTACTGGAGTTATTGTTTTTGTTTCCGATTATTTCAAGGATAAAGGTATTCCTGCTTGCAATATTGGCTTTCTGCAAGCTGTTTTAATCGGTATAGGACAGGGAGTTGCCATTTTACCCGGGATTTCCCGTTCTGGAACAACGATTGCCTGCTCTTTGGCTACCGGAATGAAGCGCAAGGATGCGGCTCAATATTCTTTTTTATTAAGCATTCCGGCAATTTTGGCAGGAAATCTTTCCCAATATAAAGCATTTGCTAATTTGAAGCCGCAATTGCTGATAAACTATTTAGCTGGCTTTGTCTGTTCCTTTCTTGTCGGTTATCTGGTTATTGCCTTTTTAATCCGTTTAATTGAAGTCAGTCGTTTGAAATACTTTGCTGTTTACTGTTGGCTAATTGGCTTGCTCTCTATTGTTTTAATTATCTTGGGTTTTTAATGGAAACAAGTATATTTGCCCTTGATTTTACAGCTGATAAAGTGCGTTTAGGTTCTTCCTATTTGCTTATTGGAACAGATTCCTATCTGGTGGATAGAGTTTTGGATTCCATCAGAGCCAAACTGAAAAAAAAGGAAAAGGTGGATACTTTTATTATCTATGGTGATGAAGTGAAAAGTCCTGAACTGGCAGACCTTCTGGATACTTATTCCATTTTTTCCGCTGCCAAGCTTATTATCATTAAAAATGCAGAATCACTTAAAACCAAAGAACTGAGTACCTTAGCCGATTATTTTTCTTCGCCTTCGGAAATCCAAAGTTTAGCTATTGTAACCGAAAAAGCGGATGCTCGCCACGAAAACTGGAAGAAAATTAAGGCAGGAACTAAATTAATAACTTGTGACCCACCACCTTACGGAGGCGCTATTCGTACCTGGTTGGATAAAGCATTGAAGGATATTAATAAAAAAATGACCGATAAGGCAATTGAAGAATTTCTCAACCGCATTGAACTTGATTATTATAATGCCGCTAACGAACTTACCAAATTGGATTTGCTTACCCGTGACCGAACAACAATTACCGAGGAAGATATTATGCAAAGCCTGGGAACTACACGCAGCGGGACTTTGATTGATTTTTATCGTGCTCTGGGAAGAAAACAGGCAAAACAGGCAATAGAAGCAATGGAAAAGATGCTTTTTGCCGATTGGAAACCCTTGCAAATCCTTTTTCAGCTTACGCGTTTCTATTTCAATATCTGGAAAATATTACTCCTGAAAAAAGCTCATATTACCGATAATGAAATCGTAAGCAAGTATATTACAGATTTCCATCCTAATCAGCGAAGAGAATTTCTGGATTTATCCCGTTATTATAATATTAATGCGCTGGAGAAAATTTTTGCCCTCTTGCTGGAAACAGACCAACAGTTTAAATTAACCGTTGCCGAGCCGCAAATTCTGCTATGCAATTGTTTGCTTAAAATTCTGGATGCCTAATGCGCAAAACAGGTATCTTACTGCATATCAGTTCACTGCCTTCCGATTTCGGGATTGGCGATTTCGGACCTGAAGCCGTCCGTTTTGCCGAATATCTGAAAGCAGAGGGGTATACTTACTGGCAGATATTACCTATAAATCATTGCGGTTATGGCAATTCACCCTATAATCCGCTTTCCGCTTTTGCTTTAAATCCTTATTTTATCAGTCCGGAATTGCTCTATAAACAGGGCTATATCAATCAGCTGATGCTGGAAGCGGTAAAAATTCCCCGCAGTAATGTTACTCGCTATGAACAGGTCTCTACCTTGAAGGATAAAATGCTCGCTCAGGCAACTGCCAACTGGATGCTTGCCAATAGGACTGACGATTATATTGAAGAAAATGCTCCGTTCCTGAAACCATACTTAACCTTTCTTTCCTTAAGCAAGTTATATGACGATACCTGCTGGTATAACTGGAACGAAGAACATCGTCACTACAGTGAAAAGCTCTATCAAAAAGTCCGTTTGATGAATAGTTCTTATTTCAATCTGCGTGCCGCTACTCAAGCAATGCTGGAAGAACAATTATCCTGGTTCAAAGAACGCTTACAAGAATTGGGCATAATTTTAATAGGGGATTTGCCTCTTTATCTTGCTTACGATAGCGCTGAGGTTTGGGCTCACCCAGAATACTTTGACTTGGATGAACAAGGCAGGCGTTTACACTTTGCCGGAGTTCCACCTGATGCTTTTGCGGAAAAAGGTCAGCTCTGGGGAAATCCTTTATACCGATGGGATGTATTGAAACAGGATGGATTTCGGCTTTTTATGGAGAGAATCAAACAAGCACTTGGCTATCTGGATATTTTACGCTTAGACCACTTTATCGGCTATGTGAATTTCTGGCAGGTAGAGCCCGAGCTGGACGCTAATGGTAAACCAGTTTTGCCTAAAGACGCTATCAAGGGTTCCTGGGTGCGTGCCTTACCTGAAGATTTCTTTTCCGCTCTGTTACAACGGTTTAGCATAGAGTGTTTTATTGCCGAAGACCTGGGTATTCTCAATGATGATGTTTGCCGTATCCGTGAGCAATATGGTTTTCCGGGGATGATTGTTTTACAGTTCTGCTTTGAAGAAGGCGTCCCCGATGTGAAAAAATACCCTCCGGAGCGTTGGCTTTATACCGGAACTCACGATAATCAAACCCTACGTGGCTGGTTTGAATCACTTTCTCCCAATTCTCCGTCCTATAAACACTTACGGGAATATTGCGCACTACATCAGTTTACCGATTGTCAGGCACATTTGAATGCCGAAAACATTCATCTCATTATGCGCAATATTGCTCTCTCTTCCAGTTGCCAACAGGTTATTTTCCCTTATCAAGATATATTGGGACTGGGAGATGAGGCAAGAATGAATATTCCAGGAACCGCTTTGGGGAATTGGCAGTGGCGTCTGGAAAATCTAAATTTCTAAAATAAATAAAATAAAAAGGAGATAAAATGCCAAAACTTATGCTGTTGGGTGACGAAGCCCTTGCCCAGGGAGCACTGGATGCCGGAATATCAGGTTTTTACGGCTATCCGGGAACTCCCTCCACCGAAATCATTGAATACGCTCAAAGGTCTAAACAGGCAGAGGAAAACAATGTTCACCGCACCTGGAGTTCCAATGAAAAGACCGCACTGGAAACAGCTTTGGGAATGAGCGCTTCCGGCAAAAGAGCAATGGTAACGATGAAACATGTAGGGTTGAATGTGGCAGCCGATCCTTTAATGAATTCGGCTATTACAGGAGCCAGCGGTGGTTTAATTATTGCCGTTGCGGATGACCCTTCAATGCACAGCTCGCAGAATGAACAGGATAGTCGTTATTATGGACATTTTGCGATGATTCCCGTTTTGGAGCCAAGCAATCAACAGGAATGTTATGATATGGCTTTTTATGGCTTTGAGCTCTCGGAAAAATATCATATCCCGATACTATTACGCTTAACCACGCGTTTGGCGCATTCCCGTTCCGGGGTTACCAGACGCAATCCTTTACCGCAAAAGGAATTGAAAAAGCCGGAAGATATTTTTCAATTTATGCTTCTTCCTGCCATTGCCAGGAAAAAGTATCAACATCATCTTTCCCTGCAAAAGGACTTTCTGGCAGAATCCGAAAATTCCCCGTATAATGTATATACGGCAGAAAGGAAAAATACTAAGTTAGGTATTATCACTACCGGCTTAGCTTATAACTATCTGCGGGAAGCATATCACGGTGAAGAAATTCCATATCCCGTGCTAAAGATATGCCAGTATCCTTTGCCCGAAAAACAAATCCGTCAACTCTATGAGACCTGTGACGAATTGCTGGTTATAGAAGAAGGTATGCCCTTCGTGGAAGAACAGCTTAAAGGGCTTGCTTTTCCCGGATTGAAACCTGTTCATGGACGTCTTGATGGCTATCTACCTCGTGCCGGAGAGCTTAATCCTAATCTTGTAGCTAAAGCTCTTTCCTTACCTGATACAATAGGTAGACCTGTTCCCGATATTGTAGTTGGCAGGCCTCCCGCTTTATGCGTTGGTTGCCCTCATTCCGATACTTTTTTGTCCCTGAATGAAGTGATGGCAGAATATGGAAGAGGCAATGTTTTCAGCGATATCGGCTGTTATACTTTGGGCTTTATGCCACCGTATAATTCCATCAATTCTTGCGTGGATATGGGTGCTTCTATTACAATGGCAAAAGGAGCTTCCGATAGTGGACTTTTTCCTGCCGTTGCCGTTATTGGTGATAGCACTTTTTGTCATTCAGGTATTACGGGGCTGTTGGATTGCATTTACGATAAAGCAAATGTGATGATAATCATTCTGGATAATGCCACAACTGCAATGACAGGTGGGCAGAACTATACTGGTTATGGCAAATTGGAAGATATTTGTCTGGGATTGGGAGTGGAAAAAGAACATATCCGTGTGTTTGTTCCCCTCAAGAAAAATTATCCCGAAATGATCCAAATTTATAAAGAAGAACTGGCTTATAATGGCGTTTCTGTTGTTATTGCCCGTCGGGAATGTATTCAGACCCTAAAGAAAAAGAACAAAATGGAGATACAAGAATGAAAAAGGATATAATACTTGCCGGAGTAGGAGGACAGGGCATTTTAACCATTGCTACTATCCTCGGAACCACAGCAATCAAACGCGGGATGAATTTGAAACAAGCAGAAGTGCATGGAATGAGTCAGCGTGGGGGAGATGTCCAATCCCATTTGCGCCTATCCGATGAAACTATTTGGAGCGATTTAATACCCTTTGGCTCTGCCGATATGATTTTAAGCGTTGAACCGCTGGAGGCATTACGCTATCTGCCCTATCTAAAAGATGACGGCTGGATTATTACCAATTCCACACCTTTTAAAAATATCCCTAATTATCCGCCGGAAGAGGAAATCTACAAAGAAATAAAAAAAATACCCAACTATGTTCTACTGGATGCAGATACTAAAGCTAAAGAACAAAATGCCAGCAGAAGTATGAATATAGTAGTTTTAGGCGCTGCCATTAAACATCTGGGCTTTACAAAGGAAGAAATTGAAGAGGCAATTAAAACTATCTTTGCACCTAAAGGAGAAGCAATTGTAGAGGCAAACCTGCGAGCTCTGCAAGCCGGGATGGAAGGATAACCCTCTCGTAAAATATTAATTACATTATTAAAGAACCGATTATTTTATTCCCTGCTTATAACTCATCATCAACCCAACCTTCAGGATGGGTTGATGATGAGATACCCCTAAGGAAGAAGTTATTATATCGAAAATGTACTTATTTTGCTAAAAATGATCTAGATTCCTGTTTGTACAGGAATGGCAATGGTCTTTTTCATTCAAGAAATGATGTAAATCGTGAAATCGGTGTCCTTACAGAAAACAATATATCAATTATAAATATAATTGGTATAATTGGCATCATCTGTGTTAAACCAGGCGTCACGAGTCCTCATTGCTAAATAAGTTTGAGGACAGGGCAGAATTTATTTCAGCGATGCCGACTCCTGACTTACAGAGAGCAAAGGATTTTTTAGCCACTTTTTAGGAGGGGCTTATGCACCCATCGCTGTAATTGTGTCGCCCTTTGAGCTTTTGGCTGAGGGCAGAGAGCTAAGAGCATAGAGCATCTCAACTCTCTCAAAACCTCACTATCTTGCCATTAAATTTTTGGCTTGACTATATATACTGTTTGACCGTAATGGGTCAGTTGTTCAGTTTCAAAGCTGTAACCTACAGGAAGACAATAAAATATAAGGAAGGAGAATGAGTGCTGCTCAGAACAAAAAAAAGTTGATATTGGATATAGCTACCCAGCTATTTACCCGTTTCGGCTTTGCTAAGACCTCGTTGGATGAAATTGCTGCTGCAGCTCAGATAGCTAAGGGAACGGTATATTATTACTTTCCCAGCAAGGAAGACCTCTTTATTGCTTCGGTGGAAGCCAAAACAAGAGAGTATTTCAAAATGTTGAGGCAGCATATCAATGCTACGATGGGTTTTGAAGAGAAGCTGACGGAATTTTTAAGCTTTCCCATCAAACTGATTTACGAAAATATGCCCATCCTGATTGAGTGTTTAATTAATATACCGCAAAGTTATCAGGAACAGTTGATTCAGTTCCGGGTTAAAAGCAGGGAAGTGATGATGCAAATTCTTTCTGAAATAATCCAGCTTGGAAAACAGGAGGATTTAATTGATGAGCGCTTTCCGGAAGACCGTCTTTGCGAGATAATTATGGATTGGTTTATGATAGGTGAACCGAGTTTGAAAATAGTAGATGTTCCCCGCTTACTGACAATGATTGAGCGGGATAGTGATTTTATTATTAAGATGCTACTTTATGGAATTGTTAAACGAGGATAAAAAATGAGAAAGACATTAATTGTATTAACACTGCTAACATTATTAGCAAGCTGTGTATTTGCCATTGACCTGGAAACTAGCATCACCAAAGCTAAACAGAATAACAAGGAACTGTTAATGGCAATGGAAGAAATTAAGAAAGCGGATGAGTCATACAAACAGGTTCGTGGCACTGCTTATCCACAATTGAATTTACAGGGTGCTTACGGTTTAAGTAAGACCTATTATCCTGATTCAGCCATACCTGCCAAGATGAACATATCTGCCGGCTTAGATGATATAGCGACAGATAATGAAGAATATTTAGCGGGTGTACTGAATAAAATAGTTAATTCAATGATTCCGGAATCGCCAGCAGAAGCGGGTTCTTTTGCTTTACAGTTAAAAATGGAACAGATTGTTTATTCCGGAGGCAAACTGGGAAGCGGAATTAAAGCGGGAAATTATTACCGCCAAATTCAGCGACTGAATTATAAAGTAAAAGAACAGGATGTGGTTTTGAAAACCACTGAACTCTTTTATCAGTGCTTACTGGCAAAAAAGCTGTGGGATGTGCAAGAAGAGGGCTTAGATATTGCCAAAAGGCATTTGCGCAGAGTGGAACTGTTCAATCAGGAAGGTCAGGTTTCGGAATTTGACTTGTTACAAGCCAAATTAGGTGTAGCCAAACTGGAGCCCCAGGTTTTGAAAGCAAAAAATGATTACGATTTGGCTGTTTCGGCTTTTCGTAAACAGATTGGAGAAGAAGAGAGTGATATAGTTCCCGAAGGTGAATTCGTGTTGCCGGAAAAAATGGAGCTTTCTCTGGAAGAGGCAACTGAACAGGGTTTGAAACAAAGAAATGAAGTAGAACTGATTAAATTGGGTACTCAGCTAAAAGAACTGCAATATAAGGTGGAAAAAGTGAATTTCCTGCCCAATGTTGCCTTGAGCGCAGATTATTCACTTTATACAGCGGCAGATGAATATGCTATTGAGAATGATGATTTCGGGCATAAATACGGCATCAGTTTGGGCTTTCAGATTCCTTTGTTTACCGGCTTAACCAATACAGCCAAAAGAAATTATGCCCACTATGACTATCAAAAAGCCAAATTGCAACAAAGGGATACAGAAGAACTTATTGCTCTGCAAATCAAGCAAGATTATCAAAAGTATTATCACGCTTGGGAAAATCATAATGTGCAAACTGAAAACATTCGTTTGGCAGAACGCGGTTTACAGCTTGCCCAAGTGCGTTATGAAAACCAGGTTGGCATTCAGCTTGAGGTCTTTGACGCTCAATTAACCTTACAAACCATTAAACTGCAATATTATCAGTCAATTTATGAAATTATATCTGCAGATAGAAACTTTAAAAAATCAATCGGTATAACCCTATAACGGAGAAGATAAACTATGAAAAGATACTTAATTATTCTAACAGCCCTGATACTGATACTTATCTCTGCCTGCGGTAAAAAACAGGAAGAGGGAAAAAGTATGGAACAAATATACAGTGAAGAAGGGGTTCCCGTTCGCCAAATTATTATAGAGCCCACAACCTTCCGTCAAAACCTGCTTTATAATGCTACTTTAAACGGAATGGAAGAGACAACCGTTCAGGCAATGGTTTCGGAAGTGATTACCAAAATCAATGCCAAGGTAGGGGATCGGGTTGCAAAAGACCAGATTATTGTAAGTTTTCCCCAAAATACACCTTCGGCACAATATGAACAAGCACTAACGGCATTTAACAGTATCAAAACGACTTATGAACGAATGCAACGGCTTTTTGCCCAAGGCGCTATCAGCCAGCAGGATTTGGATAATGTAGAAACCCAGTATAAGGTATCTAAAGCCAATCTGGAAACCAGCGATAAAATGATCAATGTGCGTGCTCCGATAAGTGGTATTATTACAGCAATATATGTAAACCCAAGCGAGAAGGTTTATCCGGGAAAAGACCTGTTTACAGTTGCCTCTACCAATGGTTATAAAGCTACTGTTATGGTTCCTGATACGGAAATAAACAAGATTAAAAAAGGCACCAAAGCAACTGCTACCTGGTTGGAAACTACAATTTCCGGAAGAGTAACGGAGATTCCTCTGGCTATGGATAATGCAACCAAGGCATTTAAAGTGGAAGTAAGTTTTCCGGGGATGAATAAAAAGATTAACTACGGAGTAACAGCTGAAATTGCCATAGAAGTTTTCAGCAAACCCAATTTGATTGTGGTTGAGCGTCATCAAATCGTTAGTGAAAACGGAACCAAATATGTTTGGCTGAATCAAGATGGTAAAGCCGTGAAAAGAGAAATTACCACGGGATTGGATAATACACTGGCTTTTGAAATTACCAGCGGTTTAAATCCGGGTGATTTGCTTATCACTGAAGGTATCAATATGTTAACTGAAGGCGCAAAATTGCGCGTGATTGAGTAAGGGAATAGGAACTATGTTTTTAACAGATCTGTCTATTAACCGACCAGTTCTGGTCACAATGGCAATAATGGTGTTTATCGTCTTCGGGGTGCTCGCTTACTTCAGTTTGCCGATAAACCTGATGCCGGATTTGAAGTTGCCTTATGTTGTTGTTCAGACCGTATATTCAGGAGCCGGTCCCCGCGAAATTGAATCTCAGGTAACCGAACCGATAGAAGAAGCAGTTGCCACGGTCAGCCAGATTGACTTTATGCAATCCTACTCTATGGAGAATATGTCTATAGTTCTGGTTGCCTTCAAATTGGGTAAGAACATAGATGTTGCCAATCAGGAAGTGAAGGATAAGGTGGATGCCATTATCCGTAATTTACCAGATGGCACGGACAGACCCATAGTCCTGAAAATGGATATTACAGCTTTTCCGATTATGGACCTGGTGCTTTCCGGAAATATGCCACCGAAGGATTTATACGAACTTGCGGATGGTACTCTAAAAGACCGTTTATCACAAATTCCTGGTGTAGCAAGAGTTTCCTTAATTGGAGGAGCTAAACGGCAAATTGATGTTCGGCTTACCGATAAGGTTGTGTTTGAAAACAAGATATCGTTAGCTCAGTTAAGTGCAATTCTTGCTGCAGCAAATTTGGATATGCCGGGTGGTAATTTTACCCAAGGAACTCAGGAGTATTCAGTCCGCCTGAAAGGGGAATATCAAGATGTGGAAGATATCAGAAATACCGATATACCGACTGTTTTTGGAGTGAAAAAACTTTCACAGCTGGCAAGAGTTGAAGATGCTACAGAAGAAGTGCGTTCAAAAGCAATTTATTTCAATGTTCCGAAAAATGTTAAAGATGAAAATATAGTCCGTTTGTCTATAACCAATGCTGCCGATGGAAATGTAGTTAATATTGCGGAAGAAGTCACCAAACAAATACCGATTTTAAATAAGGAACTTCCTGAAGGTGTAAAACTGGAAATTATGCGGGATGATAGCATATTTACCAAAGATACGATTAATTCTACCCTGGAAAATATTCTCTTGGGTATTCTCTTTACCGGAATCATTCTCTTCATCTTTTTACACGATTTCCGTTCCACTCTTATTGTGGCAATATCAATGCCTTATTGCATAATTTCCACCTTCGTGTTTATGCAAATATTCGGGTACACTTTCAATATTATGACGATGATGGGTCTATCCACTTCAATAGGAATTCTGGTTTCCAATTCTGTTGTAGTTTTGGAAAATATATTCAGGCATAAGGATATGGGAAATACCCGAAAAGTGGCAGCTCAAATTGGTACCAATGAAATCGGAACAGCCGTTCTGGCTTCTACCTTAACGAATATAGTGGTGTTTTTACCGATTGCTACTATGACTTCTATGGTAGGAAGATTTTTCAAGGAATTTGCCGTGACCGTTACCATGGCAACTCTATTTTCCCTGTTAACTGCTTTTACAATAACTCCGATGCTGGCTTCCAAGATTATTCCGAAAGAGAAAAGAACTAGTAAATGGGGAAGGAAATTTGATAATGTCTTTGATAAATTTGGTAATTACTATGCCAAATTCTTAGGATATACACTGCGTTCCAAGAGAACCAGCGTGAGTATATTACTCTTCACTCTTTTAGCTTTGCTGATTAGCTGTGGGCTTGCTTTCTTTGTGGGTATGGAAATGATACCTCCTGTGGACCAACGCAATCTATCCATTTCTGTAGAAATGCCTCAGGGAACAAATTTGAATGAGACAGCCAAAACAATGGACATTGTCCAAAACCGTGTAGCCCAACATAAAGAAGTTGTCCACATACTTACCAATCTCGGTTCAGGCAGCTTTATTGATACCGGCACCAATTTAGCTACTTCCGATATTAAACTGGTAGATAGAAATGAACGTGAATATACTGCCAACCAATTAGCAGATATTTTAACCAAAGAGCTTTCCGATATTCCCAATGCCAAGATTAAAGTTACCGGCTCAATGTTAGGTATGGGAGGAGGAGGCGGCGCTTCCGGTATTCAATTTATGATTGAAGGTCAGGATATTGATCGCTTGGAACAACTGAAAAATGAAGTAACTATAGCTATTGAGGATATACCGGGTTTAATTAATCTTGATACCTCCAGTCGTTATGGCAGGTCGGAACTTACTCTTTATCCCAAACGCGATAAACTTGCCGCTGCAGGAGCTACGGTTTATGATTTGGCTTTAGCTTTACGCGCCAATGTGGAAGGACTGGTTTCTACCAAATATCGGGAAGCCGGAAATGAATATGATATCAAGATTTCCCTTGAGGATGAAGTAGTTGATTCTCCCGATAAAATTAAGAACCTGAGTGTAGTTGTGATGGGTAAATCCTATTTGGTATCTCAGCTGGCAGATGTCCAATTTGCTTCCGGTATCAATAGAATAACTCACTACGACCGCTATAAGACCGTTATGTTTACCGGTGATGTAGCCAGCGGATACACTATGAGCGATATAACTTCCCAAATTGAAGAACGGTTGGATAAAATTAAATTCCCGACCGGCTATCGTTATCAATGGGGAGGTCAGGCAAAAATGATGAGCGAAACTACAGTAGATATGATTCGCACCTTTATTCTTGCCGTGATTTTAACCTATATGCTCTTGGCGGCTATTCTGGAAAGTTTTGCTCAACCAGCTCTGATTTTGGCAACGGTTCCTCTGGCTTTGATCGGAGTGATACTTTCTTTACTCATTACGGGTAATACATTTAACATCGTTTCTATGATGGCTATAATAATGTTAGTTGGCATTGTGGTAAATAACGCTATATTAATAATGGACTATGTAAATATTAAACGCAGAGAGGGCTATAGTGTCCACGATGCGTTGATGGAAGCGGGAAAGATGAAATTAAAACCGATAGTAATGTCTACCTTAGCTATCATAGTGGGAATGCTTCCTATGGCAATTGGTATAGGTAGTACGGGAGCCGAAATGACCCGTCCAATGGGTATTGTATCTATTGGTGGTTTAATTGTTTCCACTTTTCTGACGCTAATTATTATCCCCGCTTTCTATTTCCTGACCACTAAAAATATCCATGCTAAAAAGGAATCCCAATAAAGAAAGGAGAACAAAAATGAAAAGATTCACTCGTCTTGTCTCTATCGCTTTATTAGCGGTATTTATTGTTGTTAGCGTCTTCGGATGCTATGGGAATATGTCACTTACCAAAAAAGTGTATCGCTTTAATGGTAGTGTCGGGAATAAGTTTGTTCAGAGCATTGTTAACTGGGCTTTTTGGATTTGTCCGGTTTATGAAATAGCAATGTTTCTGGATGTTTTTGTTTTTAATACCATTGAATTTTGGACTGGTAGCAATCCTCTCACTATGAACGAAGGTGAAAATATTATCAAGTATGCCGAAGGTCCCAATGGGAATTATAAGTTTGAAATCAGTCAAAACAAAATTGTGATTTCTCAACCTGAAAATAAGGACAACAATCAAAAAATTGAACTCAACTATGACCCCGTTAGCGAATCCTGGTTTATGAACACCAATGGAACTACTCAAAAACTTGGTTATTTGGATGGAAATCAATTAAAATTGCTCTCTACGTCGGGTGAAGAAATCTCCTTAGACCTCTCTAAATAAGGATAAAAAGTGATTGCAAAAGAAAAAATTGAAAGTATCCTCGCAAAAGTTCGCCCCTCCATTCAAGCGGATGGAGGGGATGTTGAACTTATCAATATCCGTGAAGATAATGTGATAGAAGTTCGGCTTAAAGGAACTTGTAATGGTTGCCCTATGGCTACTTTAACTTTGAAGGCAGGTATTGAACGACTTATTAAAGAAGAAATTCCTGAAGTGAAAGAAGTTATCGCTGTGTAACTTCCCGGAAGGAAAGTCAGGAGTCATTAGCGCCTTGATAACTTTTTCTCTGGGAGATAACTTTCTTGGCGCTTATGATTCATGACGACAGTGATAATTCCAATAAAAGCATTGAAATATGCTTGGAACAAGTTGTAACGAGTTCTCACTACTAAAGGAATTTGTGGCATAAGCGATATTTTTGAAGGCAGTGACGACTCGTGACTTGGTTAGGTTCTCAAATATATATTGACTTTTTTGTTAGCTTTTTGGAAAGTGTAAAAAAATAATTGTAGTTTAACTAAACACTGAATTAAAGTATTATAAACGAAAAAGGAGAAACAATGAAGTCCATAGTTAAAGCTCTAATCCTGTTATTACCATTCCTGTTTTGCTCGTTAGCGATGGCGCAAACGAAAAGTGACAGTATTTTTGTATTCTTAAATAAACAGGATTTTCCCATTGCCAGCGTGGATAATATGTTCATTCCTATTAGCAATCCTTCTTTGCTGGGAACCGGTTCTGCTTCGGGTATAGGTTTAGCTTATCTCAATGATGAAAAAGAATGGCAAAATCACTATTGGATATTTTTGAATACTGATTTTCTCAGTTATATTTATGAACGCGACCATAGTAATAAATATCATACTTTGGCTTTGGGAGCCGAACTTTTTCCTGCTCATATTTTACCCAACTTATATGCAGGAACGAATTACCGTTGGCAGGAAGGCGGTTTTGAAGATGGTTCTTTCAGAACTGGAGTAACATACCGTCCGCATAATTCTACTTCTTTAGCTTTTACCTGGGATAATCCCAAACATCAATCACCCTATTATCGTTTGGGTTTGGCAGTGCGTCCTTTTGTTTTTACGGATGCTATAGCGGATTACCGTTTGGAGCTTTCTGTAGATGCCAATTATGCGCGCTATGAAACGGACAAGGATTATGAATTCAAAAAACCGGTTCTGGGAATTCAGACCCAAATTCTTGATGGAGTAAAAGTTGGAGCTACCTATAATTGGGAAGAAGAGTCAGCTTTAGTTAATTTCAGCTTATGTCCCAGAAATCTTGAGGCAGGTGGTTTATTGCGTTCTAAGAAAAATGATAATTACGGAATTGCTTGGGCTCAGCTTACGGATTGGGAGCATAAACCATTTTTGGGACACACAAACCCCTCCTGGTATAAAATGGATTTGAAAGGCAACATCGTAACCTACACTGCTCCGAAATATAAAATAGGGAAAATCAAAATATATGATACCGGCGATAAATCCATAGAGTCAATCATTGATAACATTAAACAGGCAAAAGATGATCTCGAAATAGAAGGCATTCTTCTGAAAAATCCTTCTTTTTCAACTTCTTTGGCTTTACAGGAAGAACTCGTTGATGCCTTTAACGACTTTAAAAGCAGTGGCAAGAAAGTTTGTTTTTACTATGATAATATTGGTAATGGCGGTTATATCTTTGCTTCCTCCATTGCTGATAAGATTTACTTAAATCCGACGGGTTCTGTGGATTTACGGGGTTTAAGTATCAGCAGTCCTTATTTGAAAAATATGCTTGCCAGCTTGGGTATTGAAGTGCTCAATTTCCGCAGTCATGAATATAAAGATGCGGGTAATATGTTTTCCGAAGAAAGAATGACTCCCGCGGAAAGGGAAGCTTATGAATCCCTTCTGCAATCACTATACGACCAAATTTTACAGCGTATGGAAACAGGACGCGGTGATAGATTAGTTGCTTCAGCTGACGAAATTATCAATGAGGGTCCCTATTTTATTGCTAATGATGCCCTGGAAAAAGGATTAGTGGATGCCCTCATTTATGAAGACCAGCTGAATAAGCAATTAAAGAAAGATTTTAAGTTTTCAAGCCAGCATAAAGAATTAACTGAATATCGCGAATATGCTTGGGCAAAACCCAAAGAAAATTTGGTCGCGGTTATTTATGCCAGCGGGAATATTGTTTCCGGAAAAGGAACTCCAGGACAGAAAATTGCCCAGGAAACATCTGTAGACCTTATTCGCAAAGCAAGAAAAGACAAACAATACAAAGGCATTATTTTAAGAGTGGATAGCGGTGGCGGAAGTGCTCAAGCCAGCGATATTATTTTAAGAGAACTGGAACTGGCAAAGACAGAAAATAAAAAACCGATTGTTGTTTCTATGGGAGGAACAGCTGCCAGCGGTGGATATTACATTTCCTGTAATGCCGATAAAATTATTGCCGAGCCCTCAACTTTAACCGGTTCTATCGGTGTTGTGGGATTGATGTTCAATGGCACCGATATGTTTCAAAAAATAAAAGTAAACTGGGATACCGTTAAAAAAGGTGAACATGCCGATATGGTTTCTATTAATCGTCCTTGGACTGAAGAAGAAAAACAAATGGTAATTCGCAATATAGAAAATTGTTATGATGATTTTGTTATGAAAGTGGATGCAGGACGTCCGAATATGACCTTAGAACAAGTTAAACAATATGCTCAAGGAAGGGTCTGGACAGGAGAACAAGCACAAAAAATTGGACTTGTGGATGAACTTGGCGGATTGGAAAAAGCTAAGGAAAGTATGAGTGAACTTATCGGTAAAAAAGGAAAGTTAACCCTCGTTGATGCTACTACTAAAAAAGAGGGAGTAAAAATAAGCATTAATATCGGTGAATTGAATGTTTTTACACCTGTTAAAGCAATGAATACTGTTAATTCTGATTATATCAAACTCTATGAATTGTGGAGCGATTTTGGACAAGATAAAGCACTGATGCTATGTCCGGTTGTTCCGGAAACATTGCAGTTTTGAATAATAGATCTGGAATGAACAGGATTGAAGGGGTTTTTAGGATTTGGAATGTGGATAGTTTTGAGAAGGTTGAGAGGATTTGAAGGTTGAGATAATCTTTGCCCTTTGGGCTTTCAACCCTCTCAACCTTTTCTACATTCCAAATTCGTGTTCTGGTTCAAGGTTTTTGAGCAACAATCAGAATTCCTGTTCCCTGTTTGTTATCTGTCTTCATATCCAAACGCATTAAGATTTCAGCTAAGGGATAAACAAGAAGATAATACAAAGGCAGAAGAGGATAAAGTTTTTTAGAAATCAGCTGAAGGGGTATTTTAATTAATAATTTCCAGGATAAAGCGCCATAAGTTCCATAAGTATAAATAGATTTAATAATTCTGAAGCCAATCCGGTTCAGTTTATTTTCCAGTTCCTTTTTATTATAGCCAGCACGAATGTGTTCGGAAGTAAATTTTGCTGTTTCATATAGGTCTGACGGAGTAGAAAGAAGCAAATATCCCTTTTTTTCCAGGGCATTATACAAATTATTCAGGGCGGAAACATCATTTTCAATATGTTCCATAATATCAATTGCTAAAGCCAAATTAAACTTTTGGGAAGGTATAAAAGTTTGTAAATCGGCTGTTTTATATGTGAACCTGCCTGGATAATAAATATCCGCGTATGCAGAAAAGGACCTTAAATAATCGGTTTTCAGGTCTGTAGCAAAAGCATTGGAATTGAACCAATGCGATAAAACATAAGCGGAATACTGACAAAAGCCGGCTCCGGCATCATATAAATCTATTTTGTCTGGTTCCCGGAACAAATTGCGAATCTCTTTCAGAACATACCTCTGGCGGAGAAAAATAAGGTTAAAAGCCATATAAACAAGTTTGCGTAAAGCAGGAAACATATCAATAGCTTTTGCCAGACGGTTTTTTATAGGGTCGTATTCCATTTCACATTCTCCCGATAAAAAAATACATTGACTATTTTTAGCAGAGCCAAAATAAGTCAACCCAGAAAATTGAATTATGATAGTAAAAGAAATAAATGACATTCAGCGTGTTAATCTGCATTTGCATACTAATGTGTCTGACGGAAACATAAGCCCTAAGGAACTGATAAAACGCGCTCAGGAAATTGGTTTGGATTTAATTTCCATAACTGACCACGATACAGCAGATGCCTATACGCAAATTCCGGATAATATATTGCCTCTCAGAATCTTACCTGGAATGGAAATAAGTTCTCTGTATAAAGGTGATGATGTGCATATTCTGGCTTATGGCTGTGATTTTAATAATTCTGCTTTACGAGCTATGACAGAAATGTATTTGAACGGCAGAAAAGAACGCGCCAAAAAAATGATTAAATTGCTGGCAGATATGGGTATGCCAATATCTTTGGAAGAAGTAATTGCCATTGCCGGGAGCAGAGAATTAATTGTGCGTCCTCATATTGCTCAGGTTTTGGTGAATCATAAGTTTTGCCAAACGAGGAATGAAGCATTTGAAAAATATATCGGGGATAACAAACCTGCTTATGTTCCCAAGCCGGAGGTTTCTGTTGTTGATGTAATTTCTATTATTCATCAGGCAGATGGCTTCGCTGTTATTGCTCATCCTGGAAAACTGACAAAATTATCCTATTTGGAAGATATTATTAAAATGGGCATTGACGGTTTGGAGGTTTGGCATCCCGACCATTATCAATGGGAAATAGAAAATTTCATCAAAATTGCAACGGAAAAAGGACTGTTTATGACAGGAGGAAGTGATTATCACAGCGAACAGGATAAACATAATTTGTTTGATATTATTCCCCTGCCGGAAGTTGTCCTCACCAGCATAAAAAAACTTTGGAAGGAATATCAATGCCACGTGAAATTAAGGTAAAATCAATCCGTAACGAATTGCCAGCCACTTATCGTTATTCGCCCTGGATGCGATTAATTATGTTATTCGTGGCTTTGGCAATTTGTATCTATGCAATCTTTTTCTTTGTGAAATTTGTGACTGGCACTACGCCAATGTTTTTTAAGGTTCTGCCTTTAATTATTCTGTTTGTAGCGTTGGATTCGGTGTTCAAACAACTTACTTCTTTGTATAGTGTAACTTTTTATGAAGATAGAATTTGTTTTGGATTTTTAGGTAAACCCAAACTCATTATTCCTTATGAAAATATAACTTCTATTGATTTGACGAAACAGATTTCCTTCAGCATTATTTTGAAATACAAAGATAAAGACAGGGAAAAGATATTCAAGACCTCAGCTTCATTTCCTAAAATCCTGGAGATTTTGCTTAACCTGGCTGATTTTGCCCCCCAAGCTCAATTGAATGATTTATTGGGTAAAGTTGTTAACAATTTAAGAAATTTGGTAGGAAAAAGTGAAACAGAACAGGTTTGATGAAATAATAGACCGTCGTAATAGCGGTTGCTATAAATACGATGGTTTAAAAATGTTGTATGGCAAAAGTGAGCTTATCCCTTTATGGGTTGCCGATATGGATTTTGCTGTTTCCGATAAGATTATTTCCGCTTTGTCGGAACGCTTGAAACATCCTGTCTTCGGCTATAACTTGCGTCTGGATGATTTTTATGAGGCAATTATTTCCTGGCAGGAAAGACGCTTTGATTGGAATGTGCAACAGGACTGGATTATAGCTGTTCCCGGTTTGGTTCCTGCTATTTCATTAGCTGTTCTTTCGTTAACTGAACCCGGAGAGAGAATTCTTATTCAGACCCCTGTTTACCGTCCTTTTTATGATGCCGTTCTGGACCATAAAAGAAAACTTTTAACCTCTGCTCTGGTGAATACAAATGGCATTTATAGTATTGACTGGCAGGACTTTGAAGAGAAATTGAAACAGGCAAAATTATTTATTTTCTGTAGTCCGCATAATCCTGTAAGCAGAGTTTGGACAAAAGAAGAATTAACTAAAATAGGCAATTTATGCGCTAAATATAAAGTCCCTGTCTTTTCCGATGAAATTCATGCGGATATTGTTTATCCTGGTTACAAACATCTTCCTTTGGCTTCATTGAATGATTTTTCCGAAATTTGTTTAACGGGTGTTTCCCCTTCTAAAAGTTTTAATATTGCAGGTTTGGCAACGGCAGTTGTAATTGTTTCAAATTTAGAAATAAGGAATAAGTTCAATGAACTTAATACAAAACTTCATCTCTATCTTGGTAATACCTTTGGGATAAGAGCTTTAATTGCTGCATATAGTGAATCCGAGAACTGGTTGGATGAATTACTTTGTTACTTAAATAAGAATAGAATATATATCACAGAATTTGTGCAGAATGAATTACCTGGCGTGAAAATAAGCCCTATTGAAGGGACTTTTTTAGCTTGGTTGGATTTTAGAAACTGGGGTTTAACAGAGGCGAAATTACAAGAAATTATGGTTAATAAAGCGGGACTTGCTCTTGAACCAGGAACTGAATTTGGAAAAGACGGAGAAGGTTTTATGAGGTTGAATTTCGGCTGTCCAAAGAGCATTTTAGAGATTGCCTTAAAGCGTTTACAAGTTTTAGCAAGGGAATACGGATGAAACAGGAAATAATTGAACTTTATAACAACCCACCGGAAAAATGGACAGCAAAACATAAAGCATTGTTTACAGCTTTTATAGATGCCTTAAATAAAGGAGAAATCCGCTCCTGCGAAAAAGAAAATGGTATTTGGAAAGTAAATGAATGGGTGAAAATGGGTATCCTTCTTGGCTTTCAAATGGGGGAATTAACTATCTATCAATGGAGTGAAGCGAAACCTTTTTTTGATAAGGATACTCTGCCGGAAAAGCAATTCACTTTGGCAGATAGAATCAGAATTGTTCCCGGAGGAAGTTCTGCCAGAAATGGTTGTTATATTTCTACCGGAGTAACGATTATGCCTCCTGCTTATATCAATATTGGTGCCTATGTGGATAGCGGAACTCTTATTGATTCACATTCCCTGGTTGGTTCTTGTGCCCAAATTGGAAAAAATGTGCATCTTTCCGCTGGAGCTATTATTGGTGGGGTATTAGAACCTGTAGGAATGCGTCCTGTTATTATAGAAGACGATGTTTTTGTAGGTGGAAATACTGGAATCTATGAAGGAATAATTGTTCAAAACAAGGTAGTGATTGCTTCCGGAGTAGTTATAACTGCCTCCACACCTATCTATGACAGCGTTCGGGAAAAGTTTTTAGAACGCGATAGTGGCAATAGTTTTACTATTCCTTCTAAAGCTGTAGTAGTTCCTGGTTCACGACGACTGAAAAGTAACCCTGATTTTCAAATTGCCTGTCCGATTATTATAAAATATAGAGATGATAAAACCGATAAAGCTGTAGAATTGGAACAGGCACTTAGAATATAATAATAGGTCTGGGATGACTATCCTGAAAGGGCAGAGCGCGGAGAGATTCTCAACCTTATTCTATACCTATCATCCAATGCAATCCGGGTAAATCCGTTTTATCCGTAAAATCCATATTGCTAATAAATCCGTGAAAGATATTGATTATTCCTTACTTAATTGTTAGGTTTCAGTTACAAAAACAAGATTATTCTGGACAAAAAGACCTGCTTTTTCCAAAATGACATAAAAAAAGAAATATCATAAGGAGTTTAAAGATGAACAGCTTAGGTTTCAAGTTTCCTGTTCAGGAAAGAAAAACAGCCCTCTACAATTTGGAAGAGGAATGGTATCTTCCCCTTTTATCAAAACATCTCGGCATTCCAATGCAAAGCATTAAACGCAGTAATTTCGGTCAATATTCTATGGCGGTAAATTATTTAACTTCTGTGTTGGAAGAAGCAGCTGCCATCAATAAAGTAGCTGTCTATAACATTGACCATATGACACAATTACTCTTTTACGGACCTGATGTAGTAGCTCTTTTAAATCGGGCTTTAACCGGAAATTTTACCGAAATGAAAGTTGGACAATGTAAATATACTTTACTACTGAACGAACAGGGTGGCATGCAAGATGATATGATTCTGATGAGAGTTAGCGATACCAGTTTTATTCTGGTTATTAATGCCGGACATGATATTACCGATACAATTGAAGTGGAAGGCGAAAAAAAGGAATATCTTGCTGATATAGATAGAATTATGCAATGCA